>LFSB01000010.1 GCA_001513045.1 Clostridiales bacterium DTU089
GAAGCAGGGCTTCGTTTGCCGAATACCGCCGCAAAGTTTGCGGCTCGGCGGAAAGGAATGGTCATAAAAATGAGCGGAGTGCTTTATATAGTCGGTACACCGATAGGAAATCTTTCGGACATGTCACCCAGGGCGGTTCAAACGTTGACGGATTGCGATTTTATAGCGGCGGAGGATACCCGCGTTACACTCAAGCTGCTCAACCGCTTCGGCATAAAAAAGCCTATGATAAGCTACTATGAGCATAACCGCCGGGAAAAAGGCTCGGTAATAATCGAGCGGCTGCTTGCGGGAGAAAGCTGTGCGTTGGTCTCGGATGCCGGAATGCCTGCGATATCCGACCCCGGGGAGGAGCTTGTGGATATGTGCCATGCTTACGGTATAGGCGTAAGCGCGGTGCCTGGTCCCTCCGCGTTCGTAACGGCGCTTGCTATTTCCGGTATGCCTTCGGGACGCTTCACCTTTGAAGGCTTTCTTACGCAGAACAAGCCAAACCGCATCGAGCATCTTAAAAGCGTCAGCAACGAAAAGCGGACGATGCTTTTCTACGAGGCTCCGCATAAGCTGCCGTCCACACTCAGGGATATGCTTGAATATTTCGGCGACAGACGCATAGCGCTGGTCAGGGAGATAACAAAAATATACGAGACCGTGGAGCGCACCACACTGGCTGAGGCGGCTGAAAAATATACCTGTGAAAAGCCCAAGGGCGAATTTGTAATTGTCGTTGAGGGCGCCGCGGATATCCCGGAAAAAGAATACACCCTTGACGATGCAATCAATACGGCGAAGTCGCTCATGGGGGAGATGTCCCTGAACGATGCCGCAAAGGAAGCGGCGCGGCTTACCCGGATAAAAAAGAGCGATATTTACAAGGCGCTTCAGGAAAAATAAACCTTATGCTCCGTATATTGATGAAAGGTGTGCTTGAATAATGGAGAAATATATAATTGTCGCGCTTGCCGTGCTTGTGGTCGCGGGGGCGCTGCTGCTGTTAAGGAAGGCCTCGGAATCCGGAAGAAAAGCGCGTGAAATCAAGGAAAAGGAATTGAAATATCTTGAGCGCGAAAAGCATCTTAGGGAAACCTTTGCGGAGCTTGACATCAAAAAAGTGAATGAAACCGAGGACAGCGAGCTGCTTTCCGGGGCGTGCATGAATATACAGATGAGATTGGAAAAATCATCGGATATGACTGCGGAATTCAACACGCTGCCCGAAAGGGAGAAATATATTTACACTCTCGGCTATTTTGCGGAGGATACCGCCGAGGAGCTGAGCGGATTTTACCGAAAAAACGGAGAACCTCTGACCTCGTTGGCTTCAACGGCGCTTGAGGCGGTCGGAGAGGCGCAGGCGGCCGATTGCGCGGGGAGGATGTACCCCATGTTTGACGGGGAGGACGAGGAGGTTTCGTTCGACGAAAAAAAGGTCGAAGCCGTCAACGGAGAATTCCGAAGCGTCTTCGACCGTGAGAGATTCCTGAAAAATTGCGCCGCTTATATCAGGCGAACCTTTTAACGAGTCTGTCGTTGTACTTTTTATAGAGCAGTGTGCCGAGAAGTCCGATTACGGCCGTTGCTGCGAAAATCGCTATTGCCGCAGCCGTGTTCTGTGCTCCGAGCTGTGAGCCGCACCAGGTGGAGGTTATTATCGACGGGATTCTTGCAATTCCTGTTATCAGCATGAAGGTTGTAATCTTCATATTTATAAAGCCGGCGAGATAGGTTATGAAATCCTTAGGGGTGCTCGGTATTAAGTATATAAGAAACAGCAGCGGGCCGGCTTTTTTTGAGTCGCGCAGGTAGGAGAAGCTTTCAAGCTTGTTTTTCGGCACAAACAAATCGAGCATTTTCATCCCGAACAGCTTTGTAAAGCCGATTATTATAAGCGAACCTATTTCCGTGCCGAGCATGCAAAGCGCCAGTCCGTACCAGGTTCCGTAGACATAGCCTGCTGCGATTTCAAGCGGCTCGGCCGGTATGATTTTTACCACCGTCTGTACTGCCCGTATTATCACAAACAGAACCGCGCCTCCGCCCTTGAAGCCCTCAAGCCATGCCTTGAATGCCGCCTCATCGCGTACGAATGCGAGGAGTGCGCTGCCATATCGGGCATATACAAATATGAATGCCGCCGCCGCGAGAGCACATACGCTTATTACGGCGATTTTTTTAATTTCGGCTGGACTTTTGGCTCTTTTTTCAACTATAGTCATTGCGCTTTCCTCCGTCTCAGGCGCATACCGGAGTTCCGGGAAGCAGCCTTACATTGTCCATGTTGCTTACGGCCTTTACGTAAAAGCTTTGAAGATATCCCTTGTAGTCCGGCTTCCACGGCTTGTATTTGCCGTTGTAGTGGACGATGAGGGTGTTTTTCTTTATCCAGTTAAGGTCGATTTTGTCTCTGTTTGCGTGGTAGGTTTTTTCATCGAGGTTGATTATGCACGGCGATATTACCAGTGTACGGTCGGCAAACATGGCGTTTATTACGTCCTGGTCCGCCAGATACAGCTTTTTACCGCGGCTTTGCACGAAGCTGAAAATTTCATCTCCGGTTACGCTCTCGCGCAGCCCCTTCAGATTCATCATAAGTATGCCGGCATTGACATATTCGCTGTTCTGCGGCATTCCGAGGCGGCGGATGTTGTATTTTCTGATAATGCCTCCGATGTGCGTAGCTCCCGCAAGAAGATTTGAACGGAAATCTATGTTGTAGAAGTTGTCGAGCCTGTTGAGGATAACGGTATCGGGGTCGATGTAGAGCACTCTGTCAAGCTCCTCGGGAAGATATTCAAAGGCTATGAGCCTATAATAAGTCTCCTTTGAGATTCGCTTGAGCACCGGCGCTTTGTCGAGCAGACCTCCGTCCACTCTTATGGGGATTATTGTGAAGTTTGGGGACACCGCTGAACGGATTTTTGAAAAATCCTTCTCGGTAAGACTTGAATGTGCTACAAACACGTTGAAGCGCGTGCCGGGGTTTGAATGCTCCGCAGAGGAAAGCATTACGCGCAGGGGTGCCACATAATTTGAGTCGAGCGTCACAAGGATGTTGATGGCGTTTTTAAGATTGTATTTCATAATGATAACCTCCGTATAAATTGAATATTTTATATTGTTTCGTTCTCTGCAGGACGTTTTTCCTGTCCTGTGACTACATTATGACACCTCTTTCGGAAAAATAAAGGGCTTTTGCCGTAATGTAAGAATGCTTTAAGACTTTTGTAACTTTTGAAGATTTTCTTAACAATTTGTTAGTAATTGAACGCCTTTTTCATTGATTTTACTTTGCGGGCAGTGTATAATAAGCCAAAGGATATATGAAAGGCTAAGCTGCTGTATATGTATAATACCGTTATATTTGACCTCGACGGAACACTTTTAAATACGCTTGAGGACCTTAAAAACAGTGTAAATTTCGCACTTTGTAAATACGGCTTCCCTCAAAGGAGTACGGATGAAATCCGCCGCTTTGTCGGAAACGGCGTGGAGCGCCTTGTGCGGCTGTCGGTTCCGGAGGGGACGCCGGAGGACGTAAATTCAGACGTGCTGGAGGTCTTCAAGGAGCATTATGCCCTCAACTCAAAGGTTCTGACCGCTCCGTATGACGGGGTAACACAGCTGTTGCAGACGCTTAACGATTGCGGCATAAAAACGGCGGTGGTGTCCAATAAATTTGACGCGGCTGTAAAGCAGCTGTGCGGGGAATTCTTCGGAGAGCTTCTTGTCTGCGCGATAGGCGAGAGCGAAACCGTCAGGCGCAAGCCGGCGCCCGACAGCGTTTTTGAAGCGCTTGCAAGGCTCGGCTCAAGGAAAGAGGAGTCGCTGTATGTAGGAGATTCCGAGGTGGACGTGGCAACGGCAAAGAACGCAGGGCTTTTCTGCGTGGGGGTAATCTGGGGCTTCCGGGACCGCGCACTGCTTGAGGAAAAGGGTGCGGATGCCGTGATTGAACGCCCGTGTGAGCTGCTTGAGCTTCTCGGTATATGAAAAACGGCCGTCTTGAGGACGGTCGGAAAATAGAAAATAAAATACAGAGGGGGCTTATCAATGTCTTTTTCGGCACTTTCGGCTTTCATGACGAAATTTATCGGCACATTGCTCGCGCTTATTACGTCGCTGGGCAATATTGCGAACCCGGCGCTGGATGTTTTTGTTCCGAAAGACGTAACCGAAGAACCGGTGGAGCAGGTGGAAATGATGACTCTTATTGAAAACGGCGTAAGCGATTATGTTATTGTTTGCGCAAAGTCTCAGGGGGACCCGGAATACACGGCAGCGCTCAAGCTTCAGAAGTATTTAAAGCAGATGAGCGGTGTGCAGCTTCCCATAGTTTCCGACAGCGTTTCCGAGAGCGCAGAGGAAATAATTGTAGGCAAAACCTCACGTGAGGGCTCGGCGTACACGGTTGACCGCGAATATTTAGGCGATGAGGGTGTCAACTTCTTCACTCTCGGCAAAAAGCTTGTTATTGCCGGAGGCGAGAAGCGGGGAACACTTTATTCTGTATATACCTTCCTCGAAGAGGTTCTCGACTGCCATTGGTATACCTCCGAGCTTATAATAATACCGGAGAGTGCAAAGGTGGAAATACCCGCCGAGCTTAACACCGTGCAGCTGCCCTCGCTCGAATACAGGGAGACGGACTGGATAAGTCCGAGGGATGTCGAATACAGCATGGCAAACAAGCTCAATTCAAACATTTACCGCTATCTGAGTGAGGAGAACGGCGGCACTGTCGGCTACTCCGGCAGCTTTGCCCATACACTTACAACACACTTCGTTTCATCGGAGAAGTATTTTGACAGTCATCCGGAATATTACGCGCTGCGTGACGGCGAGCGTGTGCCGGAGCAGCTTTGCCTTACAAATCCCGATGTGCTGGAGATAATTATTGAGGAGGTCAGGGCTCAGCTTCGCTCCGACCCGAATAAGCAGATTGTCTCTCTCACTCAGCATGACAACCAGAAATATTGCACCTGCGAAAATTGCGCTGCTATCGATGAGGCTGAAGGCTCGCATTCCGGAACCATGATAACCTTCATAAATGCCGTAGCCGACGCCATAAAGGATGAGTTCCCTAAGATTGCGGTTGATACATTTGCATATCAGTATACGCGTAAGCCCCCTAAGACCGTGAAGCCCAGAGAGAACGTCATAGTCAGACTCTGCTCCATAGAGTGCTGCTTCGCACATTCCCTGAGCAACAAGGATTGCGAAAAGAACGCTGAATTTTGCAAGGACCTTGAGGGCTGGTCGCAAATATGCAACAGGCTTTATGTGTGGGACTATACAACCAACTATGCCTGCTATCTTGCACCGTTTTCAAACTTTAAGGTTATGCAGGACAACATGCGCTTTTTCGTGAAGAACAATGTTGTCGGAATATATGAGGAGGGCAACTATACCGCCTCTCAGTGCGATGCGGAGTTCGCAGAATTGAGGGCGTATCTGCTTTCAAAATTGCTGTGGAATCCGAATGTGGATTATCTTGCCGAGATGAATGCGTTCCTAAAGGCGTATTACGGCGACGGCTGGCAGTATATTCGTGAGTATATTGATATGACGAGCGAGCACACCGGAACAAACGGCAATCACATGGGTATATATGAGCACCTTTGCTCGGAGGGAATGCTGAGCATGACGGATAATGAAATAGCCTACTGTGACGACCTGTGGGAAAATGCGAAGGCTCTCGCACAGACTCCGGAGATGCTTGAAAATGTGAAACGCAGCGAGATGTCCTGGAGGCTGTGGAAATCCGCAAACCAAAAGGCGGAATTTTCACGCACTCAGCTGCCCTCGAAATGGAAGGGCGCCAATGAGGACTTATATAATGATTATATTGAGCTCGGAGTGGTCAGGTACAGCGAGGGGCGTATGTTCCCTGAGAATCCGGACTTTTCCGAAATACCGACACGCTGGAGATAATCGTTGAAAATTGCGGCAATTTTATATAAGAAAAGGGGAAACTTATGAAAACCACACGCAAAATCCTTTCCGCGTTAATTGCGGCAGTAATGCTTGCGTCCTGCATGGGCGTCGGCTCATCTGCGGCTGTGCTTCCGGACGGGTCAATGAACGCCGAGGAATGGAACACTTATTTTTCGGCTCTTGACAATACTATGATTTCGCTCACACCCGGCTCGGATGAAACACAGCTGAATGTTTGCTGGCACACCTCGGCGTCTGCCGCGCCCTCGCAGTTTAAAATCGGTAAGGGCATTTCAATGTCGGACGCGATAACCTATGATGCCTATGCAACACAAGCGGAGGACGAAGCACAGCGTGTAAACAGAGTGATTGCAGCAGGGCTTGAGGCAAACACCGAGTATTATTATGCCTATACACGTAATGACGGCTCGTGGAGCGCTCCTGCACTTTACAGAACACTTTCGGCGGACACCTTCAAGGTGCTGTTTGTTACGGATATTCAGATAAGCCCGGACAGAGGCTCGGGAGAAATGCGTAATGACAGCTACTGCTTCAACAACGTTCTGAGCACTGCATTGAAAAGCAATGATGACATAAGCTTCATCCTCAATGCCGGCGACAGCACCGAGTCCGGAAACAATCCCGTGGAATGGATAGGAACGCTTGCCCCGCCTGCACTGAGGAACCTTCCCATGGCATCCGCAATAGGCAACCATGACAAGAAGGGGCTTTCGTATAAATATTACACCTTCAGCCCGAACAATTATGATGAGGCGCTGTTTCCGAGTGAAATAGGAGCCGACAACTGGTTCAGATACGGTGAGGTTCTCTTCCTTGTGTATGACAGCACCTGCGGCTCGGTTGAGGACCATAACAACTTTACGGAGGACGCAATAAAGGCGAACAAGGACGCCAAGTGGCGCGTTGCAATGATGCATCACGACCTTAACGGCTCGAATGACTCGGCAAACTCCGCAGAGAGCAGAATCCTGTTCAGGAACATATACGGGCCGCTTTTCGAGAAGTACGATATTGACCTTGCGCTTACCGGTCACAGCCACACATACGGGCGCTCGCATCAGATGGGCTATGCGGGTGTGCTTCAAAATGTTGACGGCATAAAATCGGTGACAAATCCCGAGGGTACGGTTTATGTCAGCGGCTCAACTGCGTGCTATAAATATGATGCCATGGAATATGATAAGCCCGCTTGGATAGCCTACCGCTTCGAGGAGCCGGTAAACACCTACACGACGCTTGAATTTTCACACGACAGCCTTGCACTCAGAACCTGCCGCTGCGATACCGAGGAGCTTGTTGATGAGTACACAATCAATAAGACCGACACATATGAGGAGGAAATCGACCCGGCGGGCATGTTCGACCTGTATGCGATTGTGCGCATCCTCGGATTGATTTTCGGAATGATAGCAAGCCTCGGAAGCAAATTCAATTAAAATTCAGCATGAAATAAAAAGAGCGGAGCCGATTTTGAACGGCTTCGCTCTTTTGCTGTGCGATTATTTTGATTTTTCAACATAAAGTCTGTCGATTTCGAGCACGCAGTTTATGGATTTATCTATTGTGCCGACGAGCTTTTTTACTGTCTCGCGCACCTGTGTGTCCGACATTTTAACGTCATACGGAACTACAATATCGAAAATCACGTTTGTATGCGTAGGACCCTTTACCAGCCTGAAGTCGTGAATTGAGAAGCGCGGCTCCAGAATATCAAGCAGCTCGCATATTTTTGCCTTGAGGGTGTTGGTTTCCTCATCATCGGTGCAGATGGGGTCCATGTGAATTATTGCCTGACAGTCGAGCCTTTCGCGCAGCTGCTGCTCGGCGTTATCTATTGTATCGTGCATCTCAAGGATGTCCGCATCGGCGGGAACCTCGGCGTGAAGCGATATCATGCATCTGCCGGGTCCGTAATCGTGAACTATCAGGTCGTGAATTCCGACGATGCCCTCATGTGAGAGAACGATGCGCTCTATTTCATCAACAAATTCCGCTTCCGGAGGCTGGCCGAGCAGGGGGCTGATAGTCTCCTTGGCGGATTTAAGCCCGGAATAAAGTATGAATGCCGCAACCGCAAGTCCGCACCAGCCGTCTATGTTTATGCCGCTGAAATTTGAAACAAGAGTGGATATGAGTACGGCGGAGGTGGCGCAGCAGTCGCTTATGCTGTCGGTCGCAGTCGCGCCCATGGCGGCTGAGGAGATTTTGTGGCTTATCGAACGGTTGTAGATATACATATATCCCTTTACCAGAATTGAAGCCGCAAGTATGAAAACGGTCAAAAGGCTGAACTCTACCGGCTCGGGATGCAATATTTTATCGATTGAGGTCTTCAACAGCTCAAAGCCCATAACAAGAATTATGAGAGAAACAAACAGCCCCGATATGTATTCTATTCTGCCGTGACCGAAGGGGTGGTGCGTATCGGGCTTCTGACCTGCGAGCTTGAAGCCCGCCAGGGTGATTATCGATGAGCCGGCATCGGAGAGGTTGTTAAAAGCGTCGGCTGTTATTGCTATTGAGAAGCTCAGCTTTCCCGCAATAAACTTTCCCGCGAACAGCAGGAGGTTAAAGAGTATTCCGACAGCACCGCAAAGCATGCCGTAAAGTCTGCGCACACGTGCGTCTTTGCAGTCGTAGTTGTTTTTTATGAACAGCTTGGCAAGTAAGGATATCATTGTCGCTTCCCCTTTCAGAGTATAAAAAATGCCCGCGGAACGGTTAAAAACTGTCCCACAGACTGAAGTGATACTATCTGCTGCCTTTACGGCCCGGCGCACGGGGTGTGACCGCCGCCTGCTCAGTTTGTACTGTTGAACTCGCATTTCGTATGAAATGTAATGCAGCGCAAAGAGAATATTTGCATTCTACTATAAATGTATGTTCTTGTCAAGCGGAAAATGCAGACAATGTAATTCACAAAGTGTTTACAATTCGCGGGTTGACAAAATCTGCCTTCCGTTGTATAGTATAAAGCGTAGTTAGCACTCAAACAATAAGAGTGCTAACAGTGCTAAACAGGGCGCTTAGACAACAATAAGGAGATGGACGGCTATGGAAAACAGTATACTTACCCCGAGAAAGCAGAAGCTGCTTGCCATGATCGTCGAAAAATACATCACAACCGGCGAGCCGGTGGGTTCAAAGACGCTTTGCGAGGCTCTCGATATGGCGGTGTCCTCAGCGACAATACGCAACGAAATGGCGGAGCTCTCGGAGATGGGTTACCTTGAACAGCCCCACACCTCCGCCGGGCGCATTCCCTCACAAAAGGGATATCGCTATTATGTCGATAATCTCATGGGTGTTTATGAGCTCAATGAGGAGGAGCGCAGAGGCATTGCTTCGTGGCTTGAGCCTACATCCGCCGACCCGGATAAGGTGCTTGAGCGCGCCGGCGGAATTCTTGCCCAGCTTACAAATTGCGCGGTGGTTTCAACCTCGCCGTCTGATACACAGGCGGTTATCAGACGCGCAGAGCTTGTGCCCATAGGCACACATACCGCAATGATTGTTATGCTTACCTCGGCGGGAACGCTGAAAAGCAGGGTGTGCAGAGTTGACTGTGAGTTGACCCTTGAGGTTATAGAGTCGTTTTACAATATCGCATCCAAGCACTTCATAGGCAGGTCTGCCAACGACATAAGCACCGCGATGATTCAGACTCTTGCCGCTGCTTTAGGCGAAAAGGCATTGCTTATGACGCCGTTACTTGTGGCTCTTTCGGAGCTTGCCGAAGCCTCGTCAAGGCTTGATATCAGGCTGGACGGGCAATCAAATCTGCTCAACTACCGCGAGTTCTACGAAAACGCATTTGAGCTTATGGAGTTTTTACATCACAGCAACTCGCTTGCACAGCTTGTAACCCGCGGACGCGGGGATACGGACATAAAAATCGGAACGGAAAATCTTTTCAGAGAGCTTGAAAATTCCTCAACAATAATGTCGCGGTATTTTATCGGAGGTCACGATTCCGGTTCGCTCGGAATAATAGGTCCTACCAGAATGGATTACGCAAAAATTGTCCCGAGCATCAAATATTTGTCACAGCTTGTCGGCTCCATGCTTTCCGATACGCTTGACAGCTGAAGGGAGAAAAGAGAATGTCAAAGAAAAAGGACGGCGAAAATATCGTCAGCGAGGCTGATGTGAACGAAAACGCCGGGAAGGATAAAAGACCCAAGAGCGAAAAGGGAAAGGCATCGGCGGAGCTTGAAAGGCTTGAGAAGGAGCTTTCCGAATCAAAGGAAAGCCTGCTTCGTATGGCGGCGGAATACGATAACTTCCGCAAGCGCTCCGCAAAGGAGAAGGAGGCAAGCTACATTTCGGCAAAATCGGATGTGCTCAAGGAGCTGTTGCCGGTGCTTGACAATTTCGAGCGCGCCGCAAGCAATTCCTCGGCGGATGCTGAAACCTATAAAAAGGGCGTCGAGATGACTTATAACCAGTTTCTTTCAATATTTGAAAAGCTCGGCGCGGAGAGCTTCGGCGAGGTCGGGGATGTGTTTGACCCGCTCATGCACAACGCCGTGATGCATACGGAAGACGAGAGCTTGCCCGAGAACTCCGTTGCTGCCGTGTTCTCAAAGGGCTACCGTATGGGAGACAGAATTCTTCGTTGCGCAGCCGTGCAGGTTGCAAATTAAACAGGGTACACTACAAATAAATATATAAAAATCATTTTCGGAGGTAATTATTATGTCAAAGACTATAGGTATCGATCTTGGTACTACAAACTCATGTGTCGCCGTTATTGAAGGCGGCGAGCCCGTTGTTATAGCGAATGCGGAGGGCGCAAGAACCACTCCGTCCGTTGTGGCATTCGGTAAGACCGGCGAGAGAATGGTCGGTCAGGTTGCAAAGCGTCAGGCAATAACAAATCCCGACCGCACCGTATCCTCGATAAAGCGCCAGATGGGCAGCGATTTCAAGGTTAAGGTTGACGAGAAAAAGTACACTCCTCAGGAGATTTCCGCAATGATACTCGGCAAGCTCAAGGCGGATGCCGAGGCTTACCTCGGCGACAAGGTCACAGAGGCGGTTATCACCGTTCCCGCATACTTTACAGATGCTCAGCGTCAGGCAACCAAGGACGCCGGCAAAATAGCGGGTCTTGAGGTAAAGAGAATAATCAATGAGCCGACAGCGGCTGCGCTCGCATACGGCATAGACAAGGAAAACGACCAGAAAATCATGGTTTATGACCTCGGCGGCGGCACCTTCGATGTCTCCATCATCGAGATGGGCGACGGCGTTCAGGAGGTTCTTGCAACCGCAGGTAACAACCGTCTCGGCGGTGACGACTTTGACCAGCGCGTAATCAACTGGCTTGCAGATGAGTTCAAGAAGGAGCAGGGTGTCGACCTTCGCGGCGACAAGATGGCAATGCAGCGTCTTAAGGAGGCTGCCGAAAAGGCGAAGATTGAGCTTTCCGGCGTAACAAGCTCCGCGATAAGCCTTCCCTTTATAACTGCCGATGCCAACGGTCCCAAGCATCTCGAAACCACCCTTACAAGAGCAAAATTCAACGAGCTTACCGCAGACCTCGTCGAAGCGACAATGGGGCCTGTCCGTCAGGCAATGTCGGATTCCGGGCTCAAGACCTCCGAGGTTGACAAGGTGCTCATGGTCGGCGGTTCTTCAAGAATCCCCGCAGTTCAGGATGCTGTTAAGGCATTCCTCGGTAAGGAGCCCTTCAAGGGTATCAACCCC
Source organism: Clostridiales bacterium DTU089 (assembly GCA_001513045.1). Lineage (GTDB taxonomy): Bacteria > Bacillota > Clostridia > Oscillospirales > Acutalibacteraceae > DTU089. The sequence continues at coordinate 11,668 of LFSB01000010.1, forward strand.
GATGAGTGCGTTGCAATCGGTGCGGCACTTCAGGCGGGCGTTCTTGGCGGAGATGTCAAGGGTCTTCTGCTTCTCGACGTTACCCCGCTGTCACTCGGTATTGAAACTCTCGGCGGCGTATGCACAAAGATAATCGAGAGAAACACCACCATACCCACAAAGAAAAGCCAGATATTCTCCACCGCTGCCGACAACCAGACCTCTGTTGAGGTTCATGTGCTTCAGGGCGAGCGTGAATTTGCAAAGGATAACAAAACCCTCGGAATGTTCCATCTTGACGGAATCATGCCCGCGCGCAGGGGTACACCTCAAATCGAAGTCACCTTTGATATCGATGCAAACGGTATAGTTCATGTTTCCGCAAAGGACCTCGGCACAAGCAAGGAGCAGTCAATATCCATCACCGCTTCCTCGAACATGTCCAAGGACGATATAGAGAAGGCTGTCCATGAGGCGGAGCAGTTCGCCGAGGAGGATAAGCGCCTCAAGGAGGAGACCGAAACCCGCAACAACGCAGACCAGATGGTTTACCAGTGCGAGAAGATAATCTCCGAAAACGGCGACAAGATTGCAGAGGATGAGAAGACTGCGATAAATGAAAAAATAGATGCCCTCAAGGAGGCTCTCAAGGGTCAGGATATCAACCTTATAAAGACCCGTCAGGAGGAGCTTACCGCAAAGTTCTATGAGATATCCGAAAAGATATACAAGGCTGCCGCAGAGGCACAGGGAGCACAGGCGGGCGCGCCCGGCGCGGACGCTCAGGGGGCACCCGGTGAGGATGGCTACTACGAGGCACCCTATACCGACGTCAACGATGACGAAAACAAATAAATAACCGAGAATATGCCCGATTTGCGTAATTCCACAAATCGGGCGGTTCTTGCGGTAAGTGCGCTGCATGTGCTTGCCGGACAGGAGTCATTATGGCAGATAATAAGAGAGATTATTACGAGGTGCTCGGCATAAGCAAGGACGCCTCGGAGGATGAAATAAAGAAAGCCTACCGCGGTATGGCAAAAAAATATCACCCGGACCTCAATCCGGGCGATAAGACCGCGGAGGCAAAATTCAAAGAGGCAAACGAGGCATACGAGGTGCTTTCGGATGCCGACAAAAAGGCGCGCTACGACCGTTTCGGTCACGCCGGAGTTGACCCCAATTACGGCGCGGGACAGGGCGGCGGCTTCGGTGGCGGTTTCGGCGGAGGTATGGATTTTGACCTCGGCGACATCTTCAGCTCGTTTTTCGGGGGCGGCTTCGGCGGAGGCAGAGCAAATCCGAATGCTCCGCAAAGGGGCTCGGATGCGCAGTCCTCTGTTACCATATCCTTTGAGGAGGCTGCAAAGGGCTGCAAGCGCAGCGTGGATGTAACAAGAATAGAGGTGTGCGATGAGTGCTCAGGCTCAGGCGCACAGCGCGGAACCTCGGCGCAAACCTGTCCGGAATGCAACGGCAGAGGACAGGTCAATTTTCAGCAGCGCACACCCTTCGGCACAATATCCACCTCGAAGCCCTGCACGAAGTGTAACGGCAGAGGCACGGTAATACCCAGTCCGTGTCATAAGTGCCGCGGCGCAGGCAGAATAAGAAAGACCGTAAAGCTTGATGTTGACATACCGGCAGGAATAGACGACCGCCAGGTCATAACCGTGCGCGGTCAGGGTAACAAGGGAGTCAACGGTGGAGGCAGCGGTGATTTGCGCATAGGCGTGAATGTAAGACCTCATCCGATATTTGAACGAGAGGGCTATAACGTCTGGTGTGAGGTTACGGTAAACTATGCACAGGCTGCTCTCGGAGATAAGCTGAAGGTGCCCACTCTTGACGGCACGGTTGAATATGAGCTTCCCGCCGGCACACAGCCCGGAGATGTGTTCAAGCTCAAGGGCAGAGGCATTCCCTACCTCAACTCCAAGGGCAGAGGAGATCAGCTTGTCAGGATTATACTTAATGTCCCGAAAAATCTCAACTCGCAGCAAAAGGAGCTTGTAAAACAGCTCGGTGAGCTGCTTTCGGAAAAGAAGGATGCGAACGCCGCCGAGGATGACGACAAACACGGCTTTTTCGGCAAGAAAAAGAAATGAGGTAAGGGCTATGATTAAGAACCGTCTCAAGGAATTCATCTTCGCTGAGGATGAGGTCACAAACAATTGCCATGCGTCAACCGTGCTGCCGCTTGCGGACGGCACTGTGCTTGCGGCGTGGTTCGGCGGCTCTCGTGAGGGCAACGATGATGTTGCGATATATGTAAGCGCCCGTCGCAACGGAGCTTGGGAGACTCCTCAGAAAATGTATGTTACAGAGGACGTTCCGCATTGGAATCCGGTTTTGTTTCTGAAAAATGACGGCACGGTTGCCCTTATGTTCAAGTACGGCAAGAAAATCCCGCACTGGGTTACATACATTTCTTTTTCCTCGGATGCGGGCAGAACGTTTTCAAAGCCTGAGGAGCTTGTCCCCGGAGACCTTGACGGAGGCAGGGGACCTGTAAAAAACAAGGCGATAAGGCTTTCGGATGGCTCGGTGCTTGCGCCCGCCTCGAATGAACAAAACGAGGAGTGGAAGGCTTTCGTTGACAAATCCTCCGATGACTGTAAAACATGGCAGAGGAAAAAATATGTTGAGCGCCCTGTTTATCGGATGAGGATTGTCGATATGATTCAGCCGACACTGTGGGAGTCGGAAAAGGGCAAGGTTCACATGCTGCTGAGGACGGACAGAGGCTATATTTTCAGAAGCGATTCGTCCGATTACGGCGAAACCTGGTGCAAGGCATATAAAACCCCGCTTTTCAACAATAACAGCGGTATAGATATCGCCCGCCTTTCCGACGGCTCGCTTGTGCTCATTTCCAATCCGGTTCACAGAAACTGGGGCGTGCGTACACCTCTTACTCTCATGCGCTCGTTTGATAACGGCGAAACCTTTGAGGAGCTTGATGTGCTTGAGAGCGATAAGGGCGAGTATTCATACCCCGCGATAGTTGCGGATGGCATGACGCTGCACCTGACCTACACATACAATCGCAAAACGATAGTTTATCAGAGGATAGACTTATAATACAAAAACCAAAAAACAGCGGCTGTCGTTCAGGAACGGCAGCCGCTGACTTTTATGCGCTTGTTTTATTTTATTCTGTTTACCCAGCCGAACTTATCCTCGGCCTTGCCCCACTGGATGGCGGTAAGACCGTCATAAAGCTTCTGGGAAATCGGGCCGATTTCGCCGTTGTTAATCTTCATGATGTCATCGTCCCATTTGAGCTCGCCTATGGGTGAGATAACCGCGGCAGTACCTGAGCCGAACGCCTCATTGAGTCTGCCTTCCTTCGCGGCAACGGCGACCTCCTCAACCGAGAGACGACGCTCTGTGACCTTGTAGCCCCATGAGCGCAGCAGCTCTATGCAGGACATGCGTGTGATGCCGCCGAGAATGCTGCCCTGAAGCGCGGGAGTAATAACCTCGTTGTCGATTACAAAGAAGACGTTCATCGTGCCGACCTCTTCTATGTACTTGCGCTCAACACCGTCGAGCCAAAGCACCTGAGTGTAGCCCGCTTTGTCTGCCTCATCCTGAGCTTTAAGGGATGCGGCGTAGTTGCCGCCGGTCTTCGCAAAGCCCATGCCGCCCTTTACTGCGCGGACATACTTGGACTCAACATAAATTTTTACGGGGTTAAGCCCCTCGGGATAGTATGCGCCGACAGGTGAGAGGATGATTATGAAAAGCAGATGATGTGCCGGATGCACTCCGACATGGGGGTCAACCGCTATTATGAACGGACGGATATACAGCGAGGTACCTTCCGCGGTGGGAATCCAGTCCTCGTCAACCTCAACGAGCTTCTTGATTGCCTCGACGGCAAACGCCTCATCAAGCTGAGGTATGCAAAGTCTTTCGTTCGAGAGGTTCATACGCGCCATGTTCTTTTCGGGTCTGAAAAGAGCGATTCCGCCATCCGGAGTGCGGTATGCTTTAAGTCCCTCAAAAACCTCCTGACCGTAGTGCAGGCACATTGCCGCAGGGTCAAGCGCGAGGTTTGCATAGGGGACTATTCTTGCATCGTGCCAGCCCTCGCCCTCATCATAGTTCATGACGAACATGTGGTCAGTGTAGTAGTTGCCGAAGCCGAGCTTGCTCTGGTCGGCGGGCTTTGCCTTCTTGTTTTTTGTGAGTTCGATTTTGATTTCTTGCATTTGAAACACCTTCTTAATATTGTAGGACGGGATATTCCCGTTAGTCCGGCTGATTTTGTGAGAAATTCGGTACGGCGTCCTTTATGAGATGGCGGACATTGTCCGGAGACACGTCTTCAAACGCCTTGAGATGGTCAAGATATACCTTGTCGTCAAACTGCATCGGTGAGGTCACGAATATCTTGTTGTTGCTTGTCATGTGTCTTCCGGCAAGCTCCTCCTCCAACGAAAGCTCCTCATACAGCTTCTCTCCGGGACGAAGTCCGGTGAATTCTATTTTTATGTCCTCGTACGGAACGAGTCCGGAAAGCCTTATCAGATTTTCGGCAAGCGAAAGGATTTTTACCGGCTCGCCCATGTCAAGCACGAAAATCTCGCCTCCGACTGCCAGACCGCCCGCCTGAACAACGAGCTGAGAGGCTTCGGGTATGGTCATGAAATAGCGTGTGATATCGGGGTGCGTTACCGTTACGGGACCGCCTGAGGCAATCTGGTCTTTAAAAATCGGGATAACGCTGCCGTTTGAGCCGAGCACATTGCCGAAGCGCACCGCGGCAAAAACAGTGTCTGAATGAAGCGAGTTGAAATGCTGGATTGTAAGCTCGGCAAAGCGCTTTGTTGCCCCCATTACGTTGGTGGGATTGACCGCCTTGTCGGTCGAAAGAAGCACAAACTTCTTAACCTTATGCTCCATGGCGCATTTGGCCGTGTTGTAGGTGCCGAAAATGTTGTTCTTAATCGCTTCGCACGGGCTGTCCTCCATCAGAGGGACGTGCTTATGGGCCGCAGCGTGGAATACAACATCCGGCTTGAATTCGTCAAAGACCTCGTTGAGCCTGTCCGGCTCGCGCACGGAGCCTATACGTATATCAACCTCCGGGCTGCCGTGATATTTGTTATCAAGTGCGTTTTTAAGCGCAAAAGCATTGTTTTCGTAGATGTCGAATATAACTATTTTTTTCGGAGCATATCTGGCGGACTGTCTGCACAGCTCCGAGCCTATTGAACCGCCGCCTCCCGTAACCAGAACCACACTGCCCTCAAGATATTCACATACCTTTGTGTCAAGAGTGACCTCGCTTCTTGAAAGAAGGTCGGAAACATCGACATCTCTGAGCTTTTTCCAGTTTTCCTCCTCTGTTTCGCTGAGCTCACCCAGGTCAAAGCAGGTTTTCAGCTGACAGCCGGTTTTAAGCGCTATTTCCATTATTTCGTGGCGGCGCTCCGGGGTGAGGGTGGGAATGCACAGGACGATTTCATCAACCTTGTACTTGGCTGCTATTTCGGGTATTTTGCTGCAGCCGCCGAGAATCGGCACACCCTCAATGCGTTTGCCCTGCTTGAAACGGCTGTCATCAACCATAACAACGACGCTGCCCTTGCGTTGGGGATTTGCGCGAAATTCCTTTAAAATGAGATTGCCCATGTCGCCTGCGCCTATGAGCATAACTCGGTTGTTGCTTTTGGATATTACCATTCCCAGACCGCTTACATAGGTTGTGCGCAGGAAACGATACAAAAAACGTATTCCGCCGCAAAGCGTGATAACACAGAAGAAGGCTATGACATATACGCCGAGAGGAATCATTCTCTGTGTATTTATTATGAGGCCGGAGCGCCAGAGAATGTAATCAAGGATGAATGAGAGCACAGTGCCTGTTGCGGCTGCACTGACAGTCATTACAAGCTCATATGTGCCTGCGTAGCGCCACACGTTGTTGTAGAGCCTGAACAGGAAGAAAAGAACTATAAAAATCAACGCTATTATCGGAGCACGATAAATAAAATCGAAATAATATTCCACCTCGGCAGATGAACTGGAAAAATTAAAGTACACAAAATAGCCCAGCATATAAGATGAGAGCACAAATATAACGTCCGCAATTATAAGAAACAATCGCTTAATGCTCGTCTTGAGCGGCATGAGTTTTTCTAACACTTTACCCTCTCCAAAGCATAGTAATAAAACTATACAAAATCAAAATCACTAATAATAAATTATATATCAAAGCTGATAATTTGTCAATGCCGAAGGGGACTTTTAAAGCGAATGGATTGAATTTTCAGATTGAATTCAATGCGTTCTTGAGCGTGCACCTAAAGCGGCGGCAAGACAGGCTGCCGGAAGAAGAACCAGAGACAGCATGTAAAGCAGCGAGGGGGCTGAGAGAAGGGCGCTTATTCCGTAATAGGGAGCCTGAAAAACATTTATGGCAATCCATGCGAAGCCGTACTGAATGCCGTAATTGATGTTGACTATGATGAGCGCACCGCAAATTATCGAAGCGACAAAAAATATTATATATGCAGTATTGATTTTCCTGCTTGCGCTTTCAAAAAGGTATACGGCAGTAAATATTATATATGCCGCGGACAGCACGGCACCGAGCACCTCGTTTCCGCCGTCGGCAATTGATACAAAGTTTACAAAGGCAGAGGCCGCAAGCGATAGGATTGCCATGACGGTCAGAAATTTATTTTTCAATATGATTACCTCCGTATTAAAGTGGATGAATACATTATACATCATACAGGAGCCTGAGGTCAATACAGATAAATGCGAGGGGATTTGTATTGACTTTTTGGCGCGGGGATGATAATATTTATACGAGTTAGTCACCAATAACCGAAAGGAAGGATAAACATGAAAATGCTGAAAAAGTCGTTGTGCGCACTGCTTTGTCTGATTATGCTCGTTTCACTTTGCGCGCAAAGCTTCTCTGCGGCGCAGGAGGGTACAACCCCGAGAAGAATATCCGTAACCGTTAACGGCGACCCGACCTCAAGTCGCGGTCTGTGCTGGTATACCGATGTTAAGAGCGCGTCACTTGCGGAGTTTTACACAAATGCTCTGCTTACGGGCGAGCCCATAAGCGTTACCTCCTCCGAGGCAACCGAGTGGGAAGGTGCTTATATGCACAAGCTCACTGTTACCGGTCTTGAAGCGGGTGTGACCTATTATTACCGTGTCGGTGACGGTACAAACTGGAGCGAGGTCGGCACCTTCCGCACAGATGACGGTGATGCAAGTGTTAAATTTATCGCTGTAGCCGATGTTCAGGCAAGCTCTCTTGAAAACTTTGAAAAGGGTGCCGACACACTCAGAGCAGCCTTCAGAACCATGCCCGATGCTGATTTTGTCGCAAACTGCGGCGATTTTACAAACGACAGCACCAATGAGGAATGGGATTATTATGACCAGGCGTTTGCGCAGATGAATCTTGCCTCAACTCTTGTGCCGGTTGCCGGAAACCATGACGGTCTGGGCGTATGGCATTGGTTTGACAACATGTTCAATCTCGACACAAGCGAAAGTGTTCAGACTCTCAACGGCGTAAATTATTCGTTTGATTACGGCAATGCTCATTTTGCGGTGCTCAACACCAACGATATTCTTTCAATATCGGATGCACAGATTCAGTGGCTTAAAAACGATATGAACAGCACCTCCAAGGATTGGAAAATCGTGTTCATGCACAAGTCCCCCTATACCCTCGGCAAGGACGGCAAATGGCCGGATGCGCTCTATCTTCAGGACGCTCTTGCTGCGGCGTGTGATGAGGTAAATGTTGACCTCGTTATGTCCGGACATGACCACATGTATCTGCGCACAAAGCCCCTTACGGGCAACGCGGTATCCGAGGACGGCACTGTGTACGTTCTTGCGGGAACGGCAGGCTCAAAGAGATATGAAATAAGAAGCTTCCTCGGAGACACCTTCCTCCAGACCGAGTTTATAGATGCCCTTGCGGTTCAGAAGAACGGCTACGGCAACTACTGGAACGGAAAGAACTGGCACAGCAAGTCCGATACAAACATCGGCGGCTGCTTCAACTGCATAAGCATAGACGGCGGCACGCTCACGCTTAAAGCATATATACTTGCCGATGCCAAGGACGAAAACGGTAATGACGTAATAACAAATGTTGACACATATTCCGTTACAAAGGCTGTCGGTGAAAATCAGTCCTCCTTCGAGGGCGACAACAGCACGGGCGAGCTGGATTTCTACACCGGAGCGGTGACCTCCTTCGGCAGTCTTGCTGCATATACGCTGACCTCATGGCTGCCCAAGTTTTTCTCCATACTTCCTGAGATACTTCGAGTATACATCAAATTCGGCACATTTTAAAAGACGGTAAAAAGCCGGAGCTACAATAAGCAGCTCCGGCCTTTGTTTTGCCCGGTATGCTTGAGCATCGGCTCCTGTCGCCTTAAGCCGCCGTTAAAAATCCTCCGTTTTCGGCGGGAGTGCTGCCCATAATGAATACGAGCGTTGCACCGTTTGCTATCTGAGAGTGAAGCAATTCCGGAGATTCCAGTCGTACGCCGTTGAGCGTTACGCTTTGAACATACATGTTTTCGGGTGACTGATTTTCCGCGATTACAGTAAGCACCTTTGAGCCGCCGAGGTTTATTGTGGCTTTATCTACTATGGGAGCGCCTATCCAGTAGCGGTCTGTTCCGGCAACGGGGTAGAGTCCCAGGGAGGAAAACACGTACCACGAGCTGAGGGTTCCGCCGTCGTCGTTGCCGTCAAGGCCGTCAACCTCGGTGCTGTGACGCTCAGTGAGTATCCAGCGCACCCATTTTTGCGTAAGCTCAGGTCGTCCCGCCTCATTGAAAAGGTAGGGCGCATGTATGTCGTGCTGATTTCCCTGCCAATAGCCCGGCCCCGGGTCAAGCGCCGCCATGGATTCACTGGCGTTTGCCATAAACTCCTCAAGCTGACTTACAAAATATTTTTTGCTCGGGAACAGAGAGATAAGCCCTTGTGCGTCCTGCGGAACGCCCCAGCGCCAATGCGCGGCGCTTCCCTCACAGTAGCCCTTTGCATATTTCACCGGCAGTATTTCATCATAATAGCTTGTTACATCAGGCGAGAACGGCTCGACCCATGAGCCGTCCGAGCTCCTCGCCTGAAAATATTTCGTTTCGCTGTTATATAGATTTTTGTATGAGAGCGCTCTGTGCGAAAAATATTCAGCGTCCTCCGACTTGCCGAGTGCCTGTGCAAACAGTGCGATGCTGTTGTCCGCCCACGCATATTCGAGCGTGCGGCTGACAGATATTTTTGAGGTGTCGGCAGGGCAGTATCCGTATTTTATATAGTCCTCGATATTGTCGCGACCGTCGGATTGCGGCTCGGCGGTTTGTGTGGCGGTCTTTTTCATAAAGGTAAATGCCTTTTCTGCATCAAAGTCGGTTATGCCCTTGAGGTAGGCTTCGGATATGACCATATCTGCCGGAGAACCGAACATGGAGCCGGTATAACCGCCTCCCGCAGGCCAGCGCGGAAGATTTCCGCCGATTTCCGCCATGCAAATGAGGCTTTTTATGCAGTCAAGCTGAATTTCGGGAGCTACAAGCGTAAGCAGGGGGTGCTCTGTTCTGAAGGTATCCCAAAGCGACATATCCGTGCGGTAGGTGAAGCCCTCGGCTTTCCCGATTTGCCCGGAAAACCCGAGATATTCGCCGTTTACGTCCGTAAAATTGCTCGGCATTATCATGGAGTGGTACAGGGCGGTGTAGAATATCGTCTTTATATCCTCGTCGGAGGTTTCGATTGTTGCGCGTGAGAGCCATGAATCCCATGAGCTGCGCGCAAGCGTGCGTATGCTTTCAAAGCTCAGCTGTCCGGCTTCTGCTTCAAGATTTTCTCTTGCATTTTCAACACTTACAAAGCTTATCGCGAGCTTCAGCTCAACAGGCTTTCCGTTTATATTTCCGAAGTTCAAATCCGCACCGGTGTCGTCGCCGGAGGCTTCCGCCCTGTCCGGCAAATTCCCGTCCGCGTCCCAGGTTGCATAGCTCTCAAACGGAGTATTGAATTGTGCAACAAAGTAAGCCTTGAGTCCTCCGTATCTTCCGGCAAACTGTGTGTCAACAGTGCCGTAGCCCTCAACCTCATTTGTGCCGGGCAATATTTTTACACTTCCGTCGAAGGCCTTGCCTCCGGTAAGAAAGCTCGTTGCGTCAATAAATATATGCGCATCGCGGCTTGTTGAGAAGGTGTAGCGGTGCACGCCGACATGAGTAGTGGCGGTGAGCTCCGCAAGACAGCTTTCGGTCGGCAGCTTTACAGCGTAGTAGCCGGCGGTGGCCACCTCATCGGAATGTGAAAAGGCAAGAGGAGTTTTAAGTCTGTTTACAGGGCTTGAGCCTCCGGCTGACGGAGTGACCCGGAAATGCCCCATATCCTTGGCTCCGGTTCCGTAGAGTCTGGTGTGGCTGAAGCCGAAGGTGAAGTTGTGTGTATAGTAATAGCCCGAGTTACCGCATGAGAAGAGACTCACACCGCCGGGAAGTGTTGTGTCCGGACCGAGCTTTACAGAACCGAACGGCGTTGTGGCGGCCGGTGTAAGCATTGCGCATGCCCACGGAATTCCGCCGGTTCCTATAAACGGGTCAACCCATTGACCGTATTCACCGGGCAGCGTATCCGGCATTTCACCCGATGGCGGAAGTGACGCGGGAAGCAGAGATGAAACAATAAGTGTAAGGGTCAGTATGAGATGCTGAAGCTTTTTTGAAATTTCCCAAATCATTGTCTGTACCTCCATTATGCTTTTTTAAACGGCGTACGGGCCTTTGCTGTGCGATAGCTTATATGTTGAAGCCCAGCATGGGGAATTGTGTGTGCAGGTGAGAGTGGTCGTTGTGATATGCTACGACGGTGTCGGCGCCGTACAGTCCGGTGCCCTTGGCATAAAATATGAATTTTGTAACGCCGGTATTATAAAAATCGGCATCGAAAGGCTGATTACTGTCAAGCCCGAGAGCGGCAAAATAGATGAAGGTATTGAAGCATGCGTGAGCGGCAACGAGCACCTTTTCTCCGCTTTTAAAACGGCGGCGCAGACCGGCTATGAACTCATTTGCGCGAAAAAGACGCGCTGCGTCATCCTCGCAGGACATATCCAGCGAAAAGTCGCTTTGCGGACATACGGCGCAGGGGAGCAGAGCTTTAAGCTGCTCCGGAGTTTTATACGCCTGCTCGCTGCATGTTCCGGATTCGGAAAGTATTGGATATATTTCGACCTCATGCGCACCGCCGGCAGACTGATTTTCGGTTACCGCCCGCGCGGTGGACATTGCCCGGCGCAGACCGCTCGACATTACGCAATCAAGTGTGACGCGTGAGAAATGCTCGCCGAGGAGCCTTGCCTGAAGCTCGCCGTCGGGTGTGAGTCTCGGGTCGGCATCATCCTCCGGCAGACGTCCCGGGGTATCTCTCGGGACATTTCCGTAGGATTCGCCGTGGCGTACAAGGTATAATTCAAGTTCAACTACAGGGGTTATCTTATCTGACATTGTATGTTTACCGCCTTTTTGATTTTTTTTAAGTTTAGCATACGCGGTGCTTTTTTTCAAGGCGGACGAAGGGATTTTGCTTGTATACACCGTTGAGCCGGTGTATAATCAAGAAAACGGTTTTTGCATGGAGGGATTGGGATGGCAAAGGAGTTTCCGTATGAAATAAAGCAGATAGCGCCGGGAATACATCTGATAAACGAGTCGTTCAGCACGATGTTTGTTGTTCAGGGGGATACCCGCGCACTTATTATTGATTGCGGTACAGGTACCGGCGATTTCAAAAGTGTAATCGAAAGCATTACCTCATTGCCCTATGACCTTGTCGCCACGCACGCACATGTTGACCATATCGGCGGAAGAGGTCAGTTTTCCGATATTTTTATTTCGGCAGCCGATGCCGCTAAGATAAAATCAGTAACTCCTGCTTATCGCAGGATATATGCGGTGTCAAATAAGCTTACGGGAATGAATAAGGTGCCGCTTTCAAGTGTGAATTTTACACCGGTCAAGCTTGAGCCGACTGTGCATATCATAGGCGACGGCTACAGATTTGACCTCGGCGGCAGAGTCCTTGAGGTGCTTGAAACGCCCGGACACACCTGCGGGTCCTTATGCCTTCTTTCAAAAAGCGACGGTATAATATTTACCGGAGATGTGGCGAATGAGTTTCTGTTTATGTGGATGAGCAACTGCACCACCGTTGAGGCTGTGCTCCCGACGCTCGACAGATTGCTTTCAACCGACGGTTACGAAACGGTGTGGGCATCGCACACCACCGAACCGATGACGCGTGAGGATATCGTGAAATGCCGTGAGTGTGTTGCCGCGCTTTCAAAACGCAAAAATTCCGTTTTGCCGTTTATAAAGATGTTTAAACAGGGAGATTCGGTAATAATATACCGCGCAACGCACATCCATTAAAAACAAACAAATCCGGCTGTTGTATCAATTACAGCAGCCGGATTTTTCAGTGTTCTTCCCAGTTTTTTGCGCGTTCAACGGCGCGCTTCCAGTCATAATATTTTCTGTCGCGAACAGCCTTGTCAAGCGCGGGAACAAAGTCGCGGTCGGTTTCACGGATGTTTTCTATCTCCGCCATATCCTTCCAGAAGCCCACGGCAAGCCCCGCCATATACGCCGAGCCGAGAGCTGTTGTTTCCACCACTCTCGGGCGGTTGACCTTTGCGCGTATCATGTCGGCCTGAATCTGCATCATTATGTTGCTTATGGAGGCTCCGCCGTCCACGCGAAGCTGCGAGAGCTCAATGCCGGAGTCCGCCTTCATCGCCTCAATGAGGTCGGTGACCTGATAGGATATGCTTTCAAGCACGGCTCTTGCGATATGTGCGCGTGTAGCGCCTCGCGTGAGTCCGACCATGCAGCCTCTTGCATACATATCCCAGTACGGCGCGCCCAGGCCTGTGAATGCGGGTACAAAAAACACACCGTTGGCGTCCTCGACGCTTTCCGCAAGGAAATCGCATTCCGCCGGAGTTTCAATGAGCCTCAGCTCATCCCTGAGCCATTTTATAACAGAGCCTGCGTTGAACGCACTGCCCTCTATGTCGTATTCCACCTTGCCGTTTATACCCCACGCAACACCCGTAAGCAGGTTGTTCTTGGAGTTTACGCGCTTTTCGCCGGTGTTCATAAGCAGGAAGCAACCTGTTCCGTAAGTATTCTTTGCCTGACCCGCCTCAAAGCACGCCTGACCGAAAAGCGCCGCCTGCTGGTCGCCTATAGCTCCGCTTATCGGGATTCCCGCGAGCATTTCAAGACCGAGTACGTTTTCGCCTACCGTTCCGTATATCTCACTTGACTGAACCGGCTTGGGAAGTATGGACATCGGAATTGAGAGCTTGTCGCACAGATATTCGTCCCAGCAAAGTCTGTCAACATCGAAAAGCATGGTGCGCGAGGCGTTGGAGTAGTCTGTCACATGCACCTTGCCTCCGGTGAGATTCCATATAATCCAGGTTTCAACCGTTCCGAAGAGCAGTCTGCCCTCTTTTTCGAGATTGCGCGCCTCGGGAACGTTGTCGAGTATCCATTTGATTTTTGTCCCCGAAAAGTAGGCGTCTATGAGCAGTCCGGTGTGCTGCTTTATGTAATCGCCCAAGCCCTCCGCCTTGAGCTTTTCGCATATATCGGCGGTTCTGCGGCACTGCCATACTATAGCGTTGTAGACCGGCTTCCCGGACTCCTTATCCCACAGTATTGTTGTCTCACGTTGATTTGTAATGCCTATTGCGGCGATATCCGACGGCTTAATATTGCCGTTTTCAAGCGCGGCAAGCACCGAACGGTATTGACTGTCGAGAATTTCAAAGGGATCGTGCTCAACCCATCCGCTTTGCGGATAGTGCTGCGGAAATTCAAACTGTGCCTTGGAAACAATGCTCCCGCTTTTGTCGAAGACAATTGCTCTTGAGCTGGTTGTGCCCTGGTCGAGCGCAAGAATATACTTAGCCATGAAAACATCCCTTTACAAAATATTATGTTTTATATTGTACTTTCATTTGTAAGATATGTCAAGAAACAGCGGAGATTTTGCGAAAATTTTATGAACATTTCAGCGGAACAAAAAAATTTTTTGATTTCTCTTGACATATCAAAAAATCGGGAGTAACATAAAGCCAACAATCAAACCGACGAGTAAGAGAAGTAGTCGGAGTGCTTGTTCAAAGAGAGCCGCAGACGGTGGAATTGCGGTAACAAAGGCTTCGGTGAATGGACTTATGAGGGCAGAGCGAAAGAGGCTTAACGGCTTTTAGTAGTATCTGACGGGAACTCCGCCCGTTATCAAGGGAGCGCATATGAGTGGTATGCGGAGCAAGCGGATGCATAGCATCAATTTGGGTGGTACCGCAGGAGAATTAAAGCTCTTGTCCCATGTGGGGGACAAGAGCGTTTTTTGTTTTCCCGCAGGTGCCGAAACAATTCAAGACCGAAAGGAACGGTGTCAAAAATGAAAAAGAACATACCTTATCGAATAAATCTTCCGGAGGAATACATACCTAAGAAATGGTATAACCTCAGAGCCGAAATGAAAAGTCCGGTACCCCCTCTGCTCAATCCCGCTACAAGGGAGCCGGTTACGCTCGACGAGCTGAGCAAAATCTTCTGCACCGAGCTTGCCAAGCAGGAGCTGAACACAACCGACGCATATATCGACATTCCGCAGGGCATAATTGATTTTTACAAAATGTGCCGCCCCTCACCACTCATCCGCGCTTATTGCCTTGAAAAGGAGCTGGGAACTCCCGCCAAGATTTACTACAAATTCGAGGGCAACAACACCTCTGGCAGCCACAAGCTCAACTCTGCCATCCCTCAGGCGTATTACGCCAAGCAGCAGGGACTCAAGGGTCTTACCACCGAAACCGGAGCGGGTCAGTGGGGCACCGCGCTGTCAATGGCGTGCGCGTATTACCACATTCCGCTTACCGTATTCATGGTCAAGGGCAGCTTTATGCAGAAGCCTCACCGCAAGGCGATTATGCAGACCTTCGGCGCATCCGTAATCCCCAGCCCGAGTGATACCACAAACGCAGGCAGAGCGATAATTGCAAAGCTCGGAGAGACCTCAGGCTCGCTCGGCTGTGCAATATCCGAGGCGGTTGAGGTTGCCGTATCAAACGACGGCTTCCGTTATGTGCTCGGCTCTGTGCTCAATCAGGTGGCACTGCATCAGTCCATAATAGGTCTTGAAGCAAAGGCGGCAATGGAGCTTTATGATGAATATCCCGATGTGGTAATCGGCTGTGCCGGAGGCGGCTCAAACCTTGCCGGACTCATAGCTCCGTTCATGGGTGACAAAATCAAGGGTACACACAATCCGTATTTCATAGCTGTCGAGCCGGCATCCTGCCCCTCGCTTACAAGAGGAAAGTACGGCTATGACTTCTGCGACACGGGCAAGGTTACGCCTCTCGCCAAGATGTACAGCCTCGGCTGCGAGTTTATACCCTCCTCGAACCACGCGGGAGGACTTCGTTACCACGGCATGTCGCCGCTTATCAGCAAGCTTTACGATGACGGACTGCTTGACGAGGCGAGAAGCATTGAGCAGACGGCTGTGTTTGACGCGGCGGTGCGTTTCGCACGCTGCGAGGGCATACTTCCCGCTCCCGAATCCTCACATGCAATCAAGATTGCAATGGACGAGGCCGTCAAGTGCCGCGAAACAGGAGAGGAAAAGACCATACTCTTCGGTCTTACCGGTACGGGCTATTTCGATATGAGCGCATACAGCTCCTTCATCGAAAAGAGCATGGGTGATTATATTCCGACAGAAGCCGAGCTTCAGCATGGCTTTGAAGGCATGCCCGAGATGTAATATTTTCAGTGACCCGGAGCCGGCAGAGTCTGCCGGCTCTTTTTGTGTTGTTTTTTCAGGGGAAATGTGATATATTTAAACAGAACAAAGCCGAAAGGGGAGTGTCAGATGAACGGAAAGTGGTATGCAGGTGTGCCTCATTTGCACACGGTTGCGTCGGACGGAAGGCTTAATATTGAGCAGCTGGTTTCACTTGCGAAAAAGAATAAGCTGGATTTTCTTATAGTCACAGACCACAACAAGAACTGTGAGAAGGATTTGCCGACAGTTGACGGGTTGACCCTCATATACGGCACGGAACTTACAAGTTCTAACGGTCACACCAACATCTGGGGCGTGAAGGATTCGGTTGACGATTTCGCGGTTGAAAGCTATGAGCAATGGAAGGAAGCAAAGGATGAGGCGAAAAGGCGCGGAGCGCTTGTGTGCATGAATCATCCGTTGTGCGGCCAGTGCCCGTGGCGCTGGGAGAAGGACATTTCACAGGTTGATGTGCTTGAGGTGTGGAATTCGCCCATGCATTATGACAATCTGCTGTGCACCGAATGGTGGCATGAGCAGATGAAAAAGGGTCACAAAACCCCGGTTGTCGGCGGAAGTGATTATCACAGGGACTATTATGTGACAAATCTGCTTACAAACCCCACCACCTATGTTTACGCTCAGTCGGCTTCGCCACGGGATATTCTTGCGGCTATTGCCGCCGGACGCACAACAATAACCTCGGGTGTCGGAAAGACATTTATAACTATTACCTCGGGTGACGCTATGCTCGGTGATACGGTAAAGCTTGACGAGGCAACAACCGTCACTGTGGATGTAAAGGGGCTAAAGCGCGGGCACCGACTTGCCGTATTTGACGCGAACGGCGAATATTTTTCGCATACGGCAAGGAAAAATGAGGATTTCAATGTAACCCTGCCCGTCCGCGGAGCCGGCTTCGTCTGTGCACAGGTCGAGTATGAGGTGGGGAGAATATACAAAATCGGCTACAACAAAGTAATAGCCTCGAAAATTCCGTCGCAAAGGAATATGGATTTGCCGCCGTTCATTTATGCACAGAGCGGAGCGATGTTTTTTGAATAATACGATTTAATTAAAAAAGCGGTACCGGGCTGATATACCCGATACCGCTTTTTTGATTTTGTCTGTTTTATGAAGCCGCCTGCGCTGTGACAAGGTCGATGCGCGCATCGTGCAGGTCAAGCCAGCCGGTCATAACATAATCCCTCGAACGCAGCAGCACATAATCATCATATACCTCAAAGACATATCCGCAGCCGCTCAGGGGATTGCCGGCTTCCGTGTTGAGGTAGGTGAAGCACGGCAGATTTATATAGTGCACGGAGCCGTTGCTTTCAATCGTATAATCGGGACCGGCATCAATAAGTCCGCCCGTAAAGCCGGCGTGAAGATGTCCGGAAATGTAGAAGACATTGCTGTGCTTGAGCAAAATGGCGTTTATCGCGTCGCTCTGCTCGCCTATGCCGCCCTCGTCCCAGAGCTCTGCCTGGCCGTTAGTTCCGTTTATGGGGAAGTGACATACAACAAATATCGGCAGACCGCTGAGCGACGCCTTTGTCATCTCGGCATCGAACCAGTCTATCTGTTCCTGCGAGATTGTAGCGTAGACGTGGTCGCCTTCGCTGGCGAGGGTTATGAAGGTGTATCCGTTTACAACGGTTGTGTAATAAGGCTTTTCAATATTGCGTCCGGTCAGGGCGTTATAGCCGTCAACGAAATATTTCATTCCGGCGACACTGCCGTCATCGCTCCATGTGTCGTGGTTACCGGTCGCAAGGATTATATTTTCGGTTTTACACGCCTCATCGAACGCCTCGAAAAGATAATCAAATTGCGCCTTTTCGCCGTGGTCGGTTAGGTCGCCTGCAAATACCACTGCATCTACAATATCGGTGTCGTAGGTCATGTCCGCAAGCCCCTGCTTGAGCTGTGTATAGCGCACGGAGCTGTCGGTTATGTGCGTGTCCGATGCGGTTGCAAAGCACATGCGGATGTTTTTGGCATCTGTGGGTTTAATCATGTGGTCGGCACCTTCGCCGAGCGAGGAGGTAAACGAGAGAATCAACGAGAGCAGTGCCGAGAGTATTGCATACAGGACTTTCATATTTATTACCATTCCTTACCGCCGAGCCGCAAACTTTGCGGCGGTATTCGGCAAACGAAGCCATGCTTCGTTATTAAATGACGGTCGTTGACCGTCAAGGCACAAATTTGCCGTTTGAAAGATTTATCTTTTAAGCTTCAGACCTCCTTAAAAAATTGTTATCTGTACGTCCTCTGCCTCACTTGCAAAACCGAGAAGCACCGTGCGGCTTGCGGGGTCGTATTCGGCACTTACTTCTACCGGAGTTTTGTCAGAGAATTCGGCAAGGGCGTCATTTACCCTGAAAGGAGTGCGCAGCCTTATATAAGCATCAATACCTGAGGCGCCGTGAACCGAAAGTGTTATTTTTTCGTCGCGGCATTCCGCGTCAAGTATTCTTACAGAGGTGCCTATTATACGGAAATTCTCATTCTTCACCTCGTTCAGGTCGAACAGCAGAGCGTTTTCGTCCGGATTGACTGCCTTTTCGGAGATAATATCAAATTTTTCCGTATACATATCCGCAAATGCTCCCTTGAGCACGAGCGGCTTGTTGTTGACGCTCTCGTCAAACACGGCAGCAGCGATATACGGACCTCTTTTTTGAGTAATATAGTTTTTATCCTGCCAGAGAAAGCCCTTTTTACTTATTGTGTTGCGGAAAAATTCTCTGTATTCATCCGCGGCGGACTTTGAGTAGCATATTTCCGCGGGAGCCTTGCGCCATACGGCAACCGTGCCGTTACCTGCGGAGTATATGCTTTTTTCTCCGTCCGGCTCAATGCCGAGCATTTCAAACAGATGTCCGGCAGGGGATTTATAGCGCTTGCTCCACCAAGCGTCAATGCCGTGATAGGGGTCGGAGTCATCCCCGATGTAAATGAGCGTGCCGCCCTGCTTGACCCATGAGGCAAGCGCGTTGTTGAGGTCGGGGGAGTCGGGCTTCATAAATTCATAGCTGAGAACACACACGTCAAGGTCGTCAAAATATCCCGGACAGCGTCCCGCGTTGTCAAGAACGACGGGATGAACCGGCATGCCGTATTTCAGCAGCGGCAGCGCAAGCCCGTAGAAGGAGGGGAAGGCGTTACTCTTGAGGAAGCGCAGCTTCAGCTCCTCATCACCCTTGCCGGCAAAAAGCCCGGTTGAGTATTTTTTCAGCAGCTCGTTTTCGTCCGTAAGCACTGTGCCGGTGCGCTGTTCATCCGGAGTGAGCACGGAATCGGGATAGTCGCGCTGATAGAGCGCGGAGTCGCTTATCAGAACAGCTGTATGGATATCGCTTTCCGGCTCGGTGCACTCAAGGTCGCCGAGAGTTTGAAAAATATTGTTCAGCAGTGTTGCATACGCGCCCGGAATCGGTTGTGCGTCCGGTGCTCCCGCGGGATATTTTCCCTGAAAGACGCGGCCGGGCCACGGACAGATTTCGTATCTGTTTATTTTTGAATGAAGAAGTGAGGCGGTAACGGTTTTAAGATAGTTGCGGCGGTAGTCGTTCCAGTCGTATGCCGGATTGTCCTCAATGGGGTCGTGAAGGAACCACATACGCTTGTCGGTGCCCTTGATAAGCTCCTGCATGACGCCGTATTCAAGATAGGCGGTTTCAAAGGTTCGCTCCTTTATTACACCCTCAAAGCAGTTCTTTTCCCGGGAGGTTCCCGTCCATATCTGCGCTATGAAGCCGTCAACAGACGGCACCTGAGCGAGAGAGCCTTCGGGGCTCATTATTTTCCATTGTGTGTAGTTCAGAAGGCTGTGCGTGGGCACATAAAAGCGAAGGACGCGGTTGTATTTTGTGAGTGCGTACTCCTTGAGGGAGCTGCTCACGCGCTCTATGGTTCTTCTGTAAAGATATGCTTTAAGACGCGCTGTTTTACAGCGTACATCCAAGCTTGAGTGCGCAGGCTGCCACGGCTGTTTAAAATAAAGCAGATATTCACGCTTGAAGGCCTCGGAGTAACCGGCTCTGTCCCAGAATTCGGGCTCCTCAAGATGTATGGCTTCGGCTCCGGCATCAACTGCGGCGCGCAGCTTCTCGCTGAGATAGTCGGCAAAGGATACCGTAGGAACCATATACGGTGTGTTTGCTCCGTGCATTATCATGTTTCCGCAACGGTCTGTCTGAGCCTCGTCCCAATGCGTTTTCCCGTCGTACTCGCCGTTGAGATAGTCAACATACGAGCCCCAGGCTATACCGGTCATCATGTGAGCGACATAGCCCCTGCTTTTTAGCTCCTCAATCCTTCGTGCGAGGGTATTATTGAGGCGATAAGCCATAATAAAATCGCATTGCAGGTCTATATCTGATGAAAACTCTATGCCGGACTGGTAGCCGGTAAGCTCTGAGCAACGGGGTCTTATATATGCCACAACATCAAATCTCCTCTGTTCAGATATATATGTGCTGTATTGAAAGCCCTGCGTCAGAAACGGTTATTTTTGTTCCGCCGTTCATTCCCTTCATAAAGCCGGAGCCGCGCCCTGCCTTGAGCGTGTAGGTGAGCCTTACCCCGTCATACAATATGGAAAAATCATTCATGTGCTCATGCCCGCAAATGATGTTTTTTGTGCTGCCCGTCTCTTTGACAGCGGCAAAAAAGCCGTTGTTTACAGGTTCGCCGCTTTTGTCGCGATGGCAGCATATCTTTTCGTTGAGTGAGCCGGAGGCTTCAAAGCCTTCGCGCCAGCAGACGTTTTTTTCATCGTATGCGGCATCATACGCATACTGGTATTCCGCGCACGGAATATGCATCATAACGCTCGATTCGGTTTTGCGCCCGTTTGCTTCACTTACTCCGAGCGCCGCCCATTTATACCATTGAATCTGACTGTCGGAAAGGTGGGTTTTATGCGTATCCGTCATAATCAGAGAGTGGATTATGCTCTCATCCCGTGATGACGCAATATTTACAACATAATTTCCGCACCCCAGACGAGGGTCGCCCTTTTTCATAAGGCAATGAGGACTTTTCAGCATGATGTCTGCAAGATAGTTATAATCGCAATTTGTTTCGGCATCATGATTTCCGAATACCGGTGCCCACGGGGTTGAAAAGGAATCCATAAGAGCCGTGAAACGCCTGATGGAATATTCTGTTGAGCCGCCGCAGACAATATCGCCCGTAACAGTTATGAGGTCGGGCTTTATATCCCTGACAAGGCGTTTTATTGTGCGGGTTGCCGCAAATGCCATGAATGCCCGGATGTCATAATCCGAAAAGTGAGGGTCGGTTATGTTGAGAATAACGAAATCTCTGCCCTCGTCCTTATGAAGCACCGCGGTATCGCAAAGCGAATATTTGTCGGACGCATCCCATTTCTCCGTACACGGAGAGCCGGCAAAGTGTGTGTTTATTATGCGTCTTTTATGAATGATTGCGTTTGCAATACGCATAAACCCCGTAACGTTTTTCATAACGTGCCTTCATCTTTTTTTATGTCGCCGAACGCCTTCTGAACGGCATAGTATGCGGGC
Organism: Clostridiales bacterium DTU089; assembly: GCA_001513045.1. Lineage (GTDB taxonomy): Bacteria > Bacillota > Clostridia > Oscillospirales > Acutalibacteraceae > DTU089. Next base: position 33,105 of record LFSB01000010.1, read on the forward strand.
TTTTCCTTCCCGTTGACATCCACAAGCCCCCATTTTGTCTCCGTGGGGCAGTCCTCCTGCGAACAGACATAGCAACGCTCGCCGTCGGCGTAGCAATAAATAAACTCTCCGCACAGGAAGGGCATTTTCTTATAGAAGCGCGGAATAATATCCGCAAAAAATTTTGCCTGACCCTCAGGGGTGTGCTCGTATCCGGGGATCTTTGTTCTTTTCGGAAGCTCGCAGAAAAGGTGATTTGAAAACTCACTCTTGAAAAAGAATTCCCAGCGGCGTGACTCATCTGGACAGACGAGCATTGCGTATTTTCTGATTCCCTCCGGTAAGCGCTCGGTGAAGGCGGAAATGTTGTTTTTTGCCTCCTTGGGGCTTGATACGCCGTAGCGCATGAGAATTTCTTTTTTCTCCTGAGGGGTTTTTGCCTTGCCTGAGCCGATATAGCCGAACTCCTGAAGCAGAATCGGTTTGCCGGTGAAGCTCCGGAGGTATTTGAGCATTGCGTCAAAGAACCACATAAAGCCTCCGACGTTTGCAAAACAGCCTATGTAGATGTCTATTCCGACGTAGTCGAAATATTTCAAATACGGCTTCATTTTACAATGCAAATCAGCTTGAGGCCCTGCGGAGTTGTAGCCCACGAGAAGGTCGCCCTTTACGGCGCTTATCGCCTCCGCCTGTGCGCCGATGAAGCGTGCCGCCTCATCCATGCTCAGCGGAATAGTGAAGCGCGGAATCCCCATTTCGTTGGTTATCTGTACGGCGTCGATAAGTCCGCGGAGGTCTTCAATAAGAAATTTTGTGACCGCGCACACCTTTTCAAGCTGCTTTACCGGGTCAATTCCCGCGCTTATAAACTGGTTCGGGTAGGGCGTTACTGCCATGATTTTAAAGCCGTTTTCCTTGTAACGTGCGCATTTCTCTTTGAAGGAGGAATAACTGCCAGATATTCTGCCGTCCTTTTCATAAGGGAAGCTTATATCAAAGCGCACCCAGCCTATATGCGCGTCCGATATCTGCTTAAAGTTGTCATCGGGATGGCACACGCCGAGGATGGTTCCCCCCGCCTTTTTGCGAAAAGCGTCCGCGTCCGCGGCGGTCTTTTTCATAAAGCTTCCGCGAATGAGGTTGGAGGGGACATATCTTAGGCCGTATTTTATTTGTTCGATAACATATTGCTCCATCAGTTATCCTCCGGCTGTTCTCCGGCAAGCATTTCAATCATTTCGTCAATGTTTTCATTTGTGCTGTGCTCGTTGGCGATAAGCGCACGGCGCTCATTGAGCGCGATGTACATCTGCTCACGCTTTTCGCCCTCAAGGTCATAGAAGAAATACGGAATAACCTTTATAAATCTCGGCAAAAGATTTATTCCGACAAACAGGAAAAACACCTTTTGATAGATAATCTTGCTGCCTTGCGACCAGTAAAGCATTTTAAGGGTTGTGTCATAGCCGGACCATTTGAAGATTTTAATTGTGAGCAATGCGTTAAGCGGCGAAGTTACCTTCTTTATCAAATCGGTAAGGATGTTGAAGGTTCCGTCGGGACGCTCTCCGGTCATATACTCGGTGTAGTCGTTTATTTCTCTGCCGAGCTCGCCCTCGAACACGTTAGACGGACCGTTGTTTGCGCCCTCAAGCCCGTAAAACAGCGCATAGAGGAGTATCATAACCCAGCGCTTATCAACAAATTTCACACCGGACAGGGTCAGAAGACCCGCGCAAATGAGGTCCCAGGTGCGCAGCCAAATAACCGCCCGCTTATTGTTGTTCTTAAAAAGCTTTTGAAATTTCGGGATGAAGGTGACGCTTAACGGGTCGAGAACTCTGTAGGGTGCGTAGGCACAGGCGGAAAACAGGGTGCCGCCGAAAATCTCCATCTGCGTTACAACGTCCCACGAGTAGCCGCCCTCGCTCCACCAGCTTGTTGCAAAGCTTGCGACGAAGTTTCTGCGTGCATACTTATTCTTCAGAACATAAAACAGCGATTTGGATATCGGCGCGGGCTTGGGCTGAAGCAAAATTCTTTCCTTGCAGCCGATTGCCATTGCTATATTGCTGAACATGCCGAAGCTCGCCGTAATGCATGATATGACCGCGAATACCATCGACATCGGAGCATTTATATAGCCCTTGTTGTTAAGCTCCATAAGCGGCAGGAAGATGATATAAACTATCTGCGCGCCTATTTCACCTATATAGGTGTTGAGCAGCCCGACGTTTATTCTGTCCTTGGGGTTCGGAGACATAAGTGTTACCATGTTGTTTCGCGGTATTGCGTATATTGTTGAGAAGGTTTCCTGCAAGAACAGCATGACAAACACAAAGAGTATTTTTTTAGGATTGTCGCCGGAGGTGTCGCCCAGAAACAGCGCTCCGCTGAAAAGAACCGCGGTGCTTGCAAAATAAGGTATCGCGGCAAAGGCGACATACGGACGCGCCTTGCCCCAGCGGGTTCGTGTTTTGTCATAGGCTATGCCCATGAGGGGGTTGTTGAGTATATCATATATACCTATAAGAGTGAGCATAGCGGTGACATATACCATGTCTATTTTCAGCACGTTTACGAAATAGAGTGTGCGGTAGTAGGTGATACCGCTTAGAAGCCTCGTGGCAAATTCCGCAACGGAGGGGAATGCCATTTCCTTTGAGGTCAGCACCCGCGTGTGAAACATTTTAATGGCTATTTTGCTGTACCTGTTGAGCTTGGTTTTCTCAATATGCGCGGCGGCATTTTCCTCCGCGCCGAAAATCTTTTCGGAAAGATTCTTTTTTACGGGCTCACTCATGATACCACCTCCGTTTTACATGTTGCCTTATAGAAGCCGTCATCGGAAAGTGCATAGATGTTTGCGGCTCCGGGACTCACTGCGGTTATCGTGCCGTTGTTGTCAACCGTAGCCACAGCCTCGTTGTCGGAATACCAGGTTACGGTTTTGACAGTTGCCTTTTTGGGAGAGACTGTTGCGGAGAGTGTGAAGTTCTCACCCTGTCTGAGCTCCAGCTTTCTTTTTGAAATATCAAGACTTTCAACCGCGGTTTTTACGAATATCTCACACTCGTCGCTGTAGGTCTTTCCGTTGAAAACGAAGCTTGCGGTTATTATCGTCTTTCCTGATTTTTTACCGCTCTTTACATAGCCCTCGGAGTCCACCGTTGCAACCGATTCGTCAGAGCTTGCCCAGGTGACGGTTTGTTTGACCGGCTCATTGCATGTGAGGGTAGCTTTAAGTGCCTCGGTTGTGCCGAATTCCATGGACAGAGAATCGGAGGAGAGCTTTATGCCCGCCCATGAGAATGAGAATTTTACGCTTTCGCGTGAGGTGAAATATACCGGCTGCTTGCCGAGCTGCTCAAACATACCGGTGAAATCGGCGGAGGTATTTATATCGGATTTTTTATAGTATTCGAGGGAGTATATCTGAAGGCTGAACCGGTTTATTCTTGCGGTTATTTTTATATTGCTGTAAGCTGCCTCGAAATCACCGCAGGTCAGATAATTCTCGAACGCATTGCCTATGAAGCCGTCAATATCCGACTGAGTTCGCATACGGAAGGTCTTCGTTGCAGCGGCATCGGTAAGGTCAAGCGTCAGAACATAGTCGTCATGATATCTTTTCTCAAGCGGCTCCGGGTTGTCACAAGCAGGGCATCTGTCGGAGGGTGTGTCAAAATCCTCCTCACATTGCGGACACACATAATAGATGTAGGTGCATTTAAAATCTGTTATATCATCCGCCGTGATGTTCGGAAGCCACAGCTTGTTTTCAAGCCCCTCGCCGTAGTCTGCCGACAGGTCGGGGAAGCTGTCCTCAAGCGCGTCCGAAGCACTGTCCTTGATATGCTTTGCAACCGTGGCGGCGAGAGCGGTTTTTTCGTCGCCTATGCGTATTCCGTCGCCCTCGTTTTCGGCTTTATCCTCATCGTCATCGTTTGTGCCGAATCTTACCGAATCTGAAACCGAGAGTGCCGGCTTTATTTCGAGCGCATTATCTATCGCGCCGTTGAGCAGGGCAAGGGCGTCCTGCTTTGTCTGCGGGCAGGCGACAACACCCTCGGTAAGATTTGCCGGAATCATTGTGCCCTCCATTTCAAGCAGACTGTTTGCTCCCCAGACGACACCGAAGACGAAGAAAAAGCACAGCAGTGCAATTACGGCAACCGGAAGCAGCTTTTTACCGTCAAATTTACGCATCTGCCGTCACCTCCTTATCCGCATGCTTGTCGGTGTATTTTTGACGTTCCTTTTCAATTTCCGCCTCGATGGCGCGTGTCTCGGCAGTCTCAACTATCGGCTGAGGCAAATCCTCAAGCTTGATTTCGCCGGACTTTACCTTCTTTGCGATTTCGGCACGTTCAAGCGCTCCCTCGTCGTATTCAACGGGGAGTCCTCTTTTGGCAACGAGAAGGTTGAGAGTAAATACCACGGCAAAAGCAAGTGCGGCGACAATACATCCCAAGGAGGTGCTGCCGGAAAGTATTTCGGCAGATACAGCCTTGCTCGCAGTTGCAAAATTGTTGACAAGCACCGTCGAGGCAACTGAGCACACAGTGCCGAGCACGGAAAAAGCGCATAACAGGCGTGCCATGTTTTTTATACTGATAAAGCACAGCACGGTCCCCAGCAGAACAAGCACGGCAAATACCGCCGCTCCGGCAAAGGCGAAAAGTGATGCCTGAAGCGCCGAAAAGGCCTTGCCGAAAATTTCGGATGCCGTCATCTCTCCGATGAAGCCGAGCGTGCCGTCGGAAAAAATATTGTATATTCCGAGCGCGCTCACCGGGATTTCCTGCTTCAAAAACGGGAAATTTATCACGGCGTTTCCGGTGGGTGCGAGCATGGCAAGCAAGGGCAGAAGAAATACGCAGAGTCTTGCGAGTGAAAGCTTGTTTGCAAGAAACGCTCTTTTGAACTTGCGTATGAGGATATGTACCTTTGCAGATGACAGCTCCGCCATTTTTGCGTCCGTTGTAAAGCGCTCCTCAAAGCCGTAGAAGCGCATATTTGTTCCGCAGTGAGGACATTTCTGCCCTATATCGAACAAACGGAGTTTTTTTTGGCATTTCGGACATACGCCCATCAAACCCATCCCCTTTTTCGGCACACCGGCAAAACGGCGCACCTGTATTTTATTCGGTTTTATTTAAAGTCTTCCGAGCTTTTTGAATTGGCTCGGCGACATATTTGCGCGCTCGGAAAAGCACTGATTGAAGCTTCTGACGCTGTTGAAGCCCACGCTGAACGCTATTTCGGATATGCTCATATCCGTTGAGCGTAAAAGAATGATGGCTTTGTCAAAGCGGAAATCCTTGAGATAGTCGGAAAAGCCTATTTTATCACCGGAATTAAGCACTCTGCTCAGGTGGGAGCGGTTGACGTTCAGCTCATCTGCGAGACTCTGAAGCGTGAGCGGATTTGAAAAATTTTCCTGCATATAGGTTATTGCGCTCGCAAACAGGTTGTAGCTCGATTCTTTCTCAATGTGAGTGAGCTCGTTTTTTTCAATAAAATCCGAGCACAGCAGATAGACGAACGCACTGAGTGTAATTGCGTCGTCACAGGGCTTTTCAACAAGATTTTCGGTTACAAGCTTATTTATATCCGCATCGGGGCGGTAAGGGCTGCTTTTCGGCAGGCAGCCTGCAGTTCTGGAACAAAACAGAGGAACGAGCTCTCCGGGGAATATTATTGTGTATGAGTCGGAGTGCTCGGGAGTATAAATTGAGTGAAGATGGTTCGGGAAAATCAGAACGGCGTCTCCCTCAAGCAATTTTACGTTTTCGCCGTCGAGCGTGACATTCAGACAGCCTCCGGCTACATATATATATTCAAAAGAGGTTTGCAAATGCAATCTGAAAACAGCATCGATTCCGCGCTGTCCGGTAAACTCAATGCCCTCCTTGAAAATTTTACGCTGACGTGCAATTCTTTTGTACATCGGGTTCACCTCTTATCCATTATAATTAACTCGCAAAAATTATGCAACAAAAAAATCAAAAATGCAAATATTTTGCCATATGTGCTTGTCAATTGCGACATTTTTGCTTTACGGCGACTATTTCAAGGCGAAAACTCCTTTGTCACAAAAAGAAAAAGTGTACATAATCGGGATTTTATGATAAGATAAGCTGCAGAGAGATATCTGACGGAGGCGAGTTCATTGAAGGATTACTGTAAATTTGTAAACGTGTTTCAGGGCTGCTCCGAGACAAAACTGCCGCAACCTCAGGGGATTGCGGCAACATGGCATTTCATAAAGGCGATAACCGGCAACACCCTGCCGGCGGCGGTTCTTCCGTTCGGCAAATATTCCTGCTGCGCGTATACAGAAGGCTATCCGGGAGGTTACGGCGACCATCTTCCGAACTCCTGCCCTTCGGATTTGCGCTTCCTTTCCGAGGGAGCAAGGTTTCGGGGGCTTTCGCATTTTCATCAGAGCGGCACAGGCGCTATTGACTACTACTACAATTATGCCGTGACGCAGCCGTATATGGGTCTGCTCCCGCCGGAGAACGGGTGCGGCATACTTTCACAGGAGGGAACGCCCGGATATTATTCCGTGACAGGAGAGGACGGAATCCGAAGTGAGGCTGCGGTTTCGCACAATTCCGTATATCACCGCTTTACATTTCCCGGCTCCGGCGGAAGGATTGCCGTGGATTTCACAAATGACGGGCTGATGAAAACCGACAGCAGAATGTACAGCCGTCCGCAGAGCGGAAAGGTATCGCTGCTGAGCGAAACCGAGGTTTGCGCCGAGGTAACGCTCGACGGCCTGAAGCAGTATTTTTATTACAAATGCGAGGGCGCCCGGGTTGTGAGTCTGTTGCGCTCGGGCGAGCCGGTTCCGGGCAGGTCCGCCGCCTTCGGCGAAACAAAGGACACCTATGGTGTGCTTTTCAAAGCAGAGGGTGAAACGGTAAACGGATGTCTCGGCGCTTCATTTAAGAGTGCGCAGGCGGCAAAGGAGGACTGCTTAAAGGATGAGGGCGGCTTCGATGAGGTGCGTCTGAATGCATACAGGCAGTGGAACGAAAAGCTCGGCTCGATTGAAATAGAAAGCTCCGATGAGAAGGAGCTTGAAATATTTTATTCAAATCTTTATCATTCCATTATTAAACCGTCCGACCGGAGCGGTGAATGTCCGCTGTGGCAGGATGACGGCTTTGTTGTGGATTTTTCCACAATGTGGGACATATATAAAACACAGCTCCCGCTTGTGCTGACGCTTTATCCGGAGGCTGCTCAAAAAATTGTAAACACCATACTCGATTGCGGCAGACATCTCGGCGCGTTTCCGCACACCATGGTTATGCGGGAGGGCTTCCTTGAGGATTCTCTTCAGGCGTGTATGCTTGCCGAATATACCGTATGTGACGCCTTTTACAGAGGCGTGAAAGCGGACTATGCGGACGCGCTTGAGCGTATGGTGAGGGATATATACAGGCCTTCATATAAAAATCTGATTGACGGAGAGCTTCCGCCGAGAATTACACATATTCTGGACGCGGCGGACGCATGCGCGGCGGTTGCACAGCTTGCAAGACTTACGGGTTACGGTCAGGTTGCGCAGAAGCTGGAGAAAACAGCGCAAAGACGCGCCGAGTGCTATGATTCCGAAACGGGTCTGCTCAAAGCCGATGCCGATTATTATGAGGGTAATGTGTGGAATTATTCCTTCCGTTTGCATCCCGATATGGAGCGGCGTATTGAAGTCGCCGGGGGCACACAGTCCTTTACCGCCCTGCTCGACCGATTTTTCGGGTACACCTTCCCGGAGTCGGTTGAAACCCGTTTTGAGGGCTTTAATAACGAGCCTGATATGGAAACACCCTATGCATATCATTTCGTCGGCAGACATGACCGTATAAGTGAGATAATCGATGCTTCAAGGAAATATATGTTTGTGTCCGGAAACGGAGGCTTGCCGGGAAACAACGATTCAGGAGGACTTTCCTCATGCTTTGTGTGGAATGCAATCGGCATTTTCCCCGTTACAGGGCAGGACCTTATGATTATCGGAACTCCGCTTTATAAAAAAGCCGTTCTGCATCTTCAGAACGGAAAAACCTTTACCGTTGAACGCTCAGGTGAGGGTATATATGTAAAGCGCGCCGCGCTTGACGGGCAGACGCTTGCAAAGCTGGAATTTCCCGTTACGCGGATGATGCGTTCGGGCACTCTGACGCTTGAAATGTGCAATGAGATATAAAAAAACTCCCCGTAAGGGGAGCTTTTTGTTGAAACTTCGGCGATTTTATTGCTTTACAACAGGCTTTATAGGATGCCTTATGACTGTTTTCCATTTTTCCGACGGAACCTTCCTCGCGTCGGACATGTATATTTCATGGTGCAGACGGGTGTCGGTAATATCATTTTCATAGCCCTGAGCGCAGATGAATTCATCCATGAGCGCAACGGATTCCGGCTCGTCATCGAAGGCGCCTATATGCATAATCTGAACGCATAAGCCCTCGTCAACACTGAGAAATTCGGCAGATGAGCAGTCAAGCTTTTTCTTTTCGGTTGCCGTGCGCACAGCCCAGTCAAAGTCGGCACGGGTTATAAAATCCGGCAGACGTATAACGGATATCCATTTAAATGTCTCTTTTCTCGTGGGGTCGAAGCCGTCAACGCCGTCCTGCTGCCAGAATCCCTCAAGCGGGGGGACTACATACTGAAAAAAACCTTCGATTTTATGCTCGCCCATGTAGCTCATCTTTAAGGTATAAGCAATTGCGTAGAGAACGCCCACAGCCTTTTTGTATGCTCCGTCCTCGTCGTTGGGGTTGCCCGTGCCACGTACCGCAATATAGTTGGCCGCAGGTACGCTTACAAGCTCCGGCTTGCGTCCGGGCATGTAAAACTCCTTGTATTCTTTTTTAAAGTCGAATGCCATATATTTCACCTCTTGAGTATGAGTATATCAGAAGCGGTTAATTGTTTCAAGTGATATGCCGATTTTGCAGGCGGCAATTTCGGCAATATTCCTTTTGCGTCGGGACAGCGCAGCTGAGCACAATCTGCTTGATAAACAAAGCTTATGAAGTCGGGATTTTGCCCGGTGTTATACTTTCTTCCGGGTCAGGAAAATCCCGACAATTAATAATATAAGGGTAATCGGTGCCACTCTGAAAAACAGCCATTCATATGCGTGAAGGGTCACTCCGACGACGGCAGTTTCGGGGTCGCTGTAATCCCAGCCCAGGTAAGGACTGTTTATTGTGATTAAGACAGCGGATATTACCACTATGAGAACACATAATGAGATGAGAATCCAATGAAGTATTCTTCTTCTCGCAGTCTTTCTTTGTGCAAGCTGAAGGTTGATAACCTCCAGCTTTTCGGCAATCGCTTTTAAGTCGTCCGCCTTATGCTCTGAAACAGTTTCTCCGAGTAAAGTGCTTACAGGCGTTTCAAGCACCTCGGATATAGAAATCAGCATATCCGAATCCGGAACCGACAAGCCCTGCTCCCATTTTGAAATTGTTTGCCGTACCACGTTCAGCTTAACGGCAAGCTCCTCCTGCGAGAGCCCTTTTGACTTTCTGATTGCTTTAATGTTTTCGTTTAACATCAGGGTGACCTCTTTTCTTCAGTTCGTTACCGCTATTGTATAAACAACAGGCCGTTGCGTCAAGCAACGCATATTAACATTAAAGCGTATTGCCGAGCACTTCTCTTTTTGTAAAGAGGTTACAAAAAAGATGCCCGGCATTTTTTAAAATGAGGACTTGAACTAACATATCATTTGCTCGACAAACCGGAATTTGTGCGCGCACGCACAAATTACAGTTTATTCAAGTGATATGCCGACTTCGTCGGCGTGATATTCATGCCTTGCGACAAGAGTGATATTTCTCGCTGCGCTCGAAGTGATATTCTAATCGCGTCCAAAACGCGCGAAGTGCATATCACTACCGAAGGTAATATCACGCGACGAAGTCGCATATAACTCGTGCTTGCGCGAATAGAACTGAAAAACCGCCTTGCAAAGCAAGACGGTTTTTCTGGTGCCGATGACCGGGCTTGAACCGGTACGATGTTGCCACCGAGGGATTTTAAGTCCCTTGCGTCTGCCAATTCCGCCACATCGGCATTAACGGAGTATTGCCGCAGAACCTCAAAAATTATATACAATTTCCGGTTTCATGTCAAGCGAAAAGAAGGGCTTTTATGACCGGAGGGGAGTTTTTTATATAACAAGGCCTCCGTTGACCGCAAGAACCTGTCCGGTGATGTAGCGGGCACTTTCGGAAAGGAGAAATTTTACCGCATGCGCAACCTCGTCCGGGGTTCCGAGTCTGCCAAGGGGAATGTCCGCGCACATGTTTTCCTTGTCCTCGGACGAAAAACCGCTCATCATATCGGTTGCGATTATTCCGGGCGCTACGCAGTTGACTGTTATCGAGCTTGGCGCAACCTCCTTGGCAAGTGCCTTTGTGAGGCCTATAATTCCGGCCTTTGCCGCCGAATAATGAACCTCGCACGAGCCGCCGGTCTGTCCCCACATGGAGGAGATATTGACGATTGAGCCGCTTTTGCGTCTTATCATATCCTTGAGCGCCTCTTTGGAGCAGTTGAATGCACCTGTCAGATGAACTGCAAGCATACGCTCCCATTGGGAGGATGAAATATCCGAAAATACACGCTGTTCGGCTATGCCGGCGTTGTTCACAAGTGCCGTTACCTCGCCGAGGCTGAGGCGGATTTCGGAAAACATCCTTTCAACCTCGTCAGGCTCGGAAACATCCGCTTTGAAGGCTCCGGCGCGTCCGCCGTGTGAATTAATATACTCGGCAATGTCGTTGGCTGCGTCGGCGGAGTTCAGGTAGTTGACGGCAACGGAATAACCGCTCTGCGAAAGAAGCAGGGCGGTGCTTTTTCCTATTCCGCGCGAAGCGCCTGTTACGAGTACGGTTCCGCTCATTTTGAGCCTCCTCCAAAGGCGAGAAGGTCGGATGATTTGCCCTTTTCGTATCCGTCGGGAACTGCAAAATACGCTTCGGGCGGGTCGGGCGTAAGCTCGTCTATAACAAGATCCATCTCTATAACTCCGTCAGCGTCATAGGAGGACATTTTCAGCATATTGTCTCCGCTCATATAGTATTTCACCGATGAGCCGTCTTCGGATTTGAAGTTTTTACACACAACCTTGCAGCCGTCGAGAATTTCCTCGGTTTCACCGAGATATTCCGCACTTGAGTCTGAACCGATAGAATCAAGATTGAAGCCTCCGAGTATGAAATTGGGCATATTGTAATAAAGCTTCATGTCGGGGAACAGCAGCAGACCGTCCTTGCCGTACATTATGACGGATGCCGAAAGGCCGGAAAGCTGCGTCTGCATGGATACCTTGTCGATTTTGTAGGCAATTTTTATCGGAACATATCCGGTGTCGGCATCAACATACATGCTGCCGACAAGCAAAAAGTTACGTGAATTAAAAACAGAAATATCGTCGGTGGGAACGGAAGGAGCCGTTGTTGATTCGGTTGATGTCGGGGTTTCGCCGTCTGGCACGGAGGTCTGCTCGGAGGGGACGGACGGCTGAACCCGGTCTGTATTTATCGAGCCGGATTTATCGGCTGAATGTGTCTCCTCAAAAAAATTAATATCTCCGCCGGAGGTGGCAACAGTGGTGCCTGAGCCGCACGAGCACAGCGAGAGAACCATAACAAGCACGAATATAAAAGAGAGAGATTTTTTCAAAGCTATCAACACCTCAACAAAATAATGAAATTATGATATCATTTTACACGTAAAAAGTCAAACAATACAGACGAAAAGCTTCATATTGATTTTTTCTCCGCAAAAGAGTATAATATACAACAGAATAATACATGGAGGTAGACATGATGAACGATATACATGCACTTTATGAGCTTTGGAAGGAAAAAGCGGTGCTTGACCCCGACCTTAAAACCGAGCTTGATGCCATGGAGGGCAATGAGGATGCCATACTCGACAGCTTTTACTGCAATCTGCAGTTCGGTACGGGCGGACTTCGCGGAGTAATCGGTGCCGGAACCAACAGAATGAATGTCTATACAGTCGGGCAGACAACGCAGGGTCTTGCCGATTATCTCAATGCAAATTTTGAAAATCCGTCGGTAGCGATAGCCTTTGACTCGCGTATAAAATCGGAGGTATTTGCACATCAGGCGGCGGGCGTTCTTGCCGCCAACGGAATAAAGGTCTATATTTATCCGGAGCTTATGCCCACGCCGATGCTTTCATTTGCGGTGAAACGTCTGGGCTGCTCGTCCGGAATAGTAATAACCGCAAGCCATAATCCTTCAAAATATAACGGATACAAGTGCTATGACCCGCACGGCTATCAGATGACCGATGAAGCTGCCGCCGCAACCTATGAATATATAGGAAAGGTCGATATATTCACAGGCGTAAAGCGTATGGATTTTGATGACGCTCTTGCCGAGGATATGGTGGATTTCATAGAGGACTGGGTGAAAGAGGAGTTTTTTGCCGAGGTGCTCAAAACCCAGATTAATCCGGGAATATGCAAAAAAGCAGGGCTGAAAATCATATACACTCCGCTTAACGGCACCGGAAACAAGCCTGTCCGCCGTATGCTCCGTGTTGTAGGCGTAAAGGATGTTTCTGTTGTTCCCGAGCAGGAAAAGCCGGACGGACATTTCCCCACCTGCAGCTATCCTAACCCGGAATTCCGCGAGGCGTTTGAAAGCGCGTTGGCAATGGCGGAAACCTCGGATGCCGATTTGCTGATTGCAACAGACCCCGACTGTGACCGTATCGGCATAGCCGTCCATCATGACGGGGACTATCGCCTGATGACCGGTAACGAGGTCGGAGCGATGCTTTCCGAATATATTCTCGAACAGAGAACGGCAAAGGGGAATCTTCCCGAGCATCCGTATATTCTCAAATCAATAGTAACCTCACCGCTCATATCAAAAATAGCGGAGGCTTACGGCTGTGAGATGGTCGATTTGCTCACAGGCTTTAAGTATACAGGCGAATTTATAACCAAGCTTGCCGAAAAGGGTGAGTTTGACCGCTTCCTTCTCGGAATGGAGGAGAGCTACGGCTATCTGTCGGGCGCTCAGGCGAGGGATAAGGACGCGGTCGGCGCCTCTGTTCTTGTTGCGGAAATGGCATCTTACTACAAAACTCTCGGCATGGACCTCGTGGATTTCATGGATTCAATATACAAAAAATACGGATATTATCTCAACGTCGTTAACAACTTCGGCTTTGAGGGTGCACAGGGGATGCAGCAGATGCAGGATATAATGTCCGCGATGCGTAAGGCCGCTCCCGCACAGCTCGGCGGAAAAAAGGTGGAAAAGACATCCGACTACAAGCTCGGCGAGATTGTCTGTGTGGCATCGGGTGAAAAATGCGATACGGGACTTCCGCGCTCAAATGTGCTTTCGTATGACCTTGAGGACGGCAATCGTGTAATGGTTCGTCCGTCGGGCACAGAGCCGAAAATAAAGGTCTATATTACCTCAAGAGCCGCCGACCGCGCAGCTGCCGAGAAGCAGGCGGAAGCGTTTTCTGCTGATATGAAAAGCCATATGGGAATCAAATAAAATACGGGAGTTGCAAAGATGGTATCCAAAAAAATTATACGAGTGGTTTCACTTTTGCTCGCTCTGCTTATGGCTGCCGGAGCTGTGGCGGTGATTTTTCAGGTGGTTGCAAACGGGGCGGATGTGAACGCCGTTCCGGAAACCGGAAGGAATTCATCGGTGAAGGTTGTATACTTCGCCGCAGGCGCTGCGCTTATATGCGCAGGCTGTGTCATAGCCGGAAGAAAAAGGAAAAAGCCCGATGAAAGCAAGGGTGAAACCTATACCGAAAAGAACGTGTGAAACACAGGCAAAAAATAAAAGATTTCCCATACAAAAAATTTTTGTTGACAAACTTGAAAAATTAGTCTATTATAAGGTCATTCTCGGATGTTGAGAGGTGCCACTGAATGAATGCACCGCAAAACAAAAGCTATAAGACGCTTGCGGACGAAGCTCTTGCTTCGCTTGCAAAGGGAGGGGACTCCAAGGCGTCTGCGGAGCTTGTTTTAAGGCTTACCGGAGTGGTAAGGGCGCAGGCTGCCGCCTTTTCGGGCACATTGCTTGAGGCGGAGGATTTGGCGCAGGAGGGTATGTTCGGTTTGCTTTCGGCAATCAACACCTACACCCCCGGCGGACAGGCTTCTTTTAAAACGTACGCGGGAGTGTGTGTGCGTAACAGAATGGCGGATGCTCTTAAATCTGCCTCAAGAGGTAAGCATTCCCCGGCTAATCTGCAGGTTCCTATTGATGACCGGCAGCCGGATTCAAATGCAGGTCCGGAGGCATATGTAATATCAAAAGAAAGCGTCGAGAATATAAAAAGGTTTCTCGTAAGCGGTCTTTCGGAAACAGAAAGCACGGTAATCAGGCTGTATCTCGGCTCAATGAGCTATGAAGATATAGCGGCAAGGCTCGGTATCACGGCAAAATCGGTTGACAATGCTCTCCAAAGGGCGCGGCGTAAACTCCGGTATTTTGACAGTGGCGGCTGAGATTTTTATATAACCAATATACAGCTCAAGCTGTTAATATGCCCTCATAGCTCAAAGAGAGCGTTGTTTACAAAGATAGCGGTGCGATTCCGTTGGGGGGTAATACTTTATTTCAAGCGAGGTAGCAAAATGTACGAAGACAAAACTCTCATCTGCAAGGAATGTGGCGAGGAATTCATTTTCACCGCCGGCGAGCAGGAATTCTACGATGCAAAAGGTTTCGTAAACGAGCCCCAGCGTTGCAAGAACTGCCGCGATCAGCGCAAAGCCGCTTCAAGAGGCGAGCGCGAAATGTACACAGCCACATGCGCGTCATGCGGTCAGGAAGCAAAGGTTCCCTTTAAGCCCCGTGAAGACCGTCCTGTTTATTGCAGTGATTGCTTTGCAAAAATGAAGGAAGAAGCATAAATTTTTATAAAATTATGCCGGTAAGGCTCCTACTCGAAAGGGTTAGGAGCCTTTTCTTTTTTTCGTTGCATATTAGGCGCACAAATGAAAATAATACCTCTTGAAGCATTAGTGAAAAGAGGTAAAAATATGATATTTCTGAAAGCGTTTCTTGTCGGAGGAGTTATCTGTGCGATAGGTCAGCTCATAATCGACCTTACAAAGCTGACGCCGGGCAAAATACTTGTTATTTTCGTAATAGCCGGTGTCGTGCTCGGTGCGTTCGGTGTATATGAGCCGCTTGTCGAGTTCGCCGGGGCGGGTGCAACCGTACCCTTGACCGGCTTCGGCAATGTGCTTGTAAAGGGTACCCGCGAAGCGATAATGAAGGACGGCTTGCTCGGTGTCCTGACAGGGCCGATGAGTGCGGGTGCGGCGGGGATAATGGCTGCGCTCATCAGCGGAATCGTTGTATCATTTCTCGCAAAGCCCAAGCAGAAATAAAACAGAAGGGAATGCGATATACGGTATCGTGCGGTAAAAGGCATGAATTTCAGAACCGACCTTGCGCTTGAGCGCCGTGAACTGCTCGGAAAAGCCGATATACCGGGTGTTGAGAGCCGTGAAAGCGATATGGGAAGCGCACATGTCACAGAAATAAAAATTACCGGAGACGAAGGCTCGCAGAGGCTGGGCAAGCCAAAGGGAAGATATATAACCGTTGAGGTGCCGCCGTTTTCAGATGATGCCGAGGTGCTTGATGAACGTCTGGAGGCTCTCAAACAGGCGTTGCTGTCCTTGCTGCCTTCCGAGGGGCTTGTTCTGGTGGCGGGTCTTGGGAATGATGAGATAACCCCGGACTCCTTCGGACCGAAAACCCTGCGCAGACTGATTGCTACGCGGCATATTACCGGAGAGGTGGCGCGTGCGGCGGGACTCGGTGAGCTCAGGGCGGTAGCCGGAATAGTACCCGGAGTTCTCGGACAGACCGGCATTGAAACCGGGGAGATAATAAAGGGTGTCGCAGACTGTGTAAAGCCCTCTGCGGTTGTAGTTGCCGACGCTCTTGCATCAAGGAGTCTTTCAAGGCTGGGACGCACCGTACAGCTTTCGGATACGGGGATATGCCCCGGCTCGGGAGTGGGCAACAGGCGGGCGAAAATTGATGCCGGCACACTCGGCGTGCCAGTGATTTCAATAGGTGTTCCCATGGTGGTGGATGCCGCAACGCTTGCGCTTGATGTTCTGGACGGTTCGGCTTCGGGCTTGCCGGAGGCGGAAAAAAGAATAGACCCGGCGGCGCGTGAAATGATGGTCACTCCCAGAGAGATAGACCTTGTAAGTGAACGGGCGGCAAGGCTTACATCTCTTGCGCTCAATTGTGCGCTTCAGACAAGTATGAGTGCGCAGGACGTGCTTGCTTTAATGTAATATAAGTGCGCCTCCCTGCATAAATTTTAAGGTGAAGGGAGGCGTGCGGATATGCGTGTACAGCTTAAAGGAAGACTCGGTTGCCTGCTTGCGGTGCTCATAATTGCGGCATCTGTTATATACAGCAACACTCTTTCGGGCGGTATAGCTTTTGCGGCGCTGTTTTCCGCAAGGGCAGCTATGCCGCAGGCGGCACTGGCTAATTTGCGGAACGAGGCGGGCGATACGAGTGTGAGCGGCGCTCTGTCTGCGGTGAAGGATGAGCAGGGCGCTTATAAAAGCGAGTCAAAGCCGTCGGCTCTTCTTCCGGTTTACTCTCCGCTTGCCGCGGTGCCTGATGATATATTGTCGCTTATGGAGTCCGCAAATGAGATGTATTCATCCTTTGAAAGGAGCGGCAACATAAACGAAAGGCAATATACCGCGGCGGACGCTTCAAGTGTATATGAAAACATAGCCGTGCGCAGCTCCTCGGCAACCTACAGCGTAAATATAAAAAACGAGCTTGAAACGGGGACGGATTTGACGATTGCCGACAAATCCCAACCGTGCGTTCTCATATATCATACCCACGCGACCGAGGGCTTTGAGTTGCTTTCGGAGGGCTGGTATTCAAATTCTTACGATTCGCGCACTGCGGATGTCGGAAAAAATATAGTCCGTGTAGGCAAAGAAATAGCCTCGCAGCTTGAAAAATCAGGCTACAAGGTTATACATGACGAGAGCATCTATGACACCTCATACAGCGGTGCTTATGCCCGTTCCGCCGAAGCGGTGAAGGCTTATCTTGCAAAGTACCCCGGAATAAAAATCACTCTCGATATTCACCGCGACGCCATAAAGCTTGACAACGGCACAAAGCTCAAGCCCACGGCCGTCATAAACGGCAAAAAAGCGGCACAGATTATGATAATAAGCGGCTGTGAGGAGGGGAGCATCACCGATTTTCCGGAGTGGCGTCAGAATTTCAGGTTTGCCCTGCGGCTTCACCAGGCGTGTGAAAATGAATACGGCGGAATTATGAGACCTATAATGTTCGGTCCGCGCCGCTACAACATGAATCTTACGCCGTGGTCGCTGCTTGTGGAATTCGGTACCGATGCGAATACGCTTGACGAGGCGGCATACTCCGGCAGACTTTTCGGGGATGCACTTGCAAAGCTGCTTGACACGGCAAATGCCGTTTGAATTCAAGGAAAAGGAAGAAACAGAATGAAAAATTCAGAGCTTTCGCAATTACTCAGGATGTACATTGTAAGTATGGCGGCATGCCTGCTGCTCATTGCTCTCGGTGCAGGAATAGTGTCTGTAAACAACAACACCAAAGCTGTAAGCTTTGGTGAAGAGGTTGTTATGAGAGAAGAGACAGGCAGGAGTTAAATCTCAAACAAATTCGTGGAAAGATATCTCTCGCCCGAATCGGTGAACAAGACGGCTACCGTTTTGCCCTCCGCTTCGGGTCTTTTTGCAATTTGCGTTGCCGCATACAGTGCCGCGCCGGAGGAAATGCCTACAAGCAAGCCCTCTTTTTTTGCAACAAGTCGCGCACATTCGTATGCCTGCTCGGTTGTTACGGTGATAACCTCATCAAGTATTCCGCGGTTAAGATTATCCGGCACGAAGCCCGCGCCTATGCCCATGATTTTATGCGGTCCCGCCTGGCCTCCGGACAGCACCGGGGAATCCGCCGGCTCGACGGCAACAATCTTTATGCGCTTGTTGAATGCCTTTAAAATCTCGCCGACACCGGTTATCGTGCCGCCTGTTCCCACGCCGGCAACAAAATAGTTTATCTTGCCGTTTGTGTCGCGAAGCAGCTCGGGACCTGTGGTTATACGGTGTATCTGAGGATTTGAGGGGTTGGAAAACTGGTCGGGTATGTATGCGTCGGGTATGGTCTGCGCGAGGGCTTTTGATTTTTCGATAGCTCCCGCCATACCCTCGCTCGCCGGAGTGAGCACAAGCTCCGCACCGAGGGCACTCAGGAGCTTCTTGCGCTCCTCACTCATGTTTTCGGGCATGGTGAGTATGAGACGGTAGCCCTTTATTGAGCAGGCGAAGGCAAGCCCCACGCCCGTGTTGCCGCTGGTGGGTTCGATAACAACAGAGGATTTTTTGAGCAGTCCCTGCTTTTCGGCATCCTCTATCATTGCGAGTCCGACCCTGTCCTTGGCGCTGCCGAGGGGGTTGAAGTACTCAAGCTTGGCAATGATTCCGGCGCGTGCTCCGACCTCCGCGCAGTAGCGCGAAAGGCTGAGTACGGGTGTTTTACCTACAAGCTGTGTGAGATTTGCAGCTATATCAGACATGTGTGCCACCTCCGTAAAAGTTTAATATTTTAGTATGGGGTTTCTTACCGCAGCCGTTTCGTCGGGACGTCCGACGGGAGTTGTTACGGGTGCGGCGTGAAGTGTATCGGGAGCGGTTTTCGCCGTTTCATACAGCTTCTTCATAACCTCAACGGCATTGTCGAGGGTTTCGCGGCTTTCGGTTTCCGTAGGCTCAAACATAAGTGCCTCGTGAACAATCAGAGGGAAGTACATCGTGGGCGGATGAATTCCGTTGTCGATAAGTCCCTTTGCGATATCGGATGCGCTTATTCCGGTTTCGTGCTTGAGCTTGTCGAGTGACATTACAAACTCATGCATGCATGAACCCTCGAACGGAATATCGTAGGTGTCGCGAAGCTTTTCAAGCATATAATTTGCGTTAAGCACGGCGTTTTCACTCGCCTGCTTCAGCCCTGTGCCGCCGAGCACGCGAATATAGCAATACGCCTTGAGATATACAAGGAAGTTTCCATAGAAGCTCTGAACCTTGCCGATGGATTTTTCGGGGGTGAAGAAGGTGTATTTTCCGTTATCCTCGCACACGAGAGGCGAGGGAAGATATTTTTCAAGAAAGCTCTTGCAGCCCACGGGACCGCTGCCGGGACCTCCGCCTCCGTGAGGGGTGGAGAAGGTCTTGTGCATGTTCAAATGCACAACGTCAAAGCCCATGTCGCCGGGACGGGCGATACCCATTATCGCGTTGAGATTCGCACCGTCATAGTAGACAAGTCCGCCGGCATCATGCACAGTCTTGGAGATTTCGAGAATGTTACGGTCAAATCTTCCTACGGTGTTGGGGTTTGTAAGCATCAGCGCGGCGGTGTCGTCTCCGACCGCGTTTTTCAGCGCATCAAGGTCAACAAAACCGTCCGGCGTGGAGGGAATATTTACTATTGTGAAGCCGTTCATAGCGGCGCTTGCGGGGTTTGTGCCGTGCGCCGAGTCCGGAACGATAAGCTTTGTGCGTGCGCTCATGCCGTTGTCACGCAGATAAGCGCCTATAAGCGACAGTCCCGTGAATTCACCGTGTGCTCCGGCGGCGGGCTGGAGCGTGATGGCGTCCATGCCGGTGATTTCGCAAAGTGAACGCGAAAGCTTGTACATGATTTCAAGGCATCCCTGCGCATCCGCCTCGTCAAGCTGCGGATGCATGTGAGTGAATCCGGGAAGAGCGGCTGCCGCTTCATTGATTTTCGGGTTGTACTTCATAGTGCAGGAGCCGAGAGGATAGAAGCCGTTGTCCACACCGTATGCCTTGCGGCTGAGGTTGGTGTAATGCCTTACAAGGTCAACCTCCGCCACCTCCGGAAGAGGTGCCGGTGAGGTTCGTGCATATTTTTCGGGAAGACTTACGCTTTCAACTCCGCATTCGGGGAAATAAACGGCGCGTCTGCCCTCGTGACTTTTTTCAAATATAAGCTCACTCATACCGCTGTCACCTCCTTGAGAATTGACGCAACCTCGTCAATTTGCGCCTTGGTATTTACCTCTGTGACGCACCAGAGTATTCTTCCGCAGTCAAGTATCTTGCCTCCGAGAATGCTCCTTTCGGCAAGAGCGGACATAATCTTTTTTGCATCACAGGGGCAGTCGGTTATGAATTCGTTGAAAAATTCACCGGAGAACCTAAGACCGAAGCCGGGGATGGCAGAAAACAGCTTTGCTGCATAATGTGCCTTGCTGTAAGACTGGGAGGCTACCTCAATAAGTCCCTCGCGGCCTACCGCGGCGCAGTAAATTGTTGCCGTAAGTGCGCAAAGCGCTTCATTTGAGCATATCGAGCTGGAGGCCTTTTCGCGGCGTATATGCTGTTCTCTCGCCTGAAGCGTGAGGACATAAGCGTCCCTGCCTTCGGAGTCGGTGGTTTTACCGACGATTCTTCCGGGCAGCTTGCGCATATTTGCTGTTGTGGAGGCCATATATCCGAGGTACGGGCCTCCGAATGAGAGCTCAAGACCGAGACCCTGCGCCTCTCCGACGGCGATATCCGCACCGTATTCGGCGGGGGTTTTAAGCAGCGCGAGCGAAACCGGCTCGCAGCCCATGATGAGCTTTGCCTTCTTTTCGTGCACAAGTGAAGCGATATCCTGAGCGTTTTCAATGAGCCCGTAATAGTTGGGCTGTTCGATATATACGCATGCGGCGGTGTCATCGAGAGCGCAGCCGAGTGCGCCGAGGTCGGCAAGTCCGTCAACACAGGCAATAACCTCAACCTTTGCTCCGGCGGAGCAGGCATAGGTTTTCAGTACGGAGAGCACCTGCGGCTTTATGTTTGAAAAGGTTATAAGCTTGTTGCGTCCGCGCTCACGGCACATTGCAAACGCCTCTGCTGCGGCGGAGGCTCCGTCATATACCCCGGCGTTGCTCACATCCATACCGGTGAGTCTGCATATAACGGACTGATACTCGAAAATAACCTGAAGTATACCCTGGCTTACCTCCGGCTGATACGGTGTGTAGGCGGTGACAAATTCACTTCTTGACGAGAGGCTTTTTACGACCTCGGGGATGAAATGGTTGTATGCGCCGGCACCGCGGAATATCGCTTTGTATTGTCTGTTCTTTGCCGCAATGCTTTCTATATCCGAGAGAACTTCAAATTCTGTCTGAGCCTCGGGAAGATTCAGAGGAGCTTTGAGCCTTACGCTCTCAGGTACGCAGGAAAATAAATCATCAATGCTTTTGCAGCCCGTATCCGCGAGCATTTCGGCTCTTTCGCGGGCGGTTCCCGGAATATAAGACATGTGTCAACAATCCTTTCGGAATTTTTATCAGCCGAGGAACGCCTCATATTCGGCGGCATCCATAAGTCCGGCGGTGTCCTTTGCACATTCGATTTCAACAAGCCATGCATCATAGGGGGTCTTGTTGATTTTTTCGGGTGCGTCAGCAAGCTCGTCGTTAACGGCAACAACATTTCCGCTCACCGGGCAGTAAACGTCTGATACCGCCTTTATGGATTCAATGTCGCAAAGCGTGTCACCGGCGGAGAAGCTTTCGCCTATGTCCGGAAGATTTACGAACGCGACATCGCCCATCTCCTCCTGTGCATGGTCGCTGATTCCGATGAGAGCCGTGCCCTTATCCGTGAATTTTACCCACTCATGTGTCTGTGTAAAGAAATAATCATTGGGAATGCTCATGTTAAAAACTCCTTTTTTATATATGAATTTTTATTTCGACCTTTTGTAAAACGGAAGCTTTACAGCTTTTGCACAAAGCCTTTTTCCGCGTGTTTCAACAGTAAGAGCGGTATCTTCGGACGCTGCCGCGATATCGACAATTGCCATTGCAATTGATTTTTTCAGGCACGGAGCCATTGTGCCGGAGGTTATGAAGCCGACCTGCTTTTCACCGAGAAATACAGGCTCGCCGCCTCTTGCTATGCCTCTGTCGAGGATTTCAAGACCTATGCGTGTGCGAGCGGGCTCGCCCTTTGCAATCAGAGCGTCTCTGCCTATAAAATCGCCCTTGTCAAGCTTGACAAAGCGACCGAGACCGGTTTCAAGAGGCGTTATTTCATCGGTCATCTCATGTCCGTAAAGAGGCATTGCCGCCTCAAGACGAAGTGTGTCGCGGCTGCCGAGTCCGCAGGGGATAAGTCCGAAGGGCTTGCCCGCTTCGAGCAGCTTTTCCCACAGCTCGGCGGCGCAGTTGTTTTCGCAGTACAGCTCAAAGCCGTCCTCTCCGGTGTATCCGGTGCGCGAAACCATGCAGGATATGCCGCCTACGGAAACGTTATCTGTAAAGCTGTAATACTTTACAGGAATGAGGCTTTCATCGCAGAGGGTTTTAAGTATGTCTTTGGCACGCGGTCCCTGCAAAGCGATTTCCGCGGTGTCGTCAGAACAGTCGGTAAACAAGACTTTTCCGGAGAGCTTTGATTTTATCCATGCCGCATCCTTTTCATGGTTTGCGGCGTTGACAACTATGTAGTAAAGGTCTTCGCCTTTACGGTACACTATGAGGTCATCAACCACTCCGCCGTTGTCGTTGCACATAGGGCTGTATCTTACAAAGCCGATTTCAAGACTTAAATAATCATTTGAAAGAAGATGCTGGAGGTTTTTCAGCGCGTCCTCTCCCTCAAGTATTATCTCGCCCATGTGGGACACATCGAAAAGTCCGGCAGCGGTCCGTACGGCGTTGTGCTCGGCGATTATGCCTGTCGGATATTGAACCGGCAGCAGATAGCCGGCAAAGGGCACAATTTTTCCTCCCGATTTTTCATGAAGGTCATACAGAGGTGTTTTCAATTCCATTTGCGGTACGCTCCTTAAAAAACAATATTTTATTTTACTCCGAAATACTCAACAGCGTTGTTGTATGAGATATCGCATACGATTTTTTCAAGTGTTTTGCGGTCATCGGGATACAGACCTTCCTCGACTGTATTTCCTATAAGCTCGCAGAGGATGCGCCTGAAATATTCGTGTCTGGGATAGGAGAGGAAGCTTCGCGAGTCCGTGACCATGCCGACAAATTTCGGAAGTATACCGAGGTTGCCGAGCGCTTTCATCTGCTCGCGCATGCCGTCAATATTGTCATTGAACCACCACGCCGAACCGAACTGTATTTTTGAGGCCGCCTCGCTGCTCTGGAAATTGCCGAGCATGGAGCCGAGCACATAGTTGTCCTTGGGGTTGAGCGTGAAAAGAATTGTCTTAGGCAGAGCACCTTCGTATTCAAGGCTGTTAAGCAGCTTTGAAAGATTCTGCGCCGCCTCGCGGTCATCAATTGAGTCATAGCCTGTATCGGGGCCGAGCTTTTCAAACATGCGGGTGTTGTTGTTGCGCATTGCCCCGATGTGTATTTCCATACCCCAGCCGCGCGAGGCATATTCCTTTGCGAAGAAGCGGAACAGCTCGGTGCGGTAGGCATCCGCCTCGCCGACGGAAAGTGCTGTACCTTTCATACGCTTTTCAAATATGGTTTCAAGGTCCGAATATGATGCCCTTTTATAGGGCACATAGGTGAAGGCGTGGTCTGTTGCGCGGCAACCCATCTTTCCGAAGAAGTCTATTCTTGAAAGCAGAGCCGCGGTAAGCTGAGAATATGACGAAACCTTCATTCCGGAGGTCTTTTCGAGTGCCGCCACCCAGTCGCAATAGCCGGGAGCGTCAATGTTGAGCGCCTTGTCGGGACGGAATGCCGGAATGACCTTGCAGGGGAAGCTGGAGTCCTGCGCTATAAGGGCGTGGTATTCAAGCGTGTCCGCGGCATCATCCGTTGTGCATACGAAATTCACGCCGGATTTTTTGATAAGCTCCTTAGGGGTGAAGCCTCCGGCTTTTATCATGGCGTTTGCCCTGTTCCATATATCCTCTGCGGTGTCCTCGCTGAGTGTTTCATATATTCCGAAATATCTCTGAAGCTCAAGATGAGTCCAGTGATAGAGAGGATTGCCTATGCAATACTGTATAACCTTTGCCCATGCAAGAAATTTCTCGTGATTGCTCTTTGAGCCGGTTATGTATTCCTCGTCTATTCCGAACGAACGCATGGCGCGCCATTTGTAATGGTCGCCGGCAAGCCAGAGCTGCGCTATGTCCTCAGGCTGCTTGTTTTCGTATATCTCCTTGGGTGAGAGGTGACAATGCCAGTCAAATATCGGCATTTCGTTTGCCTTTTCAAACAGTGCGCGCGCAGTCGGTGTTGAAAGCAGGAAATCCTTGTCCATAAAGCTTTTCACAGATATCTCTCCTTTTATAAAATTACTCCGTCCTTGAAAATTGCCGTCTCGCGGAAGCCGTTGAGCTCGTTTTTCGCGCGTCGGGTTCCGGAGGCGATATTCAGAATGATTTCGAGCAGCTCCTCGGCGGCGGTGTCAAAGCTTTTTCCGTCGAGAATTGCGCCGGCGTCATAATCAATCCAGTGAGGCTTTTTCTTCGCCAATGCGGAATTTGTGGATATTTTAACCGTGGGAGCCTGTGCGCCCAGCGGCGTACCTCTGCCGGTGGTAAAGAGAATCAGGTTCGCACCGGCCGCTGTCAGGTTGGTGGTTGAAACAATGTCGTTTCCGGGTCCGTAGAGCAGGGAAAGACCGTTCGTTTTGCAGTGTTCATACATCTCCAAAACATCGGTTACCGCAGCGCGCCCGCCCTTTTGAATACAGCCGAGAGATTTTTCCTCAAGCGTGGTTATGCCGCCCTCCTTGTTTCCGGGGGAGGGATTTTCGTATATCTGCTGCGAGTGGCGGATGAAGTACTGCTTGTATCCGTTTATCATATCCACGGATTTTTCAAACACGTCTCCGCTTACCGCGCGCGACATCAAAATCGTTTCCGCGCCGAACATCTCCGGCACCTCGGAGAGTATGACTCTGCCGCCGCAGGAGCAGACTATATCGGCAATCCGTCCGCATAGCGGGTTGGCGGTTATGCCCGAAAAGCCGTCACTTCCGCCGCATTTCATGCCGATTGTCAGCCGCGAGAGCGGAAGCCCGGTTCGTTCATCGGATTGGGCAATCGCCGCAATTTCGCCTATGAGCGCGAGCGCTTCTTCAATTTCATCGTCCGCCTGCTGGGTTACGAGAGTCTTTATTCTGGAGGAATCATATTCGCCGAGCACCGGCAGAAAGCTGTCAAGGTTGTTGTTTTCACAGCCGAGACTGAGAATGAGTACACCGGCAGTGTTCGGGTGGCGGCACAGTGCCGCGAGAGCCTCCTGCGTTGCTCGGTGGTCACCGCCGAGCTGGGAGCAGCCGTAGGGGTGACGCACGGCAAAAACTCCGTCACAGCTGTCTGCATAGAGCGTGTTGGCCTTCTCGGCAATTATACGGGCGGTGTCGTTTACGCATCCGACAGTGGGAATTATCCATATTTCATTTCGTATTCCGACACCTCCGCCGGAACGCTCGTAGCCGTAAAAATAAAGATTTTTAACAGCTTCGGTTTTTTCGCCCTCGCACGGAGAAAAACTATATTCGGTTTCTCCGCACAGGGAGGTTTTCAGATTGTGGGAGTGTACCCACGCACCCTTTTTTATGTCTGCAAATGCCGTGCCTATCGGTGCGCCGTATTTTATCACCGACTCGCCGGTTTTTATATCGCACAGTGCCATTTTGTGACCCGGCGGAATGTGTGCAAGCGCGGTGACATCACCGAATTCATCGCCGGAGGCGGCTCCGGTGATGCACACGGCAACATTGTCATCGGGATGGATTTTCAAAAATTTTTCCACGACGCTTTCCTCCGGTTTTAAAGTCTTTCAAGAGCCGCTCTTACGCCAAACCTTTCAATGCTTGCAAGGTCATTCTCCACAGCCTCGGTAAAGCCCTCAAGCTGTGTGAGATTGCGCCCCCAGAATACGGTGTTTGAAAGCACCGCCTTAACGGTTTGCGGGGTTTTCCATGCGTCGCACATGAATTTGAGCACTGCCTCATCGTCACGTATTTCATATTTTTCACCGTTGCGCGTGCCGAAGTACTTTCCGTCCTCAAACTCGCCCTTGTAAAAACGGATGAGCGCGGCAAGTCCGAAGGCGAGCGCCTTGGGCGCACGGTGATTTTCGGCGGTGTAATCAATTACGGACGGCAGGCAGCGAGCCTTGTATTTCGATACAGAGTTAAGAGAGATGTCGAGAAGCCTGTGCTTTATAAACGGATTGCCGAAGCGCTCAAGTACGCTTGCGGCAAAGTCCGCCTTCTCCTGCTCCGGCAGGGGAATAAACGGAATTATCTCCTCACGCAGAGCGTTTTTAATGAGCGAGGAAAACACCTCATCGTTCATCATTTCAAGCACTATGTCATGTCCCGCAAGATATGCCGCAAGCACGCTTAAGGTGTGGGAGCCGTTGAGGATTCTCACCTTGCGTGTCTTGTATGCGGTTATATCCGGCACGAACACAACGTCGAGTCCGAGGTCGGTTATCGGGAAAACCTCCGCCCATTTTTCATCGGCTTCGATTGCCCAGAACAGGAACGGCTCGCAGGTGTCGAGAAGGTTGTCCTCATAGCCGAGCTTTTCGCATATCTGCTGCGCGTCTGCATGCGGATAGCCCGTGACTATGCGGTCAACGAGCGTGTTCGCTATGTGGCAGGAGGTGTTTATCCATTCGGAAAAGCCCTCGGAAATGCCCCAGTCCGCGACGTATTGCAGGATGTATTTTTTCAGGAAGGTGCCGTTGTTTTCAATAAGCTCAACCGGAAGTATCAGCAGACCCTTGTCAGCAGCGCCGTTGAAGGTTTTATATCTCTCATAAAGAAATGCGGCAAGCTTTGCCGGGTAGGATACGGGCGGAGTGTCCGTGAGCAGGTCACCCTCGCGATAGGCTATTCCCGCCTCGGTGGTGTTGGAGATAACCACCTTTAGCTCCTCGTTGCGCGCAACTGCGATATATTGCTCATAGTCCGCGTACGGGTTGACGCAGCGGGAAACAGATGTCAGGGTTTTGTACTTTTCCACGACCTCGCCGTTTTCAACTCCGCGCATGAGCAGGGTGTATATGCCGTTTTGAGCATTGATGGCATCGCACATGCCTCTTTCGATGGGCTGGCACAGCACGATGCTGCCGTTGAACTTGCCGGCGGCGTTGGCGGTGTCGGTTATGTAGTCGGCAAAGGCGCGCAAAAAGTTGCCCTCGCCGAATTGTATTATTTTTTCGGGAAGCGAGCCGAAGGTCTTTTGCGTTACCTGAGAGATGTTTTTCATATTTACGCCTCTTTTATCAATGATAGTTTACAGCAACCGCCAAAAGCATGAATGCCACTGAAATCACGCCTTCGAGCGCAAAGAGCTTCCATGACCAGCGCAGCCATTTGCCGTAGGATATTCCGACAAGCCCGATGGCAATAATCATTATTCCGCTTGTGGGATAAAGGAGATTTGTGAAGCCGTCGCCCAAACAGAAGGAGAGCACGACCGATTGACGCGTGACGCCCACGAGGTCGGCAAGCGGGGCGACCAGCGGCATGATAAGAAAAGCCTTTGCGGTTCCGCTTCCGATGAAAAATTCAAGCACCACAACAAACAGAAACAGCAGCAATATTGACTGGTAAGGATTGAAGCCGCTGACAACATTGTATACGAAGTTCAGAATCGTATGAATGATTTTGCCCTCTTTAAGAATATACGATATGGCGATGACGAATATTATCAGGGGCAACGCGGGCGCTATGGATTTTATTCCGGCAACAAAGCTTTTCGCAAGATTTTTGCCGCGAAGTCCGGCGTTATATCCCGCAAGAAGTCCGCCGATTGTGAAAAGCAGAGCCATAGCCGGCAGGGATATCATTCCGCCCGCCTTGACAATAAAATCAAGTATTATGAACACAAGCACTCCGCAAAGGCAGAAGACGAATGAACGCGTAGCCTTTCTGACGGCCGGGTCTGAGAGCAGTGCGTCCGACTCGTCAAGCGAAAACTTGCGGCGAAGCACCTTGTCGTTTTCGTAGCTCAGGGATTTTTCGGGGTGCTTTTCTATCTTTTTTGCATACACAATGAGATATCCCGTTAACACGGCGTAGACTGCGGCAAAGACTATCAGCCTAAGCCATAGTCCGGAGAAGACCTCAAGTCCGGCAAGCTTCTGCACGGTCATGACATTGAACGGGTTAAAGGTTGCTGCCGTGAAGCCGAAGGCTATGGATACGAGGCTTATACCGAGTCCCACAAACGAGTCCCAGCCGAGCGCAAGTGATATTGCAACCGCAATCGGAACAAGCGTAACCGACTCCTCGAGTATTCCCGCGGTGGAGCTTAAAAGCATGCACACAAACACCATAACGGCAAGCAGTGTGTATTTGCGGCTGCCGAATTTTTTGATTATTACCGACATTATGTATTTGAGCGCTCCGACCTTGTCGAGAATGAGGAAGGTGCCGCCTATGAGTACGATAAAGAGTATTATCGCAAGTCCGGTTGTCGCCTCGCTTGAAGCGAATACAAGTATGGGAGAGAGTATGATTTTCCATATCGGCATCTTGAAATCAATCTGTGTGTAGGTGCCGTTGATTATTGATTCATGGCCGTCAATCATCTGTGTCTGATACTCTCCGCGCGGCATTACCTGTGTGAGTATGCCGGCAAAAACCATTATTGAGAACAACACCACAGAAATAATGACCATGGTTTTTTTGTCGAGCTTTATTCCTACCTCCGCAGACGATTTCGGCGACTGTACGGCATTATCGGGTTTTACGGTGTTTTTTTTCTTACTCATTTGTTACAAGATTCCTTTCCGCATTCACCAAAAAGTCCTGTATGTTGGTGACTATGCCGTTTACGCTCAGTGAGCCTCTGTCGTGAAGCTTGTTGACAGCAAATTCGGAGATGTCGACCGAGTAGAAGAATACCGGACGGATTTCGCCGTTGACAAGCTGATATGACGGTGTCATGTTGCCTGTGGCAATCGTATGCAGCTGTGTGGCAAGTGCGATGACTGTGGTTGCCTTGCGGGTATGTGCGCGCATTGCGTCCTGTGACTCATATACATTCGCAATCACGCCCGGCAAAGGTCCGTCGTCACGAATGGAGCCGGCAAGCACAAACGGAACATCGTTTTTAACCAGAGCGCTTATAACGCCTGTGTCGAGCTTCTTTTGCTTTACAAACTCAGGCAGGGAGCCTGCGGCGCGCGCAAGATTTATTGTGTGAAGATGGTTGTAATGCCCGTTTTTCATGAGCTTTTTTGTGTATATATCCTGACCGAGCCCGGTGTTGAATATCGCCGCCTCAAGGTCATGTGTTGCAAGAGCGTTTCCTGCAAACAGTGCGTCACAGTAGCCGTTGTTGATGAGGTTTGCCATCGCACGGCGGCTGTCATGGTCGAACACGCACGCGGGGCCGAGCACCCACACTATGTAGCCGTTGTCGCGGTCATGACGGAGAATGTCATAGAGCCGGTCGTAATCCCTTGAATATGATGATTCTCTCGACTTTCCGGTGCGGAAGGCGAACGCGGCGCCCGAGCCGTCCTCTTCGTCGTCTTCCTCCTCTGCGGGCTCTGAAAACGGGTCGGAGTGAACATAGATTCCGGCAGTTCCGTCGTCGGTGCGGTTGATTACAACCTGCTCGCCTTTTTTTATGTTGCGAGGCTCGATTACGCAGGGGACACCGTCGCGTATTACTACGCATGAGTCCATGCGGCTTTCGGTAATCATTTTCCACTCGCCGTTGATTTTGAAGTATTCGGGGAATATGGTGGTTGCGTAAAAATCAAACGGAAGCCAGCCGTCGTCCGCCGGAGCGGTGCTGACATCGGGCGAGCTCAGGTAGGGTTCACGGTTGAAATCCGGTTTGTTAAAAACGGGCATCCTGAACATTTAAAATCCTCCCTTTTAGCAACATATTATAACCAATAAATTATAACATACAGGATTACATAATAACAAGTGGAAAAAAGGTAAAAAATGACGAAAATCCGAGTCCGTTCCGTGCATTTTATAAGCAACCTGACTTTTTGTGCGACACGGCAATGACTTTTCTTGACGCGGAAAGCAAAAAATGATATGCTAAAGAGCAACGGAAAGGGGGTTTTGTAATGGAATATCAAGGCTTGTCAAAAAAAGCGCTCTCTGTTTTGCGCGTAAATGCGGTGATAGGGGTTGCGTTCTTTGTGCTGGGTGCGGCAGTTGCGTCCGTGCTGCTGTTTACAGGCGGCTTTAAGCTCGCCGCGGTGCTTGTCGCCGCCGCGGTGCTCATACTCGCTGTGCTTTATGTCGCAATTGTTCCGGCGTTTCGCTTCAAAAGATACAAATACCTCATATCCGATGACCGTGTGGAAATAATCGAGGGTATTTTATTTGTAAACAGAACGATTGTACCCATCGACAGAATTCATCAGATAGACATAGCCCGCGGTCCGATAGATACCGCCTTCGGAGTCGGCAAGGTGATAGTTACAACGGCAGGCTCGGTTGCCAGACTCAGATTTCTTGAGCTTGACAAGGCGCAGGAAATAGCCGAGCAGCTCAACACCGTTGTCGGGCTCAAGATACGAGGAGGCGAAAATAAGTAAATGTTTTCAACTCCCTCAAGAAATCATCCTTCAATAGTTATTGAAAGGCTGTTTTCGGTCATTTTCATTCTGTTAATCGTAGCCGCGCAGGGTATGACAGAAAGTGCCGAAAGCTTTTTGCTCATATTTTCCGCCGAATTCTGGCGCGACATGTTTTCGCAGCTTGCGTCCGGAAGATTTGAGGTTCTGCTCTCCGGCGCCGGTGTGCTGCTGTTGCTTGTGATTATACTTTTCTTTGCCTTCCGTGTGTGGAGCAAAACGTTTTTTTACATTGACGACCTCAATTTGGTTGTGGAACGAAAGACGATTTTCAAAAAGCTTTCGCGTCTTCCGGTGGCAGGTATTGCCAACATAAATATCGAGCAGAACATACTTGAACGTATACTCGGTACCGCAAAGGTCAAAATTGATATCAACTCGTCTGTCACTGCAAATCAGACCGATTTCATTTTTGTTCTGAGGCAGGTTCAGGCGCAGGATTTCAAGCAGGCATTGCTTTCGGCTAAGCAGGGCGTGTCCGGTGAGGACATAGTGCTTGCACAGCAGCATGAGCAGGAGCGCGAGACAGTAATTTCGTTCTCCTTTATTGATGCCGTACGCCATAAGCTGCTGAATTTGCCCGCGGCGCAGATAATTTCGGCTGCACTGCTTTTGCTTCCGGCATTTATCGAAAAATTTATACCTGACGAAGCGGTTGCCGAAGCTCAGACAGCACTTGAAGCGCAGCCGGCGGGCGAGGGGAGCGTGTTGGCATTTGTTGCTTTCCTGGCATTTGCCTATGTGGCTTCGTTTGTGTACGGGGTGCTCAATATATCGAATTATAAGCTTGAGCGAGACGGCAGAAATTTTTACATAAGCTGTGGATTGCTGAAAAAATCAAACTTTACATTTGAGCATAATAAAATAAATGCCGTGATAGTCAAGCAGAGCCTGCTTGCGCGCATCTTCGGGTATTACTATGTCGAGATAGCCGTCATAGGTCTGGGCAATGAGCAAAAGGAGAGTCCGCAGCTGTGCCTTTATACCGATAAGGCATCAGCCGACAGAGTGCTTGCAACCTGTGCACCGGATTTTTCGTGCAAAGGCGAGCGCATAGGCTGTGAAAAGCCCATGCTTGTGTCTTACCTTGTCTGTGTTTTTCTGATAACACTTCCGGCGCTTGCGTGCATTCCTCTGTTCAGCTTCGGTTTTGTCGTGCCCATTGCGGTGCTTGTAATCGGGGCGGTTGCTGCCGTGCTTTCATACAAAAACAAGTCAATAGCCTATGATGAGGATGTTTTCGGATATTCCTCCGGCGTGTTTTCCAAGAAAAGGGTATGTATCAAATACGGTGATATACAGCTTGCCCGTGCGCATACAAATTTCTTTTACAAGAGGTATGACGTGCAAAGAATATGTGTCAATATTCTTTCCTCGCTCCAGCTTACCTCCCACAAGACGGGCTGCTTTAAAACCGAGCATTATGAAAATGTCGCCTCGCGTGTGGTTGCGGCGGCAGACACCTCGGACAGATTGTAATTTTTTCGGAAGGATGATATAAATGGCGGTATTCAAACCCTTCAAGGCTTTGCGTCCGGTTGCCCGGTATGCTTCACAGGTTGCCGCGCTGCCGTATGATGTTATGAACAGCGAGGAAGCCCGTGTTATGGCGGAGGGTAAGCCCTACTCCTTTTTGCATGTTGACAAGGCGGAGATTGACCTGCCCGCCGGCACGGATTTGTACTCCGATGCCGTATATGAGAAGGCTGCGGAAAATCTCAAAAGGCTTGAGACGGACGGCGTGTGCAAGTCCGATGCAAAGCCCTGCTTCTATATTTACAGACAGATTATGAACTCAAGGGCGCAGACCGGTCTTGTCGGCTGCGCAAGTGTCGATGATTACATAGGGAATGTGATAAAAAAGCATGAGCTTACGCGTGCGGATAAGGAGGCTGACCGTATCCGCCATGTCGATGAGTGTGATGCGAACACGGGTCCCATTTTCCTTTGCTACCGCTCGGAAAAGGTGATACACGATGCCATGGAGAGCTGGCAGAAGCAGCATGCGCCGGTTTATGATTTTACAACCGATGACGGCGTGGAGCATACCGTATGGGTAATAGATGATGACGCGCTCAACGCCTCGCTTTGCGAGCGCTTTGAAAAGGTGGACAGCTTCTATATAGCGGACGGACATCATCGTGCGGCTTCCGCGGTAAAGGTTGCGGGCAAGCGCCGTGAGCAGAAACCGGATTATGACGGCACCGAGGAATTTAATTTTTTCCTCGCTGTGCTGTTTGAGAGCGATTGTCTTGCAATAATGGACTACAACCGCGTAATTGCGGATTTGAACGGAATGTCCGAAGCGCAGTTTTTACAGAAAATTTCGGAAAAATTCGAGGTTGAGCGCTATGCCGGAGAGGGTCAATGCAGACCCGAAAAGGCGCACAGCTTCGGAATGCTGTTGGGTAGGAGCTGGTATCTTATTACCGCCAAGGACGGCACATATCCGCAGGGCGACCCGGTTGAAAGCCTTGATGTGTCAATACTTCAGAACAACCTGATTTCACCTGTGCTCGGCATAGCCGACCCAAGAACCGATAAGCGCATTGACTTCGTCGGAGGTATCAGAGGACTCGGAGAGCTTGAAAAACGCGTGAACGGCGGAATGGCGCTTGCGTTCTCAATGTATCCGACCACTCTTGACGAGCTTATGGCTATTGCGGATGCCAGAAAGGTCATGCCGCCCAAGTCAACATGGTTTGAGCCTAAGCTGCTGAGCGGACTTTTTATCCACAAGCTGAAATAAAGCAAAAAGAAATCAAAAAAAATCTTGCAATTCTGCGCAAAGCATGTTAATATATCAAACTGTATGACGAGCAAAAGGAGGTGGGATCATGCCCAATATCAAGTCAGCGAAAAAGCGCGTTATAGTCAACAAGACCAAGACGGACCGCAATAAGTCAAGGAATTCCGCACTTAAAACAGCTCTCAAGAAGGCGAACGCCGCTATCGACAACGGTGCAGCCGATAAGGAGGCAGTCGTTACTGCAGCAGTCAAGAAGATTGACCAGGCCGCAGCAAAGGGACTCATCCACAAGAACAACGCCGCCCACAAGAAGTCGGCTATTGTTTCAAAGCTTAACAATTCCAAAGCTTAATAAGCGGATAATTGTGATTATCTGCCCTGCCCGTTGTGAGCAGGGCTTTAGTCATTTTTGTCTGCTTTTTTCTTGACATTTTGCAGTGAGGTAATATAATGTACCTAACAAAGCCCGGAAGGAAAAGTTTGAAGGATAAATCTTTCAAACTTCAAATTTGTGTCCTGACGGTCAGCGGCCGTCATTTCATAACGAAGCAGGGCTTCGTTTGCCGAATACCGCCGCAAAGTTTGCGGTTCGGCGGAAAGGTGTGGTTATAAACATGAAGCTGATTATTTCGGATACCTCAAAGGCTCTTGCGGTTGCCGCGGCGGCTGATATTGCTGCAGCCCTCAATGCGG
This sequence comes from Clostridiales bacterium DTU089, assembly GCA_001513045.1. Taxonomy (GTDB): domain Bacteria; phylum Bacillota; class Clostridia; order Oscillospirales; family Acutalibacteraceae; genus DTU089. Next base: position 67,243 of record LFSB01000010.1, read on the forward strand.
CCGTGAGTAAGTCCGGCAGTGCAAGAATGGTGCTTTCCACAGGTGCCTCGCAGCTGGAAATGTTCGAGGAGCTTATAAAGGCTCCGGTGGATTGGAGCTGCGTTGAGATGTTCCATCTTGACGAGTACATAGGCATTCCCGAAACTCATCCCGCGTCCTTCCGCAAATATTTAAAGGAGCGCTTTGCCTCTAAGGTTCCGCTGAAGGCGGCGTACTTTGTAGACGGCACTCCGGAGGGCATTCGCACAATATCCGAAAAGCTGTGTGAGCGTGAGGTCGATTTGGGAGTTATAGGCATCGGCGAAAACGGGCATATAGCCTTCAATGATCCTCCGGCGGATTTTGAAACGAAGGACGCATACATAGTAGTGAATCTCGATGAACGCTGCCGCCGTCAGCAGGTAGGCGAGGGCTGGTTTAACGGTCTTGAGGATGTTCCTAAGCAGGCGGTTTCAATGACGCCCTATCGCATAATGCAATGCAAAAAAATCATATCCGTCGTGCCGTACGCCGTTAAGGCGGAGGCTGTGCTCAACACCCTTGAAAATGACGTTACGCCCGATATTCCCGCAACACTTATGAAGACACATCCGGACTGGACGCTCTATATCGACCGCGACTCGGCTTCACTTCTGAAAAAATAAAAACACTATGAGAACAAAACGGCAGGGGAACTATTGCTCCCGCTGCCGTTTCGCTTGTTACTCTGCGCTCATCGTGCTTGACATATCTGCAATGCCGGTTGAAATATCCGATGCAATGTCTCCTACAACACCGTTGCCGCTGGTTGAGTTGTCAATTTCCCCGTTTTCCTTTTTCGGAAGCGTAATGTCTCCGTCAGAGGTTGAAGCGGCGGGTATATTAGTTGTGGTGGTGACCTTCATATCATCCTTGCCGCAGCCGGCAAATACGAAGGCGCACAGCAAAATGAGAACGCAGAGTGCGAATATTGTTTTTTTCATATTTTTCCTCCCGGAAGAATTTACATCATGCGGACGGCGGTATTGCCGCCCTGTTTGAGTATTCCCCGAACAGTGCATTTTATGCGCTATTTCGTCAGGATTCCGCCGTCTGCGTACAGCAGAAGAAGAATTCTTTCCTCGTAGCCGGTGTCGGCGTTTATATAAACGAGCAGCTCCTCGCCGTTTTTGCCGGTGCAAAGAAACTCAAAGCAGTAAATTTCCGATGCATAGTCGGTGGGAATTATTGCCGTTTTAAAATCAGTGGGAGTGAGATTGGGGCTGAGCGCCATTGCCGCATCGGGATAGGATATTTTGCTCTCAGGAATCTCTCTCTCGTGATGATTCATAATATATCCACGTGCATCAAACGCAAGTATTTTTCCTGTATCCAGACCGACCGAAACCTTTATCAGGTCGGTATAGCATACGGTTCCGTCGGAAAGGACGTAGGCAAAGTTTACGGTACATATTCCGTCGGCTGTTGAAAAATAGCTGTCCTTCATATTTGTATATCCGTGAGTCTCAAGGAATTTTGCCGCGCGTGTAACTGCGTCCGCCTGGGTTATTGATGCCTCTCCGGCATAATCGGAGGAGAGCATATAGCACACCTCGCCGCCCTGACGGCTTACAGCCACGGTTAAAGTGTCGGTGTAGAATATATATGCCGGAAGATTGCCGTCCTCACCGGTACCCTGCCGCAGCAGCGATGCGTTTACACCGGAAAAGCCTGCCGCTATTTCAAGGGCCTCGGAATCGCTGATGTTTTCCCTGCCTTCAAGCAGTGAAGGCTTTTTCTGATTTATATGGTCCGAGAACGGTCCGTCATATATGAGGGTGGGATAGTCCGTAAGCGCCTGCTGGGTGTCGGTTATTTTTGTTCCGAAATAAACAGGCTCATCGCGTGTGTCCGACAGCAGCATATCGGACGCTTGGGAAAAGCTGAGCGAGCCGTCCGTGCATTCGAGCCGTATCGCGTCTATTCTTTCCGAAAGCTTGCCCGCGTATGCCGACAGTGCCTCAAGAAGCGCGGTATCCTCGGCGGTCACTTTCGTGCCGTTTGAGGCTTTGGTGTTCAGTGCGGTTGTGAATTCGCCGACCTGTGACAGGAATTTATAGATGTTTATCAGCTCATCGGAGCCGGAAGGCAGTGCCGAAAGAGCGCTTTTTGCAGCCGCGGTTTCGCGCCGTATGTCGGCGGAAAGCTTTGATGTCATCGGCGGAGTGTTTGCATATATTCCCTTTGCAAGGTCTGTTTCGATGTTGTCAAGGTAGCTTCCCAGCTCATTAAGAGAGCGCTGGAGAGCGGCGTTTTTTTGCCTCTCAAGCACAGTTGCCTTTAAGGTCATTGATGCACCCCATATTGTGAGTACCGCAATCAAGGCGATAATATAAGATGTGAGGCGTATTTTTCCTCGTTTTGAAAGTGATTTTTTCATAGTTACGACCATTCCTTTCCGCCGAGCCGCAAACTTTGTGGCGGTATTCGGCAAACGAAGCCATGCTTCGTTATGAAATGACGGTCATTGACCGTCAAGGCACAAATTTGCCGTTTGAAAGATTTATCTTTTAAACTTTTTTCCTCCGGATTCGGGCTTTTTTTCTTTTCGATATCATCGACAATATTTTTGCGGATTTTTTTAAAAATATACACTGTAAAATGCTTCAAATTGTTTGCAAAAAAGCTGCTAATATGGTATACTTTCTCGGATATGGAGTGTATGAGGCATGATGGAAAAAATATATCTTGATAACAGCGCCACAACAGCCCCCTGCGAACAGGCTGTTCGGGCTGCGGAATATGCAATGACAACCTGCTACGGAAACCCTTCATCGAAGCATCAGCTCGGCACTGATGCTGCCGGATTGGTTTCGGCTGCGCGCAAAAATGTCTCATCTGTGCTCGGCTGCGCGAGCGAGGAGTTGTTTTTTACGGCATCGGGTACAACGGCGAACAATACCGCGATTTTCGGTGCCTATGAAAAGCTCAGACGCTCCGGCAACCGGATAGTTACAACCTCGGTTGAGCACGCGAGCGTTGAAGAGCCGCTAAAAAGGCTTGAGGCTGCCGGTGTCGAGGTCATACGTCTGCGTGTCGGCGCCGATGGTAAAATCGACGAAAACGAGCTTTTCAACGCCGTTACGAAGGACACAATCCTTGTCAGCATCATGGCGGTCAACAACGAGGTCGGCGCAATTGAGCCGACCGCCGCGGCAAGACGTGCCGTAAAGCGCTCCGGTTCGCGTGCGCTGGTTCACGTCGATGCGGTTCAGGCATTCGGTAAAATCGATGTGCGTCCGTCACTCTGCGGCGCGGATATGATAAGCGTAAGCGCACACAAAATCCACGGAATCAAGGGCGTCGGTGCGTTGTATATAAAAAAAGGCACAAACATAAAGCCCTATGTTCTCGGCGGAGGGCAGGAAAACAATATGTTCTCCGGCACCGAGGCCGTTCCGGCAATAGCCGCCTTCGGTGCAGCCGCACTTGAGTCTGCAGATGCCGGGCAATCCCTTGAAAGGCTCGCCTCCCTGCGCGACGGCTTTGTTTCAAGGCTTCGTGCCGCGGGCGGATTTGAAATCAATTCCCCCGATGACGCGCTACCGTATATAATCAATATTTCCGTTACGGGCTGCCCGTCCGAGCCGGTTATAAATGCGCTCTCGCAGGCAGGAGTTTATATATCCGCAGGCTCGGCGTGCAAAAAAGGTCACAGAAGCCATGTCCTCACCGCAATGGGAATATCTCCGGAGCGTGCGGACTGCGCCGTCCGGATAAGTCTCAGCAGAAGCACCACTCGCGAGGAGCTGGACTTCGCTTTCGATGAGCTTGTAAAAATAAAAGACAGGATAAAAAGATAAATATGAAGGAAATAATTCTTATTAAGGACGGAGAGCTTGCGCTCAAGGGACTTAACCGCTCAACCTTCGAGGATGTTCTGATTAAAAACATCCGCCGCAGCATAAGCGGTCTGGGGGATTTTAAATATTATAAATCACAGTCGACAATAACCGTTGAGCCTGTTCGGGACAATGTCCGTCTTGATGAGGCGGCGGACAGAATATCAAGGGTTTTCGGTATAGCCGCATTTTCACGCGCCGCTGCCGTTTCAAAGGATATTGATGAAATACTCGCAACCGCGCCCGAATATCTTGCGGACCAGCTTTCGGAGGCTTCAACCTTTAAGGTCGAGGCAAAGCGCTCGGATAAAACCTTTCCGCTCAATTCACCGCAGATATGCGAAAGGGTGGGAGAGGCAATACTCAACGCCTTCGGGCATCTGAGCGTTGACGTGCATAAGCCCGACATTGCAGTGAGCGTCGAGATACGCGACAATTATGCCTACATAAGAGGCAATCAGCTTCGCGGCGCAGGCGGAATGCCCACCGGAACCTCGGGCAGAGCGGCGTTGCTTATATCCGGAGGAATCGACAGCCCGGTTGCCGGATATATGATGGCAAAGCGCGGCTTGGAGCTTGTCGGCATACATTTTGCGTCACCGCCGTACACCTCGCAGCGCTCTGAGGAAAAGGTTCATTCTTTACTTTCAAAGGTTGCCCGTTACAGCGGAAAAATTGCACTTCTGACAGTTCCGTTCACCGAGATTCAGGAAGCCATACGAGACAACTGCCCGGAGGAATATTTTACACTTGTGATGCGCCGCTTTATGATGCGTATTTCGGAAAAGATAGCACAAAAGCAGGGCTGTGCCGCATTGATAACCGGCGAGAGCGTCGCGCAGGTTGCAAGCCAGACTCTTCCCGCACTTGTGTGCACGGACGCGGCAGTCAACATGCCTGTTTTCCGTCCGGTGATAGGAATGGATAAAAACGAAATCATCATAATTTCAAGACAGATAGATACATTCGATATTTCCATACAGCCGTTTGAGGATTGCTGCACGGTGTTTACCCCCAAGCATCCGAGGACGCGCCCTAAGCTCGGGGATGTTGAGGCCGCGGAGGCGGTGCTCGACATTGAGGCACTCACGGACAGAGCGGTTGAGGGCGCTGTGTTAAAGCTTATAGAGGCGGAGTGATTATGAGCACGGAGTATGAAATACTTGACGCAACGGCACAATATGCGGTGGAGCTGCTTCGCAGCAGGGGTAAGAAGCTTGCCCTCGCCGAATCCTGCACAGGCGGACTCATAGCCAAATGCATAACGGATGTTTCCGGTGCTTCCTCGGTGTTTGAATGCGGAGTTGTGTCATATTCGGACGCCGTCAAGCATTCCCTGCTCGGAGTGAAGCTTGAAACACTTGAAAAATACGGAGCGGTGAGCACCGATACGGCGATTGAAATGGCGCGCGGGGTGCGCGAGATATCGGGTGCCGACCTCGGGCTTTCCGTAACAGGCATAGCCGGACCTCTTTCCGACGGCTCCGGTAAGCCGGTAGGCTGTATATATATTGCAATTTCCGCCGAGGACGGTGACCGCTGTGAGGCTCTTTCAACGAATTTCACGGAGAATATCCGTGAAAACAACCGTCTCACCGCAGCCCGCAAGGCGCTTGATATGGTAATAAAATCACTTTGATTGTCGGAGGATGAATATGAGCGAGAACAACATGAATGAGCAGGAGCGCAGAATCGAAAGAGAAGAGCGTCCGATTCCCGAATGGGCAAGGGTTGACGAGAACGAGGGCAGACGACCCAAGAAGCAGAAGCCCGGAAAAAAGGAAGGCTCGTCTAACGGCGGGAGCGGCTCCGGGAAAAAGCCGATAGGGGCGCAGACGGTGCTGCGCGCGCTCGGCGTGGTTGTAATAATAGCGTGCTGCGCCTTCATAACAATAAAGGTTTCAAAGGGCGATGCCGGCAAGCCCTCCGGAGGCACGGACACACCCGATATTCCTCCCGTACAGGTGCAGCGCGCCAAAAATCCGGTGCTCGGAAATTCGTTGACAGCGCTTGCGGCAAAGACGGGCTCGAACACGAATTATCCGGCGGGAATACAGGAGCGCTTCAAGTATCTTTATTCCATAAATCCCGACCTTATCGGCTGGATAAAGATAGCAAACTCCTCGATAGATATGCCGATTTACCAGACAAGCAACAACTCCTATTATCTCGATAAGGATATATACCGCAAATATTACCTCTACGGCGTATGCTTTATGGACAGACGCAACAGCGCGGTGAACTTCTCAAGAAACACCATTCTCTATGCACATAACGGCCACGATGAGTATCTTTTTGCGGAGCTTCTTCATTACAGAGAGATTGACTACTATAAGGCGCATCCGGTAATAGAGATGAGCACGCTTTACAAGGATTATAAATACAAGGTCATTGCCTGCTTTGTTACAAGCTGGAAGCCGGAGGATGACAACGGCTACCGCTTCAACTACATCTATCCGGATATGAGCAACGCAAACTTTACAAGCTATATAAATCAGCTGCGCGACCATTCCATAATCGACACGAATGTTGATGTCAACGAGAACGACAAAATTCTTACGCTTTCCACTTGCACAAGAGAAATGGATACCCCCTCATACCACGTCAGCGATGCAAGATTCGTTGTGGTTGCAAGGCTTGTCAGAGACGGAGAGAGCGCCGATGTCGATGTCGGAGGAGCCCAGCTTAACACGAGCGTGCGCTATCCTCAGCTCTGGTTTGACGTTAACGGTAAAACAAATCCCTTCAAGGGTGCGTCGAGATGGTATCCGGAGGCGTAACGCACTTCAAGGAGAAACCTTATGCAGGATAACAAGTACAACGGCACGGATATGGGCTTCCTCGACGGCTTGGGAGACATTGATGAGCTGAAAAAGAAATATTGCGTAGACGGAGCGCAGGATGAGCTCTCCGGTTCGGCTCGGCCGGATTCGGAGGAGTTGCGTGATGATACCGTGCGTGTTCACGGTTCTTCGCCGCGTTCCGGGCACACATCTGCGCAGGAGCCTGTCAAACGCAAAAAAAAGAAGGCTCCCCTCGGAAGACGTATACGGGAGCTGTTCCCGGAAAAAGGAGACAAAGCCGGAGAAGTCATACGGAAAATTGTTTTTCTTGTTGCAGTTGTTACACTTATTGTTTCCGGTTTGAAGCTGATTTCGGATTCGCTTGAGAAAATAGAGCAGGAAAAGATAAACAGGCGGCTGAGTACTCTCGTTATAGATGACGGCACACAGAATACGGATTCGGCTGTGTGGGAGCAGCTCAGGGCAAAATATCCGGAGCTTGCGGGTGTGGAGTTCCCGGAGGGCTTAAATCCCGCCTATGCTCTGCTTTATGCACAAAACAAGGATTTTGCAGGTTACATCAAGGTTCCCGGAACCACGATAGATTATCCGGTCGTTCAGGGTGAAGACAATTCACATTATCTTGATTACAATTTTTACGGACAGAAGACGATATACGGCGCAATTTTCGTCGATTACCGCAACGACCTGAAAAATCTTGACCGCAACACGATAATATACGGTCACAATGTTCACGACAACAGGACGATGTTCACTCAGGCGCAGAAATACCTCAAGCTCGACGGCTACAAGGAGTCGCCGGTAATCGAATACAATACGCCTTACGGCAACTACAAGTGGAAAATAGTGTCTGTATTTGTTGTGAACACCGACAAGCAGGACGATAACGACTATGCTCTGAGATACATTTTCAATGACACGAGCGATGAAAACTTTGTAAAATACATCGATGAGCTGAACAAGCGTACACTCTATTTTACCGGAACGGATATACTTCCGACGGATAAGCTGCTTACGCTTTCAACCTGCACACCGGAAATAAAGAAGAACGGGCGGCTTGTAATCGTTGCGCGCATGGTGCGCGAGGGCGAAAGTGAAAGTGTCGATGTTTCACTGGCAAAGGAAAACCCGAGCATAAAATATCCTCAGGTATGGTACGACAGAAAGGGTATTGAAAATCCGTATATAAATGATGAAAAATGGTATCCGTAAGAAACGGATGCAAAGGATGATGGGAGTATTATGAAAACAAGGTGCTTTTCGTTTAATACCGATAACGCTGAGCCTTTTAAAAGAGTGCAGGAGAAAATTCTGCGGGCTCTCGGACAGTTTTCGGCGGAACAGTTTGAAAATTATGACAGACTCAGCTCGCTTATGGGCGCGTTGGGCGAGGCTCTTGAAAGCAGTGATGTAATAATTATTGCGGCTGAGCCGAGACTTTATAATAAGCTGAAGCAAAGTCTGATAAAAGCTCTTTCCCTGCCGTGCTCGCATAATTCCGAAATTATGCGTACCGCGTCGGCAACCCTCGGTTCGGATGACAGGGAAGACACGGTGCTCAGGGCACAGGCGCTCATGCCGGAGGACGCAAGAGTGTTCATGTCGCGTGACGGTCTGCATTGCGGCTTCGCACTTGAGGCGGATTCTCAGCATATACTGATGTTACCGCTTGATGCCGGAAGGCTGGATTTCATACTTAATAACGGCGCCGTTCCTTATCTTCAGGGCGCTTTGAATGTAAACGAATTCACAAGCGAGGAGACGATTACTCTCAACCGTGAGCAGGAAATACTTCGTTTTCTTGCGGACAATTCTTTCGGCGTGGCTGTTTCATCAACTCCGGCGTCGGATTATATAAAAGAGCTTGCGAAGGGAATTGCCGAATTCACAAGGGTGTTTTCCTTTACGCCTAATCTTGAGGACAGGGGAGACACGCTTCCCAAGGATTATGCCGCGTCAATAGCCAGGGTGGCGAAGGAGCTTTCAGGTTCCGATTTCGGTGCGGCACTTACAAATATCTATGAGGAAACCTCCGAAGACGGAGGTCAGGATATATATGTGCTTGCGGCGATAGCGGATGACGAAAAGGCATCTGTACGCAAGATATTTGCCCGTGAGGGAGAAAGTATTCCCGAGCTTCTGAAAGCGGCTGCCGATGAATTGTTCGGTATGATATATTCCGCGGCCAAGGCTGCTGTGGGTGCGGAGCTGCCGCAGGAGGAGCCGGTATATGAGCCGGGCGACAGACCTCAGGCAAAAATGGGAAAGAGCGGAGCAATTGTAGTGCTGATAATACTCATTGCGGCGCTTACACTGTGCATAGCAATGGGAATAAAATTTAAAAATGCCGCAGAAGCGGATGACCCCACAACCACTGAGCCGCCGACATCGCTTGTAACAACAACCGAGGCTCTCACCTTTAATTTTGAAAACCTGCTGCCGCTTCCGGAGCTTCCGGGCGGAAGCTCTACAGCATCGGAAACGGCTCCGAGCGATACCTCGACTGCGGCTCCAACACGCGCACCTACCCGTACACCTACGCGCGCGCCTACACAGCCGCCGACTCAAGCGCCAACAGAAGCGCCCACAGAGGCGCCGACAGAAGCACCCACAGAAGCACCGACCCAGACACCGGCGGAATAAAGTATCAATCATTTCAAGGAGTGATATATTATGGCAATACTCGTCACCGGAGGAGCCGGATTTATAGGCTCTCACACCTGCGTTGAGCTTCTCAACGACGGCAAGGAGGTTATCGTGGTTGATAATCTCTCCAACAGCTCGGAGGAATCAGTTGAGCGCATAAAAGAAATCACAGGTAAGGATTTTCAGTTTATCAAGGGTGATATACGTGACAGAATGACACTTGAAAAAGTGTTTTTCCAGAACAAAATAGACTGTGTTATACATTTTGCCGGAAGCAAGGCCGTCGGAGAGTCCTGCCGTATTCCTATAAAGTATTACGACAACAACGTCTGCGGAACCATTACCCTGTGCGAGATTATGGCAAAATACGGCTGCAAAAGGATAGTCTTCAGTTCCTCGGCAACTGTATACGGCAGCACAAATGCATCTCCGCTGCGCGAGGATATGCCGTTGGGCGAAACCACCAATCCCTATGGCGAGACTAAAAAGATGATAGAGCGTATTCTCAGCGACCTTTATAAATCCGATAACAAGTGGAGCGTGTGCCTGCTCAGGTATTTCAATCCCATCGGTGCGCATAAGAGCGGAAAAATAGGCGAAAATCCCAACGGCGTACCGAATAATCTTATGCCCTACATAACACAGGTGGCGGTCGGGAAATATCCGTTCCTCAATGTTTACGGGAACGATTATCCCACTCACGACGGAACCGGCATAAGGGACTATATTCATGTTGTGGATCTTGCGGTCGGCCATGTGAAGGCGGTTGAAAAGGTTGAGGAGAGCACCGGACTTAATATTTACAATCTCGGCACCGGAAAAGGCTACAGCGTGCTCGATATAGTCAAGGCCTTTGAAAAGGTTACGGGAAAAAAGATAGAATGCAAGATTATGCCCCGCCGCCCCGGTGATTTAGCGGTTTGCTACTCTGACCCCCATAAGGCGGAAACCGAGCTTGGCTGGAGAGCGGTAAGAGGACTTGAGGAGATGTGTGAGGATTCCTTCCGCTGGCAGAGCATGAACCCCAACGGCTTTATAAGAATGCAAGACTGATTCTTCGGGGGCTTTTTAATGTCATTTATTCCCTATAATTCCAGAGATGCCCGGCATAAATCCAAATTCGGAGCGGTCGTCGCAGGAAAGACCTTTACGTTAAGAGTGCTCATGCCCCGTTCGCTTTGCTGTACCGGTACTCTGTTTGTTATTCATTCAACCGACGGAAACGACGAATGTCTGCCCATGAACTGGGAGGGCATGTGCGGAAGCGATGCGGAGTGGTGGCGTCTTGACTATACACCGCAGCAGACGGGCTTGAACTTTTATCATTTTGAATATGACGCCTCATACGGCAGAGGAAAGATTTTTCTTGAAAGCTCCGGAATGGGGGCTTTTCTGCCTGTCGGGGATGAGTGGCAGCTCACCGTGTATTCTTCACAATTCAAGGCTCCGAAATCGGTAAAGGGCGGAGTTATATATCAGATTTTTCCGGACCGCTTCTGTAACTCCGGGGACATAAAGCACGGCGTTCCCGCTGACAGAGAGCTTCGCAGCGACTGGGGAGGCATCCCCCGGTGGCGTCCGGACGAGAACGGGGAAATACTCAACAACGATTATTTCGGCGGGGATTTGAAGGGCATAGAGTCAAAGCTTGACTATATCGCCTCTCTCGGCGTGACGCTTATATACTTGAATCCTATATTTGAGGCACACTCAAACCACCGTTATAACACCGCGGATTATATGAAAATCGACCCTCTGCTCGGAACGCGTGAGGATTTTGAGCATCTGTGTTCGGAGGCTTCAAAGAGGGGAATCGGAATAATTCTTGACGGGGTGTTCAGCCATACCGGCTCGGACAGCATCTACTTTAATAAAAACGGACGCTATGAAACCACAGGCGCATACAATTCAAAAAATTCAAGATATTATCCGTGGTATAATTTCAGACACTGGAACGATGATTATGCCTGCTGGTGGAATATACTTACGCTTCCCGAGGTGGATGAGAACAACGCGTCATATACGGAGTTTATAACCGGCGAGGACGGAGTTATCCGCACATGGCTTTCGGCAGGTGCGGCGGGCTTTCGTCTGGATGTGGCGGATGAGCTTCCGGACGATTTTCTCGATGAGGTTTACCGGAGCGTAAAGGGCTTCGATTCCGAAAAGTATCTCATCGGAGAGGTCTGGGAGGACGCGTCCAACAAGATAAGCCACGGCGGAAGACGCAGATATCTGCTCGGAGGCCAGCTTGATTCTGTTATGAATTATCCGTTCGCCTCGGCAATAACCGATTTTGTCCGCGACGGGCTGGCGGAGGAGTTCACGGAGAGCATTGTGAGTATTGCGGAAAACTATCCTCCCGAAGCGCTCAACACTGCGATGAATCATATAGGAACCCATGATACCGTACGTGCGATAAGCGGCTTTGTCTGCGAGGAGCTTGAAAACAGCTCAAGAGAGCGTCAGGCCGAATTTAAGCTTGATTCGGAACAGTATGCCCGCGGCAGACAGCTTTTAAAATTCGCATCGGCAATTCAGTATACTCTTCCCGGCATACCGTCGGTTTATTACGGCGATGAGGCCGGAATGCAGGGTGGAAAAGACCCGTTTAACCGCGGCTGCTTCCCGTGGGGGGAAGAGGATACAAGCCTTACCGACTGGTACAGATTGCTCGGTAAAATCAGAAAGGAACATCCCTGCCTTGCCGACGGAGAGCTTTCTCCGGTGTCCGCAATGCTCGGCTGCGTGGCTTACGCAAGAATAGGAAAAACCGAAAAGCTGCTCTTGATTGCAAATCATAACGACCATTCAATAACCTACAACCTTCCGCCCCAATGGCACAATTCCGCAGAGCTTACACGCGATGAGGATGTCGGAATGTCCGTGGAGGTGGACGCGACGGGTGTGGTAATATTAGTTAAAATATAACGGAGGAAAGACAATGGAAAATCTCGGCTACTACAATGGAAAATTCGGACCGTGCGAGGAAATGACAATTCCCATGAATGACCGCGTATGCTACTTCGGCGACGGAGTGTATGACGCTACATATTCAAGGAATTACAAAATTTTTGCGCTTGACGAGCATGTGGACCGCATCTTTAACAGCGCGCGGCTGCTTGAGATACCCGTGCCCATGAGCAAGCAGGAGATGAAGGACCTGCTTTACGAAATGGTCAACAAGATGGACACAGGCGAGAATTTCGTTTACTGGCAGCTCACACGCGGAACGGGCATGAGAAATCATATCTTTCCGCAGGACGGCAGCAAGGCAAATGTATGGATTACAATAAAGCACCTCGATATCAAGGATACCTATGCAAAAATCAAGCTTATAACAATGGAGGATACCCGCTTCCTGCATTGCAACATAAAAACACTCAACCTTCTTCCGAGCGTAATCGCTTCACAGCGTGCACTTGAGGCGAAGTGTGACGAGACAGTTTTCCATCGCGGAGACAGAGTTACCGAGTGCGCACACAGCAATGTGCATATAATCAAGAACGGTGTGTTCAGAACCGCTCCCACGGACAACCTTATCCTTCCCGGTATAGCGAGGGCTCATCTTATAAAGGCATGCAAGGCTCTGGGAATACCTGTCGATGAAACTCCCTTTACTCTTGCGGAGCTTTTTGACGCGGACGAGGTTATTGTTTCCTCCTCCGGCTCGCTGTGCCTCTCGGCTGTTGAAATAGACGGTAAGGCGGTTGCCGGCAAGGCTCCCGAGCTTCTCAAGAAAATACAGGACTATGTATATAACGAGTTTATGGAACAGACCAACGCCTGAAAGGAGATACAATTATGACTCAGCAGGAGCTTACCGAGCTTAATCTCGGTCAAAGTCTTGACGACCTGACAAACCTTGACCCGCGCGGCTACGGAGTGTGCAAAATACTTTACAAGGCCTCGCGCGAGTACACAGGAGCACCGCTTACCATGAATGCCGCAAAAAAGCTTGCCGCCACGGTTAAAGAGGGCGATTTTGTATTCATAATGACGGGCTTCGTGCTCCGTCCGCTCAAGCATGCGGAAACCGACGGAATAATCAGCTCAATGCTTCTTGCAAGGGCGCTCGTAAAAGCTTTTAATGCAAAGCCCGTAATCATCTGCCCCGAGGAAAATCTCAAGGCGGTTGAGGCTCTTGCGGCGTGTGTCGGACTTCATCTTTTCAAGGATATGGAAACGCTCAGGCAGATGCCGGTTTCCATGGGCGTGATAGTTTTCACCAAGGACAAAATCAAAGCGGCTGTGCAGGCGGATGAAATAATCAAAGCCGCAGTGCCCTCCGCAGTGGTCACAATCGAGTGTCCCGGCGAAAACTCAATAGGCACCTATCATAACGCAATCGGTCTTGACGTTACAGAGCTTGAGGCGAAGCAGGACATACTTTTCGACAAGCTTCAGGAGATGGGCATTATGAACATCTCGATAGGCGACCTCGGCAATGAGCTGGGTATGGGTACGATTGCCGACCATCTCAACAAATACATCCCCTACGCCGCGCACGGCGCATGCAGCTGCGGCTGCAACGGCGGACTTGCCGTTCGCACCAAGGCGGATAACATCATCACCGCAACGGTTTCCGACTGGGGCTGCTACGGCATGATGGCGGCGCTCGCTTTCCTCAAAGAGGATATAGACATCTGCCCGGATGCACAGCTTGAGCAACGCGCTCTTATCACCGCATGTGAAAACGGCATGATAGATATGTACGGCTGGCTCATTCCCGCGATAGACGGCTTCAACAGCACAATAAATACCTCTATCGTTACGCTCATGCGTGAATGTGTAAAATCAGCTCTTTCGCTCAAAACGACCTGCAAGACGTGGTTCAGCAAGGTTAACGAGCTCGGCTTCTTCGGTTAAGTGCGTAAATGGAAGGCGTAAGATTTCTTCTTTGCGGAGACTGTGCGCTTACCGTAGAATTCGGTAACGAAATAAGCAGCGAAATCAACAGCCGTGTCAAATGGCTGTTTGATTCGCTGTGCCGTAAGCCGGTGAAGGGCGTGAGAGAATGTGTCCCGACCTTTCGCTCGCTTGCGGTTTATTATGACCCGTGTGTAATCTCCTTTGACAAGCTCGAAAGAAAAATAAAAAAACGCCTTGACGGTATGAGCGATACGGCTGCTCAAAGCGCAAGGGTAATAAAAATCCCCGTGTGCTATTGCGAGCAGTTCGGTGAGGATTTGGCGTTTGTTGCAAAGCATGCCGGAATGAGTACGGATGAGGTAATAAGGCTGCATTCCGGTACGGATTACCTTATATATATGTTGGGCTTTCTGCCCGGCTTTGCATATCTCGGCGGACTTGACAAACGGCTTGTCACACCCCGGCTCGAAAGCCCCAGAACGCTGATACCTCAAGGAAGCGTCGGAATCGGAGGAGAACAGACGGGCATATATCCCATTGCCTCACCCGGAGGCTGGCAGCTTATAGGCAGAACTCCGGTTAGACCGTATGATGCAAAAAGACAGCCCCCCATACTTTACAATGCGGGGGATTATATCCGTTTTGTCCCGATAAGCCTTGAGGAATATTCTCGCATAGAGGCTCTTGTGAAAAACGGGGAATATGAATGCGAATGGGAAGAGCTGCGGGGGGAATGCGTATGAGTATGAAAATCACATTTCCGGGCGCGCTTACAACGGTTCAGGACCTCGGAAGGTTCGGCAGTATGCGCTTCGGCTTTCCCGCTTCCGGAGCGATGGATACGGACTCTGCGCGCATCGCGAACCTGCTCGCTGATAATGACGAGCGGGAGGCTGTGCTTGAGATGACCATGCTCGGCATAAAGGCAAGCTTCGATTCGGATTGTGTAATTGTTCTCACCGGTGCGGATATGACTCCCGAAATAAACGGAGAGCCGATACCGATGTATGCCGCACTTGAGGTCAGGGCTGGAGATATCCTCGCGCTTTCCGCGGCAAAAAGCGGCTTGCGTTGTTATATGGCGGTTTCGGGCGGCTTTGATATCCCTTCTGTCATGGGCAGCTTTTCCACAAACCTGAAGTGTGCCGTCGGAGGCTTTAACGGCAGAGCGCTTAAAGCCGGTGATGTTCTGGATTTCAGAACACAGCAGGACACCTTGTTCGGGATTTCCGCAAGACGTCTTGAGGAGGATGAAATTCCTCGGCATGACGAATTTATACGTGTTGTGTTGGGCCCTCAGGACGATTATTTCACCGACGAGGGTGTGAGCACCTTCCTTTCACAGGTGTATACACTTTCAAACGCGTCCGACCGTATGGGTGTGAGGCTTGAGGGCGAGAGTATACAGGCGAAGGCAAAATCCGACATAATATCGGACGGCATCGCTCTCGGCAGCGTACAGATTCCCGCGTCGGGCAAGCCTATAATCATGATGGCGGACAGGCAGACAACGGGAGGCTATGCAAAAATCGCCACCGTTATATCCGCCGATATTCCCTCCCTCGCTCAAAAGAAGCCGGGAGATTCAATCCGTTTTAAGGCTGTAGATATAAAACAGGCTCAAAAAATATACATAGCACACGAGCGTTGGTTCAGGAATTTCGCCGTGTCGCTTATGAGGAGCTAAGGCTTTCAAACATCAAATTTGCGCCTCTGCGAAAGGATGGGTCATAATATGGATTATTCAAACATGAAGCCGTGCGATGTGCGCGCGCTTATAAGAAAAGGCAAAATAACGCATCAGACCTCCGGAATGTGTAACGGCTACGCACAGGCAAACCTTGTCATACTTCCGCGTGAGCTCGCTTATGAGTTTTTGCTGTTTACACAGCGCAATCCCAAGTCATGCCCGGTGCTTGAGGTTTCGGATGTCGGAAGCCGTGAGCTTAAATACATAGCAAAAAACGCAGACATTGCCAGAGATATTCCCAAATACCGCGTATATGAAAACGGCGTATTGACCGGAGAATATGACAGCGTGGAGCACCTTTGGCGCGATGATTTTGTCAGCTTTCTCATCGGCTGCAGCTTTTCCTTTGAGGGCGCGCTGCTTGAGGCGGGAGTGCCTGTAAGACATATAGAAGAGGGCTGCAATGTTCCGATGTATCTCACAAATATCGACTGCGAGGAGGCGGGACGCTTCCACGGAAAAATGGTGGTGAGTATGCGCCCGATACCGTATTCGCAGATTGTTACCGCTACTACGGTGACCGCGGCTGTACCGAGAGTTCACGGCTCGCCCATACACATAGGTGACCCGTCCGTCATCGGCATAAAGGATATAAACAAACCCGATTTCGGTGATGCCGTAACCATAAACAAGGGTGAGGTTCCGGTGTTCTGGTGCTGCGGAGTCACGCCGCAGTCGGTTGTTATGAGCGTGAAGCCCCCCATAGCCATAACACACGCACCCGGACACATGTTCATAACGGATATTACCAATGTATCCTTGAGAGTTTAAATTTTGTGAGGGACGGCGATACATAATGTATAAGATTGACCTTAACTGCGACCTCGGCGAAAGCTTCGGCGCATATAAAATCGGACTTGATGATAAAATACTTCCCTTTATTTCGTCGGCGAATGTCGCTTGCGGCTTTCATGCGTCCGACCCCGTTGTGATGAGCAAAACCGTTGCTGATGCCGCAAGAGCCGGTGCCGGAGTCGGTGCTCATCCGGGCTTCCCCGATCTTATGGGCTTCGGAAGAAGAAATATGGTCGTTTCTCCTGCCGAGGCAAAGGCGTATGTGACATATCAGATAGGCGCTCTTGATGGGTTCTGCCGTGCTAACGGTGTAAAGCTTCAGCATGTCAAGCCGCACGGTGCGCTCTATAATATGGCTGCAAAGGACCGCGCGCTTGCCGACGCAATATGTGAGGCAGTTTACGAATACGACAGTTCGCTTATACTTTTGGCTCTTTCCGGCAGCAAGATGCTTGAGGCTGCGGCGGAAAAGGGCGTGGCGTGCGCAAGCGAGGTGTTTGCGGACCGCGCTTATGAGGAGGACGGCTCTCTCGTTGCAAGAAGCAAGCCCGGAGCCGTAATAACCGACGAGGAACAGGCGGTCAGCCGCGTGGTGCGCATGGTTACACAGGGCAAGGTCACGGCAATATCCGGAAAAGATGTGCCGATAAAGGCGGACTCCGTGTGCGTACACGGCGACAACGAAAAGGCGCTCGCCTTTGTTATGAAAATCCGCGAAAAGCTTGAACAAAGCGGCGTTGAAATATTGCTCCTGAGGGAGATGTAAAATTATGTCCGAATACACAAGAACCTATGCGGAAATCAACAAGGACGCGATACTTCACAATTTTTACGCTCTGAGGGCAAGAGTGCCAGAGGGCGTAAAGGCAGTGGCTGTGATAAAGGCGGATGCCTACGGTCACGGCGCACTCAAGACCGCACAGCTGCTTGAAGGTAAGACTGATTATTTTGCCGTCGCAACCTTTGATGAGGCACTTGAGCTTCGCAAGGGCTTAATAAGCACACCTATACTTATTTTATCCTACACCTCTCCGCTGTTGTATGATAAGCTGATTGAAAATTCAATCACACAGACAATATTCACACTTGAGGATGCAAAGCAGCTTTCAGCTGCCGCGGTAATGCTCGGTAAAACTGCCAAGCTTCATATTTCACTCGATACCGGAATGAGTAGGATTGGCTTCAGACCCGATGCCGCAAGCGCACAGATTGTGCTTGAAATTTCAAAGCTTCCCAATGTCTTTGTTGAGGGAATATTCACTCATTACGCATGTGCGGATTGTGCGGGCAAGGAAGCGGTTACCGCTTCGCAGACGGCAAAGTTCAAGACGTTCTGCGGTATGCTTTCCGAGCTCGGTGTTAATATCCCGATTAAGCATATATGCAACAGCGCGGGAATAATCGAGCTTGACGAGTTTTTTGATATGGTGCGTATGGGTGTTTCACTGTACGGACTCTATCCCTCGGACGAGGTCAACAAGACGGCAGTCGAGCTCAAGCCGGCAATGCGCCTGATAAGCCATGTAATATATGTCAAGGAAATCGAAGCAGGTACGGGTGTGAGCTACGGACACATCTATACCGCGCAGAAAAAAACCAGAATAGCAACCGTGTGCGTCGGCTATGCGGACGGTTATCCGCGCGCCCTTTCATCCAAAGGACATGTGATAATAAACGGCTGCTTTGCTCCGGTTGTGGGCAAGGTGTGCATGGATCAGATTATGCTTGACGTCACGGATATTCCGGACGTAAAGGTCGGCGACCGCGTTATCCTTATGGGAGAGGAGTCCGGGAAATGTATCACCGCCCAGGAGATAGGCGAGATGAGCATGAGCTTCAATTATGAGGTCGTATGCGGAATTTCACGGCGTGTCCCGAGGGTGTATGTCGCCGAAAATCAACCGCAGGAAACGGTTTCATATCTTCTGTAATATATAACGGATATAACGGAAAAAGCGCCGCCCGAAAGGGTGGCGCTTTTTTAGTTGTTAAGTGTTATTTGATAAGTTTTTTTACTCTATGTAAGGGAGAGGTTTATGACAGGCGAATCAGCTTACAATTTTTTGTTTATGTTGTGACGTTGGACCGCGCCGACTACCGCGGCTTTGTTTGCATCTCGCCTCGCTTTTTCGGCAATATCGTTTTGCTCTTCAAGTAAGGATGCTTGCGTGGCTGCAAGCTGATTTGCCCTTTGCTGTTGCTCATTTAAAAGTCTTTGTTCTTCCAAGCGCTGTTCATCAATTTTCCTTTGTTCATTTCTGTCATACAAATCAATTGCCTGTTTTATATCATAATTG
The DNA here is from genome assembly GCA_001513045.1 of Clostridiales bacterium DTU089. Taxonomy (GTDB): domain Bacteria; phylum Bacillota; class Clostridia; order Oscillospirales; family Acutalibacteraceae; genus DTU089. The sequence continues at coordinate 86,267 of LFSB01000010.1, forward strand.
GAAGTGGAAATCATATCATATATATACTCTATTGCCGAAATATTGCGATATTGAACAGGCAGAATTTTTGTTGAATTATAGCAATCACACAGCTTTTTTTCAGCATCGCTTAATTCGTTTGATACAACAGTGATTTCTTCTTCCCGTTTCTTTGTCCAAGCCTCCAAATCGTGATTGTACTGCGGTATTATGACGTTATTGTATTCATTGACGTTATTTTTATATTCAAGGTCTAAAGCTGCTTGTCTTTCAGCGACCCTTTTATCTATAGCTTGACACTGGGACTTGTATGCATCGGAATTTTTTATTGCTTCAATATCAGCTTCCTTGTCTTTTTTGTAAATCACAAAATAATATATAAAAAACCAGGGCAAGAAAAGCAAAGACGGCAACAAGGCTAAAGGCCAATTAAATTTAATCTCTGATTTTATTTCGGGATAATCAATGCTTATAGTTCCCCTTACCGGTTCATCCGGTTCTTTTCTGAATCTTTGATTTTTTAAGCGGGATAACGTTTTAGATTTGTCTTTTATGAACAATTCCAAATCAAGAACATTTTTCAGGGTTTCAATTTCATTAATATTTTCCATTTTGTTCTCCTCACCCAACATTAATTTTCGCAAATATCAACAAACAAAAAAGTTAATATTTACACGACAAGTATATCACCATTTACTCGTTGCGTCAACTATATTCTCGTTTTTTTGCGCATACAACCCTTTATTAACTTAAAATGTACATGAGGTGATTTGTTTGAGCTTTAGCGATAAGTTGCGTTCCCTTATTGAGGAAAGAAATATAACACAAAAACAGTTGGCAATGGATTTAAATATTGCGCCCTCAACAATCGGCGGCTATGTTCAGGGAAGCAGTGAGCCGGATTTTGAAACACTGAAACGGTTGGCAAAATATTTTAATGTAAGCACCGATTATTTGTTAAACATTCACTTGACGAACAGCGACAGTTTGAAAGAGGACGAATTACTGCGGGTTTTCCGTTCTATGACGGCAGAACAACAAAATATTTTTATCGAGCAAGGGAAGGTTTTGATAAAATACAAAAAATAAATTATTTTATAAAATTAATTAGAGTATATTATTGCGCTTTTGACATCTGCAGAAAAAACTTCAAATATTATTCCGGAGCGCGGTGCACGGAGCGTATTTTAAGCGCACATCGGCTTTTTCATGAAAAAGACCTTATTCCTAAGAATAAGGTCTTTTTATGCCTTGCGTGAGGAAAAGAGATGTCCGGAAATAATCATACAAATCAGTGCCTGACGGTGAGCTGCCGCAGGTAATCGGGGCTTTAATTGTTGGTGATTTTAAATGCACTGCTGACCGAAAACGTCGTGACAAATCAAAATTGACCGATTTGGAATTTATTCAAATGATTTCTCCAGCAATTCACTGTATTCCTGTGGGATGCAATAACACCACACTGTATATGGTTTGGATGAACCGTCGGCATTGTGCTGCTCATCAGATATTTCTGTTGTAATACACCATTTATCATTAACGATTCCCATGTAGCCTGCAAAGTAGGTTCCTACGGGACAGCCGTTATAACCGATATATAAATCCCGCATTTTTTGATTGTCTTGTATGCTGTATATGGCTTCCGTTTCGTATTCAAAATCAGAAACTGCGTTTTCGAGAATTTTTGATACAGCATTGATGAATTCGGTATTTTTTATCTCATTTCCTCCCCAGAATACAGTTGTTATTTCACCGGAAACAGGAACAGTATAATCTGATTTCACAAATAACTCCTGATCCAGAAAGCTGCGTGCAACAATAAATGTGTTGCTGCTGTCCTCTTTCACTGCATTTATATGCCAGCCGTCCTTTGTCTTTGCTATCGTTTTCCATTCTGTGTATTTGCCGTAACACGACACGTACATTGTGTCATTCCAATATATGCCGCCGTCCCTTTTTTCGGCTGTATGGTCAAAAACAATCAGCCCTTTTGTGATTAAAAAGCACAAAATAACGCCGATTACTGCCGTAACAATAACAGAAAAGCAAAGGATTTTTCTTTTGGCAGTAAACATGCTTCAACGCCTCCCGTAAACTTCTGATTTGCTCTCAGGAAAACCGAAAATTTGGCGGCGTGTCGCCGCTGACAATTCGGGCAGACAGACTGTTTTTAGAATAACCATTCCGCCCGGCCGAAAAAAGAATAAACAAACCGGAATTTGTGCGCTTACGCGCAAATGAATAATCAACAATAAATCGTTTTGCTCATATGGTCTGAATCATCATAAACATATCCGTGTCCTGAGTAAAAAAATCTTGATTCAAAATATGTTTCTTTCTCGCCAAGATGCAATTTAATAATTTCGCATTGACGCATTTTTGCAAAATTTTCTGCTGTTTTAAGCAACTCAGATCCAATTCCTTGTCTTTTCATATTGTGTTTTACATACAGCCTATGCAAAACAGCAGAGTTGTTTTCTATATTACAACCGATAGATCCTATTACTCTATCATTTTCATCAATGGCAATCCAAAACATATCGCCTTTATTGAAATAATATTCATCAATATCCAATAAATCAGGGTTTAATGTCGGTATTCTTTTCAAAGCATTTTTAGCCTCTAAAACCATAAAAATCAAATCATCTCTGTATTTCGGAGTAAATTTTATGATTTTCATTGTGTCACCCCACATAATATAACTATTAGGAGTTGCTTTCAATTTATAGCAAAGACGGTCTCGTTGCTACAAATTCCGATTTGCCGAGTTGTTTTTAAAGTTATTCTATCATGTCTTTGCGACTATTTCAACCTCGTGTCCCTGTTTTGGTAAGTCTGAATCTTTTTTAAAGCAGAAAACGAAGAACGGATGAAGACGGGATTCGCCATAATGGGCGACTTCATTTTAGTGTCAGTAGGGGGATATGAACCCGAAGCCGATTTTTGGGGTGGATTCGTACCCTCACAAAGGAACGAATGAAATATTGCTGTCGCAATATGAAATAATCCTTGCGGATTATGAAATTTCCTGCTTTCGCAGAAAGTGAAATAAAATTTGCCCCTTATGTGCCGCAGCATATTTTACTTGCCCGCGTGGCAAATTTCATTGAAAAAACCGCCTTGCAAAGCAAGACGGTTTTTTCTGGCAGTGTAAGTGGATATGAACCCGAAGCCAATTTTTTTGGGTGGATTCGTACCCTCACGGCGATAGGGTTAACATAATCCACACGGCGGAAATGAAGTTAACACATAACCGGTTTCCACGCAAAGGGCAATAAATCACTTGCTTTTACTTTTATCAATTCGCCGTATTCATCATTTACAATGACTTTTATATCGGGACAATATTCAAATAACATTTGACGGCAATTCCCGCAAGGTGAAATTACACAATTAAGATGTTTCTCATGGACAGCGACAATGGTGTCAAAATCTCTTTCGCCTGCCGAAATAGCAATACCCATTGTTATGTATTCCGCACAAGAACCATGGATACCGTCACAATTTACTCCTTTATAAACATGCCCGTTGCGACATAGTAATGCGCATCCGACTGTATGATTATATATACCATCATCAAAATTCTGTTCTAATATATTTAGGCCTTCCTTTATTAGTTCCCTGTCTTTTTCGGTTATTGTATATTTCTCCACAGTTTAACTCCTCATTTGTCCATTTATCAAAGCGATTCTAAAGGGATGATACCATATGCTTACGCCTTTTTCAACATTTGCTTTTCTTTGCGGTGTTGATGGAAGCAATGAGCATACGGCGAATTGATCCGCAGGTGCTTTGTAGTGATTGATATTGCTCGTTTGGTATATAGCCGGTCTCCGAAAGCAACTCAAGCCAATACTCGGTTTCATAACACTCTTTTTGCGCGATTTCAAGCTTCGATATGAAATCTTTTGTTCCTTGCGCATATTGTGCTTCATGAAGATTTGCGCCGATTGATGTTCCGGAACGCAAAAGTTGATTGGTCAGTACCGATTCCCGTTGATTTGCTTTTATATCTCTGCAAAGATAGACGATTTGCTTTGCAAATTCTTTGGCTTTATTCCTTAAAATGCTATCAGCCACAAGTATCACCTCTTTAATAAAGTATAGTATAAATCTTTAGCTCTGTAAAGTGATATGCCGCTGTCGCGGCGTGATATTCTTGCCTTGCGGCAAGAGTGATATTTCTCGCTGCGCTCGAAGTGATATTCTATTCGCCTCTCACGCCCGCAGGCATATCACTCGGCGTAGCCGAATATCACGCCCCAAAGGGGCATATAACTCGCCGCAGGCGAATAGAACTGAAAAAAGCACATCGCATTGCGATGTGCTTTTTTCTGGAGCGGAAGAGGGGAATCGAACCCCCGCTATCTGCTTGGGAAGCAGAAGTTCTGCCATTAAACTACTCCCGCGAGTTTTAATTCCCGATTATTTTACCACATCTTTCCGGATTTTTAAAGGGCTTTTTTACTTTTTGCAGATGTTTTTTCTCTTTTCATGAGGATTTTTCTGTTCATACGCTGCATTTTATGCTACAATAATCAAGATACAAGAAAAATATACGAAAGGCACGATGACGTTATGCAAATGAGCCTCCGGAAGCTGCGCAAAACGGCATCATACGGTGATTAAAATGCAGTTTGATTTCACATCTCTTTGTGTGTGTGTTGAGCATCCGTCGGCACGTGCGGCGGCGGAGCTTTTCATGCAGGAGATAGCTGTGCGTACCGGCAACAATGTTCCGTTTACGGACAATGCCGTTGCTCCGTGCGCGGTTTTCGGAATATGCGATACGCTGAAAAACAAGGATTGCTACAGGATTTCACTTTCGGACGGAGTAATCGGCTTTTTCGCGTCGGGAACCCGCGGTCTGATATATGCGTTTTCAATGTTCCTCAGAAAAAGCGTTTACGAGAACGGTAAAATTCTGCTTATAAAGGACATTTCCGGCGAGTATGTGCCCGACAAGTCCATAAGGGGTCATCAGCTCGGCTACCGCACCACACCGAACAGCTATGATGCGTGGGATTATGAGCAGTATTACCGCTACTACCGTGACCTGATGTTTTTCGGAGCGAACACCTGTGAGCATATACCGAATGAAGACCTCAAGGTGCGCCGCAACAGGCTTATGAAATATGAGCCGGAGGAGTTTTTGCCGGAGGCCTCGCGCCTTGCCGACTCGCTCGATATGGATGTTTCGCTGTGGTACCCGAACAATGAGGAAAGCATAGACGCTGCGGTTGAGCGCCGCTCAAGGCTGTTTGAAAAGGTTCCGAGAATTGATGCGGTATTTCCTCCCGGAGGCGACCCCGGTGAGTTCTATGCCGACGAATTTATAGAGCGTTGTATAGCCATATCCAAGGGCTTGAAAAAGGTGCATCCGAATGCGCAGATGTGGCCTTCCGCTCAAAAGCCGCACACATATCCGGACTGGGGCGAGGCGTTTATTGAGGAGCTTGAAAAGCTTCCCGACGAAATTGACGGCGTAATAACCGGCCCGAATCACGCTTTGCCGATGGATGAGCTGCGCCGCAGGCTGCCGTCAAAGTATCCGCTGCGCTTCTATCCCGATATAACCCACAATGTGCGTTGTGAATATCCGGTGCATTTCAACCGTGATGACTGGCACTATGCTCTTGCATCTACGCTTTCGCGCGAAAGCATAAATCCGCGTCCGACCGAGTTCCGCCTTCTCCACCGCATTACTCGCCGCTATGTTATAGGCTCGGTGAGCTACTCCGAAGGCGTGAGCGATGACATAAACAAGATGGTCTGGAGCGATATGGACTTCTTCCCCGAGGTATCCCTGCGCGATACGCTTGAGGACTATTCGAGAGTCTTCTTTTTCGGCGCTCCCGCCTCAACAGTTGCCGACGGTATACTTGCTCTTGAACGCAACTGGCAGGGAGACCCCTTTGAAAACTCCGGAATAGACGACACTCTTTTGCTGTGGGAGCGGCTTTCGGAAAATTATCCGTTTCTCAATGAAAACTGGCGTTTTCTGCAATGCCTGTTCCGCGCAAAGTGCGATGCTCTTGTCAGACGGCGCAGAGTGTTTGAAACACGGCTTGTCGAGGATGCAAGGTATTATCTGAAAAAGCGCGATACAGCCCGTGCACGCGAGGTTCTCGAAACTCCTTTTGATGATGGCTATACCGCCCTGCGCGGCGAGATAGACAATCTCGGAAAGAGGTTGTTTGAAAAAATCGGTCTGCAGCTCGATGTTGAGCATTACTGCGCGGACTCATGGGAGCGCGGCGCAACGCTTGAAACAATCGACCAGCCCGTGACGGACAAGAAATGGCTTCTCAACCGCCTTGACTACTGTGATGCTCTCCCGGAGGCTGAGCAAGACGGCTTTATCGACCGGCTTCTCGGACGCAATACGGTTGAAAGCGATGAATATTATTTCTCGCTCGCGGAGCATGGCTTTGATGTGCTGGGCGTACCTGTGGAAGGGGAGTTTTACATAGACTTCCGCGGCGACAGACCGTCGGTTAACAACGGCAGCATGCCGATGTCAATGCTCAAGGTTTACGACCATTATCAGCTGAGGCTGAAAACCGCCGGATTTGCCCCCGATACGGATTATACGCTGCGTGTGAGCTTCAAGTCCGAAAAGTATCCGGTGCTCAAGCATCACCACGTAATTGCAAACGGGGTTACGGTGTACGACGGCCCGCAATTCGGCGGTGAACGCGATGAGAAATTCGATTCCGAGCTGTTGGCTCCGGGCTTTGAAACGGCATCGTATGTTTTGCCTGCATCCGTGTTCGTCAACGGCTGCCTTGAGCTTGAAATAGGCGAGCCCTATGCCGGAGTAAAGCTGTGCGAGCTGTGGATAAAAAAGCGCAGCAGATAAAGCGGTTAAAACGCAAACACATACATTATAAAAAATCCGGACTGCTCAATGATGAGCAGCCCGGATTTTTTATGTTGTTTCTTATTCTTCGTCTTCGATTTTGGCTTCGGCGATAACCTTGTCGGCAATCATCTGGGGAGCCTCCTCGTATCTTGCAAACTCGCAGGAGAAATAGCCTCTGCCTGCGGTTACCGAACGGAGAATTGTCGGGAAGTCGCCGAGCTCCGCCATGGGAACCTCTGCAATAAGCTCCTGCATCTTGGGCTCGTTGGCAGGACCCATTCCGAGGACTCTGCCGCGGCGCTTGGTGATGTCGCCCATGATATCGCCGAGGTTGTCGTCCGGCATGTAAGCCTTGACGGTTCCGATAGGCTCAAGTATGGTGGGCTGAGCTTCGGGGATAGCGTTTTTGAAGGCTATCTGCGCGGCGGTTTTGAATGCCATTTCAGAGGAATCGACCGGGTGATAGGAACCGTCGTGAAGCGCTGCCTTTATGCCGACCATGGGATAACCCGCAATCATGCCCTTGGCTATGCAATCGCGAAGACCCTTTTCAACAGCGGGGAAGAAGTTCTTAGGTACGCTGCCGCCGACAACCTCGTCGGATGTGAACAGGAAGCCCTCCTCGCCGGCATACGGCTCGAAGCGAATCCACACGTCACCGAACTGGCCGTGACCGCCGGACTGCTTCTTATGACGTCCCTGCTTATCAACAACCTTGCGGATGGTTTCTCTGTAAGCGACCTTGGGTACGCTGGTGTCAACCTCAACGCCGAATTTGCTCTTGAGCTTGGAGATGATGATGTCTATATGCTGCTCGCCGAGTCCGCTGAGTATCGGCTCGTGAGTTTCATCGTTGGTGTAATAGGAGATTGTGGGGTCCTCCTCCATAAGTCTGCGAAGACCGGAGGCTATCTTTTCCTCCTCGCCCTTCTTGCGAGCACGGACGGCTACTGAGAGGCAGGGCGCCGGGGAGTTGACTCCGGCAAGCTTTATTATTTGCTTGGAATTGCAGATGGTGTCGCCGGTGTTGATTCCGGTAAGCTTTGTAACAACGCCGATGTCACCGGCGGGTATGCCTGCTGAATCCTCCTGCTTTATGCCCTTAACGGTGATTATTTTACCCATTCTTTCGCTCTCGCCTGTTGTGGCGTTATATGCGGGAGTATCGGCGGTGATTTTGCCGGATACCACCTTGAGGAAGGACATCTTTCCGACGAACGGGTCGGCGATGGTTTTAAAGCAGATTGCAGCAAGCGGTCCGTTTTCGTCGCACTTGACTTCAAGCTCCTTGCCGTCACCGTCAACAGCGTTTTCGGATGCCTTGTCGGCAGCACTCGGAGCTGTGAGAGCAATGGCGTTGAGGATGAGCTCAACAGCATCGGTGTTGTAGCCTGAGCAGGCATATACGGGGAAGAGAACTCCGTCCTTGATTCCGGCGGAAAGCCCCTTAACTATTTCTTCATGAGTAAACTCCTCACCCTCGAAGAACTTTTCCATAAGCTCCTCATCGGCGCCGGCCACTGCCTCGGTAAATACGGACTTCATCTCGGCAATTCGTGCGTCGTCAGGGAAGGCGATTTCCTTGCCCTTGCCGCCGGCATATTCATACGCCTTACCCTCGGCAAAGTCAACATAAGCACTAACCTTGTCGCCGCTCATGAGCGGAACAACAACGGGGCATACGGCGCTGCCGTATTCATCGGTCAGGGCGGAAAGAGTTTTGTAAAAATCGGTGTTTTCGGCATCAAGTCTGGTTATTGCGAACATTTTCGCAATGCCTCTCTGGCTTGCTGCCTTGAATGCCTTTTCGGCTCCCACGTCAAGCCCTGAGCCGGCGGCTGTAACTATAAGCACGGACTCTGCCGCTCGTACACCCTCGGCAACTCCGCCTGCAAAGTCGAAAAGACCAGGAGTGTCAAGAAGATTTATTTTTACATTTTTCCACTCAAGAGGGGATACAGCCGTTGAAACGGATACCTTCCTCTTTTTTTCCTCTGCGTCAAAGTCCATAACAGTGTTTCCGTCGGCGGTTCTGCCGAGTCTGTCGGTTGAGCCTGCGAGGAAAAGCATTGCTTCCGCGAGAGTGGTTTTGCCTCTGCCGCCGTGTCCGGCGATGGCGATGTTTCTGATGTCGTTTGCATTGTAGGCTTTCAAATTTATTTCCTCCTTGTGCCGGCCCGAGTCGGAGCCGGACGAATTTAAGACCGAACGTGACTTGAATCATAAATACACAAGGGCGATTATAACATACTTCACCGACTATTTCAACGAAAAATTAGATGAAATAACAATTTTTTTTGTTAAGATTTGTATTTTGCTTGAAATCCGGCAATCTTTATGATAAACTGTATAAAGGTATATATGGGTTGTTTAATATATAAATTTCTCCGGAGGTGCTTTTTTCCCATGAAAAAGTATATAAAACTTCTGCCGGTATTTATAACAGGGTGCGTTATAGTACTTATTCTTGCCAGCTGCAAAGGAAAGGACTCTCTCGACCCTATAGTTGTAACCGATGAGAACGGTGTTGTGGTGACTGATGAAAACGGTGAACCGATGACCGTGATTCCTCAGACTACACAGGTGTATGTTACGGATGCGAACGGTGCGTATGTAACAGATGCAAACGGTAACAAAATAACAACGGTGGTAGGCGTACCGATTGAGGTCACCATTCCGGTTACAAATCCGGACGGTTCAAAGGTTAAGGATTCCGACGGGAAAGACGTAACAAAGGTTATAACGATAACTCCATCAATTGACGAAACCACAAATACAACGCTTTATCCCACATATCCGGGCGGCACCACCATGGTACCGCTTACGGACGGAGAGGGCAACACTGCAACCAATGCGGGCGGAGAGGTTATTACGGTTCCCATAATTCCCACCGAGCCTCCCACGGCGGCACCTACACCGGTTAATCCCACAAGCTGGAAGACAACCTTCGGAGGAACTCTGGCGGATTATTTTTCAGCGGTCACAGCTCTTTCCGACGGCGGCTGCGTGGCAATCAACGTTACAAACTCCTCGGATAACGATATGCTCTCCATTGCGGATTCAATAGGCAGACCGTGCTCGGTAATTATCAAGTATGACGCGCAGGGCGCTGTCATGTGGAAGAAGGCATTCGGAGGAAACGGAGCTACCACACTTGTGTCTATTGCTCAAACTCCGGACGGCGGCTTTGTTGCCTGCGGATATTCCAATGCCACAGACCTCGGCGTTGAATGCCGCGGCTCCTATGACGCGATTGTCGTTAAGTTTGACTCACAGGGCAACAAGCTTTGGGTTAAGAATTTCGGAACAAGCACCACCGACACGTTTAACGGCGTTGCGGTTGCGCCCTCCGGAGACATAATAGTCGCAGGAAGCGTCGGAACCAATGACGGCGATATCGCTTCCCTTGCGCGAACCTCGCGCGGAAGCTCGGCGAGTATAGTTTCATACACCTCAACAGGTGAGGTCAACTGGTACAGAATAATAGGCGACAATATGGACCGCTTCAACAATGTTACGGTTGATTCCGATAACAGCATTTTCGCGGTGGGCTCCTTTAAAAACGCAAAAACAAACACGACTCCTTACGGTATAATAGTTCCTAAGGGTGAATTCGACGGTGTTGTTGCCAAGCTTTCTGCGAAAGGCAATACCACATGGATAACAAGCTTCGGCGGCAGCAGAAACGATATTTTTGATGCCATTTGCACCACCGGCGACGGCGGATGCGTAGTGGCAGGCTACTCAAGGTCCGCGGACGGAGAGCTTTCCGCGCTTTCAACCAATAAGGGAAATAACGACGGTATAATAGTCAGGTTCGGCAAGGATTCCTCCGTGGAATGGTCGGTTAACTTCGGCGGAAATGCCGAGGATATTCTCGAATCCGTAGTAAAAGTCAACGGCGGATATATAGCGGTCGGAAGCACTCGCTCCGCAAACAGGGACCTTGCGGTTGTGGGCAATCACGGCGGACTTGACGGTCTTGCGGTGAGTGTGTCGGATAACGGCAGAGTTTCATGGAGCCAGGTATTCGGCGGAACTAAAAACGATAGCTTCAGATGTGTTGCTGCCTCTCCGGACGGAGCATTCTTTGCAGCCGGCAGATCTCTCTCCTCGGACGGCGACATATCAGACATAACCTCTGTGAAAAGCGGCGGTCAGTTTGATGTGGGCGTAATATCAAAATTTAAGGGCTGAGCAGACTTTATGCAGAATAAAATTGCCATAACAACAGACAGTGCGGCAGATATGCCGGAAAATATATTGGAGCGGTATGGGGTTTCCCTTATACCGCTTCATATCGTCCTTGACGGTAAAAGCCGGCGTGACGGGATTGAAATAACTCCCGCGGAGCTTTGCCGTGAATGCCGCGAAAGCGGTGATATTCCGAAGACCTCGGCGGTCACGATAGGCGAGTACATAGACGTTTTCAAAAGCTATACAGACGAGGGGACGGCGGTTGTTCACCTGAGCCTGTCTGCGGAAATCTCGTCAACCTATCAGAACGCCTGCATTGCCGCGGCTGAGGTGGGGAATGTATACGTTGTTGACAGCAAAAGCCTGTGCGCCGCAATAGGACTTCTCGTTATTAAGGCGTGTGAAATGCGCGAGCAGGGTCTTTCTGCACCGGAGATTGCCGAAAAGCTTTCCGCGCTCCGGGAGCGCGTCGTAACAACATTTATAATTGATAAGCTGGATTTTCTCTATAAAGGCGGCCGCTGTTCGGCGGTTTCTGCGTTCGGAGCAAATATTCTCGGCATAAAGCCGTCCATTGAGATGGAATCCGGAAAGCTCAGCGTTGGTAAAAAATATCGCGGAAAATTTGAATCGTGCTGCGCGCAGTATGTTTCGGATCTCCTTGAAGCGCACTCAGGGGAAATCGACACCGACAGATGCATAATCGCATATACCGTGGAGGTTCCCGATGCTGTTGAGGACATACTTCGCAAGGAGATAAAGCGACACTGCAAATTTAAAGAGGTTCTGATTTCACATCCGGGCTGTACTATAACCTCTCACTGCGGTCCCACCACTGCGGCGGTATTTTTTATGAAAAAACAGAGCGGAGCATGAACATGTACAGAATAAATCCATCGCTGTGGGGCGCGGTTGTGGCGGTTCCGGCACAGGCAGTTGAAAAACACTTAAAGCTTGCATCTCCTGCGAGCTTTAAGGTTTTGCTTTATATACTCTCCGGACGGAACGGGGAGCAGGAAATAAGCGGCATAGCCTCGGCTACGGCGCTTACCGAAAATGAGGTGCGTGATGCGCTTGATTACTGGTGTGCGTGCTCAGTGCTGGAAAATGACGCGGATACCGAAAAAAAGCTTGAGGAGAGCCGCCGGCTTGAAGAGCTCAAGGCATCTCTTTCGGAAAAGGATAGAACAAAAGAGAACAAAAATCTTCGCCCGATACCTGTGAGCAAACCTACCGCCGGACAGATAGCCAAGCGTATGCGTGAGCAGCCGGAGCTTAAAAATCTGTATAATGAGGCGCAGCTTATTCTCGGCGGCACCTTCGGGTATGATATGCAGGGCACGCTGCTTATGCTTTACGACCATTACGGCTTCCCCGCGGAGGTTATAATGATGCTGCTTCAGTATGCCGCCATGCAGAAAAACACCTCCACAAGCCATATCAAAAGTATAGGTGAGGACTGGAACAAAAACGGTATAAAAACTCTTGCGGACGCAGAGGAGCAGATAAAGCTGCTTTACTACATAGACGATATCTGGAGCGAGCTGAAAAAACTGGGTGTGGAGCTTACGGGAGACAAGCCCAACTCAACGCAGAGTGCATATCTGAAGGCGTGGATTTGCGACATGGGCTTTGACGCTCATAACATAAACGAGGCATTTGCCATAGCCGATGAAAAGGGTGCGAAGGGGAGCTTTGCACAGGCCAACAAGACGCTGAAGCTGTGGGATAAGAATTCGGTAAAATCCCGTGAGCAGCTTGACGCGGCAACGAACACGAAGAAAAAGGGCGCATCCAAGGCAACGGGCTTTGAATCGTCATATGATATAAACGAGCTTGCCAGACGAGCATTATATGAGCCGCTGGTGGTCAGAAAAAGGGGGGACGGTAAAAAATGAGATACAGCTCGGCACTTTACGAAAAAGCGGCATCAACAATAAAAAGCCGCAAGGAAAATGCAGAGGCCGTCGCGCGCCGTCACCGTGACGAGGTGCTTAAAAAATATCCAGAGCTTTCGGATATTGAAAACGAAATGGCTCAGGCAGGACTTGATGTCATAAGGGCTATGGGCTCAGGCACTCTCACACCGGAGCTTGTGAACGGACTTGCAAAGCATAATCTCGATGCACAGAAGGCACGGGGTGAGCTTCTTGCGGCAGCGGGGTATCCCGAGGATTACCTGAAGCCGTCCTATGTGTGCAAAAAATGCGAGGACAGCGGGATATATAACGGCAAGCTCTGCGAATGCCATCTTAAACTGCTCAGGCAGCTGTCCTATGATGAGCTCAGCAGCACTTCCCCGTTGATGCTCTCATCGTTCGACGGGTTTGACCTGTCATATTATCCTGCGCGGACGGACAGCAAAACCGGCATATCTCCGAGAAAGCGTATGAGCGAAATACTCGGCTTTTGCAAGGAATACGCCGCCACGTTTGACCTCGGCTCGCAGAGCATATTTATGAACGGTGCGACAGGACTGGGCAAAACCCATCTTTCGCTTGCAATTGCGGGAGAGGTTGTCGAAAAGGGCTTCGGCGTTATTTACGGCACGGCGCAAAATCTGCTCGGCAAGCTTGAAAGAGAGCATTTCGGCAGACAAAACGAGGGCGAGAGCAATATAGAGCAGATGCTTCTTGAATGTGATTTGCTCATTATCGACGACCTGGGCACGGAGTTTAACACCTCGTTCACCGTTGCAAGCGTATACAATATAATAAATACACGTCTGCTGGCGGGACTTCCCACAATAATAAACACCAATCTTTCGTGGAAGGAATTTGAGGACAAATACGAAAAAAGGGTTACCTCAAGAATATATACCTTTGTAAGTCTGCAGTTCTGCGGAACCGATATTAGAATGCTGAAAAAATAAACAGGAGGTCTTGTTATGTTAAAAGGAATACCTTCAATAATTTCACCCGAGCTTCTTAAAATACTTGATGAAATGGGTCACGGCGACGAAATAGTCATAGGCGACGGCAACTTCCCCGCTGCGTCGAATGCAAAACGGCTTGTGCGCTGTGACGGTCACGGCGTGCCTGAGCTGCTCGATGCAATACTCAAGCTTTTTCCGCTTGACCCCTATGTTGAAAGCCCCGTAATGCTTATGCAAGTCACACCGGGTGACAATGTCGTTCCGGTGATATGGGATGAATATAAGGCGATAGTCGCCAAGCAGGGCGATTGGAAATTCTCGGAAATAGAGCGTTTTGATTTCTATGAGCGTGCAAAGACCGCCTATGCGATAATCGCAACCGGCGAGAGTGCGCTGTATGCCAATGTCATACTTAAAAAGGGCGTTGTAACCGACTAAACTATAATTTTCGGAGGCAATTATGGAAAAGCGTGTTCTTGCATTTGATTTCGGTGCTTCAAGCGGCAGAGCAATACTCGGCATATTTGACGGTGAAACCATAAGGCTTGAGGAGGTTCACCGCTTTGCAAACGAGCCTGTAAGCGTTAACGGTACAGTCTATTGGGATATACTCAGACTGTTTCATGAAATAAAAACAGGGCTTGCGGCGGCGAAGGCTGCCGGAGGCTTTGAGAGTGTCGGAATAGACACATGGGGAGTCGATTTCGGGCTCATAGGCAAGGACGGCGCACTGCTTGAAAATCCCGTGCATTATCGCGACAAGCGCAACAACGGCATGATAGAGGAAGCGGCAAAGCTTATGCCGCTTGACAAACTTTACGATATAACCGGCATACAGTTTATGGAGTTCAACACTCTTTTTCAGCTGCTTTCGCTGAAAAAGAACCGTCCGCACGTCCTTGAGGCTGCGGATAAGCTGCTGTTTACGCCGGATTTATTCAACTACATGCTCACGGGCAAAATTTCAGCAGAGTATTCAATCGCAACAACCTCTCAGATGGTTGACCTTGAAACGCAGACATGGTCAAAGGAGATACTTGACACCTTCGGAATAGACGAAAAGCTTCTTCCGCAGATTGCCGAAACCGGCAGAGTTATAGGCGAAATCAGCGAGGATATAAAGCAAGAGCTGGGGCTCGGCGAGGTTAAGGTGATATCCGTTGCCGCGCACGACACGCAGAGTGCGATAACGGCGACGCCTACGTCCGAAAAGGATTTTGCATTCATAAGCTGCGGTACGTGGTCGCTTTTCGGAACTGAAACCGAAACTCCGATTATAAATGACAAGGCAAAGCGTCTGAATGTTACAAACGAGGGCGGCTACGGCTACTCGACGGCGTTTTTGAAGAATATATGCGGGCTGTGGCTTATTCAGGAGAGCCGCCGCCAGTGGAAGCGCGAGGGCAAGGAGTATTCGTACGCGGAGCTTGAGCAGATGGCGCTTGCGGCGGAGCCCTTGAGAAGCTTTATAGACCCGGACGCACCGGAGTTTGTGGCAATGGGTAATATTCCCGAGCGTGTGCGCGAATTCTGCCGCAAGACCGGTCAATATGTTCCGCAGTCCGTCGGTGAGATAATGCGCTGCATATATGAAAGTCTCGCAATGAAGTACAGGTATGTCTTCGAGGGGATTATGGATTGCACCGGAAAGAGCTATCCGCAAATTCACATAATGGGCGGCGGCACGAAGGACGGGTTGCTTTGCCGTATGACAGCGGATTCCTGTAACTGCAAGGTGTTTGCAGGACCGATAGAGGCAACCGTGCTCGGCAATGTGGTTGTACAGCTCATATCCGGCGGAGCAATATCGGGCATATCACAGGCAAGAGAAATAATTGCACGGGGTGAAAATCTCAAGGAATTTACACCCGGCTCAGCGGATGAATGGTCCGCGGCATACGAAAGATTTGTTTCAGTGGTAGGTAAATGAAAAAAGCCCTCCTTCGGGAGGGCACAGACTGTCGCCCCCGCTTCAAATGAGCGAGGGCGGCGGTTGTTTAGTTTGTAGCCCGTAGCACTTACGGCGAGCTAAAGCCTCCTTTGGCAAAGGAGGTGGTAGGACGCTCCCCCTCAGAAACATGGTCGCCTTGCTCGCTTGGAGCGCTTCGCAATTCTCCCTGTTTCTTCACTCGCACACCTCGCTGCTTCCACCTCGCTGCTTCCGCCTCCGGCGGCGCTTCGGTGTGCTCCCCTGACGGAGGATTGTTTGCAGCCGTCAGCCACCGGCTGATTCATCGCAACGGATTTATTTAAACTCAAAAACCTTTTCAAGCTTGGGCTGGGCTCCGGTTACGGGGTCCGGCTCCATTATCATTACATCCTTCATGTATTCATTCCACTGTGCTACAACCTCGCTTTTATTCTGCACCTCAGCGGCGAAATCAATTCCTTTTTCACATTCATAGTAGCCGAAAAGCTCATTTCCGGTATTCCATATTGTGTAATTGACTATTCCTGCTTCGGAAAGCACTTGCTTCATCGAAGCCCATATCTCATTGTGACGGCGGACATATTCATCCTTTTTTCCGTCAAGTATCGTTGCCTTCCATGCGTATTTTTCCATGCTTATATCATTCCTTTCGCAGAAGAGGTAGACCTCATTCCTCCTGAGGCTGATGATGTATAACAACCTTTTTCCATTTTCCCGAAAAATAAAACCAGAGCACAAGCACAAGGGAGCCGACCGATGCCACGGGTGCGCCGAAGGCGATTCCGGCAAGACCTCCGCCGAGCGTAATGCCGAATATTGCGGCGGCGGGAACGCGCAGCAGCAGCGATGAGAGCATGTTGGATATCAGCGAAAAGGTGGTGTGACCCGCGCCGACAAACAGGCTGTTTATACAGAATATATACGGAATTACAAGATAGTCAAGACTCATCACCCTGATATATTCCACTCCGTTTGCTATCATTTCGGGGTTGCGGTCAAAAAGCATGAGTATCGGTTCGGGAAAGGCCTGCACAAGAGCAAATATTGCGTACGAGAAGAAGACCGAGACGATAACACCTATACGGCAGGTTTTCTTTGCACGGTCAATCTGACCGGCTCCGATGTTTTGCGCCGCCATGGTCGAAACCGAGCTTGCCATTGCCACGGCGGGCATGACCGCAAAGCCGTTGAAGCGGCTGACAACGCCGACTGCTGCCGATGCGTTTACTCCGCCCACCATGTTGACCAGAACGGTAATGAACATGAACGACAGGCTGGTTACTCCGTTCTGCACGGCAGTGGGGAGCCCCAGCTTCGTTATGAGCCGGAGACTCTCACGGTCAATGCGAAACGATGAGGGCTTGAAATCAAATATAAAATCATTTTTCTTCAGGTAGACAATGCAGAGTATGACGCTTATAGCTTGTGAGATTACGGTAGCTATGGCGGCACCCGCCGCGCCCATATTGAATTTTGCAACAAGCAGCAGGTCAAGCACCACATTTGTTACGCATGCTACCGCGATGAAATACAGCGGACGCTTGCTGTCGCCCATTCCGCGCAGTATTGCGCTCAGCGCGTTGTAGGCAAATATGAAAATTATTCCGAGCACGGTTATAAAGAGGTAGGCGTTTGCCTCGGAAAAGCTCTCCTGAGGTGTCTTTACAAGGCGCAGCACCGGAGTGCGCAGCACAACCATCAGCACCGTTATAATAGCCGAAAGTATCAAAAGTGAGGTTATGAGCGTTGAAGTGACCTTTTCGACAGCCCGCTTATTTTGAGCACCGATATATTGTGCAATGAGCACCGAGCCTCCGATGCAGAAGCCGAGCACTATCTGCGTCAATATGAATGTCACCTGACCGCCTATGTTGACTCCGGACAAGCTGTTTGTTCCGCTGAAATTGCCTACGATAAGCATGTCGGCAACGTTGTAAAGCGACTGTATTATGTTTGAGGCGAGAAAAGGGAGCGAGAAAAGCACAAGGCGCTTGAGCACGCTTCCCTCGTAGAGATTATTTTCAAATTTTGTCATGAATACGACCGTGGTTTTCGCTTTGCGAAAGCTTCCTTTCTTTCGGTATCGCGGTGGCTTTGCGAATTGAAATGGTTGTAAAGAGCAAAACGCCTTATACCTTTATTTCAACATTTATTCCGAGCAGCGAGGCGTTTTGCTCAAGTATCGGCTTTATTACACCGGTAATGAATTCCTCGGTCTGCTGCGGTGCGCGGCCTACAAAATATTCCGGATTCATAAGCTCGGCAAGCTCCTCGTGCCTGAGCATGAATGCAGGGTCCGCCGCGATTCTCTCAAGCAGGTCGTTGGGCTTTCCCTCCTGCTTTACAACGGTTCCCGCCGCCATGGAGTGGACGCGTATTTTCTCGTGAAGCTCCTGACGGTCTCCGCCTTTTTTGACTGCGCGCATGAGTATGGTTTCCGTCGCCATGAACGGCAGCTCCTCACGCAGATGCTTCTCTATCATTTTCGGATATATCACAAGTCCGTCCGCAACGTTTATATACAGCCCGAGTATTGCATCGGTCGCAAGAAACGCCTCGGCGATGCTTATGCGCTTGTTTGCAGAGTCGTCAAGGGTACGCTCAAACCACTGTGCCGCTGCGGTGAGCGCAGGGTTTTCGGTGTTTGCAATTACATACCTTGAAAGTGATGCGATGCGCTCGCTGCGCATTGGGTTGCGCTTGTATGCCATTGCAGAGGAGCCTATCTGGCTCTTTTCAAACGGCTCCTCAATCTCCTTGAGATTTTGAAGCAGGCGTATGTCGTTTGAGAACTTTGCAGCCGACTGTGCTATTCCGCAGAGCACCGAAAGCACATTGTAATCGACCTTTCTTGAATAGGTCTGACCGGATACGGGATACACCTCGTCAAAGCCCATCTTTTCGGCGATTCTTTTGTCGAGTGCCTTGACCTTTTCGTTGTCGCCGTTGAAAAGTTCAAGGAAGCTTGCCTGTGTTCCGGTTGTGCCCTTTGCGCCGCGCAGCTTCATCTGCGAAAGCCTGAAATCGACCTCCGCAAGGTCAAGCACAAGCTCCTCAAGCCACAGCGAGGCGCGCTTGCCGACGGTTGTCGGCTGTGCCGGCTGGAAATGAGTGAACGCAAGGCAGGGCAGAGCCTTGCTCTTTTCGGCGAAGTCCGAAAGCACGGCAATGAGGTTTACAAGCTCTTTTTTTATGAGCTTCAAGCCCTCGGTCATGATTATGAGGTCGGTGTTGTCACCTACGTAGCACGAGGTGGCTCCGAGGTGGATTATAGGCTTGGCTGTCGGGCACTGAAGGCCGTAAGCCCAGACGTGGGACATAACGTCGTGCCGGACTTCTTTTTCGCGTGCGGCGGCATCATCATAGTTGATGTTGTCGGCATTTGCTTTTAACTCGGCAATCTGCTCGTCGGTTACGGGCAAACCCAGCTCATGCTCTGCCTCGGCGAGAGCAATCCAGAGCTTTCTCCAGGTCTTGAATTTGAAATCGGGAGAAAATATGTATTGCATCTCATGGCTTGCGTATCTTGAATTAAGCGGACTTTCGTAAACATCCTTCATTTGAATTTTCCTTTCCGTGCTTATTATCAAAGACGGGCGATTCTTTCAAGCGCCTTTGCGGTGTTTTCCGCACTGCCGAAGCCGGTCAGACGGAAATATCCCTCTCCGGACGGGCCGAAGCCCGAGCCGGGGGTGCCCACGACCTGCACCTTGTTCAGCAGCAGGTCGAAAAAGTCCCATGATGCCATACCGTCGGGAGCCTTGAGCCAAACATAGGGCGAGTTTGTTCCGCCGTATACCTCATAGCCCAGGCTTTTTAAGCCTTCGGATATGGTTGAGGCGTTGCTTTTATAGTAATCTATAACCGCCTTGACCTGAGGCTTGCCCTCAGGGGAATAGATTGCTTCTGCGCCGCGCTGTGTGATATATGAAACGCCGTTGAATTTTGTTGCCTGCCGCCTTGCCCACAGAGCGTTCAGTGACACGCCGCCGAAGGTCAGCTCCTTGGGAATTATCGTGTACGCGCAGCGAACGCCTGTAAATCCGGCGGTTTTTGAGAAGCTGCGGAATTCTATTGCACAGGTTTTTGCTCCCTCAAGCTCAAAGATGCTGTGGGGAATTTCCGGGTCGGATATGTACGCTTCATAGGCGGCATCGTAGAGGATTACGCTGCCGTTTTCGTTTGCGTAATCAACCCAGCGCTGAAGATTCTTTTTGTCAATTGTCATGCCTGTGGGGTTGTTGGGAAAGCACAGATATATTAAATCCGCCTTCTGCGCGGGCAGCTCCGGCAGAAAGCCCGTCTGTGCGGTGCAGGGCATGTATATTACATTGGACCATTTTCCGTTTACCGCCTCTCCGGCTCTGCCGCACATGACGTTCGTGTCAACATATACGGGGTAAACAGGGTCGCACACCGCAACGGTGTTGGCGTTTGAGAAGATGTCGCCGATGTTTCCGGTGTCGCTTTTCGCGCCGTCGCTTACGAATATTTCATCCGCGCCGATGTTTATACCTCTCGCCTTGAAATCGTTTTCGCTGATGGCGTTAAGCAGAAAGTCATAGCCGTATTCGGGCGGATATCCGCGGAAGCCGTCAAGGGTGCCCATCTCATCAACCGCCCTGTGCATGGCTGCTGTTACAGCCTCGGGCAGCGGACGTGTTGCGTCACCGATGCCCAGACGTATGATGTCGGCGTCCGGATTTGCTTCGGAAAACTCGCGTACCTTTTTGGCGATGTTTGAAAACAGGTAGCTGCTCTGGATTTTCAGAAAATTTTCGTTGATATTCATTGCTTATCCTCCCATACTCCGGTGAATGCGGTTTCTGCGGGTCCGGTCATATAAACATTGCCGTCCGCAGCCCAGCGTATTGTAAGAACGCCTCCGCGAAGATTGACCTTTATGTCGGCGTCCTTGTCGCAAAATCCGTTAAGCACGCACGCAACAGCCGTTGCACACGCCCCGGTGCCGCAGGCGAGAGTTTCGCCTGAGCCGCGTTCCCATACGCGCATGTCAACCTCGTTGCGATTTATCACCCTGACAAATTCGGTGTTTATGCGGTCGGGGAACATGGTGTGATTTTCAAACAGCGGACCTGTTTTTTCAATCTCCACGGCGTTTACATCCTCAACGAAGGTTACGCAATGCGGATTTCCCATGGATACGCAGGTCACCGGATAGTCGTTACTGCCGATGTTGAGCGTCTTGACTGTGCCGCCTTCGGCGAAGCGCGTCGGAATGTCCTTTTGCGTAAGTATCGGCGCACCCATATTGACGGTTGCGGTAAATGCTCTGCCGTCCTTGTGAAAAACCTTTATGTATTTTATTCCGCTGAGCGTTTCAAGGGATATCTCGTCTTTCTTTACAATGCCGTTGTCGAAAACGTATTTTGCAACGCAGCGGCTTGCGTTTCCGCACATTTTGCCGCGTGAACCGTCGGCGTTGTACATGTCCATTCTGACATCTGCAACCTCGGACGGGCAGATGAGCACAAGCCCGTCGCCGCCGATTCCGAAATGCCTGTCGCTTACCGCGACAGCGGTTTTGCCGGGATTCCCGACTGCTTCCTCAAAGCAGTTGACATAAACGTAGTCGTTGCCGGCGCCGTGCATTTTTGTAAATTTCATACCGCTTTCTCCCTTAAATAATAATACATTACAGTATAACATTTTAATGCGAAACAAATCAATACATATTACGAAAAAAAGCAGAGCCGGGAAGAAAAGAACGCCGAAAAGAGAGGGATGTTTTTCTTGCTTTTGTGTTCGGAAAATGATATTATATAGTTTAGTGAAAATGGAGTGGTTTTTGCATTGAGCGCGTATTGAAAGTAAGGATGGTTGAAATTGAGCCGTAAACTCTGGAAAATAAAGGGCTACGATAAGGACCGTGCGGCACAGACCGCGCAGGAATGCGGTATTGACCCGTTCGCCGCCTTCCTCCTCGGCACGAGGGGAATATGTGAGCCTGAGGACGTTGACGCATTCCTCTTTTCGGGAGATGAGCCTTGTGACCCGTTTCTGATTTCGGATATGGAAAAGGCGGTTCTCCGAATAGAAAGGGCAATTGCCGAGTCTGAGCGTATAACCGTCTTCGGTGACTATGATGCCGACGGTGTGACATCCACGGCCATGGTGTATTCCTATCTTGAAAAAAATGCCGCAAATGTGGGCTACTATATTCCCGACAGAGCCGTAGAGGGCTACGGTATGAGCTTTGAAGCAATAGACCGTCTTGCGGCAGAGGGTACACAGCTCATTATAACGGTTGATAACGGCATAAGCGCCGTAAAGGAAACCGAATACGCAAAGGCTCTCGGGATAGACATGGTAATAACCGACCATCACCGCGCCGGGGATACAATTCCGGCTGCCGAGGCGGTTGTTGACCCGCACCGTGACAGCGATGACGGGCTTGAATTCCGGAATTGGGCAGGTGTAGGCGTTGCTTTTAAGCTGCTGTGCGCGCTTGAGGGTGATGCCGATGCGGTGCTCTCCGATTATGCCGACATAATAACCGTGGGCACAATAGCCGATATTGTACCGCTCAACGGCGAAAACAGATATATTGTTATGCGCGGACTTGAAATGCTCAATTCCGGAAACCGTATAGGAGTTGACGCATTGCTTGAGGCCGCGGGAATGGCACAGAAGGATATGAATTCTTCGTCTGTTGCGTTCGCCATAGCTCCGCGCATAAACGCGGCGGGTCGTATGGGCTCCGCAGACAGGGCGCTCAGGCTGTTGCTTTGCAGCGATGCCGATGAGGCTAAGCTTTCCGCCACTGAAATTTGCGATGCAAATCTTGCCCGTCAGAGTGCGGAGCAGAAAATATCGGAGGCTGTCGGACAGTTTATACGGGAAAACCCATCGGTTCTCTGTGACAGAGTGCTTGTGGTTGACGGTGAGGGCTGGCATCAGGGTGTCACCGGAATAGTCGCCTCGCGTCTTGTTGAAAAATACGGCAAGCCCGCAATAGTCATATCGCGTGAGGGCGATTCGGCAAAGGGCTCCGGCAGAAGCATAGAGGGCTTTTCGCTTTATGACGCACTGTCTGTCTGCTCGGATATATTGGAGCATTTCGGCGGACATACGCTTGCCGCCGGACTGAGCATAAAGACAGAAAATATAGATGCCTTCCGCCGCGCCGTAAACGAATATGCAAGGGCTGCGGAAATGCCGTTTGCCTCTCTTGTTATGGATTGCAAGCTCAATCCGGCATCAATAAATCCGGAAATGCTTTCTTCGCTTGCCATGCTTGAGCCCTTCGGAGCGGGGAATCCGCAGCCGCTGTTCGGGCTCTACGGCGTAAAGCTTGTCGGCATACAGCCGGTGGGCAACGGTAAGCATCTGAGGCTCACCTTTGCGCGTGCGGAAACAAGATTTATTGCGATGCTTTTCGGCGTTACGCCGGAGGAGTTTCAATATTGCGCCGGAGATATGCTGGACCTTGCCGTGCGTGTGGAAAAAAATGAATACATGGGAGAGGTAAAGGTAAGCATACATATAAAGGACATGCGTTTTTCCGGAACGGATGACAGACTGGTGCTTGACGGCATCAGACTGTATGAGACATACGCGTCCGGAGAGACTATCGGCGAGGAGCAGCGCGAGGCGCTCACTCCTTCAAGAGAGCTTATCGGAGCCGTGTATAAATATCTGAAATCAAACGGCGGCTTCAAATACGGTGCGGAGGCACTGTGTAAACGTGCGGGGATTGATTTGGATAAGCTGTGTGCCGTGAGGGTGTCGCTCGATGTGCTTTGCGAGCTGAATCTCATAACCTGCGACGACGGACGTTATGCCATGCCGCCGGAGGAAAAAAAGACAGATTTGCAAAATTCCGTGATATTGAAATCGCTGAAAGGAGGCGGTATGAATGGCTGACCCCAAGGAGCTTAGCTATGAGCAGCTTCGCAAGCAGCTTTGCGAGGTGTATTCTGCCGAGGAGACAGAAATAATCGACAGAGCCTATGATATGGCGTATAAGGCGCACGACGGGCAGAAACGATATTCGGGACAGCCCTATATATCGCATCCGGTTGCGGTTGCGAAGATATTGCTCGATTTCGGTATGGATTATCAATCCGTAATCGCGGCACTGCTTCATGATACGGTTGAGGATACCGGCGTCGAGCTTGAGGATATCGAGCGCGGCTTCGGTAAGGAAATAGCCTCGCTGGTTGACGGCGTAACCAAGCTCGGCAAGGTGCCGCTGCACTCCAAGGAGGAGGAGCAGGCGGAAAATCTGCGAAAAATGCTTTTCGCAATGTCTCAGGATATAAGAGTTATAATTATTAAGTTGGCGGACAGACTGCACAACATGCGTACCCTTGAATACAAGAATCCGCAGAAGCGCAGGGATACCGCTCTTGAGACACTTGAAATATATGCTCCTATCGCGCATCGCCTCGGAATCAGGGCGATGAAGGAGGAACTTGAGGATTTGGCGATAAGCTATCTTGACCCCGTGGCCTACCGTGAAATTGAGAACGCGCTTGCCTCACAGGGGCAGTCACACCTTGAATTTCTTGAGAAGACCAAGGCGAGAATAGCCGAGCGTGTGGAGACGGTTGTCAGCGGAGCGCAGATAGACGGACGTATAAAAAGCGTCCACGGCATATACCGCAAAATGTATATGCAAAACAGGAATTTTGACGAGATATACGACATCTACGCGGTAAGAATAATCGTTGATTCGGTAATAGACTGCTACAACGTGCTCGGTGTCATACATGACATGTTCAGACCGATTCCGGGGCGCTTCAAGGATTACATTTCCACGCCTAAGCCGAATATGTATCAGTCGCTTCACACCACCGTAATCGGCAAGGAGGGCATACCCTTTGAGGTGCAGATAAGAACCTGGGAGATGCACCATACGGCTGAATACGGTATAGCCGCACACTGGAAATACAAGCTCGGAATAACCGGCACGGCAAAATTCGAGGAGAGGCTTGCCTGGATACGTCAGCTTCTCGAAAGTCAGAAGGATGCCGAGGATGTTGAGGATATAGTCCGCACCATAAAAAGCGATCTTGTACCCGAGGATGTGTTTGTTTTCACTCCCAAGGGGGACGTCATAAACATTCCGCAGGGAGCAACGGTTATTGATTTTGCATACGCAATACATTCCGCGGTCGGCAACCGAATGGTCGGCGCGAAGGTTGACGGCAGAATTGTCCCGATAGATTACCAGGTGAAGACCGGAGAAATAGTCGAGGTTCTCACCTCCTCGCAGGCGGGCAAGGGTCCGAGCAGGGACTGGTTGAATATAGTCAAAACCAGTGAGGCACGTAGCAAAATCCGCTCGTGGTTCAAAAAGGAAAAGCGTGAGGACAACATTGCCGAGGGCAAGGCGGAAATTGAGCGTGAGCTTCGCCGCACCAATGTGCGCTTTACAGATGAGGAGATGCAGATACTTCTCGAAAAGCTTGTCGAGCGTCAGCGCTGCAACAGCGTGGACGATTTCTTTGCGGCAGTCGGCTACGGAGGAATACAGCTTACGAGAATCATGCCGTTTGTGCGTGAGGAATACCATAAAATAGCGGGCAATATTGCTCCGGTTGAGGTAAAAATCACAGAGGACACTCCCGGCAAGGGCAGCGAGGGCGTAATAGTCGAGGGTATAGATAACTGCCTTGTCAAGCTTTCAAAATGCTGCAATCCCATCCCCGGCGACGATATAATCGGCTTTATCACAAGAGGTCACGGCGTTTCCGTGCATAAGCGCGATTGCCCGAATGTTCCGAAAAGCATTCCGCTTTCGGCTGAGCCGGACAGGTGGATACCAGTTCGCTGGAACACCAAGACCCGTGAGGAATTCAGAGCCACGCTTATGCTCACCTGCGTTTCACGTGTGTCTCTTGTGGCGGATATATCCTCGGTTCTTGCGGGCATGAGGGTGATGATTCATGCGCTTAATACGCGCGAAACCAAGGACGGGCGCTACAATGTTACAATGACCATAACCGTAAACGGACTTGAGCATCTTAAAAGTGTTGTTACAAGGCTTCAGAAGGTCAACGGAGTGCTTGCTATAGAGCGTTCCGGAATGTGATAAAGGGGTATTAAAAAATGAGAGCGGTTATTCAGCGCGTAAGCAGCGCGCGTGTTCAGGTGGGGCAGAGAGTTACCGGAGAAATCGGGAAGGGCTTTCTTGTTTTGCTGGGTGTCATGCAGGGGGATACCGAACAGGAGGCGAGCCTGCTGGCAAGGAAAACGGCGTCTTTAAGAATATTTGAGGACGAGAACGGCAAGATGAACCTTGCGCTTCCGGAGGTCGGAGGAGCCGTGCTTGCGGTTTCGCAATTTACGCTTTGCGCTGATGTGAAAAAGGGAAACCGCCCCTCATTTATTGAATCGGCACAGCCGGATATCGCCAACCGCCTTTATGAGTTTTATATGCAGCAGCTGCGTGAAAACGGCATAGCGAGAGTTGAAAAGGGCGAATTTGCGGCGGATATGCAGGTCTCTCTTGTCAACGACGGCCCGGTTACAATATGCTATGATACGGATATCTGGAAGTAATAAATAACAAACCGGAAGGAGCGATATTCAATGACGGTTACAAGAATACAATCAAATGAAATGGGCTCAAACTCATACATACTTCTTGACGGTGAGAGCGGAGAAGGAGCGGTTATTGATGTCGGCTCATTTTCTCCGGAGCTTCAGACTGCAATTGCGCAGTCGGGTATTAAGCAGCTGAAATATATACTTCTCACACACGGGCATTTTGACCATATTCTCGGCGTGCATGATTTGAAGGAAAAATATCCCGATGCACGAATCGCCATACACCGTGAGGACGCCGTCAGCCTCTACGACCCGGAGGAAAGCCTTGCATCAACATCTTCTGTCGTGCAAAAGCCGGCAAAGGCGGACATAATACTTGAGGACGGCGATGAAATATCAATCGGAAAGAATGTTTTGCGTGTTATGCACACTCCCGGACACACTATGGGCAGCGTATGCTATATTCTCGAACCCGAACACATGATATTTTCCGGTGATACGCTGTTTTGCCGCACCGTCGGGCGCACGGACCTGCGGGGAGGAAGCTGGAGCGACTTGCTCGCCTCACTTGAAAGGCTGATGTCGCTTGAGGGCGATTACGAGGTCTTCCCGGGTCACAATCGCCAGACGTCTCTTGCGGTTGAGAGGGTGTCCAACAGATATTTGAGGAAAAAATGATACTTTTTGTTATAAATCACGCATTTCATTATGAAACCGAAAAGCTTGCCCGTATATTTTTCCCATGTGCGAGCATAGACATAAAAAAAGAGTACTGTGATACGAACGAGGATTTTATTCTCACATCCGCAAAATACGGCGCATCCGGAGCGGAGCTTGAAGTAAAGCTTTCTTTAAACGGCGTATGCGAGGAGCGGAAGACCTTCGTTGCGTTGCCGGACGGTGATTTCGACAAGGATTGTGAGCTTGCGCTTGCCGGGCTTATGTTCGATATGCTTTGCTCCGTCACCGGAAAAATTCCGCCGTGGGGTATGCTCACAGGGGTAAGACCCTCAAAGCTGCTTCGTTCATTGCGCGATACCCTGGGTGAGGCTGCCGGAATGAGGCGCTTCAGGGACGTAATGAGGGTGTCGCCGGAAAAGGCAGCGCTGGCGCTGTCGGTGGCACGTGCGGAGGATGAAACCGCCGCCTTGTCGCGCAGGGAATCCTTCAGCCTGTATGTTTCGATTCCGTTTTGTCCTACGCGGTGCAGCTATTGCTCATTCGTTTCACATTCGATAACGAGTGATGCGGCAAGGAAAAGTATAGATTCGTATGTGCCTCTGCTTTGTGAGGAAATCCGCCTTACAGCCGGAGCCGCCAAAAGAAACGGACTGCGTCTTGAAAGTATATATTGGGGCGGAGGAACTCCGACTACGCTGAGCGCTCCTCAGCTTGAGATGGTGCTTGACACAATAAGCGATTGCTTCGATTTGAGCACTCTGCGCGAATACACCGTTGAGGCGGGGCGTCCGGATACGGT
The DNA here is from genome assembly GCA_001513045.1 of Clostridiales bacterium DTU089. GTDB lineage: Bacteria > Bacillota > Clostridia > Oscillospirales > Acutalibacteraceae > DTU089. The sequence goes on from LFSB01000010.1 coordinate 114,111, forward strand.
TACGGCGGAAAAGCTTGATGTGCTTAAAGCCGCCCGTGTGGGAAGAATAAGTATAAATCCGCAGACCTTCAATGATTCGGTGCTCGCACAAATAGGCAGGAAGCATTCTGCACAGCTTGTGCTTGACGCGTTCGCTCTCGCCCGTTCGAGGGGCTTTGAAAATATAAACACAGACCTCATTGCCGGACTTCCGACCGACACCGAAGAAAGCTTCAGAAACAGTGTGGATACGGCAATCCGTATGGCTCCGGAGAGCATAACCGTTCATACGCTTGCGCTCAAGCGTTCATCACGTCTTGTAACGGATGAAGGCTCCGCGGCATCGGATGCCGAAACGGTTAAGAATATGGTAGACTATGCAAATTCGGCTCTGCCGCAGGCGGGATATCATCCGTATTATATGTACAGACAGAGCAAATCGCTCGGAAATCTTGAAAATGTCGGCTGGTGTGTTCCGGGTGCAGAATGCCTTTATAATGTTTTCATGATGGAGGAGTGCCATACAGTGCTGAGCGTCGGGGCGGGAGCCGTGACCAAGCTGAAGGCTCCGGACGAAAACCATATCGAGAGAATATTCAATTTCAAGTATCCCTACGAATACATTGAGCGCTTCGGGATTCTGGCAGACAGAAAAAAATACATAGATGAGTTTTATCAAAAATACCCTTTGTGAGGAGAAAACAAATGTCAAACATCAATAATACTCTTGAATATATAAACGATATGGCGCGGAATTCACCCGCGGAGTTCGTGCGTATGTCCGAGCAGCGGTATTTTAACATAATCGATGATGTCGCACGCAGAATTGATGAAACACCCGTCAGCGAAATAGTCATGCTTGCCGGACCGAGCTCCGCCGGAAAGACCACTACGGCGCTCAGGCTAAAAGCTGCGCTTGACAATCTGGGAATAAAAACCTTTACCATATCTCTTGATGATTTTTACAAGAACCGTGAGGATTCGCCGAGGCTTCCCGACGGCACACCGGATTTTGAAACAGTAAACGCGCTCGATTTGCCGCTGCTGAGCAAGACCCTCAATGCGCTTATGACGCAGGGCAAGGCGGATATTCCCGTATTCGATTTCGTCAAAGGCAGGCGCAGCGAGAGCAGCAACCGTATAGAGCTCGGAGCGAGCGATGTTGTGGTGGTTGAGGGGCTTCATGCGCTCAATCCGGTAATAACCTCGACGCTTCCGGCGGAAAGACTTCTTAAAATGTATATAAACGTGTCGTCGAGAATATATGATAAGGACAACGATATCGTCCTTAACAAACGCAACATGCGCCTTGTAAGAAGAATGATACGCGACAGACGTTCACGCGGCAGCAGCTTTGAAAATACGCTCTCAATGTGGAATACCGTGAGGGAGGGGGAGGATAAATACCTTTTCCCATACCGCGATGAGGCGGACATAAAAATAAACACGATAATCCTTTATGAAAGCTGTGTGTTTCGTGATATTGCCATACCGATGCTGAAGGAAATAGAGCAAAACAGTGAATATTATTCCGAAGCACAGAAGCTTATAAAAGGACTGGAACGCTTTGAACCGCTCGACAGGAGTCTGGTGCCGGAAAACTCGCTTTTGCGTGAATTCTTAGGGTGATATAATGCCGATACAGTATTGGAGGTGCTCTCTTGCCAAAAAATAAAAAGCAGAATGTCCTCGACGGGGCGCTGATACTTGTTGCCGCCACCGTGATTATAAAGGTTATAGGAGCGATATATAAAATTCCTCTTACAAGCCTTATAGGAACGGAGGGGCGCGGTTATTTCGCCTCGGCGTACAATATTTACACTCCGCTGTATGCCATATCAATGGCAGGCCTTCCCGTTGCGGTGTCAAGGCTTGTTTCGGAAAATATGACGCTCGGCAATTACCGGGATGTAAGGATGATATTCCGCATAGCCCTCAGGCTGTTTGTGATAACCGGAACAGTCGGCACAGTGCTGCTGCTTTTGCTGTCATATCCTTACACCTATCTGGACTGGTCGCTTTCGATACATTCTCCGCAAACGATGCCGAGCATAATAATGATAGCCCCTTCGATATTTTTCTGTTGTATAATGTCCGCATACCGAGGCTATTATGAGGGTATGCGAAACATGCTTCCGACTGCGCTGTCTCAGGTTATAGAGGCAATCGGCAAGCTGATTATCGGACTTTCCTGCGCAAAGCTTGTTATGGTTACGGGACTCAAACAGTTTGAGAGCGGCGGCGTTGTGTTCGGAAAGAGTGTCGCAAGCCTTGCGGAGGCGTACAGCGTAATTTATCCGTATACCGCGGCGGCCGCGATAGCCGGCGTAACCTTCGGAACGGTTGCGGGAACGGTGTATCTTGTAATACGTCACAAGCGCTGCGGCGGAGCAATAACCAGAACTCAGCTTGTGAATTCACGCAAGCCGCTCGACTCAACGGCAATAGCGCGTTCGCTTGTAGCTGTTGCCGTACCTATACTTCTGAGCACGCTTGTCTCAAACATAACCAATTTTATAGATGCATGGACAGTGCAAAACCGTCTGGCTTATGTTGTGGCGAATAATCTGGATGCAATAAAGTCAATATATGCCGGTCCGCTTACCGCCGCCCAGGTGCTTGACGGAAACATAAAAACCTTCCTTTACGGTGCTCTTGACACTACGAGTGATTTCAAAAACCTTATCCCCACAATCACCATGACTCTCGGCGTAAGCGCCATACCGGTGCTTTCGGGTGCATGGGCGCTCAAGGATAAGGCGGTTATTAAGAAGACCGTGGAATCCGTTGTCAGGGTCACCATGCTTCTGGCAATGCCTGCCGGCTTCGGCATGGCGGCTCTTGCCGAGCCGATACTCAGCCTGCTGTACAACGGTACGAATAATGCAAACGCAGTTTCGATTGCCGCACCCATAATGGCGTTTTACGGATTGTTTATGATGCTCATGTCGGTATCCGCGCCGTTGGTGAACATGCTTCAGGCGATAGGCAGGGCGGATGTGCCTCTGAAGGCGATGCTTGTTGCATGTACCGCAAAGACAATAGTAAATATTATATTTGTAGGCATAGTTAAGGTTAATATATGGGGAGCGCCGTTGGGAACATTTGCATTTTATCTGGTTGCCGTGACCCACAATACATTTTTCCTGCTCAAAGAGACAAAAATAAGACCGAATATAAAATCGGTGCTGTTCAAGCCGCTGCTGTGCGGAGGTGTCTGCGGACTTTCGGCATACTTTTCCTACAAGCTGCTGTGTGCGATAGTTCCTGCGGGAAATGCGCTTTCAAGAATAAACGGAAGTACGGTTTCAGCGCTTATAAGTGTGTGCGTTGCCGTTGCCGTGTACGCATTTTTGCTGCTTATTACCAAGTCAATATCAAGAGATGACGTGCTTATGCTCCCGAAAGGAGAAAAAATTGCGAAAACACTTGAAAAATATAGACTTTTAGGGTAATATATACAGGAAGGCAGCAATAAAAATGCAAAGAGGATAAAAATGAGCATTGATTTTGAACAAAAAGAAAAATACTATGCCGAAGACCTCGTAAGTATTATGAAATTGCTGCGCGAACCCGGCGGATGTCCGTGGGACGCAGAGCAGAATCATCAGTCAATCCGCAAGAATTTCATTGAGGAAACCTATGAGGTTCTTGAGGCGATAGATACCGAGAATCCGGAGCTGCTGTGCGAGGAGCTCGGAGATGTTATGCTTCAGATTGTGTTTCACGCACAGATGGAGGCGGAAAAGGGTGTGTTCGATTTTTCGGACGTCACCGACGGAATCTGCCGCAAGCTTATCGAGCGCCATCCCCATGTTTTCGGAGAGGTTTCCGTCGCAAACAGCGATGAGGTTCTTGTCAACTGGGACGCAATAAAGCGCAAAACCAAAAATCAGAAATCGGTTTCCGAGTCCATGAATTCCGTGCCCAAGGTTTTCCCTGCGCTCATGAGAAGTGAAAAAATTCAGTCCAAGGCGCGCAAGGCAGGCTTCGACTGGAACGACAACGGCGAGGGCGCCTTTGAAAAGCTAAGTGAGGAAACGAACGAGCTTAAAGCGGCAGCGGAAAGCGGAAGTCATGAGGACATAGAGGAGGAGCTGGGCGATGTTCTCTTCTCCGCGGTGAACATTTCAAGCTTTTTGAAGTGTGACCCCGAGGAGGCGCTGACAAAGGCCACCGATAAGTTTATATCCCGTTTTACGGCTGTTGAAAACGCGGCAAAGGAAAAAGGGATAGATATGCAGACGGCCTCGCTTGAACAGCTCGACGAGCTTTGGAACGAGGCAAAGCTGAAACAGTCCAAATAGGCGGCAAACACCGTCTTGGATAATAAATTAAAATGGAGGAAATCACAAATGAACAAGTCAGATCTCATTAATGCAGTTGCAGAGCAGGGCTTTAGCAAGAAAGATGCAGAGAAGGCAGTTAATGCTGTTTTCGCAGGCGTAACAGACGCACTTAAAAAGGGTGATAAGGTTCAGCTCGTAGGTTTCGGTACTTTTGAGGTTCGCGCTCGTGCAGCTAAGCAGGGTCGCAATCCCAAGACCGGAGAGGCCATAAAGATTGCAGCTTCCAAGCTTCCCGCTTTCAAGGCAGGCAAGGCTCTCAAGGACGCAGTTGCGAAATAAATTGGTTTCCGAAGGGGCTGTGTAATAGGCACGGCCCCTTTATTTTTAGCATCAGAGGGGATGTCTTTAAAGATGAGACTCGACAAATATCTCAAGGTATCAAGAATAATAAAAAGAAGAACGGTTGCAAATGAGGTTTGCGACGCAAAACACATTTCGGTAAACGGTAAGGTTGCCAGAGCCTCGTATGAGGTCAAAATCGGCGACATAATAGAAATTCAGATGGGGCAGAGCCTCACGAAATACAGGGTGCTTGCAGTCAATGAATTCGCCAAAAAAGATGATGCGGCGCTTATGTATGAGCAAATTTAACGGCTTTTGCCGTATTTGATATTGATTTTTCCACCAAAGAGTGTAAAATAAAAACTGAAAAAAATGAAAGAGGGAGTTATTTCATGAATCCGTTAAAAAAAGCAGGCTGCAGAATCTATCAGGCGGTATTCCGCAGCGTGGTCAAGGTTCTCGACTGGACGGAGCCCCAGCTCATAAAGGGCGCCGGCTCAATAAAAAAGCTTCCCGAAACAGTTAAATCCAAGGGTGTAAAGAAGGTTCTTGTTGTAACCGATAAGGGACTTATGGCTTTGCATTTGCTTGACGGGCTTTTCGAGTCTCTCGGCGCGGCGGGAATTGATTACACACTTTATGACGGCACACAGCCTAACCCCACGATAGACAATATAGAGGACGCATACAAATCATATAAGGACACAGGCTGCCAGGGCGTAATCGCCGTCGGCGGCGGTTCCTCGATGGACTGTGCAAAGGTTGCCGCCGCAAGAGCAGTTCGCCCGAATAAGAGCGTAACCAAGATGCGCGGTGTACTTAAAATCCGCAAAAAGCTGCCGCCCTTCTTTGCCGTTCCGACCACAGCGGGTACGGGCAGCGAAACCACGATAGCCGCGGTTATCACAAATCCCAAAACACATGAGAAATATCCCATAAACGACCCGGTGCTGCGCCCGTCATACGCGGTGCTTGACCCGGAGCTTACCCTCGGTCTTCCTCCCCACATAACCTCCACCACAGGTATGGACGCTCTCACCCATGCGGTTGAGGCTTACATAGGTCAAAGCAACACCAAGGATACCGAGGAAAAGGCAAAGCTTGCAACTAAGATGATTTTCGCCAACATCGAAAAGGTATACAACGACGGCAAGGACATTCAGGCGCGTGAGCAGATGCTGCTTGCATCCTATTATGCGGGTGTTGCGTTCACCAGAGCTTATGTCGGTTATGTTCATGCAATAGCGCATAACCTCGGCGGACTTTACAATGTTCCGCACGGACTTGCAAATGCGATAATCCTTCCCTATGTTCTTGAGTATTACGGTGACAGCGCACAGCAGCGGCTTTCCGAGCTTGCCGATGTTGCCGGCATAACACAGCCGGGTCAGTCTGCTCAGGAGAAGGCGAAGCTGTTCATTGAAGCGATAAAGACTCTCAACCGCAACATGAACATTCCGGACGGCTTTGAGCAGATAAAGCAGGAGGATATCCCCACGCTTGTCAAGCGTGCACTCAAGGAGGGCAATCCGCTTTATCCCGTGCCCAAGCTCATGGATGAAAATGACTGTGAGGCAGTCATCCGCAGACTCATGAAATAAGCTTCTGATATTTAACGCGTCCCGCGCCGGAAGGTGCAGGGCGCGTTTTGTTTTGGAAATTGAGTAATTACACACCGGATTCCAACAAATACATACCGGTTTTTTCGCGTTTCCTATTGCCATTTTTAACAATGTGTCTTATAATAATCGTTAACGCTTTAAACAGATAAAACAATGTAGTGAAAGGTGGAAGCGGCTTGAAAGGTAATATGTCCTCTCATGACCTCGGCGCAGCCGATGCCATTGTAAAAAAATATGATAATCCCCGTGAAACACTCATTGCGGTGCTTCAGGATTTGCAGGAGGAGTATGGCTATCTTCCGCGCGAGGTGCTCGAAAGAGTGTCTGAGAGCACCGGAATCGCACTCAGCCATCTTACGGGTGTTGCATCATTCTATGCACAGTTCAGACTCAACCCTCCCGGAAAGTACAAAATCATGGTTTGTCTCGGCACGGCGTGCCATGTCAACGGCGGCGAAAGAGTTGCCGATACCGTGGCAAGGCATCTCGGAATAGCTGAGGGTGAGACTACTCAGGACGGACTTTTTTCCTTTGAAACAGTTGCGTGTCTGGGCTGCTGCTCTCTTTCTCCGGTTATGATGATAAACGGTCAGGTTTACGGCAAGCTCAATGCCGACAAGGTCAAAAAGATACTTGACGATATACGCGGTTCCGAAAACGCCTGAAGACACATTCTTCTTTTCTGAAAGGATTGATATATATGAGATTTTTACTCGGCTACGGCAGCTGCGGTATAGCCGCGGGAGCCGAAGGCGTATACTCGGCGGTAGAAAAGCTTTTTGAAGGCTCCTCTCATGTGCTTGAGAAGGTCGGCTGTAACGGCCTTTGCTTTGCGGAGCCGCTCATGCAGTTTATATCCGATTCCGGTGAGAGTGTGTATTACGGCAGACTCAACGCCGAGTCGGCAAAATCCGTTGTCGGCGCTCTGCTTAAAGGCGAGACACCGGAACAAAACAGGCTTACGGCTGAGGAGATGTCCTTCCTCACCGGTCAGACGAGAATTGCGCTTCGCAACTGCGGACTGATAAATCCCGAAAGCCTTGCTTCCTATGAGGCGGCGGGAGGATATACCGCTCTGCGCAACGCGCTCAAGGGCACTCCCGCACAGGTCATAGAGCAGGTGAATATTTCGGGCTTGCGCGGCAGAGGCGGCGCGGGCTTTCCGACATGGCGCAAATGGCAGGCGGCGGCTGATGCCCCCGGCGATGAGAAATACATAGTCTGCAATGCCGATGAGGGCGACCCCGGAGCATTTATGGACCGCTCCGTGCTTGAGGGCGACCCCCACAGTGTGCTTGAGGGTATGATGCTTGCCGGCTATGCAATAGGCGCATGCGAGGGTCTGTTGTATGTAAGGGCTGAGTATCCGCTTGCGGTGCGCAGGCTTCACATAGCCATAGAACAGCTGCGTGAGGCGGGACTTATCGGTAAAAACATTCTCGGCTCCGGCTTCAGCTTCGATTTTAAGATGATGAAGGGTGCCGGTGCATTTGTGTGCGGTGAGGAGACCGCATTGCTCGCCTCGCTCGGCGGCAACAGGGGAATGCCCGTGACGAAGCCTCCCTTCCCCGCGCAAAAGGGCTACCGTCAGAAGCCTACAAACATAAACAATGTTGAAACCTTTGCCAACGTTCCGTGGATAATAGGCAACGGCGGTGAGAAGTTTGCGGCTCTCGGTACTCCCGACAGCAAGGGCACAAAGGTGTTCGCTCTTGCCGGCAGAGTCAAGCGCGGCGGACTTGTTGAGGTTCCCATGGGCCTTACGCTGCGTGATATAGTCTTCAAAATATGCGGCGGAATAATTGATGATAAACCGATAAAAGGCGTTCAGATAGGCGGCCCGTCCGGCGGCTGTCTCCCCAAAAGACTTCTGGATACCCCGATTGATTACAAAAGCATCGGAGCGACCGGTGCGATAATGGGTTCGGGCGGACTTGTAGTTATGGATACCTCAACCTGCATGGTGGATATGGCAAGATTTTTCATGGATTTCACCAGCAAGGAGAGCTGCGGAAAATGTGTTCCGTGCCGCATCGGTACAACACGAATGAAGGAAATACTCGATAAAATAGTGTCCGGCGAGGGCGAGCCGGAGGATATTGAGAGGCTGCGCACCCTCGGAGAGGGTATAAAATCCGGCGCGTTGTGCGGACTCGGAAACTCCGCGCCCAATCCCGTGCTTACAACGCTCAGATGTTTTCCTGAGGAGTACGAGGCTCATATAAATGAAAAACGCTGTCCGGCGCTCAAGTGCAGGGCGCTCGTGAAGTACCGTATAGCCTCCGAAAAATGCCGCGGCTGCACACTCTGTGCAAAGAACTGTCCGTCGGGAGCAATCTCCGGCGAGGTTAAAAAATCACACATTATAGATTCCGGAAAATGCATAGCGTGCGGCGAATGCTTCTCGCGCTGCAAATTCGGTGCGATAGAAATTTTCAGCGGGGAGGTTGAGTCAAAATGATTGTAAATATCAAAGTGGACGGCAAGGCCATAAAAGCTGATGACAATAAAAATCTGCTGCTCAACCTGCTTGATAACGGCTTCGATGTGCCTAACCTGTGCTACAACGAGGGCATGGACATTTACGGCGGCTGCGGATTGTGCATAGTTGAGATAAGCACCTTCCCGCGTCCGATACGCTCATGCGCGGTCACTCCCACCGAGGGACTTGAGGTTGTAACCGAAAGCGAAAAGCTCGCCGCAGGCAGAAAAACCGCTTTGAGCTTGATTTTGTCGGACCATCAGGGTGACTGTAAGGCCCCGTGCCGCAATGCATGTCCCGCAAATCAGGATTGTCAGGGCTATGTCGGGCTTATTGCCAACGGCGATTATAAATCGGCCATCAGGCTTATAAAGCAGGACAATCCGCTGCCTGCCTCAATAGGCAGGGTTTGTCCGCATCCGTGTGAGGATGCATGCCGCCGTCAGCTTCTTGAGGCGCCGGTGTCGATATGCTCACTCAAGCGCTTCGCGGCCGATACCGATGCGTTTGATTATATTCCCGAATGTGAGGCTCCCACGGGTAAACGCGTTGCGGTTGTGGGTGCCGGCCCTGCGGGACTTTCCGCCGCATACTTCCTTGCAAGACGCGGTCATGCGGTCGAGGTCTTTGAGGCAATGCCTCTTGCCGGAGGTATGCTTCGCTATGGCATACCCGCATACCGTTTGCCTAAGGATGTGCTTGAAAATGAGGTTTCGGTAATAAAGAAGCTCGGCGTAAAATTCAATTTCAATTCCTCTCTCGGCAAGGATTTCACCGTGGATTCGCTGAAGGAAAAGTATGACGCTGTATTTATAGCTGTCGGTGCATGGCTGAGCAGTCCTCTCGGCTGTGAAAACGATGCTCTTGAAGGCGTGCTCGGCGGTATAGATTTCCTGCGGGAGGTGTCGCGGGGCGGTAAGCCTGATATAGGCAAAAGGGTAGCTGTTGTAGGCGGAGGAAATACAGCCATCGATGCGGTTCGCACGGCTGTAAGACTCGGTGCGGACGAGGTTTCTCTCATCTACCGCCGTACACGCGGCGAGATGCCTGCCGAGGAGGCGGAGGTAGAGGAGGCTCAGCAGGAGGGCGTGAGGTTCATATTCCTCTCAGCTCCGGCGAGTGTGCTCGAAAACAACGGCAGAGCGGCAGGTCTGAGGCTTCAGAGGATGCGGCTCGGAGAGCCGGACGCCTCGGGCAGACGCAGCCCGGTGCCCATTGAGGGGGCGCTTGAGGATATGGAATTCGACACAATAATATCTGCCATAGGTCAGCGTGTGAATTCGCGCGGACTTGAGGGCATGGAGCTTACAAAAAAGAGAACCCTGCTTTGCGATGAGGGTACGTATATGACAAGCCTTGAGGGCGTGTTTGCGGCAGGCGATGCCGTGAATAAGGGACCCGGCATTGCCGTTGCGGCAATAGCCGGAGGTAAGAACGCGGCGGCGGCAATAGACAGCTATCTCAACGGATGCCTTGCGCCGGTCGAAAAGCCGTTTCTGGTTGAGCGCAAGGACTTTACCGCCGAAGACATATATGATGCTCAGGAAAAGCAACGCGTCAGTGTGCCGGTAACGGATGCCGAAGCACGCAGGCACAATTTTTCGGAGGTTGCGCGCACCTTCACAGCCGACGAGGCGAGAGCGGAGGCCTCAAGATGCCTTGAGTGCGGCTGCGGTGCGTACTATGACTGCAAGCTTTTGCCGTTGCTTCGCAAGTATGACGCGAACGAGGCGCATATAAGCGGCAAGCAAAGGAAAAACATTCCCGACAATTCAAATCCCTTTATCTGGCGCGACAACAACAAATGCATCCTTTGCGGACTTTGTATAAGAAGCTGCAAGGAGAAAATCGGCGTCGAGGCTCTCGGCTTTGACGGCAGAGGCTTTACAACCTCCGCGGAATGTGCATTCCACACACCGCTCGCGTCAAGCAGCTGTATATCCTGCGGCTACTGCGTTCAGGTTTGTCCGACAGGAGCGCTTCAGGAGAAGCATCCGTTTGTGAAAAATCCGCCTCTTGCATCGGTTAAGACGGTTGTAAAATGCCCGTATTGCGAAAGACATTGCGAATTTGAAAGGTATTCCTATTGCGACAGCGCAATAAAATACCTGCCGGTTTCTCAGCAGCAGAGCTGCTCTGTCGGGCGCTTCGGCCAGAGCTTTATAAGCAATGCGAGAGCGGATTATACAGCTCAGCAGAAGGCGGCTGTGCATAAGGCTCTCACGGGTGACCTGAAATACTTTGCGGGTGAAAAATCAGCCCTCGAATCATTTGAATCACTTGAAAAATTACTTTCCGGAAAGGATAAATAAATATGAACTACACTTTTTCAGACAAAATCTCCGGACTCAAGCCCTCGGCTATAAGGGAGATTCTCAAATTTACCTCAGGCTCGGATGTCATACCCTTTGCGGCAGGAAACCCCTCACCTGAGGCGTTCCCGCTCGAGGATGTTCAGAAGATATCACAGCGGATATTTTCCGAAAAGCCTGTTGCCGCGCTCCAGTACGGTATAAGCGAGGGCTATGAGCCGCTTCGCCGACGCGTATCGGAATATATGCGTCAAAAGCACGGCATCGGTGCGGATTCGGACTCGATAATCATTACCTCCGGCGCACAGCAGGTTATGGACCTTGCGGCAAAGGTGCTTTGCAACGAGGGCGACACGATAATATGTGAAAACCCATCGTTTATAGGCTCGCTCAATTGCTTCAGAGCTTACGGCTGCAAGCTTTCCGGAGTTGATGTTGAGGCGGACGGAATGAACATTCAGCAGCTTGAGAATGCCCTGAAAACCGGCAAAAATGTGCGATTCATCTATACGATTCCGAATTTTCAGAATCCGTCGGGTGCTACAATGTCACTTGAAAAGCGCCGTGCGGTGTATGAGCTTGCGAAAAAATACGGCGTGCTCATCGTTGAGGACAACCCCTACGGTGACCTGCGCGTGACCGGTGAGCATATCGAAGCGATAAAGAGCTTTGACACGGAGGACATAGTCATCTACGCCGGCTCGTTTTCAAAGATTCTTTCACCCGGTCTGAGAGTCGGCTACGCCATTGCGCCGGCTGAAATAGCGGCAAAAATGACTGTCGGCAAGCAGGGTGAGGATGTGCATACGCCCGTATTCAATCAGATGCTTGTTGACGAATGGATGGCAACCTGTGATTTTGAAGGGCATATTGAAAAAATCCGCGGAATATACCGCACAAGGCTTTCGCTCATGTGCGACCTCATTGAAAGTGAGCTCGGTGATTTTGTCGAGTATGTGCGCCCTGAGGGCGGACTGTTCGTATGGTGTAAGCTCCCGGATTCAGTGGATATGCCGGAGTTTTGCAAGCGGGCAGTTGAAAACAAGGTCGCGGTGGTGCCCGGTGTGGCGTTTATGCCCGACCAGAACGCAAAATCCTCCTGCATAAGGCTGAATTTTTCAACACCGTCTCCCGAAAACATCGAAAAAGGTATGGAAATTCTCGCACAGGTGAGCAAAACATTTTAATTTTTTACATGCTTTTTGAAACAGACGCCGCGGTATCGGCGTCTGTTTTCAGGTTATACTATATAAGATTACAATATTGTAATAAGAGTTACAGGATTGTAAACCGCAAAGCCCTTGATTTTTTCGACATATTGTGACATACTACACGGGAAATAAAAATATCAAAGGAAAGTTTTTCAAATGGTTTTTTCGAGTCTGCTTTTTGTCTATGCTTTTTTACCGGCATGCTTCCTGCTGTACATTATCGCAAGAAAGCTGCCCCTCAGAAACGCCGTGCTTCTGGTGTTCTCTCTCGTGTTTTACGCGTGGGGAGAGCCCAAGTATGTTCTCTTGCTTATTGCAATGACATTTGCGGACTGGTTGTTCGCCCTTCTTATACAGCACTCAAAAACAACGGGCAGAAAGAAATCGGCTCTGGTTTTCGCCTGTGTTGTCAATCTGGGGCTTATAGGGATTTTCAAATACGGCACGTTCACTCTTTTGAATTTGCAGCATCTTACGGGTCTGCCGTCCATAATACCGCAAATAGCGCTCCCGATAGGAATCTCCTTTTACACCTTCCAGCTGTTGTCCTATGTTGTGGATGTCTATCGCGGAGAGGTCAGGGCTCAGAAAAGTTTTGCGCTTCTTCTTTTATATGCGGGGCTTTTCCATCAGTGTATAGCCGGTCCCATAGTGCGCTACAAGGATGTTGAGCGCGACATAACCTCGCGTGTGGTGAGGGTGCCGGAAATTGGCCGTGGTATAACGCGATTCACGGTGGGACTTGCGAAAAAGGCCGTGCTTGCAAATCTTTGCGGTGCTCTTTCGGATACTCTGATACTTACTCAGACCACGGCCGCGGATGCCGCAGTCACAGACACTCTCGCACTCATCTCAACACGCCCGGTGCTGGCGTTATGGGTCGGAATGCTGATGTATATGTTCCAGATATATCTCGATTTTTCCGCTTATTCCGATATGGCAATAGGCATGGGGCTTACAATGGGCTTCCATTACAGGGAGAATTTCAATTATCCGTATACCGCAAAGAGCGTGACGGATTTCTGGAGGCGCTGGCACATTTCCCTGAGCACGTTTTTCAGGGATTATGTCTATATTCCGCTCGGCGGAAACAGAAAAGGTGCGGCGCGAACCTATTTCAACCTTTTTATAGTATGGCTGCTTACCGGTATGTGGCACGGCGCGAGCTGGAACTATATCCTTTGGGGGCTCTATTTCTTCGTGCTGCTGAGCCTCGAAAAAGCGATATTCGGCAAGAAAATCGACAAGATTCCGGCGGTGTTGGGAAGAATATATCTTCTTATTGCCGTTTACTTCGGCTGGGTGCTGTTTAAATTCAGCGATTTCAACGTTATGCTTGGCGTGCTCAGGGGTATGTTCGGCCTCAACGGCAACGCCCTGACCGATTTTGAAACGGAAACCACACTCCTCAACTATGTTTTCTTTATGATTATTGCGGCGGNNGGTGTCGGTGACACCGTTGATGAAAAAGCTCGGGGAGCTGATTTCACGCGGAGCGGCGTCCTCGCGGTTTATGCGTGGGGTCAATGCGGTTCTTCAGATTGCCTTGCCGATAATACTGCTGCTGCTTTCGACAATTTGCCTCGTGGGAGACAGCTACAATCCGTTCCTGTATTTTCAATTCTGATTCAGAGGGTAATATAAAATGTCAAAACGCAAAGAAAAAACCGAAAAGAAAAGCACACGCGCAGGGCGAAGGGATATAAGAGCCGAAAAGGCGAAAATTTTTATCTTTTGTGCCGTGATGCTTGCGGGAGCTGTCGTCTCCTTTATAATGCCGCTTCGCCCGGAGTATTCCGAGAGCGAAAAGCGCAAGCTTGCCGTATTTCCCGCGTTCAGCACTCATGCACTTTTTGAGGGGACATATTTCGACGACATAAACACGTGGTTTTCAGACACGTTCCCGTTCCGAGAGCATTTTATGCAGCTCAACGGAAAGCTTGAAAAGGTTTGGGGAATAAGGCGCGTGGCTATTCACGGAGAAGTCGATAACGGTGATGAAATTCCCGATGTGCCTCTTATTGAGGAGCCTTCCTCAAGCGATGTTCCGCCCTCGTCCATGCCCGGAGAGCAGATTACAACCACCGAGACTGTTCCGGACTTTACTACCGATGCCCCGAGTGTATCTCAAACCACTCCGTCACAGTCGGACGAGGTGAAGACACAGACTCTCGGCGCGGTTCTGATTGTCGGCGATTCGGGCTATGAGTATTACAATTTCAACCAGACCGCAGCAACGAGCTATATCAACACCGTAAGGCGGGCAGCGTCACTGCTTGAGGGGAAGGCAAACCTGTATTTGCTTCTCACGCCTACGAGTATTGACATCACTCTTGCCGACTCTGTGCGTTCAACTGTAAAAAGCTCCGACCAGAAAAAGGCGATAAACTATTTCTATTCCTCCGTGCCGTCGTCGGTAAAGACTGTTCCGGTTTACGATACGCTCAGAGCGCACAGGAGCGAGCCGGTGTTTTTCCGCACGGACCATCACTGGACAGCGTTAGGCGCGTATTACGCTTACAGGGAATTTGCCGCAGTCAAGGGCGTCACCCCTGATGAGATCGGACGCTTTAAGACGAAAACCTTCGGTGGCTTCCTCGGCTCCTTCTATTCGGATACACTCAATGAGGGGCTTGCAAAGAATCCGGATACTGTTACGGCATACGTGCCTTACTCAAACGCAAAGCTTGTGTTTTATGATACAAAAGGCGCCGCGACAAATTGGCCTATAATAAACAATGTGGAAAATTACAAGAGTCACAGCAAGTACAGCACCTTTGTCGCCGGAGATCAGCCGTTCGAGATAATAACAAATTCCGACCTCAAGGACGGCTCGTCCTGCCTCGTTATAAAGGAATCCTTCGGAAATGCGATGATTCCCTTCCTTATCGGTCATTATCAGACAGTGTATGTTGTGGACCCGCGTTATTATACCGCCAACACCTTGACGGGGCTTGTCTCGCAAAAGGGTATAAAGGATGTGCTGATAATAGACAATATCTCAGCAACAAGAAGCCGCGTTTATACTGCGGCAATTGACAAGTTTGTAAGATAAAGGGCTTTTGCCGCGCGGTTTTTATCGCGCGGCTTTTTTATGGGCTGTGAAGCCTGTATCGCTCTTGCGGCGCTGTACGGTCAATAGGGAAATAAATATTTTGCATTTATCTTACAGATGTGGTATTATATTATGTACTGATTTTTGCAGGAGGGAACAGGATGCTTTATTCGCCAGACAAGAACGGCTGTCTGCTTTTTGACGGCGCTATGGGAACGTATTTTCTTGAACACGGCGATGCACAGCAGCTCGCCTGTGAGACTGCGAACCTGTCATCGCCGCACCTTATTGCCAACATACATAAAAGCTATATTGCCGCAGGTGCGAATGCGATTAAAACAAACACCTTCGGTGCAAACACGCGTCTTACCGGCGGAGATTTCGCTCAGGTGCGCCGTATAATAGAGGCGGCGTGGAGTATTGCGCTCAAGGCTGCGGACGGGGATGCATATGTCTTTGCGGACATAGGCCCGATACCCCTTGAGAGTGAGGATGACAGCGCAACAGCAGAGTATCATGATATAGTTGACACCTTCCTTTCTCTCGGTGCTGAAAATTTTCTTCTGGAGACCTTTCCGGAGTGCGATACACCGATTGAAATTGCAAGCTATATAAAGCAAAAATGCCCCAAATCCTTTGTTATTTGTTCGTTTTCCGTAACGCCGGACGGCTTTACCAAGCAGGGAGTTCAGGGCGCATCCCTTATTAACAGGGTTCGCTCGTCGGGCTGTGCCGATGCCTTCGGCTTTAACTGCCTTTCCGGTCCCTCACATCTTGCCCAGCTTGTCAAGGAGTATAACTGGACAGGCTGCCGGCTTTCGGTTATGCCCAATGCCGGATATCCCGCCATGGTTTCAAACCGTACGGTATATATGACCTCGCCGGAATACTTCGCAGAAAAAATGCTTGAAATATATAACTGCGGAGCCTCAATACTCGGCGGCTGCTGCGGTACCACACCCGCGCATATCGCGGCGTTGTCGCGACTGCTCAAGGCATCTGCGGGACGCGAAACGACGGGTACGGACAGCGAAAAGGATGTGCGCGTAAGCGTAAAAGAAAGCCGCTTTTCAAGGAAGCTTGCCGAGGGTAAACGCGTTGTGGCGGTTGAGCTTGACTCTCCGGCAGACGGGGATATGGAGGGCTTTATCTCCGCCGCCCGTTCGCTCAGGGATGCCGGAGCGGACATTCTTACGGTTGCCGATTGCCCCGTGGCACGTGCAAGAATGGATTCAAGTCTGCTTGCGGCGGTAACAATGAGGGAGACACAAATAGAGATAATGCCGCACCTTACATGCCGCGACAGAAACCTTAACGCAACAAAGGCGCTGTTGCTCGGACTTAACGGTGCGGGCATATCCGATGTGCTTGTGGTTACCGGAGACCCGGTTCAGGCGCCTGACAAAAACGAAATACAGCGCATGATGAGGTTTCATTCTCTGATGCTTGCGGGCTACATAAGCGATCTTAACTCGTCGGTTTTTGCCTCTTCGCCGTTTGCAATAGGCGGTGCGCTGAATATAAATGCGGTAAACTTCCCCGCGGAGCTCGGCCGTGCTCAGAAAAAGGAGCAGGCGGGCATCACGCGCTTTCTGACACAGCCCGTATTTACCGAACAGGCGATTGAAAACCTCAGCCTTGCAAGAAAAACTCTCAAAAGCAGCATACTCGGCGGCATCATGCCGCTTGTAAGCTATCGCAACGCAAGCTTTGCGGCGAACGAAATAGCCGGAATAACGGTGCCGGATGAAATCGTGGAGCGCTATCGCGGCTTGTCGCGCGAGCAGTCGGCTGAGCTGGCAGTGGAGCTGTCGTGCGGGATTGCGGAGAAAATATCGGATTTTGTTGACGGCTATTACCTGATAACGCCGTTCAGACGCGTCGAAATAATAAATGAAATTCTCGGGAGGCTTTACGACAATGGTTATTGTGGGTGAAAAGCTCAACAGCTCCATACCGTCCGTTCAGGAAAAGCTTGCGGCGCGTGACGCTGATTTTGTAAAAGATATGACGCAGCGCCAGCTGGAATGCGGTGCGGACTATATTGATTTGAATGCCGGCGCGTTTCTCTCCGGAGAAACGGAGATGCTTCTGTGGATGCTTGAAGCGGCAACTGCCGTTGAGGGCGCAAAATTCATGCTTGATTCTCCCGATTACCGCGTGCTTGCCTGTGCGCTGGAGCGCTTTCCGCTTGAGAATGCGGTGCTCAACTCCGTAACACTTGAAAAGGAACGCTTCAACGGCGTGCTTGGGCTTGTGAAAAAATACAATACGGGAGTAGTTGCGCTGCCCATGGACGGGAAGTCTGTTCCTAAAACTGCGTCCGAAAGATTTGAAAAGGCTTGTGCGCTTGCAGATGCTCTTGTTGAAAACGGTGTGCCTGAGGACAAAATATTTATCGATGCCCTTGTTGAGGCGGTGTGTGCCGATTTTGAAGCGGCGCGTGAAACCGTTGAAACGATACGGCTTGTGCGCGAAAAGTACCCGAACATCCATATAACCGGAGGCCTCTCCAATGTTTCCTTCGGTATGCCGAAAAGGAAGTTTATAAACTCCGCATTTCTTGCCGCCGCAATCTATGCGGGACTTGACAGCGGAATAATGGATATAACAAATCCCGATGCGCCTATGATACTTGCGGCGTCGCAGCTCGTTGCCGGTAAGGATGAGTATTGCTGCGGCTACATGGAAGCATATAACAATCTGAAGGGTTGATTTTTATGGAAAGAAAAAGCGGAGTGCTCATGCACATTTCATCTCTGTTCGGCGATTATTCCTGCGGAAGCTTCGGCGAGAGCGCAAAATATTTTATTGATTTCCTTTCACGCGCCGGATTTTCATATTGGCAGGTTCTGCCGTTTTGCATGGTTGATGAGTGCAACTCGCCGTATAAATCCTATTCTACATTTGCGGGGAATCCGTATTTTATCGACCCGGAAAAGCTTGCCGAGAAGGGTCTTCTCACTCAGGAGGAGCTTGCCTCGCATCGTCAGCAGACACCTTACAGCTGTGAGTTTGTAAGGCTTTATCACACGCGCTTGCAGCTGCTTATGACTGCCTCGCAGCGAGTGAGCAAGGCGGACTCACTGAAGATAGAGAGCTTCATCCGTTCGGACGCGTATCTTGAAAAGTTCTGCGAGTTCATGACCTACAAGGCGGCGAATGATGAAAAGCCGTGGTATGAGTGGAAAAACCTTATTATAGATGAGAAAATCCTGTTCATGTGGAAGTTTATACAGTACGAATTCTTCACACAATGGGATGAAATAAAAAAATATGCGAACGCAAAGGGTATAGGAATCATAGGTGATATACCCATATATGTCTCACATGACAGCTGCGATGTGTGGAGCAATAAACAACTGTTTTGCATGGATGAGAAATACAGCCTGACACAGGTTGCCGGAGTACCGCCCGACTATTTTTCGGCGGACGGTCAGCTTTGGGGAAATCCCCTCTACAACTGGGAGACTATGGAAAAGGATGGCTACGCATGGTGGTGCGACCGGATATCGCATGCGCTTAAACTGTTTGACGGAGTGCGCATAGACCACTTCCGCGGTCTTGAGTCATACTGGGCGGTTCCGGGCGATGCGAAGACGGCGAAGCAGGGCAAGTGGGTAAAGGGTCCGGGACTTGCACTTACTCAAAAGCTTTCGGAAATTGCCGAGGACAAGCTGATAATTGCCGAGGATCTCGGCGATATAACCGAGGAGGTTGTGAAGCTTGTCAAGGACAGCGGCTTCCCCGGAATGCGTGTGTTTCAGTTCGCCTTCCTCGGTGATGAAAAGACACCGCATCTGCCTCATAATTATGAAAACAACTGCGTTGCATACTCAGGTACGCATGACAACAACACGCTGCTGGGCTATCTGTGGGAGATGACACCTCAAACGCGGGCGCACATGCTTGAATATTGCCGCTTCCCGGGCGGAAGCTGGGATTCCTCCGGCTGCGAAACAGTAATAAAAACCCTGCTTTCAAGTGCCGCCGGACTCACCGTGTTCCCGATACAGGATTTGCTGGGCTACGGCTCGGACACGAGGCTGAACATTCCCGGCAAGGCGGACGGAAACTGGCAGTACCGTATAACGCGTGAACAGCTTGACTCGATAGATGCCGGAAAATATTATGCCCTTAACAGGCTGTACGGGAGGATATAGAGTGACCTCATTAAAGGATATTCAGCTTTTTTTGCTTGATATGGACGGTACGATAAACCTTGATTACCGTCTTATAGACGGTGCCGCCGAATTTATCGGAGCACTTGTCAATCAAGGTAAGCGGTATGTTTTTCTGACAAACAACTCGTCGAAAAACGCCTCGGATTATGTTGAAAAAATGCGTTCGCTGGGCTTGCCGTGCGAGAAGGAGAACGTCTTTACCTCCGGTATGGCGGCGGGGATGTTCCTCTCATCACACCGGAAGGGGAAAAGTGTTTTCGTCGTCGGTACGCGCTCGCTCAGAGCGGAGATAGCCTCCTACGGGGTTGAGGTTAGGGAGGATAACGCCGACATAGTGCTGCTCGGCTTTGATCGCGAGCTTACCTATGCGAAGCTTGAAACGGCATGCGAATTGCTCGATTCCGGAGCGGAGTATTTTGCAACAAATGTCGATATGGTTTGTCCTATTGATAACGGCAGATACATTCCCGACTGCGGCAGCATGGCCGACATGATAGAAAACGCGGTTCACCGCCGGCCGGTGTTTATAGGCAAGCCCGACCGTGCAATGGTAGATATAATTTCGGAAAAAACCGGCATTTCGCTTTCAAATATTGCAATTGTCGGCGACAGGATATATACTGATATAAGAACAGGCGTAAATGCGGGGATAACCTCCGTGCTTGTGATGTCCGGCGAAACCGATGAGAAAACGCTGAATGAATCGGACATAACGCCCACGTATACTCTCGGCTCGGTAAAGGATATTTATAAAGCTATAATATAAGGAATGTAAAAAGGGGACGTAAACATGAAAAGAAGAAAAATACTTTCCGTGCTTCTCGCAATGCTGCTGACCGTGTCGGTGCTTTCGCCGGCAATGGGGGTGTCCGCAGTGGTGTCCGGGGATTATGAGATTGAGTACCTCACAGCGGACACAGTCAAAATAGTGAAATACAACGGCAGCTTTACAAAGGAGATGTATATTGAGCCGGAGCTTGACGGCTGCGCGGTTGTCGAAATAGCGGATGACGCCTATGCCAATGTTTCCGGCGGTACCTACATTTCAAATACCGTCACCGAAAAGATATACATACCGGACAGCGTAAAGTATATCGGCAGCTTTGCATTTTACAATTTTACAAACCTCCAGGAGGTTCATTTTACCGGCACGCTCAACGGAGCCGGAGCGCAGATATTCGGCGCTTCTCCGTGGTGGCACAGCTTTTCAGGGGATTTTGTAACAGCGGCAAACGTGTTGCTTGAATACACCGGAACAGGCGGAAATGTCACTCTTCCCTCCAACGCGAAGCACGTTGCGGAGTATGCCTTCTCTTCCTACGATGCTTTCAACAACCGCTTTATTCCCTCTACGGCGGTGCTTTCGTTAATAATTCCCACAGGCTATAAGAGCATAGGCGAAAACGCGTTTACCGGCTGCGGAATGTCAGCGCTTTCGCTGCCCGCAACACTTACAACTATCGGGGATAGAGCCTTCTACTATTGCACCGAGCTTACCTCGGTCGTTATTCCGAACTCTGTTCAGAGCATAGGCGCACAGGCGTTTTCGGGGTGTGAAAGCCTTGAGAATATAACGGTTTCGCAATATGCATCATATATAGGCACCGAGGCTTTCGGCGATACTCCGTGGCTCAACGCCAGAAGCGGATATGTTATTGAGGGCGACGGCATACTTATAAAAGCGCAGGAAAACGATACCACAGCAACCATTCCGGAGCTTGTAAAATATGTAAACTCCGATGCGTTTACCGCATACGGCACCGACGGTAAAAAGCTTCCCGAAACCAGAATAAGACGCATAAAGCTTTCCGACAGCGTTACGGGTATCGGCAGAGATGCGTTTTCAAACTTCAAATCACTTGAATCGGTTACATTTTCCGCATCAATGTCGAGTATTCCGGAGAATGCCTTCAGGGGCTGCTCGTCACTTATGAGCATCAGCTTCCCGGGTACAATTTCCGAAATAGGCGCCTATGCCTTCGCCGATTGTACGGCGCTTCCCGAGGTGGTATTTAAAGAGGGCATGAGAATAATAGGCGATTACGCCTTCCAGAACTGCACATCGCTTGAAAGAGTTGAAATACCGGATAATGTAATAAGCATAGGCTATGAGGCGTTTTCGATATATGACACCGATACGCACCAGTTTATCCGCAATGCCGTAATTGTGTGCAACCGCGACTCTGTCGCTTACGATTACGCGACGGAAACCGGTCACCCCATGACGGTTGCCGATGAAATTGTCAAGGGCGACCTCGACGGTAACGGACTTGTAGAGGCGAAGGATGCGAGAATCGCACTCAGAGCCGCAACGGGACTTGAGAGCCTCACTGAAACTCAGCGCAGAGCGGGAGACATAAACGGCAGCGGCGAGGTTGACGCGTCGGACGCAAGAACAATACTGCGTGTCGCAACCAAGCTTCAAACCTTTGATACTAACGATTTCGACCCCACAGGAGGTTCATTCAAGGGCTTCTCAGGCGGCGGAGTGTTCCAGAGCAAGGAGCAGCTTGCGGCATACTTTAATTCAAACCTCAACAAGGTAAAGACCGTTTTCCCCAAGTTTACGGAAAACGAAAATTCGGCTATTGAATACGCAATCGGGTCGGTCAGCGCAACCTTCCTCGGCAGAGAAGCAGATTTTTCAATCGATGCCGCCAAGAAGCTTATAGACGGCATACTTGAGGACCGCTTTTTGCAGCCGACGACAACCGAATTCACCTTTGGTCAGGATTGCAGAAACGATGTGCTTGTTGATGAAAAGGAATACGTTTCAGCCTTGACGGCGGACGACCTTTACGGCGCGAGATGCGTTGAAGCGAACGACACCTACGTAATAACCATAGCGCTTGCAAACTGCACGTCGCAGAACTATACAAAATCAGCTTACCCCAGAGCCATCAAGGCGGATGAGGTTTCAGCGGAGATAATCGAAAAAGCGGCGGGCTTCGGGGCTTCGCTTAAAAACACCGATTTCACAGTGGGATATGAGAACGCTCTTCTCACAGCGGTGTTTGATAAGCAGACAGGCGCAGTGCTGTCATACGATGTGACGGTTGACCTCAACATCTTTATCAAAACCGCCTCGCTTCTTGCCGGCAACAGCTTTTTGAACATCGGAATAAAGAATGCGGACATTGACGTAAAGAGCAATTACGCTTATTCAAACTTCACATGGTAAGCTTACTGAAAAAACGCGCGGGCCTGAAAAGGTCCGCGCAATTTTTTTGCATAAAATCCTTACAAACGGGGCATAACACTTGCGGAGGTGTTTTGCTTGATAAAAAACGATAAAAGCTCAGTTTCCAAAAAGCTTTTCAGCCTGAAGGCGCTGTACGGCGTTCTTGCGGTAATAATGCTCGGAGCCGGCGTGAGTGCATGGTACGGTGCGTCAAGAAGAACGCAAACTCAGAGTCCGCCTACGGTGAACAGCCTTCCGACGACGGTGCGCCCTGCGGAAAGAACTACACAGCCTCCTCAGCAGGCGGGTGCAGATGTGACCGGAGTTCCCGATGAGCGTGACATTACAACCACAGAGCCCCCCTCATCGGAAAGAACGTACGCGAAGCCCTACGAGGGATATTATTCCCTGCCGCTCGGAACCGATATCGGCATAGATTACAGCAACGGTGAAATGGTGTATTCAGCCACTCTTAACGACTGGAGAACGCACAACGGAATTGATTTTAACGGAGCCTCCGGCGACCCGGTAAAAGCGGTGTCGAACGGCATCGTGACCGCGGTGTACGATGATGCTCTGTGGGGTACGGTTGTTGAGATAGACCACGGCGAAGGCCTGTGTGCGAAGTATTGCGGTCTGAATAAGGGCAGCACGCCCGAGAAGGGGGCCGATATCGAAATAAACGATGTCATAGGCTATCTCGGAAGCATTCCGGCGGAAAGTCTTCAGGGAGCGCACCTTCACCTCGAAATGAGGGTTAACGGAGAAATCGAAGACCCGCTGAAGGTTATGGGAAGATACAGCGAATAATAAAAAGAGGAGAACAATTATGGCAAAACAGGAAAAGAAAAGCAATCAGATAGGCTGCAGCGTTGAATCGTGCGAGCATCATGTGGGAAGTGAAAATTGCTGCTGCCTTAACAGCATAGACGTAGGCTGCTGCAACTGTGTTCCGTCACATTATGAGAATACCTGCTGCCGCTCCTTCAAGGTGAAAAAATCCGACTCATATAACGGCAAGTAAGTCCGTCGCATGATGACAGCATCGGCGGCGTACCCCTCCGTAACAGGAGGGGCTTTTTATTTGACATTTTGCCGGAAATATTATACACTTATGTAAATTATGTGCAGGGAGACGATGGTTGTGAAAAAAGCGTTGAAGGTTATTGCAATTGTTATTGTTGTGCTTGCCGTTGCCGTCGGTTCGGTTTATCTTACGATAACCCACGACTTCAATGACCCGGTAGTTGCGGTTGAGACATCGGCAAATCCTTATGTTGTAAAAACAGGCAAGACCATGGTGTCGGCTCATCGTTCCGGAGGAGATATCGCACCGGAGAATACGATGGCTGCATTTGAAAACTGTGTTGAAAGCAGCAGCTTCTCCATTGATTTGTTTGAGTTCGATTTGCATATTACAAAGGACGGCGAGCTGGTGCTCCTGCACGATTCAACCTTTGACAGAACAAGCAATTCCATAGAGCTTTTCGGAAAAGAGGGGGTTCTCCCCTCGGAGAAAACCTATGAGGAGCTGCTGGCTCTGAATATGGGTGAGAACTTTAAAAACGAAAAGGGCGAAACCCCTTATAAGGGACTCAGGGGAGAGGATATACCCGAAAATCTTCATGTAGTACGCCTTCAGGACGTCTTTGATTACCTCAAGCCCTACGGAGATTACAGCTTTATAATCGAAATCAAGGACGGCGACGAGCTCGGTAAAAAGGGCGTCGATAAGCTTTATTCAATACTCAGCGAATATAACATGATAAACAAGGTTGTTTTCGGAACCTTCCACGGAGAGATAAGCGAATATGTCGATGCTACATATCCCGATATGCTGCGTTCGGCAGGCATAACAGAGGTTGTTGACTTTTATTTTTCAAGTCTTTTCGGTATCGAGCATAAGCAGGATTACTACAAATTCGATGCTCTGCAGATTCCGGATGACGATTATGTTTTCAATCTCGGCACAACAAGGGTTGTAAACTATGCGCACAAATATGATATAGCCGTTCAGTACTGGACTATAAACGACCCGGAGGATGTGAAGCATCTTCAGAGCATAGGCGCAGACGCGGTTATGAGCGACAATCCCGACATGGCATACAAGGCGATGTACGGCGACGAGCTGGTTTAATGAATCCCGTCTCATAAACAAAAAGCAGCCTGCATAATTTGCAGGCTGCGCGTTTATTTGTCGGCGGTTTCCCGTTCCTTTTCATCCGTTTGTTTTTGAAGCTCTCCGGTGCCGCCTTCAACAACTCCGTCATGCTTGAGCACCGACAGCACCGTGCCGATGAAGCACTTGCAGTCAAAGCCGAAGCTCATTTTTTCAACATATTCACCGTCAAGTGCCGCCTTGACACCGATTTCAAGCTCATCTCTGCCGTTTATCTGTGCCCAGCCGGTAAGCCCGGGCTTTACATCGTTTGCGCCGTATTTATCACGTTCGTCAATGAGGTCATATTGGTTCCAGAGCGCCGGACGCGGACCGATTACAGACATCTGACCGACAAAAATATTGAATATTTGCGGCAGCTCGTCAAGACTGGTTTTTCGCAAAAGCCTTCCGACTCCGGTTATCCATTGGTCGGGATTTTCAAGCAGATGCGTGGGGGTGTCGTGCGGAGTGTCAACCTTCATGGTCCGGAATTTTAAAATCTTAAAATACTTCTTATGTATTCCCACACGCTTTTGTGAGAAAAAAACAGGTCCCGGGTCCGTTATAACAATCGCCGCCGAAAGAATAAGCAGCACGGGAGAGAGCAATATGATTCCGACAAAAGACAGTGCTATGTCGAAAAATCTCTTTAAAAACCGTCTGTACATTTGCGTATTTCCCCTTTCAAAGCACCGTGATATATATTAACATCTGTTTAAAGCGCTGTCAACATGAGCGCAACAAAATAAAAAGGGAAATCGTTCCGCAAAAAACTCTTGACTTCATCCCCCGGCTGTGTTACAATCATCGTTGCCGCATATTCAAGGCAGGCATTGCTATGCCTACAAGACGGAGCATGCGCTTCGCGCCCTAAGTAGCGAGACTGTAAATAAAGGCAGGTAGAACAAACTGATGTACGCAATCATCGAAACCGGCGGCAAGCAGTACAAGGTTGAAGCGGGCGATACCGTATTCATCGAGAAGCTTGAAGTCGAGCAGGACAGCACAATAACCTTTGATAAGGTTGTTGCAGTCGGAACGGACGACGGAATCAACGTCGGAGCACCTTATGTAAAGGGCGCAACCGTAACCGCAAAGGCAATCAAAAACGGCAAGGCCAAGAAGATAGTTGTCTTCACCTACAAATCAAAGAAGAATGAGAAGCGCAAGATGGGTCACAGACAGCCCTACACTAAGGTTGAAATCTCAGCCATCAATGCGTAATCATGATTGAGGTCACTTTTTATTCGCTTGACAGCGGAGCGCTGAGCGGTTTTTCATCGCTCGGGCACGCAAATGCCGGAGACGCGGGCAACGACATAGTTTGCGCGGCGGTTTCCTCTGCGGTATATATGGCGGCGAACACCGTAACGGATGTTCTCGGCATTGACGCGCAGGTCAGATGCGACGAAGCGTATCTGTCGCTGAGAATCAATGCGGATGATACCGAAAAGGCACAGGGGATACTCGGCGGGCTGCTTCTTCATATTGAACAGCTTCAGCAGCAGTATCCGAAGAACGTTTCAGTACAAAAACGGAGGTGTAACTAACAATGCTTAAAATAAACATTCAGCTTTTCGCTCATAAAAAGGGAATGGGCTCCACCCGTAACGGCCGTGATTCCGAATCCAAGAGACTCGGTGTTAAGCGTGCGGACGGTCAGGCAGTTCTCGCAGGCAGCATCCTTGTAAAGCAGAGAGGCACCCACATTCATCCCGGCACAAACGTTGGCAAGGGCAAGGACGATACTCTCTTTGCACTTGAGGACGGAACTGTCAGATTTGAGCGCCTTGGCAGAGACCGCAAAAAGGTCAGCGTCTACAAGGTAGAGCAGTAATCAACAAAATAAAAGAGCTGTTGCGCTTCGGTGCAACAGCTCTTTTTTTTCGGTATGCTTTATGCAAGATGGAGTAGCTTTGTCTGCTTGTTTTCGCTGCCGGAAATCCAGCTTCGGATAATTTCGGGCTCTTCAAAAATACCGTCGAGATGCTTCATGAACGGGACAATTTCACCGAAGTCGAGCGCCCTGTGGTCAAAGGCTATGCACAGCGGCAGCACCTTGCGCGCTTCGACGCTCTTTTCGCCGTTCTCCTTTGTTATCACTATTGCCTTGTCCTGTATGGCACCGACTGCGAACGCGCACACCTGCGGCGGAACAATTTCAAGCAACGAGGTTGCGCCGCGCTGTCCGAGATAGGTTGAGCCGATATTTGAAACCGTCACCGTGCCCTGCTCAAGGTCCCTGTGGGTAAGGCGGTCGCATTCGGGAATTTTTTCATATTCCTTGCGCTGCTTTGCACTCATGCTTTTTACCCTGTGGCTTCCGGTTTTTGAGCCTATAAGGCGTCGGATGGCCTGAAGAATTTTACCCTGCTTCAGACCCTTGAGAGTGTCGTTCATAGACACGCCGAACATCGCCTCATTGAGGTCGGTGTTGCGTATGCGGCGGTTTACATCGGCAATATATTCTGTCATTTCATCAAGGCTTTTATTGTCAAAATTTCTGAGATTTATTGTCATCATTTCTCCGCTCGGGAGTATGGTGGGCATGGATATATTGATGTCCTCGAAGGCTTCGATTTTTCCGCGCACGAGCTTGCCGTTGTACTGTATGTGTGCGTTCATATCCGGCGCCTTTTTAAGTCCCTCGGCTATGACCTTGAGCATGAGTGTGTTGAGTGTGATTTTCTCATCCTTGCATCTTCCTGCGTTAAGGCGTTTGTACTCCTCAAAGAAGTCCGTTACGTCCGGCTCATACATATATGTTACGTGAGGGATGTTTTTCCAGGATTCGCTTGTCATATTTGCAACGATTTTTCTCTGTATTCCGAAGTGGGTGGTTTTTGTAATTTTCATGTCTGTATTCTCCTCGTTATAGTGTGGGCGGATTTCTCTGTCCGCACTGCTACAATAGCAAATTTTGCCGTTTGCAGCCACCGATTTTAGTTTGCAAAACGGGTAACAAGTGACAACTTCGGTTGCATTTTGCCCGCAACCGGGCGTTTTGATGCTGTTTTGTAATAAACAACGCCCGGATGTGTAGTAAAATGAAAAAAGGAAACGGAGTGGAATTATGGATTTTATAACCGCCGCAAGGCTTGTTGAATTGAGAAAGAAAAACGGATATTCGCAGGAGACGCTTGCCGAAAAGCTGGGCTTGAGCAGACAGGCGATTTCAAAATGGGAGCGCGCGGAGTCCTCTCCGGACACCGACAATCTCATTGCACTCGCCTCCCTTTACGGAATGACTCTTGATGCGCTTTTGAATCCGGGTGCGCCGGAGCAGGCGGAGGCTTCACAGGCAGTAAAAGCTCCTGCGGATACGGAGGCTCTTCGGTCTGATACGGATACACCTCAAATCGAGGAGCGGGAGGAGAGGCCTTCACCGGGTGAGAAAAAAACGCTCAGACGCGAACGTCTCAACAAAAAGAAGTCCGCTCCGGCAGTGTTTCCGAAAGCGGCATTGTTTTTGAAAAAGTTTCCGTATATAATTATTGTTGCGGCAGTATTTGTTTTGCTCGGCTACTACAAAAAGCTGTGGCATCCGGGCTGGGTGCTGTTCGTAAGTGTGCCTGTTTATTACGGCTTCGCTTTCGCGTGCTCCGCTAAAAGTATGCGTTCGTTTCGTATGCGTATACCCGTAATATTTATTGCGGCCTTTGTGTATCTTTGCCTCGGCTTCGGCGGGGGACTGTGGCATCCCTACTGGGTGCTGTTCCTGATTGTGCCGGCGTATTATTGGATAGCCTCCGGTAAGAAGCACGTCAGCTGACGAAAACAACAGTTTAAAAATGCGCTTCGCTTTTGAGCGGAGCGCATTTTTTTATATCGCAAGTGTTTGCCTTACTTCCTCGGCGGCAAGCATTATGTTGAGCTTGGCGCTGTGGAAATTAAGTCCGCCCTGAAGCCATACCGCGTACGGCTCGCGCAGCGGAGCATCCGCCGAAAGCTCTATGGAGGAGCCGAGCGTGAACGCCCCCGCCGACATTATAACCTTGCTGTCGTAGCCGGGCATATCCCATGCCTCGGGAACTACAAATGAATCCACGGGAGCACCCTTCTGAAGACCTCTGCAAAACGCACAGAGGGTTTCACTGTCGCGCAAACAAAGGGTTTGAATTATATCGTGGCGTACCTCGTCGGGCTTAGGTGTTACATCATATCCGAACGCACTGAAAAGTCCGGCGGCAAAGCAGGCGGTTTTCATCGCCTCGCCGACAACATGAGGTGCGTTGAAAAGACCCATGAAAAGCTCGCGCGAATGGCCGAGGGTTGCGCCGACCTCTCTGCCGAGTCCGGGGGTGGTCATACGGTAGGAGCACAGCTCGACTAAATCCCTGCGTCCGGCTATGTAGCCTCCGCTCGGGGCTATGCCGCCTCCGGCATTTTTTATCAGAGAGCCTGCGATTAAATCCGCGCCGACGGCAAGCGGCTCCTGCTTTTCCGCGAACTCACCGTAGCAGTTATCAACAAGCACAAGCGCGTCGCTCGTCTGCTTGACAACATCGCAGATGCCGCCTATTGTTTCAACCGAAAGCGAGTCGCGCAGAGCATAGCCTCTCGAACGCTGAATGTATACAGCCTTAATTGTTTTGTCCGACAAAAGCGCCTCGCGTATTGCTTCAAAATCGGGGTGCCCTTCGGCATCGAGCTCAACCTGCCTGTAATTTATTCCGAAATCCTTCAGTGAGCCCTGCCCCTCGCCGCGAAGACCGATTACCGAGTGTATCGTGTCGTAGGGCGTGCCGGTTACGCACAGCAGGGTGTCGCCGGGGCGCAGCACTCCGAAGAGCATTACCGAAAGCGTGTGGGTTCCGCAGGTGAAGGAGTGACGTATTATCGCATCCTGTGCCCCGAGAGCATCCGCGAGCACCCTGTCGAGTGTCTCTCTGCCGCGGTCGCCGTAGCCGTAGCCGGTGGAGGCGGAAAACATCTGCTCGCTTACCTTGTTTTTTATAAATGCCGCAAGCACCTTGTGCTGATTGAATTCCGTTATCTTGTCAATGCGTGCAAAGGTGCCGGAAAGCTCCTTAGTAACTCTTTCCGAGAGCTTCAATATACTTTTGTCAATGTTGAAAAAATCCATTTTTAATTGCCGTGGATACAGGGGGGGAATTCAAGAAGACCTTTCATGCCCCGGTATCTTACCTTTCTGATATTTTTGCTTATTGTGTGCACTGTGCGCGCCGCGAGCATACCGAGAAGCCCAGACGCTCGTAAAAGCCGTTTATATCCGGCGAGGCAGTGCAGACATAAATTTTTTTATTCGGTAGCTTTTCGGCGAGGTCAAGCACCAGAGCCGATGCAAGACCGTTGCCGCGATATTCTTCTTTTGTATGTATTCCGGAAAGCATTGCCGCATCCTCGCTTTCGGCGCTTACTGCCGCGACGCAGACAATCTTGCCGTCAATATATATTGACTCAAGTGCTCCGCTTCCCGAATTCATGCGGGCAGCGGCATCGGTGTACCATGTGTCAAAGCGGGTGCTCCGTTCACCCTCGAACATCAGAGCGAACGCGTCACGAAAATCTGCCTCCCGGCTGCAAATGCGTATTTCGGGCTTGTTGCCCGCAAGCGGAGATTTAAAACGCTCAAGGCAAAGGATATCCTCACGGCTGTCCGGAGTAATTCCGAGGAGGGCTGTGAACCTGTCATCCCATGCGAGCGAGGTGAATCCAACGGCGCGTGTGAATTCGAGCACTTCGTCCGTGTCCGAGCTGTTGCTCAAATGCAGTGTGATTGCTGTGTCGAGCTTGAGCACGGCACTTACAATGCTTTCGTTACGGTACTCGAGCCAGACGTTGCAAAAGGAGCAGTCGGTACCGTAAAGCCTTGCGGCAGAACAAACCGCAAGTCCGAACGGATTTTCACGGCAAAAGCGTGAAAGCTCACATGCGTCGGAATCCGTCATCAGCTTAAGCATTGCAAAGCTCCGTCAGAAGTGCGCCTGCCAGACGCAGAGTATCCTCGGCATCATTGAAATCAATCACGCATGAGGGAGAGTGGAGATATCTGCACGGAGTCGAAAGCGTTACGGTTTTCACTCCGCCCCGGCTTTTGTGTATGGCTCCCGCATCGTTGCCTCCGGCAACCATGGTCTTGGGCTGGCATTTTATTCCGTTTTCGGCGGCAACTCTGAATGCCGTGTTGAAAAGCTCTTTGTCATATACCGTGCTTCTGTCCATAAACGATACCGCCGGACCGTTGCCGAGAAGGCATACGCGGCTTTCCGCGGGCACATCGATTATATCCGCCGCGGTGGTGGTTTCAAGCACGATTGCATAATCGGGAGCAATTGTAAACGCAGCGGCTGTCGCTCCGCGTGTTCCGACCTCCTCCTGGGAGGAGAAGGAGAACCATGCATCGTATTCAAGGTCGCTTTCTATAAGCTTTATCATAACGGCGCAGCCCACGCGGTCATCGAGTGCGCGCGCCTTTATTTTAGAATCTCCGAATTCGATAAGCTCGGAATCGAAAAACGCGATATCTCCGGCGGATACATGTCTGAGCGCGTCGGCCTTGTCGGCGGCGCCGATATCTATATACATATCGCTTATTTCCGGAAGGGTGTTTTCCTCGCTCTCCTTGAGCAGATGCACGGGCTTTACTCCGATTACACCGCCCGCTTCGCCGCTGCCGACCCTGACTGCGCGTCCGAGCAGCACCGATGGATTTATTCCGCCTACGGTGTCGAATTTCAGAAGTCCGTCATCGGTTACGCAGGTTATTATAAGCCCCACTTCATCGGTATGAGCGTCAAGCATAACCTTGTTTTTAGAAGCTTTTTTACCTTTTTTAAACACTATGAGGTTACCGAGCGGGTCAACCGAGTACTCGGCTTTTCCGTCTATGCGTGAAATTATATACTCGCGCACCTTGCCCTCGTTTCCGGATATGCCCTCAAGCGAGCACAGAGCTTTAAGCGTCTCAAGCATTTTCCACGCCTCCCTTTGAAAGAATATATTCCGCAATCAGCTGCGCGGCGGCTTCAAGGTCAACTGTATCTGCTATTTCCGCACCCGTGTGCATGTTCCGCAGCGGTATTGAAAGCAGTGATGTGCGTATGCCACCGGCGCACAGAGAAATATCGTCGGCATTTGTGCCTGTGCGTCCGCCCATAACCTCTGTCTGTGAGGGGATGGCTTTTGACGCGCATATTTCCTGCAGAACTGTTCTCATGTGTGAGTCAAGACACGGAGAGCAGCCTATCATTACACCTTCGCCGAGCCTTCCGCATTTTTCGGGAGGACAATCGGGTGCAAGCGCAAAGCTTACGTCAACCGCAATCGCCTCGTCCGGACGCGATGAAAACGCCGAGGTGGATGCTCCGCCGCCGGAAACCTCCTCCTGTACGGAGAAGAGCGCGGTTATATGGCAGTGATGCTCCTTGCCGGAGAGAATATCAAGTGCACGCAGAATTACAGCTATACCCGCCCTGTCGTCAAGCGCAGGTGAGCATACCCTCGTTCCGAGCAAGGGAGTGAATTTGCCGTTCAGAGTTATTCTGTCACCCGGGGACACAAGCTTTGACGCCTGTTCAAAGGACAGCCCGATATCAACACCGAGCTTGTCAAAGGCGACGGCCTTGTTTTTGTCCTCGGGCTTTGTGAGATGCGGAGGTGTTGAGCACACCACACCGAAAAGCTTTTCTCTGCCGTGTACCGTAACCTCGTGTCCGGCGAGCACTCTCGCGTCGGCTCCGCCGCATTTTGCAACGCGCAGAAATCCGGTCTTGTCGATTCCGGTGACAATAAGACCTATCTGGTCAAGGTGGGCATCAAGCAGTATGTGCGTATCGCCGCACCCGGCTTCGCCCACTACGCTTCCGAGAGGCGAGATGCTTACCTTTGCGAATTGTGCAAGCATTTCGGCACATACCGCCGCCGCCTCCGATTCGCATCCGGAGACGCCGCTTGCCGAGGTCAGTTTACTGAGAATTTCGGATATGTTCATATATTATTACTCCCGATTATTTTTCAGTTCAATTTAAAAGTCTCCCCGTGAAGGGAGACTTTTATGCGTAAGTTTATATCTCCGCTCCGCCGGTGCGTCTTACAGAGAGCACGTAGCAGCTCTTTTTGCCGAAAACACCTTGCATCGCCTTGATGTATTTTCCGAGCATGTCCTTGGGAAGGAATACCTGAATTGTTCCTGCGAAGCCGCCCCCGTGTACGCGCCATGCGCCTTTGCCTGCGAGCATTGTCTCACTCATTGCAAGCGCAACCGCTACGGGCTGCTCGGCAGTTGCTCCCTTGGCGTAAACGTTTTGGTTATACATGTAGGATGAGCGTCCGCTCTCTATAACAAGCTTTTTGAATGCACTGAAGTCATTCTTTTCAAGAGCCTGAGCCTCAAGCGCTACACGCTCATTTTCTTTAAAGAAGTGCATCGAACGCAGCAGTGCGCGGTCTCCGAGCAGCAGGCGCAGCTTAACAAAATTATCATCAAATTTTTCTTTTGAGATGTCACGCAGAGTCTCTCCTCCGAGAGCCTGAGCGACCGAGCACATGTCCTTGCGAATGGCTGCGTATTCATCGGTGAGGTCGGAGTGGCTTCCGCCTGTGTCTATTATGCACAGGACGTGTCCGCTGTGGGAGAAATCAAAATTCACGGATTCTATCACAGGATTTTCGGTGTCCTGAAAGTCTATTTTTACAAAGCCTCCCACCGAGCAGGCGGTTTGGTCCATAAGTCCGCAGGGCTTGTTGAAGAACTTGTTTTCGGCATATTGGGAAATTTTTGCAATTTCAACAGCGGAGATTTTTCCGTCGTTGAACATGTGGTTGAGAATAGTGCTGATAAGTACCTCGAATGCCGCTGAGGACGAAAGCCCGGAGCCGGAAAGCACTCTTGAAACGGTTGCTGCATCAAAGCCGCCTATGTTATAGCCGAGTTGCTTGAAGCGCGCGCAAATACCCCGTATCAGCGCCGCGGAGGTTCCCTCCTCGCTTTTTTGCGGCGTAAGCTCGTTGAGGTCCACAACATCCATATTGTAGCCTGCGGATTTTACGCGTATTTTATTTGTCCCCGCGGACGGTACCGCGGCAGCGATTGCGTCAAGGTTTATGCTTGCCGCAAGCACACAGCCGTGGTTGTGGTCGGTATGGTTTCCGCCGATTTCGGTTCTTCCGGGAGCGGAAAAAAATCTTATTCCGTCGCGGGCGCCGAATATTTCCTCGAAATCGTCAACAAGCGCTATATATCGGTCCCGCTGGCTGAGCACCTCAGCCTTGCTTTCGTAGACGCGCTCAAGACGGTCATCGAAAGCCCCCATAGAGATTTTTTCTCTTACAGTGTAAAGATTATCCATTTTTTTCTTCCCTTCTTTTGCTGTTCTCGGTCAAATTAAGGCTCTTAAGCATTATATTGAAGATAAGCAAGGCTATTCCGGAAATGAGCAGGAGTATGATTATCGGGAGCAGGAAGCCTACCGAAAACGGGTCGTAGACGTGGCGGCCGATAACGCTGTATGAAATAATCCTCGGAGCAAAGCCGAGCAGAGAAATAAGCAGATATTTTTCGTAGTTGAAATTGAGCGAGCCGTAGAGCTGGCTGACGGTGTTTACCGGAATTACCGGTATGAGCCTGAACAAAAAAAGCATGACTCCGTTTCCGTTTTCCTCAAGCTTCAGCAGCTCGGTGAGCAGCTCGCTTTTTTTCAGCAAACGTCCCGCCTGACCGGAACCGACCTTGCAGCCCCAGGCATAGCGTATGGACATGAGTAATATGAAGCCGGCTATATTTATAAGTGTTGCGTATTGAACCTTGAAAACCATGCCGGACATTATAAACATGGCGGAGAGCGGAATTATCGGGACAAAGCACTTGAGCGCAAACACGAGCAGTATGGCAAGTATGACAAGCCATTTGCGCGGAAGGGAGGTGATGAACACCTCGAATTCAAGCAGTGTTGCCTGAAGGTCCTCATAGCGTATTCGGATAATGTCTATCTTTGCAATAAGCGTCCAGATAAAGAGTGCCGCCGCCGCGGACAGCATAATTATGGATATCGTATTCAGGATTTTATATCTTCTGTGTATCCTGTTAAGCTCTGCGGCGTCTGCCAATAAGATTCACCTCACATTGGGAGAGTGTTCCGTTGCAATAACACTCCTATTTTATACCATATAAGCGGCGCGGTCAAATAAAACTTGAAAATATTTTACATTTATGTGGAAAAACTTTGAACTATATGGTAAAATAACAAAAACCGGCCTCGGAAGAATGGAAAAACAGCTAAAAAAGCCTTTGTCATCATACCGACAATGCTCGCAAACAACACGGAAGGGAAGGCTCAGATATGGAAAATCGCAGATATAAGGCGGTAATTCTGGACGCTCACGCGGAAAATCCCGGAGATTTAAGCTGGAAGGAGCTTGAGCAGCTGTGCGATGTGACTGTATACAGCCGTACGCCTCCGGAGCTGGCCGTTGAACGTGCCGCCGGGGCGGATATAGTTGTCACAAATAAGACACCCATTACACGCGAGGTGCTTGAACAGCTGCCGGATGTAAAATTCATAGCGCTGCTCTCAACCGGCTATAACATAGTTGACTGTGCTTGTGCGAGGGAGAGAGGAATACCGGTTTCAAATATTCCGTCATATTCCACTAACGCCGTAGCGCAGCTGGTTTTTGCATATATTCTGGAGTTTTGCAATCGCGTGGCGCTGCATGATGAGTCCGTAAAGAACGGCGAGTGGTGCAGATGTCTGGATTTCTGTTACTGGAAGGCTCCGCTTACAGAGGTCAGTGGAAAGACGCTGGGAATAATCGGCTTCGGCAAAATAGGCAGGGCTGTCTCAAGAATTGCGCTGGCTATGGATATGCGTGTGCTTTGCTTCACCCCGTCCGGTGCAAAGCCGGACGCTCCCGGAGTGGAGTTTACCGACAGAGATACAGTTATAAGCAGCTCGGACTTTATAACACTTCATTGCCCGCTGACCAGGGAGACCACGGGTATGCTTAACCGCGATTTCATCTCAAAAATGAAGCCTTCGGCGTTTGTGATAAATACCTCAAGGGGAGGCGTCGTAAACGAGGCAGCACTTGCGGATGCGTTGAATTCCGGACAAATTGCAGGTGCGGCGGCGGATGTGTTGTCAATTGAGCCGCCCACGGTGGAAAACCCGCTGCTTACGGCGAAAAACTGTATTCTTACTCCTCATATAGCGTGGGCGGGCTTTGAAACGCGCGAGAGGCTTATGAATATATTCGTGTCAAATGTAAGAGCTTTTATCGCCGGAGAAGTGCAGAACGTTGTCAACTGACGGCTTTTGGAAATATTATACGCATTTTTCGCGTGAAACTTCAAAAAATATGTCAAAATGCCAAAAGTTTGTAAAAGTCGGTTAAAATTATAACAAAGTTCTTGCATAATTACGGCAATAGAGGTAAAATATAACGGCAAAGCAAGAATACAATAAAAATCAGGAGGACAAAATCATGTCAGTAAAAGTTGCAATTAACGGATTCGGCAGAATAGGCCGTCTTGCGTTCCGCCAGATGTTCGGCGCAGAGGGTTACGAAATTGTCGCAATCAACGACCTTACGGACGCTGCAATGCTTGCACATCTTCTTAAGTATGACTCCGCACAGGGCAGATATGACGGCCACACCGTAGAGGCGGGCGAGGGCTCAATCACGGTTGACGGCAAGAAAATCATAATCTATGCAGAGAAGAACGCAGCCGACCTTCCCTGGGGCAAAATCGGCGTAGATGTCGTTCTCGAGTGCACAGGCTTCTATTGCTCGAAGGAAAAGAGCCAGGCTCATATAGATGCAGGCGCAAAGAAGGTTGTCATCTCCGCTCCCGCAGGCAATGACCTTCCCACCATCGTTTTCAGCGTTAACGAGAAGACTCTTAAAGCTTCCGATACCATCATCTCAGCTGCTTCCTGCACCACCAACTGCCTTGCTCCCATGGCAAAGGCTCTTAACGATTACGCTCCCATCCAGAGCGGTATCATGGCTACAATCCATGCATACACCGGCGACCAGATGGTTCTTGACGGCCCCCACAGAAAGGGTGACCTCAGAAGAGCCAGAGCGGCTGCTGTCAACATCGTTCCCAACTCAACGGGTGCTGCAAAGGCAATCGGCCTTGTTATCCCCGAGCTTAACGGCAAGCTTATCGGTTCCGCACAGCGCGTTCCCGTACCGACAGGCTCAACCACACTTCTTACCGCTGTTGTCAAGGGCGACGACGTAACCAAGGAAGGCATAAATGCCGCCATGAAGGCTGCTGCAAGCGAATCCTTCGGCTACAATGAGGACCAGATAGTTTCCTCCGACATCATCGGCATCAGATACGGCTCGCTTTTCGATTCAACTCAGACAATGGTTGCGAAGATTGCAGACGGTCTGTACGAGGTACAGGTGGTTTCGTGGTATGACAACGAGAACTCCTACACCAGCCAGATGGTCAGAACCATCAAATATTTTGCGGAGCTGTAAGCTTTAACGAAATAATATTGCCGCACGGACTTGGGTTCGTGCGGCTTTTATTTTGTGCGCCGCACA
Organism: Clostridiales bacterium DTU089; assembly: GCA_001513045.1. Taxonomy (GTDB): domain Bacteria; phylum Bacillota; class Clostridia; order Oscillospirales; family Acutalibacteraceae; genus DTU089. Next base: position 151,451 of record LFSB01000010.1, read on the forward strand.
CGAATAATAAAACCATGAAACGCAGGGTGAATTCGCACCTTGCGTTTTTTCTTTTATGATTTGTCTGAAAAATATAAAAAAACTATTGCAATTTCATGTGTGAGCGGTTATAATATGAGCAATAGTGGTGGAAAAAGCATCAAAAAAGAGCAAATTCCCACAAAAAGGTGAATGGAGAGCCGCAAAATGTCCTTCTACGGTGATTTCCAACATAATATTGACCAGAAAAAACGCCTGTTCATCCCGGCACAATTCAGGGATGACCTCGGCGAATCCTTTATGCTGTGCAAATCGCCCGACTCTTACAAGTGTATTTATGCATACACCAATGAGCGCTGGGAGGAAATCTGTGAGGAGCTTCATAATCTTCCGCCCTCGGAGGCGGCGCGTCAGAGGCAGCGCTTTGCGCTTGTCGGCGCTATGCGCGTTGAACCGGACAAGCAGGGGCGTATCACTATCGGTCAGAAGCTTTGCGAATACGCGGGGCTTGAACGGGAGGTCGTAATCTTCGGTTCTGGGCACCGCATAGAAATATGGGATGCCGCCAAGTGGGAGCAGGCTCTCGCAGAGGCGGAAAAGGAATGCTCCGGCAGCGATACGGCGGTGGGCATACATTATTAAAAGAGGGGAGCGGACAGCGTGGACTTTTCGCACACACCGGTGCTTCTCAAGGAGACTGTTTCCGCTCTTTCAATAAAGCCGGACGGCATTTATGTTGACGTTACGGCGGGCGGAGGCGGACATTCCTCCGCAATACTTGAAAAACTCGGCGCGAACGGCTCTCTTATATGTGTTGACAGGGACCCGGATGCTGTTGAGGTGCTCAAAAACCGTTTTTCATCCGACAGCAGAGTTGCGGTTATTCACAGAAATTTTTCGGAAATAAAAAATATATTGTGCGACTTGAAGTCAGACGGTGTTGACGGGATTCTTGCGGACCTCGGAGTGAGCTCGCATCAGCTTGATACACCTGAGCGCGGTTTTTCGTTCCACAGCGATGCGCCTCTCGATATGAGGATGAGCCGCGAGGGTATAACGGCGGCGCAGTTCGTGAACACCTTACCGGAAGCGGAGCTTGCACGTATCATTTTTGAATACGGCGAAGAGAAATTTTCCAGAAGTATAGCAAGAAATATAGTTAAGGCAAGACAGGACAAGCCCCTGGAGACCACCTTGGAGCTTGCCGAAATCATAAAGGCGTCAGTGCCGGCAGCGGTAAGACGCGAGGGGCATCCGGCGCGAAAGACCTTTCAGGCTCTGCGAATAGCGGTTAACGGTGAGCTTGATATGCTTCCCGGAGCGCTCAAGGATATGTTCTTCTCACTCAACACAGGCGGCATACTTGCCGTAATCAGCTTTCATTCACTTGAGGACAGAATAGTAAAACGGGCATTTTCATCCTTCTGCACGGGATGCACGTGTCCTCCGGATTTCCCGATTTGCGTGTGCGGTAAAACGCCGGCGGGCAAGCAGGGAAAAACCTTTACCGCAGATGAACGCGAGCTCGGAGAAAACAACCGCAGCCGAAGCGCAAAGCTTCGCACCGTAAAGAGATTATAAGAGCGGATTTTCAGCTCCGCATAACAAAAAGGGGAAAGAAATATGGAGTCATACATCGGAACAGAGGCATACGACCTCTCGCTGTTTGAACCTCAGACCGTAACGAGTACGGCGGCTGTACCCGGAAAGCAGCCCGCCGCGTCTCCGCCTTTGCGGCAGGTGAAAAAGAAGCCGCAGTCACACCGGCAAACCCGTCAGGAGGCGGCAATATACAGACGCAGGATGCTAAAGGTGCTCTCGGTGTCGCTTTGCATGCTCACCTTTGTTGCGGCGATAATCTATACGAGAGTCCAGGCGGACGAGGCACAGCGCGAGATAACACGCCTTCAGAAGAACATCACCGCGATACAAAGCGAAAATGTCAGGCTGAGTATGGAGCTTTCATCAAAGGTTTCCATGGATAAGGTCGAGAGCTACGCCGAGGATACGCTCGGAATGGTGAAGGCGGAGAATTATCAGATAACCTATATTGACCTCTCCGAGGGTGACGAGGTTGTTCTCTCCGGCGGAAAAAAACTTCAAAATGCTTCATTCTTCGCAAAAATAAAGGAAAAGCTGGCATATATTTTTTAACATAAAAATATCTATTAAGGAACGAGAGTTAAGAATACTTGACTCTCGTCGCCTTGATTTTTAAGGCATAAGACAAAATGCGGCAAAAACCGCTTTTTTGAGCCGGGAAAGGACAAAATATCATGGCTGCTCCATCAAGAAAACTTGCACAGCGTTCGCTCATCGCCGCAGCACTTCTTTTTATAGTGGGCTTTGGCGCGGGGCTTGTTTCGCTATTTAGAATACAGCTTCTTCACGGCGATGAATATCAGCAGCGCGCCCAGGAGCAGCAGCTGAGTGATACCGTTATCAGTGCCGACAGAGGAACGATATACGATTCAAACGGAAAAATAATAGCGCAGAGCGCCGGAGCATGGCTGATATATATAAACCCGTCAAAAATCAAGAACGATACCCAGAAGGAAGCTGTGATAAGCGGACTTACGTCAATACTCGGTGTCTCAGAGGAAACAGTAAGGAAAAAGACAGAGAACGTAAAATACAGCTACGAGAAGATAAAGGGTCAGGTCGAAACGGTGCAAAAGGAGCAGATAAGCGCCTTTATCAAGGAAAACAATCTTTACGGAGTAGTATGCATAGACCCCGACACAAAGCGCTATTATCCCTACAGCAGCTTTGCGTCCTCGGTTATAGGCTTCACCGGTAACGACGGAGTCGGGCGTTACGGACTTGAGCTTAAATACAACGATTCTCTTACCGGCATCCCCGGAAGAATAATTTCGGCAAAGAACGCGCTTGCCGGCGCGCTTCCGAATGAGTATGAAACCACCTACGATGCCCAGCAGGGAACCAGCCTTGTGCTCACCATCGATGAAACCATACAGTATTATCTTGAAAAAGCTCTTGAGCAGGCACTCATCGACAACGACGCAACGGGGGCGTACGGAATAATCACAGACGTTGAAACCGGCGCGGTGCTTGCAATGTCCTCAAAGCCGGATTATGACCTCAACGAGCCGTTTAAAATATACAACGAGCGGCTTTCCCTTGAGCTTCAGCAGCAGTCCGAGGCTGCCGCAGATGACACGGAAAAGACAAATCTTGCCACCAATATGCAGTTCAGACAGTGGCGAAACTGCGCAATAAGCGACACCTATGAGCCCGGCTCGGTTTTCAAGGTTATAACCATGGCTGCCGCTCTTGAGGAAGGCGTAATAGATGAGAGCTTCACTTACAGCTGCACAGGCGGAATCAAGGTCGGACCGAACATAATCCATTGCAGCAGACTCACCGGACACGGCTCGCAGGACTTGAAGATGGGGCTTAAAAACTCCTGTAACCCGTACTTCATAACGGTGGGACAGAAGCTCGGCTCTGAAAAATTCTTTAAATATTTCGAGGCAACCGGCTTTACCGAGCCTACAAATATAGACCTTCCCGGAGAGGCTGTTCCCGCCGCCAATGTGACTTATTACACTCAGGCGCGCCTCGGAATAGCGGAGCTGTCGAGCTGTGCGTTCGGTCAGACCTTCCAGATAAGTCCGATACAGATGATAACTGCTGTCGGTTCAATAGCGAACGGCGGCAAGCTCATGGAGCCGTATCTCGTTTCGTCAATGCTCGACCAGAGCGGAAACACCGTTTATACTCATGAGCCGACAGTTAGGCGTCAGGTTATATCGGAGAAGACCGCTCAGACAACAGCCTCGCTTATGGAGGAGGTTGTCAAGGGCGGAACCGGTAAGAACGCCTATGTTGCGGGATACAGAGTCGCAGGTAAGACGGGAACCTCGGAAAAGCTTACCTCGGACGGCCAGTTTATAGCCTCCTTCAGCGGCTTTGCTCCGGCTGATGACCCGAAAATAGCGATACTCATAATAATTGACGAGCCGCAGGGTGCTGTTCACAGCGGCGGCGGTATAGCCGCTCCCATAGCCGGCAGCGTATTAGAGCAGTCACTGATATATCTCAATGTGGAGCCGAGATATACACAGGAGGAGCTTTCAAAGCTGAACGCAACCGCTCCGAATATAGTCGGCAGCACGGTGGCGGAGGCGAAGTCGATGCTGTCCAACCAGGGCTTCACCGCAAGAATAGTGGGCGACGGCAATATGGTGGTGAGCCAGACTCCGGCACAGGGACAGACACTTCCGAAAAACGGCGTAATAGTCGCTTACACCGAATCCGAGGGGCTTTCAACCTCCGGAGCGGTTCCGGTGCTTACGGGACTTTCGGTTTCACAGGCAAACGCCCAGGCGGCAAATTCGGGCTTTAATGTAAAAATTACGGGTATATCCCAAAACAGCGGAGAGGTAATATCCTATCGTCAGAGTGTGGAGGCGGGGACGCTCGCAGAGCTCGGAAGTACAATAACCGTCTATTTTAAAACGGATACGGGGGTAGCAGATTAATTTTACAGAGGTGACATCATGAGGTTATCTGAGCTTTTAAAAGGAACGCAGGTGCTTAATAAATATACGGACCGTGAAATTCTCGGAGTTACGGATAAATCTGATGACGTAAAACCAGGCTGGGTTTTTGTATGCATACGCGGAGCGAAATTTGACGGAAGCAATTTTGCAAGACGTGCATTTGAAATGGGCGCTGCGGCGATAGTCGCAGAAAGCGATACGGGTGAAAGCAACACGGTCATAGTGGAGAATGTGCGCTCGGCTTACGCACTCATGTGTGCGGAATTCTTCGGAAACCCGTCAAAAAAGCTGCGTCTGATAGGCATAACCGGCACGAACGGTAAAACCAGCACCGCATTCTTTCTCAAGGAAATCCTTGAAAATCTCGGACACAGGTGCGGCCTTATGGGTACGGTGAAGAACATGGCGGGGGAGCGGGACTATCCCTCGGGACTCACCACACCCGAGCCGTACACCCTTAACAATATGTTTGCCGAGATGGTGGCGCAGGGCTGTGAGTTTTGTATTATGGAAGTCTCCTCGCAGGCTCTTGACCAGCATCGCGTGGACGGATGCCGTTTTGAGGCGGCTGTATTTACAAATCTTGAGCAGGACCATCTTGATTATCATAAAACAGCGGAAAACTATTTTCTTGCAAAACGCCGGCTTTTCGAGCAGACGGATATTGCGATAGTGAATCTTGACGATGCCTCCGCCGGACGCATGACAGACGGACTTGACTGCCGGACGGTTTCGTTCTCGGTGAACACGGACGAATCCGATTATACGGCGAAAAATGTGCGTCTGAAAAGAGACTGCGCGGAATATGAGCTTGTTTGCAGTGAGGATATAGGCAGAGTAAGCTGTTGTGTTCCGGGTATGTTTTCCGTATATAATTCAATGGGCGCCGCGGTATGCGCCATACAACTCGGTGAGGATTTTCATGACGTGCTTGAGGCGGTAAAGCGTACCCACGGCATAAAGGGGAGAATGGAGGTCGTTGAAACCGGAAGAGATTTTACGGTTATCATCGACTACGCACATACCCCCGACGGACTGGAAAAGGTGCTCACCGCGATAAACGGCTTTAAAACCGGCAAGCTTATTACGGTTTTCGGCTGCGGAGGCGACAGGGACAGAACAAAGCGGCCCGTTATGGGGCGTATAGCCTCGGAGCTTTCGGATATGGTTATAATCACCTCGGACAATCCGCGCACGGAGGCGCCGCTTGAAATAATACGCGAAATAATGTCCGGAATAGACGAGACGGATGCCGCGATTATCAGCATGGCAGACAGAACCTCCGCAATAAAATGTGCGCTTACACAGGCTCAGACGGGCGACACGGTACTGCTTGCCGGCAAAGGGCACGAAACCTATCAGATACTCGGTACGGAAAAAATAGATTTTGACGAACGTAAAAAGATATCGGAAATAATTGATGAGATTGGGTGAAGCTTTTTGGAGAAAATAACTTTAAAGGATATAGCTTCTTACTGCTCGGCATATACCGACAGCGACCTTTCGGTGTGCGGTATTTCAACGGACAGCCGTACGGTTGAGCCGGGTGAGCTTTTTGTCGCAATAGAGGGCGAAAGCTTTGACGGACATGATTACTGCAAAAAAGCGGTTGAAAACGGTGCGGCGGCTGTGCTCGCGCACAAAAAGGTCGATTGCGATGTGCCGGTGATAAATGTAAAAAACACCACACAGGCCTTGCTGGATATCGCAGGGGGCTACAGAAGACGGTTTAACATACCCGTAATTGCACTTACCGGCAGCGTCGGAAAGACAACCACAAAGGGTATGATATATACGGTGCTTTCAAGCGCGTTTAGAACGCTTCGCACCGAGGGGAATCTGAATAACGAAATCGGGGTTCCCAAAACCATATTCGGGCTTGACGGTACATACAGTGCGGCTGTGCTTGAGATGGGTATGAACCATTCGGGGGAGATATCTAAATTGAGTCTGGCGGGTGCCCCGACTGCCGCCGTGATAACCAATATCGGGGTTGCACACATAGGCAATCTCGGCTCGCGTGAGGGTATACTTGCCGCAAAGCTTGAAATACTTGACGGCATGGCACAGGACGCGCCTCTCATACTCAACGGTGATGACGACATGCTTTCGGGTGTTGAATCGGATACAAGAAAAATCATTTATTACGGCATAAACAACCCGAAATGCAGCTTTACGGCGGAGAATATAACAGCCCATGATGACGGAATGCGTTTTACTGCGGTGTGCGGAGAAGAAAGGGCGGATTTCTTTGTGCCGGTACCCGGCAAGCATAACGTTTACAATGCTCTCGCCGCCGCGGCAGCAGGAAGTCTTTGCGGTATAAGCCTGAATGACGCGGCAAAGGCGATAAAGAATTTCAAGGTCGAGGGTATGCGTCAGCGCGTCGGCAGGGTAGGCACAAAAACCTTTATTGAGGATTGCTATAATTCAAATCCCGACTCGATGCGGGCGGCGATAGATACTCTCGTTTCGCTCAAGGGCAGCGGACGTGCGATAATCGTGATGGGCGATATGCTCGAATTAGGGGAAATATCCGAAAAAGCACATGCCGACATAGGCAGACATGCAGCAAGCGCGGGTGCGGATGTGCTGCTCGGCTTCGGGGAGTACACAAAGGCGGCGGTAAAAAGCGCGCTTGAAAGCGGAATCTATTTTTCGTCGTTTTTTACAGATAAGCACGAGCTTGCAAACACCTTATACGAACTGCTGCGCGACGGGGACTGTGTGCTTTTCAAGGGCAGCCGTTCGATGAAAACAGAGGATATTGCCGAGGAGATAAAGGAAAGGATTGAAGTTTCGGAATGAATATTTATATTGCATGGTCAATGGCGGCGGTTATAGGCTTCGTTGTTGCGTTCCTGTTGGGGTACGTTATAATACCGTGGCTGCATAAGCTGAGCTTCGGGCAGACAATACTGGATATAGGCCCTAAATGGCATGAAAAAAAGCAGGGCACACCGATAATGGGCGGACTGATGTTTATGGCGGCGCTCGTTGTTGCGTGCGCAGCCGTAATTATAACCGACAGAATTATCGGCGGCGATATAGTGACGGGCAACGCGGTCAACGCTTCCGCCGCCAAGGTCAAGTTTTACGGCGGAATACTTATGGCGTTTGCCTTTGCGCTGATAGGCTTTGCGGATGATTTTATAAAGGCGGTAAAGAAGAGAAATCTCGGACTTACGGTTGTCCAGAAAACCTTTGCACAGCTGGTTGTTTCGATTGTATACCTCGGAACGCTTTACAGCGTCGGTGCAACATATATGTTCATACCGTTTTTCGGAATGGTTGACCTGAAAATTTTCTTCTGGTTTTTCGGAATATTCGTCATATACTGTGTTACAAATGCGGTTAATTTCACCGACGGAGTGGACGGACTGTGCGCCTCGGTTACCGTCAGCGCCGCTGTTGCGCTGCTCGTGGTCGCATATCTTCGCAACAACCTCGGAGTGAGTATGCTGTGTGCCGCACTCGCAGGCTCCTGCGCCGGATACCTTATATGGAACTGGAATCCTGCAAAGGTTATGATGGGAGATACCGGTTCAATGTTCCTCGGAGGCATGATAATCGCCGCGGCGTACGCTATTGACTGCCCGCTGATAATCGTACCGATAGGGATAATTTATGTTATAGAGTTTGCGTCCGACATAATCCAGATATCATATTTCAAGGCTACACACGGGAAAAGAATATTTAAAATGGCACCCATACATCATCATTTCGAGATGTGCGGCTGGAAGGAAAAGAAAATCGTAAAAATATTTACCCTCGTGAACGCAATCGGCGGTGTTGCCGGAATATTACTTGTATATTTTGGAAATATAAAGTAATAAGAAAAAATGGGAGAACGGTTATGGAAAAGGCGAAACCGGCGCGTAAGCGCGGAATATTAAGTGAATATATTGCCGAGAGCGGCTTCGACATAACCTTTCTGGTGCTTGTGCTGACATTGCTCACGATAGGTCTTGTCATGCTGTTTTCCGCAAGCTATACCTATGCCTATTATTATGAACACGGCGACAGCACCTTTTACTTTGTCAAGCAGCTGGAGTTTGCACTTATAGGAATTGTTGCAATGTTCGCAATTTCAAAAATCAAGTATGAGTATTTAAAAATCGGCGCTGTAATAGGTATAGGCGTTGCGGTGCTGCTGCTGGGAATAGTTCTTCTTGTTCCTGAGCAGGTTCCGGGTTTCAAGCGCTGGATACCGGTTCCGGGTATAGGCACGTTTCAGCCCTCCGAGGTCGCAAAGCTTGCACTTATACTTTTCTGCGCGTGGGGTATGGATAAGGACCACAAGAAGATAGTCGGTAAAATTCCGGTTGAATCTGAGTGGGCGAAAAAAATTCAGGGGATTACAAACGGAAAAATTACCGTTTACAAGTCGCTCACCTCACTGTTTATATATGGCGGCGTAATAGTTTTTATAGCCGGACTTGTGTATGCCGAAAATCACGTTTCCGGCACTGTACTCATCCTCGCGATAGGCGTGGTAATGCTGTGGATGGGCGAATTTAAATCTCACTGGTTTATAATCGGAGGCACGCTTGCCATACTGATGATAATAATTTTCGTGCTCAATCCGCAGCTGCTTGAAAACTATGCGGGGGAGAGAATAACGGCGTGGCTCGACAAGGATTATTCCCCCGGCGACAAGCGCTGGCAGATAAATCAATCGCTTTATGCAATAGGCTCGGGCGGCTTCCTCGGTGAAGGGCTCGGCAACTCCAAGCAAAAGCATCTTTATGTATCCGAGCCGCAAAATGACTTTATTTTCTCAATCGTATGCGAGGAGCTCGGCTTTATAGGAGCGGCAATAATAATAATTCTGTTTATCCTTCTGGTATGGCGCGGTATAGTAATAGGAATGAAGGCGCGTGACCGCTTCGGAGCGCTGCTTTCGATAGGAATAGTTTTTCAGGTCGGCTTGCAGGCGGCACTGAACATTGCGGTTGTTACGGATACCATTCCCAATACCGGAATAAGCTTGCCGTTCTTCAGCGCCGGAGGTACCTCGTTGTGTATACTGCTTTTTGAGATGGGTATAGTTCTCGGTGTTTCAAGATATTCACGATTACCCAAGGCGGACGCGCCCGCTCCGGCGCGCACAGGCTCAAGGGTAAAACAAAACAAGGCGGGAGATTGAATTTATGCGTATAATGTTTGTTGCCGGAGGAACCGGCGGACATATAAACCCGGCGCTTGCCGCCGCAGGCGAGCTGCGCGCAAGGGATAAAAATACGGAAATACTGTTTGTGGGAACGCCCGACAAAATGGAGGCGCGTCTTGTACCCGCTGCCGGTTACGCATTTAAAACAATAAAAATGAGCGGCTTTCAGCGCAAGCCGTCGCTTGAGAATCTGAAAAGAAACCTCGGTACGCTTAAAAATCTTGCATTTGCCACAAAGCGTTCAAAAAAGCTGATTGAGGACTTCAAGCCCGATGTTGTAGTCGGCTTCGGAGGCTATGTGACAGGTCCCGTTGTCCGTACAGCGGCAAAAATGGGTATAAAAACGGCAATACACGAGCAGAACGCCTTCCCCGGAGTCACAAACAAGGCTCTTGCCAAAATGGCGGACAGCGTTATGCTTACCGTTCCTCAAGCAGAAAAATATCTTGAATGCAGGAATGCTCCGGTGGTTACAGGGCTTCCGGTTCGCGGTGAGCTGCTTGAAGCGGACAGGGATTTTTCGCGTGCACAGCTGAAGCTTGACAACCGTCCGCTCATCCTTTCCATGGGCGGCAGTCTCGGCGCAATGTCGATAAATAATGCGATTGTAGAGCTTATAGCCGCAAGGCACGAAAAAAAGGATTGTCACTACATTCACGCCACCGGACAATACGGTCTTTGGGTTCCGGACGAGCTTAAAAAACGCGGCGTTGATGTGGAGGGAAATCCGGACATCACAATAAGGGAATACATAGACGATATGGCGCGATGCCTTTCTGCGGCGGATCTTGTAATCGGCCGCGCGGGTGCGTCCTCGCTTTCGGAAATAGAGGCTCTCGGTAAGGCGTCGATTCTCATACCCTCTCCGAACGTGGCGGAGAATCATCAGTATCACAACGCAATGGCGCTTGTTGAAAACGGTGCTGCGGTGATAATAGAGGAAAAGGAGCTTACACCCGAGCGCATAATAAGCGAGGTCGAGACACTTCTGGCGGATGCAAACGCCCTTGCACGTCTCGGGGAAAATGCCAAAAAATTGTCGGTAAGCGATGCCCAGAAGAAAATTGCGGACATCATAACCGAGCTTGCACAGCAAAAGTAAATCGTAACACCGTATGCGCGCACGGCATAATATGAGAGCAGTGAGGCGTTCGGGGCAAAATACTGCCCTGCGCTCTCTTTTATGCGAAGGAGCGTGCGAGCATGGGGAAATTCATCGTCGAGGGCGGCAGGCGGCTGCGCGGAGAAATAAAGATTCAAGGCTCAAAAAACAGCGTTTTGCCGATATTGGCGGCGTGCGTTCTGGTAGACGGAGTCAGTGTGATACATAACTGCCCTCTGCTTTCGGATACGGATGTAACAATAAAAATTCTTGAGCATCTTGGGTGCTCGGTTATGCGTGAGGGACACACGGTTACTGTGGACAGCACGGGAGTAAACGCCTTCGATATACCGGATACGCTCATGCGGGAAATGCGCTCCTCAGTGATATTTCTCGGCGCCATAATAGGCAGGAGCGGCAGAGCGGAGATATCCACGCCGGGCGGCTGTGAGATAGGGCTTCGTCCGATAGACCTGCACATATCATCAATAAAAAAGTTCGGTGTTGAGATAGCCGAGGAGCACGGCAGACTCGAATGCTCTGTTCCTGATGCACTCAGGGGCACAGAAATAACACTGGCGTTTCCGAGCGTTGGAGCTACGGAGAACATAATGCTCACCGCGGCAACCGCCCGCGGTACAACCACGATAATAAATGCGGCGAGAGAGCCGGAAATAAGCGACCTTGCGGATTTCCTCAACGGCTGCGGGGCAAGAATCCACGGCGGGGGCGAGGGGATAATAACCGTTGCCGGAGTAGACTCCCTCTCCGGCACCGAGCATACGGTCATACCCGACCGCATAGCTGCCGCAACCTATATGTTTTCCGCGGCTATGACCCACGGAACGATAATTTTAAAGGATATAATACCCGCACACATCGGGCCGGTATTCCCCGTGCTTGAGGAAGCGGGCTGTGAAATCAACATAAAGGGGCGGGAGCTTGAGCTTACCGCTCCGCCGAGAATAAGGCGCATACATAAAATTTCAACCATGCCTTATCCGGGCTTTCCAACCGATATACAGGCGCCCATAATGGCGCTTACGGCGGTTGCCGACGGAACAAGCGTGATAATAGAGAACATATTCGAGAGCCGCTTTAAGCACGTTGCGGAGCTTATACGCATGGGTGCGGACATAAAAACCGAGGGCAGAATGGCTGTAATACAGGGTGTACCGTATCTGACCGGAGCATCGGTTGTTTCGCCGGATTTGCGGGGAGGGTCTGCGCTTGTGCTTGCGGGGCTCGCAGCAAAAGGAATTACCGAGGTATCGGATATCCATCATATTGACAGGGGATATGAGTCATTCGAGGAAATACTGTGTGCGCTCGGTGCAAGCGTGAAAAGGAAAGCATAGCACATCCTCTGAAGGGAATGAAAAAAATGTCGGGAAATCAAAGAGTATACACAAGACCGGACGGAGAGCCTATGTCGGGCGACGAGAGGCGCAGAGCGCGGGCGCTCTATCTTCGCCGCAAGCGAAAAAGGCGGCAGATAATCATATATACCGTTCTGCTCGTGGCGTTTGCCGGAGTGGGGATAGCGCTGTCGCTGACCGTGTTTTTCCACATAGATAAGGTTCAGATAGAAAATTCGGCCATTTATACAGATGAGGAGATAACGGCGGCTGCGAAAATAGAAATGGGCAAGAATCTGTTTTTATTTGATTCGGAGATGGCTGTAAGTAATGTTCAGACGACTCTGCCGTATATAGGAAAGCTTACGGTTAAGAGGCGCTTGCCGGGTACGCTCGTGCTCATTGTCGAGGAGACCGCGGAGCGTGCGGCAATACCGTTTAACGATGCCTACGCTCTCATAAATGAGGACGGGAAGGTGCTGAGCACCTCCTCGATAACTCCGGCGGACAACAGCGCTGTGATAAATGATGTCGAAATACTGGAGGCGACTCCCGGCAAAACCATTGTTCTGAGTCAGGAGGAGGCTCTTGAGAGCATAAAAAGCATTCTGAAGGCGCTCGATGAGTACTCGTTTGACGGAATTACGGAGATGTGTGTGTCGGACAGTCTTTCACTGCGTCTGGTTTATGATAACCGTCTGACACTCAGACTCGGGCCTGCCGCCGATATGCAGCGCAAGCTCCGGCTTGCAGCCGAGTGTATAGAAAAGGAAAATCAAAGGAATCCCCAGCTCAGAGGAGTTATAAATCTTACAATAGACGGCAGAGCGTATGTCGGTCCGGAGGAAACAACCGTTAATACCGCAGAGAGCACAACCGCAAGTCCGGAGCAGCAGATTACATCAACAACAGTACCCGCGGCGTAATTAGTGTCGAAAAGCCAAAGAGAAATCGGATAAAATACAAAAAAATGAAAATTTTCGCATTCTTTTTATTATTTTTATTGAAATCCGCGGAAAAGCATGTTATTATAGGTTGTAATTAAGATTAAATACGTATGTTTATATTTTCATGATGATATGGAGGATGTAAAATGGCATTCGAGATTGCAAACGATGAGGTCGTAACCAGCATAAAGGTTATAGGCGTGGGCGGCGGCGGCGGAAACGCTGTTAACCGTATGGTGCGTTCGGGAGTAAACGGCGTTGAGTACATAGCAGTTAACACCGATAAGCACGTGCTCAACTATTCCGAGGCTACCCATAAAATTCAGATAGGCGAGAAGGTCACCGGCGGCAGAGGCGCAGGTGCGCATCCCGAGGTAGGCCAGAAGGCAGCCGAGGAGAGCCATGAGGCGATTGCCGAGGCACTCAGCGGTGCGAATATGGTGTTTATTACTGCGGGTATGGGCGGCGGAACCGGAACCGGTGCAGCCCCCGAAATCGCAGCAATGGCAAAGGAAAAGGGTATACTTACTGTCGGCATTGTCACCAAGCCCTTCGTCTTTGAGGGAAAGGTCAGAATGAATCAGGCTGAGTCGGGCATTGCAGAGCTCGCACAGCATGTTGACAGCCTTATTGTTATCCCCAATGAGCGTCTTAAACTCGTTTCCGACCAGAAAATCACCCTTCAGAATGCCTTCGATAAGGCTGATGATGTTCTCCGTCAGGGCGTAAAGAGCATATCCGAGCTTATCACCATCCCTGGCTTTATAAACCTTGACTTTGCCGATGTTACGGCAGTTATGAAGGACGCCGGCTATGCTCACATGGGTGTCGGCCGTGCAACAGGTAAGGATAAAGCTGAGGCTGCCGCAAAGGACGCTATCAACAGCCCGCTGCTTGAGACCACCATTCAGGGAGCAAAGGGTGTTATCATAAGCATCTCCTCGTCCTCGGATATAACCCTCGAAGAGGTCGATGCCGCTGCGCAGATAGTTCACGATGCAGCCGACAAGGACGCGAACATCATCTTCGGTGTATCCTTTGATGAGAGCCTTGATGACGAGATGGTTATAACCGTTATCGCCACAGGCTTCGGCACAGAGCTTAACGGCACCGCCAAGAAGCCCCCGAAGTCAGAGAACGTTGAAGCTGATTCCTCTGCTGATATCAACAGCGGTTACGGCAATGACGATGATGACCTTACGGACATACTTGACCTGTTTAAGGGCAGGAAATAAACACAAGAAACAATAATAAAGGCTGCCGCACAGATGATGCGGCAGCCTTTTTTTGCGCTCACAGGCGGAGTGTTTCGTCGCTTTTTATGCCGCACAGCAGAAGCACCGAGGCGCTCGCAAGCAGCGGATAGGCGTCAAACTCTCCGGTGAATTCCGCTTTTATTTCACACGGAAGAATGTCGCTGCCGTCGAGAGCCGTCAGAGTGCGCTGGACGCTTACGGATATGCTCTCGCCGTTTACGCTTGATATGCTTACACTGTCCCGTGGGGAGCTTCCGCAGACTATTGCCGGAACCTGCAAAAAAGCAAGCTTTTTCATGGTCAGCGCATCATCCGCGCGCGCGATACACACAAGCGCATTCTGAGCGCCTATCGCCGGCAGTGAGGAGGTTTGCTCGGCCTTGAATATAAACACGCCCTCGCTTGCGTTGAGTGAACGCAGGGTGTCTGTTTCATATATAAGAAAGCGGACGCCGGAGCGTGAGTTTTCGGTGACGCTGCCGTCACAGATATGAACAGCTCCTCCGAGTCCGAAAAGGACGGGGAGGAGCCTGCGTGAGATTGATTTATCTTCGTTTTTGCCGTATATAAAAATCTTTGTCATAGCGCACACCGTCCCGTGATTAGTATGGGAAGATGTTCGCAAAAAATACACGGTTCAGACGTTGGCTTCGTTTTCTTTTTTCAGCTCGTCCGCGAGCTGCTTTTTGCAGCCGATTCCCACAATAATGTTCAGAACAACATTCAGCATAAACAACGCGATTCCGACAAATATTCCGTATGAGATGCTGCCGGTAAAAAGTCCGAGCTGACCTACAATCGGTATGGATTTAAAAACGCAGAACAGTATTCCGGCGGCCGCAAAGCACACAGCGGCAAGCGCGGAAAGCACGGCATTGCTGCGGGTTTTCATGCGAGGGGCGTTTATAAGCACAAAAACGAAGTTCAAAACTCCGAACACCACCGCCAGATACAGCAGAACAACACAAATCATCATCAGAAGCACGGCGGAGCCGATTATTTCAGACGAGAAAAGCTTTACGGCGGCGCCTATATCTATCGCGGTTATCATTTTAAGCGTTATGTTGAGCAGACTTATTGTTTGCGCCGGACGCTCAATAAAGGGTGCGGAAAAGCTGCCGGTTGCAAGCGGCAAAATCAGCGCAATAAGCGGCAAAAATGTGCATACAAACCGTACAATTCGGAGCTTCCTGCCGAAAAGAGCGCTTTTGAAATGGGACCATGTGATACCGAATTTTTTCAATGCCAGCTCGGCTTTCTCAGAGTCCTCGTCAAGGCGATTTTCCCAGTTGTAGTTAGGGATATTTATTCCGCATTTCGGACATTCAGCCTTGACATCCCAGGGCTTGAGCTTGTATTGACAGTTAGGACATTCAGCCATTGTGTTAAAGCCCCCTTACTTTTTAAGGTTTCCCTTGTCTGCAGCGTCGGCGTTGGCTGTGGCGGCAGCCTTGTCACGTGCCATTTCCTCCACGGTCTTTGTGTGAAGTCTTGCAGCTCCGGCATAGTCGCTGCGTGTGGGAATCACATTTCCGCGCGCAAAATACGCCTTTGCGTCGCGTATGGCGTCGGAGTACTGCGGAAGCCATTGTTCACCGGCTATCAGCATCTCGTCAACCATCTGTGAGATTTCCGGAGTGTTGCATACCGCCCCGGTGAGCGGGTCAAGCATAGCCGCCTGCTTGAGAAGCTTTACATCGCCGTGTACGGCAGCCTCAACTGAAAGGCGCTGTACCCATACACTCTGCGAGCATACTGCGGCGCAACCGAGCGGAAGCTCTCCTACCCTTGCAACGGAAACGCCGTTTCCGTCAACATAGCAGGGGACTTCGACTATGCAGTCGTCCGGCAGGTTTGTGATTGAACCGTTATTGACGACATTGAAGCAGCCTCTGTAACGTCTGCCGGTTTCAAGACCCTCTATTATGTATGAGCCGTGCTCCGAGCTTCTTTGCTCTGGGATATATTTTTTCGGCTCGCCCTTCATCCAGTTCGGGAAGTCGGTTTCAAACCAGTTTCTGCCCTCAACGCAGACGCGGAGATATCCTCCGGTTTCGCCGAAATGCCATTCATCGAGGCTTATCCAGTTCTTTATGTCGTCCGGACGCTTACGGTACCACGCAAGATACTCGGAGAGATGTCCGTTTGACTCGGTTGAATAATATCCGAAGCGGCGCAGAATATCTATTCGTACCTTTTCGTGCTCTGCAAGGTCGGGCTTGGACTCATACGCCTTGAGAAGCTCGTCTGCTTCGATTTTTCTGCCCCTGTGCTTTATTGATATGTACCAGGTCTGATGGTTAATTCCGGCGCAGATAAAGTCAAGCTCGTTGTGAGGGATGCCGAGAGCATAGGCAATCTGATGCTCGCCGCCCTGCACTCCGTGGCAAAGCCCGAAGGTTCTTACCTTGCCGTATTTGTTCGCCGCCCATGTCATCATGGCGTTGGGGTTTGAATAGTTAAGAAGTATGGCGTCCGGCGCGGAAACCTCACGGATATCCTTGCAGAATTCAAGCATCTGAGCTATACCGCGCTGACCGTACATTATACCGCCGATGCATATTGTATCGCCGACGCACTGGTCAACTCCGTACTTGAGAGGAATTTCAACGTCCGTAACGAAGCCTTCAAGGCAGCCGATGCGCGCACAGCAGATGATGTACTTTGCACCCTTGAGCGCTTCGCGGCGGTTGAGGGTCGAAAATATTTTTGTCTTTATACCGTTTTCATCGATATCCCGCTGGCAAAGCTCTGTGACCATACGAAGATTGTCGGGGTTTATGTCCGTAAACGCAAACTCAGTGTTGTCGCGGAACTCAGGCACTGTGAGAATGTCGGCAAGAAGACGGCGCGTAAAGCCGATGGAGCCTGCACCTATAAATGCTATCCTGAACATTGTAAAACCTCCGTTATTTTTTCAATCGAATTACATTCCATGAGAGAGGCTTGAGTGTTGCGGTAAGCTTTTTGTCTTCGCATACGGGAAGCTCGCCAGCCTTGGGTATTACAGAAACATTGCCGGCGGTGTTGACCTGCTTGAGGTCATAGCCGCTCATTTCAATGTGCTCAACAGGCTTGTAGCCGTCGAAATCGAGGAGCTTCAGCTCCAGAGGTATGCTGTCGGTCATGTCTCTGTTGACCGCAAATACCGTAAGCTCATTTTCCTCCCGGTTGAACACAGCCATAGTGTCTATATCGGGGACATCGGTGAAATGTGTTGTGTCATGCTTTGAGGAATTAACAACGGGCAGGAGCGCGGTACCTCTGCCGTAGCGTGAAACATGCATGAACGGAAAGTAGATTGTCTGTTCCCATGCGGGTCCGCCGTTTTCGGTCATTATCGGAGCGATTACATTTACAAGCTGTGCCATACAGGCAATTTTCACACGGTCGCTCCGGCGGAGTATCGACATAAGCATCGAGCCGACAAGCAGCACATCGGCAAAGTCGTACACATCCTCAAGGATATGCGGTGCCTGTGACCATTTCTCAAAATCGGCACCGTGGGAGTGATACCAGACGTTCCACTCATCAAGCGAAAGATTTATTGTTTTCTTGGATTTCTTTTTGCCCTTGACATGGTCGCAGGACGCGATGACGCTGTTTATAAAACGGTCAAGCTCCATGCTTTTTGCAAGGAAGTTCGGCACATCGTTTTCGCCGTTTCCGAAATACTGATGGAGCGAAATATAATCCACCTTGTCGTAGGAAAGGTCGAGAACCGTTTCCTCCCATGAGCCGAAGGTGCTTGTGCCGGAGCTTGAGCTTCCGCAGAGCACAAGCTCCGAGGAGCGGTCGGTCATTTTCATGACCTTTGCCGTTTCGGAAGCGATTCTGCCTTATTCAACGGCGGTTTTGTGGCCTATCTGCCAGTCGCCATCCATCTCGTTGCCGAGACACCACAGCTTTATGTTGTGAGGCTGAGAATAGCCGTGACTTATGCGAAGGTCACTCCAGTAGGTTCCGCCGGAATGATTGCAGTACTCAACAAGGTTGCGCGCCTCCTCCGGCCCGCGAAGTCCGAGGTTTACCGCCATCATCGGCTCGGTGCCCGCCTTGCGGCACCATTTTACAAATTCATTTGTGCCGAAGGTGTTCGGCTCTGTGGAATCCCACGCAAGCTCAAGCCTTTTCGGACGCTTTTCAACCGGGCCTACGCCGTCCTCCCAGTTGTAGCCGGAAACAAAGTTTCCTCCGGGATAACGTACGACCGGGACGTCAATACGCCTGACAAGCTCAAGCACATCGGTACGGAAGCCGTCTTCATCCGCACAGGGATGCCCCGGCTCATATATTCCGCCGTAAATCGCTCTGCCGAGATGCTCGAGGAACGAGCCGTAGACACGCTTGTCGATTTCTGATATTTTATACTCGCTGCAAAGGGTGACAGATGTTTTTTTCATAAATATCCCAGCCTTTTACAAGTCTTGATTTTTATTCCTCGGGGATAAACGCCTTGTGGATGACATTCACGGCGCGGTCTGCGTCGGCGATGTCGATAAGTACGGAAATCTTTATCTCACTTGTGGATATCATCTGAATATTGATGTCCGACTCATACAGAGCCTCAAACATCTTTGCCGCCGTTCCGGGGTGCGATTCCATACCGGCGCCTACGACGGATATCTTTGCAACCTCGGTGTCGCAGATTATATCCTTGCCCTCAAGCTCGGTGAACGAGGAGCGCAGAGCTTCTATTGCGCTGTCCTTGTTTGCTTTGCCGACCGTAAAGGTTATGTCCTTTGTGTTGTCGCGGCCGACTGATTGAAGAATGATATCAACATTTATCTTCCTTGCGGCAAGGCGTGAGAAAATTTTGAATGCAATTCCTGGGATATCGGGAACACCTATTATTGAAAGACGGGCGACGTCCGTATCCTTTGTGACACCTCTGACAAGCATTTTTTCCATGGTTGCAACCTCCTTAACGATAGTTCCGGGAACTCTTTTGTAGCTTGAAAGAACCTCTAATTCGATTCCGTATTTTTTTGCCATTTCAACCGAACGGTTGTTGAGCACCTGCGCGCCGAGTGTTGCAAGCTCAAGCATCTCGTCGTAGGTTATCTCCTGAAGCTTCTTCGCTCCGGGTATTTTACGCGGGTCGGCCGTGAACACGCCCTCAACATCGGTAAATATCTGGCATCTGTCTGCATGGAGAGCCGCCGCTATTGCCACGGCGCTTGTGTCCGAGCCGCCTCTGCCGAGTGTTGTCAGGTCGTCGTATTTGTTGAGCCCCTGGAATCCGGCAACAACAACAATATTGCGTCTGCCGATTTCGGCACGAAGTCTGTCTGCTTTTATGCTTTTTATGCGCGCACTGCCGTAGGTTGAATCGGTCTGAAAGCCTGCCTGCCAGCCGAGCAGCGATATAACCGGAAATCCGAGACTTTCAATTGCCATTGCAAGCAGAGCGACGGAAATCTGTTCGCCCGAGGTGAGCAGCATATCCATCTCTCGTGCAGAGGGCTTTGAGGATATCTCCGCGGCTTTTTCGATGAGGTCGTCGGTTGTGTCGCCCTGAGCGGAGACAACCACCACAACATCGTTCCCCTTTGAATAGGTTTCGGTGACGATGCCGGCGACATTCATCACTCTCTCGGCGTTTTTAACTGAGCTTCCGCCGAATTTCTGAACTATAAGACCCAAGAAAATCCCTCCTGATTAATAATCTGTAACACGTATAACCGATGCCGGCTCAAGTCCGGCTATTGAAGCGAGCTTTTCGCGCAGCTCGCCCTCCTTGCCGCGCGGGGTGACAAAGGCGATTTCGTCGTCCGGTGCGCCCTCACGTGCGAGAGTCTCTATTTTCCCGAAAACAGCGGCGCATCTTCCGAGAAGCTTATCGGAGGCCTCGGAGAACGCCCTGACGTACAATGCTGTTTCATTTTCAAGATGGCTGACAACATAGTCGGGTACGGCATCGCCCCAGCCGAAAACCTTTTTGCGTGCCGAATGCTTTGCGCAGTCGATGATGTCGGCAACCACGGCGCTTGCGGTGGGAAGCTTTCCCGCGCCTCTGCCGTAAAACACGACATCGCCTATTGCGTCGCCGCGTACGAGTATGGCATTGAAAACATCGTCAACACCGGCGAGCTGGCAGTGCTTTGAAACAAAAGCCGGGCTGACCATCGCATATATGTGGTTTTCATCTATCCTTTTAGTGCAGGCGATGAGCTTTATAACTCCGCCCCATGAACGGGCATATTCAACGTCTGCAAGCGTTATCGCCGTGATGCCTTCTGTATGTACGCTGTCTGGATAGACATGCTTGCCGAAGCACAGCGAAGCGAGTATGCATATTTTGCGGCACGCATCGGTGCCCTCAACATCGGCTGCGGGATTCCTTTCGGCGTAGCCGTTTTCCTGAGCAAGCTTCAGAGCCGCCTCGAAGCTCATGCCGTCGGATATCATTTTTGTGAGTATAAAGTTTGTAGTGCCGTTAAGTATGCCGGCAACCTCTTCAATTTCGTTTGCCGCAAGGCACTGGCTTATGGGGCGGATTATCGGTATACCTCCGCCGACGCTCGCTTCAAACAGAAAGTTTACGTTTTTCTTTTCAGCCAGAGCCAGAAGCTCTCTGCCCTTAACGGCGACAAGCTCCTTGTTTGAGGATACCACGCTCTTTCCCGCTTCGAGGCAGGAGGATACAAACTCGTAGGCGGGATGAAGTCCGCCCATGGTTTCAACGACAATACCGACCTCCGGGTCGTTAATTATGATGTTGACATCATTTACGATTTTATCCTCGTAAGGGTCGCCCTTAAAATCTCTGATATCAAGAATATATTTCAGCTCGAGCTTGCTCTGCGTGCTTTTGGAAACGATGCTTTCATGGTTCTTCATGAAAAGCTCGGCAACTCCTGAGCCGACAACACCGTAACCCATTATTGCGACGTACATAAATAATACTTCCTTTTCTTGCATTGTTATGTTTGAACCATACCGAGTTATTTTACCATACATTAGTAATATAATAAAGAGGAAAACAAAAAGTTTTTTATTTTTTTATACTTTATATTGTAATATGATAAAAAATAGTATAAAATAAAAAGGCATGAGGAAAAATCAAACATATTAAACAAAATCAAGCTTTTAAAATTGAATGAATTAAAAAGGGGACTCTTTTTAATTTGACGGATTTTTCAATTTAAAGGAGAGGGATGGTCAAATAAATGGATGCTGTGGAAAAGAAAAGAAGCTTTATAATAAGCGTCATATATTATGCTATGCTTATAGGACTGTTCTATTTATTTTTTAAATTCGCTTTCGGCATAAGCCTGCCGTTTATGATAGCCGGAGCCGTGGCGCTGCTGCTTCATCGTCCCGCGGAAATGATTTCTTCAAAAATCCGTGTAAGGAACGGCTTTATATCGGTTGTGCTTGTTGTGGTCAGCTTCGGTGTGGTTATGCTGGCGCTTACGCTTGTGGGAATACTCATTGGCAACGAGCTGAAAGGCTTTTTCTCGTTTTTGATGGGAAAGTTTTCCGACATTCCGCAGCTGGTGGCATCTGTTGAGAGCTGGGTGCTTAACGCGCTTACCGTGCTTCCCGACGGTGCGGAAAATATAGTAAAAGGCTCGGTCACTGAATTTTTCAACACTTTGCTTACCGCCTCACCTGAGGCACCTGATGCCGGCTCTGGCTTTGACTTTTCAATGCTGGCGACTCCTATTCAGGGAGCGTGGAACGGCGTAAAGCAGATACCCAGTATGCTGCTTGCAATAGTTATTACGGTTATCGCAAGCTGCTTTATGACGGTGGATTACACAAGGCTGCGCACCTCCATTTTGGGCTTTTTCCCCCGTGAAAGAGCGGAAAAAATAATCAAGACCAAGCGTGTCATGACAAGCGCGCTCGCCAAGCTTTTTAAGGCTTATACGCTCATTATACTCATTACCTTCTGTGAGATGTTCCTGGGGCTGAATCTTCTCAAGCTTATAGGAGTTTATAACGGCGGATATATAGCGATACTTTCATTTGTAACCGCGCTTGTTGATATTCTTCCCGTGCTCGGAACCGGAACCATACTTATCCCGTGGGCTGTATATCTCTTTATAACCGGCAATGTTCCGCTCGGAATAGGCATAACAATAATTTACGCGGTTATCTGGATAGTACGTCAGGTCATCGAGCCCAAGCTGGTGGCAGGGCAGGTGGGTCTTCCTTCGATAGTGACAATAATTGCCATGTATGTCGGAGCGAAGGTGTTCGGTGCTCTGGGAATATTCCTTCTCCCGCTTACGGTAATATTTATAAAGCTGCTTGCGGATGAGGGTGTAATAATGACGAAGCGGCATCACGCCAGGGAAAAAGCGGACGGAGAAGAAGCTGTATCCGGGGGAGCCGCAGGCCGGAGATAACGGAAATGATTGATATACACTGCCATGTGCTGCCGGAGATGGATGACGGCTCGCAGTCCCTTGAGGAATCGCTGGACATGTGCGCGGCGGCGGAACGCAACGGTATAAGCGATATAATTGCGACTCCGCATTTGAAGAACGGGGAACATCTTGAGCATTTTATTGAAAGGCGTGACGCTGCACTGCATCGTCTCAATTCAGCGCTTGAGTCCGCCGGTATAGATGTTACCGTGCACGCCGGTGCGGAGGTGTTCGCCAGAAGCTGGCTTGAGCAGGCGAGGGAGCTTTCGCCGTTTACCTTGTGTTCAAGCCGATATATGCTTATAGAGTTCGGGTTTTTCGGTTCGGAATCGGAGCGGATTGAAAAATATGTAAGACTGCTTCAGTCCAGGGGAATCACGCCGATAATTGCCCATCCCGAACGCTATGATTACTTTCTTTGTGACCCGGAACTGCTTGAATATACAGGTTCTCTCGGAACGCTGTTTCAATGCAACGCCACTTCTCTTGCAGGCGTGAACGGAGAGCAGGTAAGGCGGCTTGCAACCGATATGGTTACCGCGGGCTTTGCGGATTTTATTGCTACAGATGCCCATTCCTGTGTACACCGCACAACAAATCTGATGAATATGATACGAGATTTTTCATCGGAAATAGACGATACGGATGTTGAACTGCTTTGCGGAAAGCATCCCCGATACATACTTGAAGATATGCCCTTCCCTTCGCGTAAAAGAGGATATCTTGCGGAGTGATACGGGCAAAAAAATAACAGAAAGGCAGCGGTACAGGGCACAAAAACGGTTTTACAACGCTTGAATGCTTTATGTATTGCAGATTGCACAGATGGAACTTACAGACCTCAGACTCGCGGTGCTTATTGACGCGGATAATGTATCTCACACATACGTTAAGGAGATGCTTCAGGAGATAGCACGCTACGGCACCCCCACAATAAAAAGAATTTACGGAGACTGGACGCAGCCCAATCTGTC
The DNA here is from genome assembly GCA_001513045.1 of Clostridiales bacterium DTU089. Classification (GTDB taxonomy): domain Bacteria; phylum Bacillota; class Clostridia; order Oscillospirales; family Acutalibacteraceae; genus DTU089. The sequence continues at coordinate 175,147 of LFSB01000010.1, forward strand.
CGGCTGGAAAAAAATCCTGCTTGAAAACGCGGTAACTCCGGTTCAGCAGTACGCATACACTCAGGGGAAGAATTCTACGGATTCCGCCATGATAATCGATGCTATGGATATCCTCTACACCGGTAAGGCGGACGGCTTTTGCATAGTATCGAGTGACTGCGACTTTACACGTCTGGCAACAAGACTTCGCGAGGCGGGCGTAAAGGTTATAGGCATGGGGGAGAAGAAAACTCCGCAGCCGTTTATCGCCTCTTGCGATAAATTTATATACCTTGAAATACTCATGCCGCAGAAAACCAAGAAGGCCTTGCCCAAGAAGGAGAAAAACACGCATTCCGGTCCGGAGGAGCACGAGACAGTTAAGCAGGAGAAAAAGCTGCCGGAGGATATAGTTGAGCTTATAGAAAGCTCGGTCGAGGACCTTGCGGATGACGCAGGCTGGGCGTATCTCGGCGATATAGGAAATCTTCTGCTTAAAAAATGCCCGTCATTTGACAGCAGAAACTACGGCTACCGCAAGCTGACGCAGCTTATGGCGGCGGTGGGAACGCTTGAAATAGACCAAAGGGACACCGGAAACAAGACGGTAAAACACATCTATATAAGGCTGAAATCCGTTGGTTAAAACTTACAAAAAAACGAATAGTCGATTGTGCATCATGCACAAAAAACTGCTTTATTGAAAAAAATGGTTTTAAAGTAATTGACACGGCGAGAAAATGTGGTAAAATTGATAATGTATTAACATGCTATGCATTTAGTATACGCATTTTTCGAAGAAAGGAGGATACTAAAATGCTTCAGTCAATTTATGCACTGCTTGCGAACTACGGACTTGACGTTCAGGATATAGCAAACGCCATGAGCTCGCTTATCACTACGTCAATAGACCCCGATACCGGTGAAAAGGTTTTCGGCGGCCCTCTCGCTCCTCTTGCGAGCATGCCTGTTGTAGGGGAGATCCTCGAACTCTTCGCCAGCTTCGCACCTGTTGTTACAACAACGGTTGAGAGCACAATTGCTTAACTTTTGCAGGTTAACTGAAATTATGAAAAAGGAGGTCTGTCACAATGTTAGACCAGTTATGGAGCGTTCTTGCCAATTACGGCATAAGCATCGATGCAATATCCGAGTGGTTTGAGAAGGCAATGTCCACCCTCGCACCCCTTCAGGACACTGAGGTTCTCAGCACCATTATAGCTCTGTTTGCACAGCTTGCCCCCACCACCACAGAGGTTACCACGACCTTCATTGCTTAAATGAAAAAATCACGGCGCGGAGTTTCCGCGCCGTATTTTTTTGTCTTATTTTACCCGGACGCGGCACTTGAAATATGCAAGGCAATGTGTTATTATATGTAATAACGTATAAATTGAAACTGAGGTGGCCGTGATGAGACGTTGCTTTTCATATCTTTCGCTGCTTGTTGCGGCGTTGCTTATATTTTCTTTGTGCGGTTGCGGAGACGGAAGCACGCGGGGCGGAAGCACCGCTGCGTCCTCAACCACCGAGACAGTTGGAGCTCCTCCCTCGAGAAGCGATGAGTTGAATCCCGGCTCTACCGAAGATGCCTCCGGCGACTCCTCCGGGGATTCTGTAAGCACAAGAGCGCCTTCGGGTCATTCGGGGAATCTTGTCGTAACAGGTGACGAGACAAACGAAATAGTTTATGATGACGGCACGGTGCGCGCGGTGATAACGGTTGAAAAAACAGGCGACAACATCATCACGACGGATCGCGAAAATAAGTACATAAAGGCGATTGTGGAGAAGTACAAAGTAAATCCGGATTATCTCGTGGCGATATATACCGAACCCGAGAGCGACAACAACATGGTCTATGAGTTTGACGGTGCTTTAAAGGATGACGGCACTTATCTGAGAAGTCCCGACAATATGGTTCGTCTTTATACGGTTACTGCCGACTTGAAAATCGAGAAGGCTGAGGCCGACGTGAGTGTCAGAAACCTTAAAAAGTGGTTTTCCGTTCAGCTTGCCAAGGGCATTATTATGGAACAGCATCCGGATGTATTTGATGTTCCGGAAAAATAACCCTCTTTTCGGGAAGAAGATTAAAAAAAATTGAAAAAAGTTGAAAAAAAGTTGAAAAAAACCTTGCAATATCAATATTTGTATGATATTATATCGGGGCGCGCGTAGAGAGCGTGTCCCTTTTTTGTGCTCTCTGTAAGCGAGCTTGATATGCGATGATGCGGGAGGTGGCCGTCCTTCGAGACGGGGAATTTCCGCGGAGTATGTCCGATTTTAAAACCGGGCGAAAGAATATCTGTCTTCACTTTTCGGTGCTGTCCTTAACTGCAGCCCAATATAAAGTGGAGCAGGCGCAAAACGTCACCCCGGAAACATTGCTGCTTCCGGTTTTTAAACGGGAAGAGGTGAAACGCCCGGAGGCGTGTTGAAATTTTGCGTGCCCGCCAATTAATAAGGAGGCGTCAACAATGGCAGTTAAGGAGAAAATTCGCATCAGACTCAAGGGCTACGATCACAATCTCGTAGACAAAGCGGCAGAGAAAATAGTTGAAACCGCAAAGCGCACGGGTGCTCAGGTTTCCGGCCCCATCCCGCTCCCGACCGAAAAGGAAATCGTAACGGTTCTCCGCGCAGTTCATAAGTACAAGGATTCCCGCGAGCAGTTTGAACAGCGCACCCACAAAAGGCTCATAGACATCCTCAGACCTTCGAACAAAACAGTCGAAGCACTCACAGGACTCGAGCTTCCCGCAGGCGTTGATTTTGAAATCAAGCTTTGATTTCAATTCCTATTATACTATTATATATAGGTACGCAGCAGGTCAAGTTGGCGAAAGTCAACCAATAATCTGAAGGAGGAAAAAACAATGCAAAAAGGTCTTATCGGAAAGAAAATCGGCATGACTCAAATCTTTGACGAAAAGGGCAATGCAATTGCCGTCACCGTTATTGAAGCAGGTCCGTGCACGGTTATCCAGAAGAAGACAGCCGAGAATGACGGTTATGAAGCCATTCAGTTCGGTTTCGGCGATGTAAAGCAGCAGCGCGTAAACAAGCCCGACAAGGGTCACTTCGCAAAGGCTGACGTCGCTCCCAAGAAGGTGCTCAAGGAGTTCAGACTCGCTGACACCGCGTCGCTCAACGTAGGCGACATACTCAAGGCAGATATCTTTGCTGCCGGCGAAACGGTTGACGTTATCGGCACCGGAAAAGGTAAGGGCACCGCTGGTGCAATCAAGAGATGGAATTTCTCCAGACTCAAGGAAACTCACGGTTCCGGTCCCGTCGCAAGACACGCAGGTTCACTCGGCTCCTGCAGCGATCCCTCAAGAGTTTACAAGGGAAAGAAAATGGCAGGTCATCTCGGTTGTGAGCGTGTCACCATTCAAAATCTGACAGTTGCTAAAGTTGATGCAGAGAACAATCTCATCGCTATCAAGGGCTCGGTTCCCGGACCCAAGGGCGGCATCGTTACTATAGTTGACGCAGTCAAAAAAGCGTAAGGAAGGAGTGTAACGGATAATGAAGTTGTCAGTATTCGATATGGCAGGCAAGAAGAAGTCCGACATCGAGCTCAACGAAAGCGTATTCGGCATTGAGCCCAACACCTCGGCAATGCATCTTGCAGTTGTCAATTATTTGGCAAACCAGCGTCAGGGCACTCAGTCAACGCTTACCCGTGCAGAGGTTTCCGGCGGCGGAAAGAAGCCGTGGAGACAGAAGGGCACAGGCCGCGCCAGACAGGGTTCGACGCGTTCTCCGCAGTGGTATCACGGCGGTATAGCATTCGGCCCCAAGCCCCGCGAATATGGTTTTTCAATCAACAAGAAGGTCAAAAGGCTTGCAATGAAGTCGGCTCTCTCCTCTAAGGTTTCCGCCGACGAGATGATAATCCTTGATTCTCTCAAGCTCGACGCCATAAAGACCAAGGAAATCGTTAAGGTTCTCGCCGCTCTCAAGGCAGGTAAGAAAACTCTTATCGTTCTTCCTGAGAAGGATGACGTTGTCTACAGAAGCGCAAGGAACATCGCAGGTGTAAAGACCTCCATAGTAAACACACTGAATGTCTATGACATTCTCAACTGCGACACCATAATCCTTCTCAAGGATTCGGTCGCAAAAGTCGAGGAGGTGTATGCTCAATGAGCAAGCTTGCACAGGAAATAGTTATCCGCCCGATAATCACAGAAGAGAGCATGATGGGCACTGCGAACAAGAAGTACACCTTTAAGGTCGCAAAGGATGCCAACAAGATAGAGATAGCCAAGGCTGTCGAAACTCTTTTCGGCGTTGAAGTAGCCAAGGTAAACACCCTTAACGTAAAGGGTCACCTCAGACGCTACGGCCGTTACGAAGGCTATACTCCTTCGTGGAAAAAGGCGATTGTTACTCTTACCGAGAAGTCAAAGACCATCGAGTTCTTTGACGGCATGATGTAAGAAATACTTTATAAAATCCGGCGGTAATGTATGGAGCCCGACATGCTCCGCTAAGCTGCTGTGAGGAGTGTGAATAAAATGTCGATAAAGGTCTACAATCCGACTACCAACGCAAGACGTAACATGTCGGTAACGGATTATTCCGGTCTTTCAAAGGTCGCTCCCGAAAAGAGCCTCCTCGAGACCGTTTCAAACAACGCAGGCCGTAACAGCTACGGCAGAATAACTGTCCGTCACAGAGGCGGTCAGAATCGCAGAAAGTACCGTGTTATTGACTTCAAGCGCGACAAGTTTGACGTTGACGCAACAGTCAAGACCCTCGAGTACGACCCCAACCGTTCAGCGCACATCGCTCTGCTTGAGTACAACGACGGCGAGAAAAGATACATCCTCGCTCCCGACGGACTCAAGGTCGGTGACATCGTAGAGGCAGGCCCCGGCGCCGACATTAAGCCCGGCAACGCTCTTCCTCTTGCGAACATCCCGACAGGTACTATCGTACACAATGTTGAGCTTTATCCCGGCAGAGGCGGCCAGCTTGCAAGAGCAGCAGGTAACGCAGCTCAGCTTATGGCAAAGGAAGGCATTTACGCCCTTCTTCGTCTGCCGTCAGGCGAGCTTCGCAATGTTCCGGTAGGCTGCATGGCAACAGTCGGTCAGGTCGGAAATCTTGACCATGAGAATGTCAAGATAGGTAAGGCAGGACGCACGCGTCACATGGGCATTCGTCCCACAGTCCGCGGCTCGGTCATGAACCCCTGCGATCACCCGCACGGCGGCGGCGAGGGCAAATCGCCCATCGGTCGTCCCGGCCCGGTTACTCCCTGGGGCAAGCCCGCGCTCGGTTATAAGACACGCGCTAAGAAAAATCGCTCCGATAAGCTTATCGTGAAGCGTCGCAACGGCAAATAAGCCGGAAAGGAGCTGTGATTTATGAGCAGAAGCGTTAAAAAAGGACCTTTTGTGCAGCCTAAGCTGCTCGAGAGAGTTCAGCAGATGAATAAAGCGGGCGAGAAAGTCGTCCTTAAAACCTGGAGCAGGAGCTCCACAATCTTCCCGGATTTTGTCGGACACACCTTTGCAGTCCATGACGGACGCAAGCATGTTCCGGTATATGTAACGGAAGATATGGTCGGTCACAAGCTTGGTGAATTTGCACCGACAAGAACCTTCAGAGGTCATGCCGGTTCCAAAGTTTCCAACGCCGGTAAATAATCAGTCGAAAGGAGTGTGTAATCAATGGAGGCAACCGAAATGAACGTTGTTGAGGCATTTGCCAAGGCACCGTATGTTCGTATAGCTCCGCGTAAGGTCCAGATAGTTCTCGACCTTATCCGCAACAAGCCCGCCGATGAGGCAATGGCTATTCTCAAGCACACGCCCAAGGCTGCGTGTGAGCCGCTTGAGAAGCTTCTCAAATCCGCAATAGCAAATGCGGAAAACAACAAAAACATGGATACTTCAAGGCTTTATGTTGCTAAGTGCACCGTCAGTCAGGGACCGACACTCAAGCGCATAAGACCCAGAGCAAGAGGCAGTGCGAACCGCATAAACAAGAAGACTTCGCATATCGTCCTTGTGCTCAGAGAAGCAGAATAACGGGAGGAGGTAAATAAATGGGCCAGAAAATAAATCCTACGGGTTTAAGAATGGGCGTTATCAAGGATTGGGAATCACGCTGGTACGCCAAGAAATCGGATTTCGGCGATAATCTTGTAAAGGATTATGAGCTTCGTGAATACCTCCTTGAGCTGCTTGCTCCCGCAGGAGTTCCGAAAATCGAAATCGAGAGAGACCCCAAGAGAGTCCGTGTAAACATCTATTGCGCTAAGCCGGGTATGGTAATCGGCAAGGGCGGCTCGGAAATCGAGAAGCTCAAAGCTCTTTGCAAGAAAAAAATCGGCGGCGACAAAGAAGTTTTCATCAATATTACAGAAATCAAGCAACCCGACCTCAATGCACAGCTTGTTGCTGAAGGCATTGCGGCACAGCTTGAAAAGCGTGTTTCCTTCCGCCGCGCACTTAAGCAGTCCATCGGACGCACAATGAAGGCGGGCGCAAAGGGAATCAAAACACAGGTTTCGGGAAGACTCGGCGGCGCAGAAATCGCGCGCGTTGAGAATTATCACGAGGGTACTATTCCGCTTCAGACCATCCGCGCCGACATCGACTACGGCTTTGCCGAGGCAAAGACAACCTACGGTCGTATCGGTATCAAGGTTTGGGTATATAAGGGCGAGGTCCTTCACGATACACGCAAGAAAAGGGAAGGAGGCGCCGGCTGATGTTAATGCCTAAGAGAGTTAAGTACCGCAGAGTCCACAGAGGACGCCTTACCGGTACTGCGCATCGCGGAAATACCGTCACCTACGGCGACTACGGTCTTGTTGCTCTTGAGCCCGCATGGATTACCTCTAATCAGATAGAGGCTGCCCGTGTAGCTATGACAAGAAGTATCAAGCGTGGCGGTCAGGTTTGGATAAAGATTTTCCCCGACAAGCCCGTAACNNCGAGAAACCCGCCGAGACCCGCATGGGCTCCGGTAAAGGTTCTCCCGAGTATTGGGTAGCAGTCGTAAAGCCCGGCAGAGTTATGTTTGAAATCGCCGGCGTTGAAGAGGACCTTGCAAGAGAGGCTCTTCGCCTTGCGGCAAACAAACTGCCGATCAAGTGCAAATTTGTATCAAAGGAAGAAACGGGTGGTGAGCAGCAATGAAGTCAGCAGAAATAAGAAAACTTGCTCCCGCGGAGTTGGATGCTAAACTCCTCGAGTTGAAGGATGAACTTTTTAAGCTGCGTTTTCAGCAGGCCATCAACCAGCTCGACAACCCGATGAGAATTTCAGCCGTCAAGAAGGATATCGCAAGAGTCAAAACGATTCAGCGCGACATTGAACTTCACGGCGCGAATTCTTAAGGAATGGGGAGGTCAGACAAATGAGTGAAAGAAACCTTAGAAAGACCCGCGTCGGTGTGGTTACCAGCGACAAGATGGACAAAACCGTCGTCGTATCCGTTAAGGACAAGGTGCAGCACCCGCTCTACAAAAAGATTGTCAACCGCACGCTCAAAATGAAGGCTCATGACGAAAACAACGAGTGCGGCATTGGCGACCGTGTATTGATAATGGAAACGCGTCCCATGTCAAAGGATAAAAGATGGCGCGTTGCAGAAATTATTGAAAAGGCCAAATAAGTTGGCCGCGTAAGGAGGCAGACACTGTGATACAGCAACAGAGTTACCTCAAGGTTGCCGACAATACCGGAGCGAAGGAGCTTATGTGCATCCGCGTTCTTGGCGGTTCGGGCAAGAGGTATGCCAATATCGGCGATGTTATTGTTGCAAGCGTTAAAAAGGCAACGCCGGGCGGTATGGTTAAAAAAGGCGAGGTCGTTAAGGCTGTCGTCGTTCGCACGGCTTACGGCGTACGCAGAGATGACGGATCATACATCCGTTTCGATGAGAACGCAGCCGTTATCATCAAGGAAGATAAAAATCCCAAAGGCACCCGTATTTTCGGGCCTGTGGCGAGAGAGCTCCGCGAAAAGGATTATCTTAAAATCCTGAGCCTCGCGCCGGAAGTGCTTTAATGGGAGGTGCAGAATTATGAGTAATAAAGTCCACGTAAAATCAGGTGATGAGGTTATCGTCATCCAGGGCAAGGACCGCGGCAAGAAGGGCAAGGTTATGGATGTAAGCCCGAAGGAAGGCAAGGTCATTGTTGAGGGTGTAAACATCGTCACAAAGCACGTAAAGCCCCATAAGATGGGTGAGCCCGGGGGACTCATTAAGGCAGAGAGCGCGCTCTATGCCGATAAGGTTCAGCTCGTCTGCCCGAAATGCGGCAGACCCACAAGAGTTGGCCATGCAGTCAACGCCAAGGGCAAAAAAGTTCGTACATGCAAGAAGAGCGATTGCCTCGCTCAGTTTGAATAAGGGAGGGACATGACAACATGGCAAGACTTAAAGACACTTATGTTAAAGAAGTCGCACCTCAGCTTATGAAGAAATTCAATTACAAGAGTGTCATGCAAATCCCGAAGCTTGATAAAATCGTTATCAACGTAGGCTGCGGCGAAGCTCGCGACAACGCGAAGGTTCTTGACGCAGTGGTTGCAGACCTCGCTGCTATTACAGGTCAGAAGCCCGTAATATGCAAGGCGAAGAAGTCGGTAGCTAACTTCAAACTTCGTGAAGGCATGAACATCGGTGCGAAGGTAACTCTCCGCGGCGACCGTATGTATGAATTCCTTGACAGGCTGTTCAACCTTGCTCTTCCCAGAGTAAGAGACTTCAGAGGCATCAATCCCAACTCCTTCGACGGCAGAGGAAACTATTCTCTCGGCATCAAGGAGCAGCTTATATTCCCCGAAATAGAGTACGATAAGATAGACAAGGTTCGCGGTATGGATATCTGCTTCGTAACGACCGCCAACACCGACGAAGAGGCGAGAGAGCTTCTCTCCCTGTTCGGCGCTCCGTTTGCGAAATAAGGAGGAATATAAAAATGGCTAAAACATCTATGAAAGTCAGACAGGCAAGACCTGCTAAGTATTCCAGCAGAGAGTATAACAGATGCAAAATCTGTGGCAGACCTCACGCTTATCTCCGCAAGTACGGCGTTTGCCGTATATGCTTCCGTGAGCTGGCTCATGCGGGTCAGATTCCCGGAGTAAAGAAAGCAAGCTGGTAAAAGAGCAATTGCAAAGGAGGAAAAACGGCATGCAGATTACCGATTCCATCGCCGACATGCTTACGAGAATTCGTAATGCCAATTCGGCAAAGCATGAAACGGTGCAAGTTCCTGCATCTAACATGAAGAAGGCGATTGCTCAGATTCTTGTTGATGAAGGATATATCAAAGGTTTCAAGGTGACTGACGACGGCAAGCAGGGCATGATTGAGATAGCTCTCAAGTACGGTCCTAACAAGTCCCAGGTCATCACAGGTTTACGCAGAGTTTCCAAGCCCGGCCTGCGTATATATTCCAATTGTGAGGAAATGCCCAAGGTCATGAAAGGCCTCGGAATAGCTATCCTCTCCACATCTAAGGGTATTATGACGGATAAGGACGCCCGCAAAGAAAACGTCGGCGGCGAAGTCCTTGCGTTTATCTGGTAAGGAGGTGCAGTAAGGATGTCTCGTATAGGCAGAATGCCCATTACAGTCCCCGCAGGCGTCGATGTTAAAATTGACGGCAGTACTGTCACCGTAAAGGGTCCCAAGGGCACACTTACCGGAACAGTACACAGCAAAATGAAGGTCGAGCTTGATAACGGTATAATCACCGTTACACGTCCCGACGACGAGAAGGAAAGCCGCTCGCTGCACGGCCTTACACGCACAATAGTTGCGAATATGGTCGAAGGCGTAAGCAAGGGCTTCTCCAAAGAGCTCGAGGTCAACGGCGTAGGTTACCGTGCCGCAAAGCAGGGAAAAGACCTGGTTATGAATATCGGTTATTCACATCAGGTTATTATGCCCGAGACGGACGGTATTACCATTGATGTTCCCGCCCCCAACAAGATTATAATCTCCGGTCCCGACAAGCAAAAGGTCGGACAGTTCGCTTCGGAAGTTCGCGGCAAGCGTCCTCCGGAACCCTATAAGGGCAAAGGAATCAAGTATGTCGATGAACACATCATCCGCAAGGAAGGCAAGGCCGGTAAGGGCGGCAAATAATTCATAAGAATTAAGAGGTGAAGAACAAATGGTACAGAAACCGGACTCAAATAAAGCAAGACTCAACCGTCACACAAGAGTGCGCGGTAAGGTCTCAGGCACTGCAGAGTGCCCCCGTCTGTGTGTATTCCGTTCTCTTCAGCACATCTATGCTCAGGTAATAGATGACGTTAAGGGTGAGACTCTTGTATCGGCTTCTTCAGTCGAGAAGGAGTTCAAGGATTACGGCGGAAATAAAGTCGCTGCCGAAAAGGTCGGCGAAACAGTAGCAAAGCGCGCTGCCGAAAAGGGCATCACAGATGTCGTTTTCGATCGCGGCGGATGCATTTATCACGGCCGTGTTGAGAGCTTGGCCGAAGGCGCTCGCAAGGGCGGCCTCAAATTCTGAGAAAGGGAGGAATACTTTTGGCTAAGTTTGAAGCAGCTCAGGAAAAATCCGAGTTTCAGGAGAGAGTGGTTGCAATCAACCGCGTATCCAAAACCGTTAAGGGCGGACGTATATTCAAGTTCGCAGCACTTATGGTTGTCGGCGACGGCAAGGGAACTGTAGGTTTCGGTCTGGGCAAATCCGGCGAGGTTCCGGACGCTATCCGCAAGGGTATTGAAGACGCTAAAAAGAATCTTATACACGTTTCTCTTAAGGGAACAACGATTCCCCACGAGATTCAGGGCAAGTTCGGTGCAGGCGTGGTTCTTTTGAAGCCGGCTGCTCCCGGTACAGGAGTTATAGCAGGCGGTCCCGTGCGTGCGGTTGTTGAGACTGTAGGCATTAAGGACATCAGAGCCAAGGCTCTGCGTTCAAACAATCCCTGCAACGTCGTAAGAGCGACGATGGACGGACTTTCAAAGCTCCGCAATGTCGAAGAGGTTGCGGCTGTCCGCGGAAAATCCGTAAAACATTTTAAAGACTAAGGAGGGCGGAAATAATGGCGAATGTTAAAGTAAAGCTCGTAAAGAGCCTTATCGGAAGCAAAAAAGACCAGATTGACACCGCCCGTGCACTCGGTCTTCGCAAAATAGGAGATGTTTCGGTTCAGCCCGACAACGCTCCCACACAGGGCAAAATTACCAAAATAAAACATCTTATAGAGGTTACCGAAGAATAAGCAAGGAGGTGCAAAATATGAAGCTGCACGAGCTTTCACCTGCCGCAGGTTCCAAAAAAGCTGTCAAACGTATAGGCAGAGGTCCCGCATCGGGTCAGGGTAAGACTGCCGGTAAGGGTCATAAGGGCCAGAAGGCAAGATCAGGCGGCGGTGTTCGTCCCGGTTTTGAAGGCGGCCAGATGCCTTTGCAGAGACGTATTCCCAAAAGAGGATTTGTCAATATTTTCCGTACGGAGTTTGCAACAGTAAACGTTGCTACTCTCGAAAAGGTTTTTGATAACGGAGCAACCGTTGACGCCGAAGCTCTTATCAATTCCGGCGTACTCAAGAAGACCTTAGACGGAGTAAAGATTCTCGGCAACGGAGAGCTTACCAAAAAGCTCAACGTAAAGGTCAACGCTTATTCTGAGGCGGCAAAGCAGAAAATAGAGGCTGCCGGCGGAAAGGCAGAGGTGGTTTAAAGATGTTTCAAACGATTATCAACGCTTGGAAAATCGCTGATTTACGTAAAAAGATCATTTACACTGCTTTTGTTATACTGCTTTTCAGAATTGGTGCAAACATTCCCGTGCCGTTTGTTGACATCGGCGATGCCGGATTGATAGACAGCACAGCAAGTACATTCTTAAACTACCTGAGTATGATGACCGGCGATGCGTTCAACTACGGAACAATCTTCGCAATGTCGATTACCCCGTACATCAACTCGTCAATTATCATGCAGCTGCTCGCAGTCGCCATTCCCGCTCTGGAAAAGCTCCAGAAGGAAGGCGAGGAGGGCAGAAAGAAGATAGCGTCCATCACACGTTATGTTGCGGTCGGACTCGGTCTTCTTCAGAGTACAGCATATTATATCTACATTCGCAATAAGGGCTTCCTCACCAAGAGTGATGCAGGAACCAGCTTCACAGGCTTTGAAGCAGTCTTCCAGGCAATCGTGATAATCCTCTGCTTCACAGCAGGTACGGCTCTTATCATGTGGCTCGGTGAGCAGGTTAACCAGAAGGGCATAGGCAACGGTATTTCGATAATCCTTTTCGCAGGTATCGTAGCCCGTATTCCGACCGAGGCGGTCATGCTCTTCAGCCCCACAAACGGTTACCCCGCAAGAGATGAAAGATATTTCTTCCTCTCAATACTCGTCGTTGCAATCTATCTGTTCATGATAGCTTATATTGTGTGGATGGATAACGCCGAACGCAGGATTCCCGTTCAGTACGCAAAGAGAGTCGTCGGACGCAAGATGTACGGCGGACAAAGCACCCACATGCCCATAAAGGTCAACATGTCCGGTGTTATGCCCATCATCTTCGCAAGCTCGATACTTTCTCTGCCCCCCACGGTTCAGATGTTCATCTCCGAGGAGAAGATAACCGGTACATTCTGGGAAGGCTTCTTCAAGGTGTTCGGCACCGACCATTGGGTTTACGGTATCATCTACTTTGTGATGATTATCCTCTTTGCATATTTCTACGCGGCTATCCAGTATAACCCCGTTGAGATGGCGAACAACATCCGCAAAAACAGCGGAGCTATCCCCGGCATCCGTCCCGGAAGACCTACTTCCGATTATATCGGCAAGATTCTCTCAAGAATCACTCTTCTCGGCGCATTGCTTCTCAGCGTTGTAGCGCTCTTCCCGATAATCTTCACTCAGCTTACCACTCTGGCACTGGGTGAGGGCAAGGGAATGAACATCTCACTCGGCGGTACTTCCATAATCATTATGGTCGGTGTCGCACTTGAGACTGTAAAGCAGCTCGAGAGCCAGATGATGATGAGACATTACAAGGGCTTCCTTGATTAAACCGGAGGAAAGAACATGAATTTGATTTTCCTTGGCGCTCCCGGCGCCGGAAAAGGCACTCAGGCGGAGATAATCTGCCAGAAGCTCGGCATACCGCAGATATCAACAGGTAACATCATCCGCGCCGCACTCAAAAACGGCACGGAGATGGGGCTGAAGGCAAAGTCCTTCATTGAAGCGGGAAAGCTGGTACCCGATGATGTCGTAATCGGCATCATAAAAGAGCGTCTGCTTGAGGAGGACTGCAACAAAGGCTTTATCCTTGACGGCTTTCCTCGAACAATCCCGCAGGCTGAGGCTCTCGGGAAAATGGGTGTCGAAATAGACAAGGTCATCGATATTGAAGTCTCCGACGAAAGCGTTGTCGCAAGAATGTCGGGACGCCGTGTGTGCAAAGCATGCGGAGCATCGTACCACATCGTCAATAAGCCCTCAAAGGTTGAAGGCGTGTGTGACGCGTGCGGCGGCGAAACTGCGATACGCAGCGATGACAGCCCTGAAACGGTAATGGACAGACTCAAGGTTTACCATGAGCAGACAGAGCCGTTGAAGGATTACTATGAAAAGCTCAACAAGCTGTTCATGGTTGAGGGTTCGGCGGAAATCAACGAGATTACCGCGTCAATCCTCAAAGCGTTGGAGGCGTAAGCATGATAGTGCTTAAAACCGAGCGGGAACTGAAGCTGATGCTTGAGGCATGCAGAATATCCGCCGAGGCACTCAAAATGGCAGGCGAGGCACTTGAGCCGGGCATGACAACCGCTCAGCTTGACTCATTAATCCGCAAGTTCATCAAGAGTAAGGGAGCAACTCCCACCTTCCTGAACTATAACGGCTTCCCCGGTTCTGCCTGCATATCCCTGAATGACGAGGTTATCCACGGCATTCCTTCACACAAGCGCGTTATAAGCGAGGGCGATTTGGTCAGTGTTGACCTTGGCGCCTGCATCAACGGTTACACCGGTGATACTGCCGCTACTTTCGCCGTCGGGCAGATAAGCCCGGAAGCGAAGCGGCTGTGCGACACCACCAGAGAAAGCCTTTATGAGGGCATCAGGTGTGCTGTCGTCGGCGGCAGGTTAGGCGATATCGGTCACGCGATAGCAAGCTACTGTGAGCAAAGGGGATACGGCGTCGTCCGTGAATATACGGGACACGGCGTCGGACGCACACTCCACGAAGACCCGGCGGTACCCAATTACGGAACTCCCGGAAGAGGAGTACGCCTGTTACCGGGCATGACGATCGCTATCGAACCTATGATCAATCAGGGTTCAGCGGCTATTAAGACCATGTCGGACGGTTGGATGGTTAAAACGACCGACGGAAAACTATCCGCACACTTTGAGCACACCGTGGCAATAACACGGGACGGTCCGCTTATAATGACCCAATTGTAGGAGGAACGCATGGAGCTTAAAATCGGAAGCGTTGTCCGCTCAAAGGCGGGACGCGACAAAGGAAGCTTTCTGGTTGTGGTTTCCTTGTGCGAGCAGAACGGCTATGTAAATGTATGCGACGGAAAGGAACGTCCGTTGGAGCGCCCAAAGCGCAAAAACGCGTGCCACCTCGCAGTTACAAACACGGTTTTGCCGCCGGAGGATACGGCCGCAAATCACAGATTGAAAAAAGCGCTTAACGCTTTTGCGTCGGCGCAAGACAAAACACAGGGGAGGTGCTTTTGAATGTCCAAGCAGGATATGATAGAAGTTGAGGGTACTGTTGTAGAGGCCCTGCCGAACGCGACCTTTCAGGTCGAGCTTGAAAACGGGCACAAAATACTCGCCCATATCTCCGGCAAGCTGAGGATGAACTTCATCCGCATACTTCCGGGGGACAAGGTAACGGTTGAGATGTCTCCGTATGACCTTGCACGCGGGCGTATAACGTGGCGTTCAAAATAAGGCGGACGCCAAAATCAAACAATGCGATCAGGCGAAACCGCCTTTTGCAAAAAAACGGTGCGCAGTGCACAATTTTAAGGAGGGTATTCTAATGAAAGTCAGACCTTCTGTCAAGAAAATTTGCGATAAATGCAAAATCATCAAGCGCAAGGGAAAAGTAATGGTTATCTGTGAAAATCCCAAGCACAAGCAGCGTCAGGGTTGAATCTGACGCAAACCATTTATGGAGGTGCAACTGACAAATGGCGCGAATTTCAGGTATCGACTTACCGAGAGATAAGAGAGTGGAAATCGGTCTTACCTATATCTTAGGAATAGGACGTAAAACAGCCGATGACATTCTTGCAGCAACCGGTGTAAATCCCGATACGAGAGTTAAGGATCTCACCGAAGACGATGTTTCCAAGCTTCGTGAGTATATCGACCATAACCTCAAGGTTGAGGGCGATCTCCGTCGCGAAACAGCGTTTGACATCAAGAGGCTTATCGAAATCGGAAGCTATCGCGGTATCCGTCATCGTAAGGGCTTGCCTGTAAGAGGCCAGCGCTCGAAGACGAATGCGCGTACCCGTAAGGGTCCGAAGAAGACGATAGCTAACAAGAAGAAATAAGCAAGGAGGTTATGAGAGAATGGCTACTAAAGCTACCGGCAAAAAGACGGTCGCAACGCGTAAGCGTCGTGAGCGTAAGAATATTGAACGCGGTGCGGCTCATATCCAATCCACTTTCAATAACACAATAGTCACCATAACCGATACTCAGGGCAACGCTGTTTCTTGGGCAAGCTCGGGAGAGATGGGCTTCAGAGGCTCGAAAAAATCCACTCCCTTTGCTGCTCAGACCGCTGCCGAGACGGCTGCGAAGGCTGCCATGGAGCACGGTATGAAGACTGTCGAGGTTTATGTAAAAGGCCCCGGTTCGGGACGAGAGGCTGCTATAAGAGCGTTACAGGTCGCAGGTCTGGAGGTTACCCTTATTAAGGATACAACCCCCATTCCGCACAATGGCTGCCGTCCGCCCAAGAGAAGGCGCGTATAACAATACAGGAGGTGTAACGCAATTATGGCAAGATATACCGGCGCGGTATGCAAGCTTTGCCGCAGAGAGGGTCAGAAGCTCTTTCTTAAAGGCGGCAGATGCTATACAAATAAATGCGCTATCGAGCGCAGAGCTTACGCTCCCGGCCAGCACGGCCAGAGCCGTAAGAAGACTTCCGAATACGGCCTGCAGCTTCGTGAGAAGCAGAAGGCAAGACGTTATTACGGTATCCAGGAAGGTCAGTTCCATAAGTATTTTCTGATGGCAGAGCGCCGTCAGGGTGTTACGGGCGAAAATCTTCTCCGTATATGTGAGAGCCGTCTGGACAACATCGTTTATCTCGTGGGCTTTGCCAGCTCCCGCGCGGAAGCAAGGCAGCTTGTGACTCACGGTCACTTCAAGGTTAACGGCAGAAAAGTCGATATTCCTTCGTATCTTGTAAAGCCCGGTGACGTTGTCACCATCAAGGACAAATCCAAGGAATCCGACAGCTTCAAGAACATCATCGAGCTCAACGGCTCGCGTCCTGTTCCGCAGTGGCTTGACGTAAACCGCGAGGCACTTGAGGCTAAGGTTGTAAACCTGCCCGAGAGAGACCAGATAGACGCACCTGTGGAGGAGCATCTGATAGTCGAGTTCTACTCGAAATAATGCGTGATTTTTCACAGGAAACACTCACTTCGGCGGCTTTTGCCGCCCATATAAAAGGAGGGTTTTTGAATGATCGGTATTGAGAAGCCCAGAATAGAGTTCCAGGATTCACAAGAGGACGCAGCATACGGCAAGTTTATCCTTGAGCCTCTCGAGAGAGGCTACGGCACAACAGTAGGCAACAGCCTGCGCCGCGTATTGCTCTCCTCATTGCCGGGTTACGCTGTCACATCTGTAAAGATTGACAATGTGCTTCACGAGTTCTCGACCATCCCCAACGTTAAGGAAGACGTAACGGAAATCGTGCTCAACCTGAAGGGCGTAATTCTTAAGATTCACGGCGACGGCCCCAAAACAATGTACATCGAGGCGAATGGACCCGGCGAAATCACCGCCGGCGACATAAAGGCGGACAGCGAGGTTGAGTTCCTCAACCCCGACCACCATATCGCAACCCTTGATGAAGGCGCTCATGTGCAAATGGAGCTTACAGCCGATATCGGCAGAGGCTATGTTTCAGCCGAACGCAATAAGCAGATTATGGATCCGATTATCGGCGTAATAGCGGTGGATTCGATTTATACACCGGTGCTCAAGGTCAATTATACGGTTGAAAACACCCGTGTAGGCCAGATAACGGACTATGACAAGCTTTCGCTTGAGGTCTGGACAAACGGAACTATTTCCGCAAGGGAAGCTGTTTCGCTCGCCGCAAAGATACTCAACGAGCATCTCAACCTCTTTGTCGAGCTTTCTGATGAGGCTCACAACACCGAGGTTATGGTGGTAAAGGATGACAGCGGCAAGGAGAAGGTTCTTGAGATGACTATCGAGGAGCTTGACCTTTCGGTGCGTTCCTTCAACTGCCTGAAGAGAGCCGGCATAAACACAGTTGAAGACCTGATTAACAAGACAGAAGAGGATATGATGAAGGTCAGAAACCTTGGACGCAAATCTCTTGACGAGGTTGTTGCCAAGCTCGCTTCTCTCGGATTTACTCTTCGCAACGAGGACGAATAAGTCCGCAAATTCACCTATAACGGCAAAGGAGTGATTATAATGCCCGGTACCAGAAAGCTCGGAAGAGCCTCTGATCATCGTCAGGCGATGCTCAAGAATATGGTAACCGCTCTGCTTGAAAACGGCAGAATGGAAACCACCGTTACCAGAGCCAAGGAAGTTCGTTCCATGACCGAGAAGATGATAACTCTCGCCAAGGAAGACAGCCTTCACAACAAAAGGCAGGCTATGGCTTATGTAACCAAGGAGTCCGTTGTTAAAAAGCTTTTTGACGAAATCGGACCCAAGTACAAGGAAATCAACGGCGGTTACTGCCGTATAATCAAGACTGCTGCCCGTCGCGGCGACGCTGCCGAGATGTGCATATTGGAGCTTGTCTGATTAGTTCGATTTATTAAGATCAACGAATCGCTTTGCGGTTCGTTTTTCTTTTTCCCCGGAGTTCAGAAAATGTTTTCAGGTGAGATTCTCTGTGATTCCCGGACATGCTCAAGCGCTGCTATACATTCATAGCAGGAGTCAAGCATTTCCGCGGTATCGCCGGACTTTGCATAAAGCTGTATTTGCTTGACACCCAGCTCCACATCCTCGCACAGGGCGTGGTCGAGAAAAACATGAAACAGCCCCTGGCTTTCCTCCCATTTTTCGTTTAATTGAGCCGCCGTCAGGGGATATTCCTCAATATTTGAGCTTTCTGCGGCGTTTGCCGCAGTGTGTGCCGACGCAAGCAGAGCGTCGGTTCTTTTGTTTATCGAAAAATATGAATACAGCGAGGTGATTACGGAAAAGGCTATAAAAGCGAGCGCTGCAATAACTCTTTTCATTTTTTCTTGTCCTCTTTTTCTATTATGGTGACACCGCCGTTTTTGTCCGCACTCAGCAGCACAAGGTTATCAACCTTCAGCGAGTGCTTTTTCAGTATATTTTCAAGCTTTGCATGCGTCATTCCGCAATCCTTGAACTCGGTTTCCATAATTTTGCCGTCAACAATAACCGCACAGGGTATTCCGTTGTCGCGGGTTTTTATTCCGGCTTCCCCGGCGCTTGCCGGCCTCTCCTCCGGCTTTAAAAGTATACTTAAAGTACCGTTGGTTTCGGCCACTGCGTACTGAACCGTGCTGATGTCGAAGACTCCCTTTTCGCGCAGCGCCTCAAGCACATCGTCTACACTGTAACGAAGCCTGCGCAGCTGCGGCTGGTCAAGCTTGCCGTTGCGTATTACAATAAGCGGATTTCCTTCAAGCCAGCTTCTTATTTTTACATTTCCGAAGCTTGCCGCCGATATTATAAGCTCAAACGCAACAAGCAAAAGCACCGGTATGATTGCGCTCAGCAGCGGCAGAGCATTGTCCTGCATGGGGATTGCCGCAATTTCAGAGAGAAGTATTGTAATTACAAGCTCCGTTGGCTGAAGCTCGCCGACCTGCCTTTTGCCCATGAGCCTCATTCCGCAGATTATCAAAAGATAAAGTATAAGTGTTCGCAGTATAGTAACAATCATTTCAATCGCCATGCGATACAGTCTTCGCACAAAGAGCCACGAAAAAGTGACCTTATGCGCCCGGTATCTTCACCTTTCATAGTTATTTGCCCGCTTGGCCATGCGATACAGTCTTCGCACAAAGAGCCACGAAAAAGTGACCTTCTGCGTCCGGTATCTTCACATTTCATAGTTATTCAGCCTCGTCCGCCACGCGATACAGTCTTCGCACAAAGAGCCACGAAAAAGTGACCTTATGCGTCCGGTATCTTCGCCTTTCATAGTTATTTGCCCGCTTGGCCATGCGATACAGTCTTCGCACAAAGAACCACGAAAAAGTGACCTTCTGCGCCCGGTATCTTTACCTTTCATAGTTATTCAGCCTCGTCCGCCACGCGATACGGTCTTCGCACAAAGAGCAATGGGAAAACGACCTCTCGTACCATACATATTTTTTCTCATATTGTTTTTATAGTTTGCACCGCCGCGACCTGTATATTCCGTCCGTTATCGGGAAAAACTTACAACGGTGATAAATGTGTTTGAACAATTCAGAAAATCCTCCTCGGAAATCATGAAGAAGACCCCTCAGGAGGGAATCGTGCAGTGTGTACCCGTAAGGGAACGTCTTCAGGACAATATAATATATATCCGAAGCTGTTTGGGCAACTCCTTCGATTTACTCATAAGAGAGGTGGAGCTTAACGGCACCCGCGCTGTATTTTTTGCATGTGAGGAGCTTTGCGATGCAATGCTTCTTTCGCGCAGTGTGGTCAATCCGATTCTCGAATACTGCGAGCAGGGCGGTGAAGCAAGCGCGGTTGTTCTGGATGTATGTGAATCGGTAACCCGCGGGCTTGAACACAAGGAGCGCACAAGTCTTGATGATGCGTTGAAGGATATTCTGAACGGCTATGTTGTCTTTATGGTTGACGGCATACAGACCTGCCGCAGCTACGGAGTGCAGAAAATTCCTACCCGTTCGGTTACGGACCCGGATTCGGAGGTGCAGGAGCGCGGCTCACGTGAGGGCTTTGTAGAGAATTTTAAAATAAACCTTGCGCTCATAAGAAAAAGGCTTTGCACAAGCGAACTGAAGACGGAAATAATCGAGCTGGGTACAACAAGTCACACAAGAGTGTGTATATGCAGCATGGACGGCAGAGCCGATACGGAGATGTTGCAGCGTATAAAGAACGATTTGATGTCTGCCGAGCTTGACGTTGTGTTAGGTGCCGGATATCTTCAGGAGTTTCTGGATAAAAAGAAAAAGAGCATGTTTACAAGTGTCGGTGTTACGCAGCGTCCCGATGTGTTTGCGGCAAAAATCTGCGAGGGCAGAGTGGGAATAATCGTTGACGGAACCCCGTTTGCGCTTGTGCTGCCTTATCTTTTTATAGAAAACTTCCACGCAATGGATGATTATCTCAGCCGAACCTATTATGTAACGGTCATGAGAATATTGAGAATAGTGTCATTTTTGATAGGTGTGCTTCTGCCGGGAATATATGTTGCAATAGGGCTTTTTCATCAGGAGCTTTTACCGGATGACATGCTTGTGGATATCGTGACCGCAGAAAGCAACACCATGTTTCCGCTCATGCTTGAAGCGTTGATAATACATTTTATATATGAAATAGTCCGCGAGGCGGGACTTAGGATGCCCAAAAGTGTAGGTCATGCCGTAAGCATCGTTGGCGCGCTCGTTATCGGCGATGCCGCGGTAAGCGCGGGACTCATCGGAGCGCCGATGCTTATAGTGATAGCGCTTACTGCAATATGCTCATCGGTTGAGTCATCGCTTCATCATCCCATGGCGGTGCTGAGAATGATTTTCATCATCCTCGGCGGCATATCCGGCCTTTACGGAATAATGATAGGGCTGGGTCTGCTGATAATAAATCTCTGCTCAATAGATAATTACGGCGTACCCTATATGGCACCGTTTTCTCCGTTTGAGGCGGGAGCGATGCGCGATGCGGTAGTTCGTCTCGGCTGGAAGAAGCTCGGCGGAGATATTATGGAAATAGGTAAAATAAGAGAGCGTCGCACGAATTTCGGCGGCAGCAATAAATGAATGGGGTGAGCTTACGGCTTATTCAAAGGGTAAGATAAGTGCGTCGCAATTTTTCTCAATTCTGTTTATAAGTCGCCTTGTGGTGTCGCTGATGTATGTTTCCGCAATACAATACAGTGTTTCAACAAGCGACATAATAGTACAAGCGCCGATAATGCTCGTGTGTCTGCTTATAATAGTTATTCCGACATGTATATTTATAAGAAACGATAACTCACGCGGGCTTTTTAACCGGGCATATAATCTTTCCGAGGCTTATATGCGGGTGTTGGCGGTGATTTTCATATTAAGCTTTATTTTTGCCGCTGTAAGAGGAATTTCCCGCTTTGACCTGTTTGCCACCTCGGTCATGTTTCCGGAGCGCGACATAACGCTGCTTGTGGTTGTCGTGATTGTCGCATGTGCCTATGTGGCATCTCTCGGCATTGAGGCAATAGGCAGGTCGGCTGTGCTTTTCACGGTAATAGTCGTTTCCGCATTGGTGTTTATATTTATTACAATTTGGGACAACCTCCATCCGCTCAACCTTACACCGTTATTTTATGACGGTGCACACAGAGCGCTCAAGGGCGGAATAACCTCCGCAAGCGTTACCGTCGAGCTTGGGGCGGTTACAATACTTTTGCCGAAAATAAAGGGCAATGTCAACAAGGCGCTTTTTAAATGGCTGTTTTTGCTGTGTGCAACACTTACAGCCGTTGCATCAATCATGGTGCTTGCTCTGGGCTTTTACGGTGAAACTCAGCTGTTTCCGATATTTACAATTGCTGTTATGGGCGAATTCAGCGTATTTCAGCGTCTTGATGCGATTCAGACAGGCGTATGGATACTGTGTATAATAATGAAACTGAGCTTCCTTTTATATATGTGCGGCGAATGCTTTACAAGGCTTTTCTCACGCGGTTCAAAAAAGCTGTGGATATATATTTCGGCGGCAATAACCGCGGCTTTCGCTGTTTTCATAAGTCCGAGAATGAATCGCTTCGGCATCTTTGCGCAGTCGTGGTATACGGTAATTCCGTATGTTTTGTTTATGATAACGATACCGGCAAGCGTACTCATCGGCGAAAAAATCCAGAAGACAAAGAGGGTGTGACGAATGCTGAAAAAAGCTCTTGCCTTAAATCTGTTTTTCCTGATGATTTTTTCCTTTTCCGGCTGCTCAAAGCTAAGCACGGAGATTTCCGATATGCTTATTATTCAGGGTATAGGTGTTGATAAAACTCCGGACGGATACACCGTATCCATTCAGGCGCTTAACCCGGCGCAGTCAGGCACCTCCGAGGAGGGCTCGGGCGGCTCGGGCGGCAGCTCAAGCACAAAGACCTACGTAACAACGGGCAAAAGCATATCCGAAGCGATAAGAAACGTAAACACCGTTTCAGGCAAGACGCCTCTTTATTCCCATAACAGGGTCATAATTTTCGGCGAAGATACCGCGAGGGACGGAATAACGCAGATGCTGGATTTCTTTGTCCGGGATTACGGAATGCGCTCAACAGTCAGTGTTGCCGTGGCAAAGCAGGGAACAGCCGAGGAGATGATAAAAGCAAATCTCGGCAGCAGCACTATTTCGGCAAAGGTTATACAAATGGTTTTGCAGTCGGCACATCACGAGGCAAGGACGCTTAATGTCAGAGTGCTTGATATTGTGAACGCAACACAGGACGATACAAGCAATGTTCTTATGCCGGCGCTTTCTCTCAAGCAACCTCAGAAGCAGCAGAAATCCGAGGGGGGAGGCGGCTCCGGTGAGGGCGGCTCAGGGGGAGAAGAAAACAAGGACAGCGAGGTGGAGCTTTCTGGCGCGGCGGTGTTCGACTCGGACAACAAATTAAAGTTTTTCCTTGAGAACGAACATTCGCGGGGCATTACGTTCGCGAATGATGAGGTTGACTCGGGCGATGTGGTTTTCACCCTCGAAAGCGGCATAAATGTTACACTGATAATAATAAAGTCGGATACAAAAATTAAGGTGGATATTAAGGACGGAATCCCGTTATACCGTATTAAGCTGAAGCTCAACTGCGATATCACCGAATACGGCAGCGGGGATTTCGGGAGCCTTACACCGGAGATTCTCACACAGATAAGCTCGGCGGCGGAAAAAACGGTTTCAGGTATGCTTGAGGATGTACTGAAGAAATGTATCACCGAAAATGCCTGCGATGTGTTCGGCTTCGGAAGAAGGCTGTGGCTTAGTCATCCGGAATATTACCGCGAAAACTCAGGCCGTTGGCAGGAGCTTCTTCCTCAGCTTAAAACCGAAATAAGCGCCGAATGCCACATAAGACGCGTGGGCGAGGAGGCATATCTTCAAAGCTCCAAGGCGTAATAAAAAAGCATCCCGCAATCCGGTCGGATTGCGGGATGCTTATATAATTTGATTTTGAAGTCAGGCTGTTACCGCCTCGCGCTTTAAAGCGGCGGTCTTGTTGACTTTGAAGATTCCGGTAAAGTTAACTGCGAAAAGCAACACATAAGCTGCCCACATCGGGAGGCTTTCTATAACGCCGTTCTTTCCGACGGTAACAAGCAAAATAAGCATTGCCGCGAGTATTGCACCGAATACGGTGAGCAGCGCAATGTAACGCTTGTTTTTGGTTTTAGCCATGGAAATCAAGAATATCACTATTCCGGCGGCGCACATGAAGGCAAAAACAAGAGCGCCGGTCCAGTGTGACATGCAACGAAGCGAGGTGAGAATGAGGTCTTCTCCCGCAGAGGGGACATTTATTGTTACGAAGATTGCCGCGCTGCCGATGCTGCCGCAGATTACACCCGCCTTGCTGTGATAATCGTTTAGTCTGTACATATACAGAGTGTTTGTGAATATCGACAGGGATGCGAAAAGTCCCCACATTTTGAAGTGCCACGGAAATTCAAGACCTATCATGCTTGCGGTGAATTCAAACGGGTCCTTGAAAAAGCCGTACCACGTTATAAATGCGCAGCCGAAAATCAGGTTTGCAAGACAGAAATATTTTACACCCTCGCCGGGTTCTTTTCCGAAAAGCAGAACCTTTATGTATACAGGGAACAGTGCAAGGGCAAGCGCGGAAAACAGAGTCCAGATTATATGAACCGACGGACTCGTTATGCCGGTCTCGGCCGACGGATAGGTGTCATACCGCATGAAAAAAAGCATCCACACGGCATATGCCGCAATTATTACCGCCCAAAGGACGGTGTAAGCTTTAGACATTTTTGCGTTTGATTGTTTCAAAATGAACTCATCCTTTCTTTACAACATATTTTAACATTTTTGTCGGATAACTTCAATAGATAAATGTAATTTATACTATTTTATTTGCATCTTATTTTTACTCTTGAAACCTCGTTTCGGTTATGATACACTGAATCGTGGAAAATAAAAAACGGAGGTATTTAATAATGAAATACACCCTGAATTTCAACAATCACAGAGATTTTAAGGTTATCGAGCTTAACCGTTACGCTCCGCGCGCGTATGCTGTTCCCTTCACAAGCAAGAAAAAGGCTCTTTCAGCAGATTTTCGTACCGCCCGCTATTCGAGTGATATGGTGCGTGTGCTTTCCGGCGAATGGGATTTTAAATATTTCAAACAGGAAAGCAAAATGCCCGATGTGCTTGATACCGACAAGGTGAAGTTCGACAAAATAACCGTGCCCTGCACCTGGCAGCGCAGCGGCTACGAGCCTCCGGTGTACCTCAACTGCCCTTACGAATTTGACGATGTTGTTCCGCCTGTCATTCCGGATGATATGCCGGCGGGTGTTTACCGCAAGAAGTTCGAGGTGTCCGACCTCAATAAAAAATATGTTGTCACATTTCTCGGCGCGCGTCCGTGCCTGAATGTATATGTCAACGGCAGCTTTGCCGGTTATGGCGAGGCGGCGCACAATTCCTATGAATTCGACATCACAAAATATCTCACACAGGGCGAGAACGAGCTTGTCGCAGTCTGCTTCAAGTGGGCGAACGGCTCATATCTCGAAGCACAGGATATGTTCCGTGAAAACGGTATATTCCGTGATGTCCTGCTTTATGAGTATCCCTCAACCTTCATAAACGACTACGAGCTTAAAACCCATAAGAAGAAGGACGGCTACACCCTGCTTTGCGAGGCTCAGGTGCTCGGCGATACCGAGGGGTATGAGGTCGAATTCTCTCTTTCAAAGGACGGAAAGGTGCTCAACCGTGTTCAGGTTCCTGCGGCAAAGGAAACGAAGGTGGCGTTTGAGGCGCTCGATGTAATCGAATGGAATGCCGAAATCCCCACGCTTTATGACCTCGCAGTCACCCTTGTGAAGGGTAAAAAGGAATTGATGAGCATTAAAAACATGACAGGCTTCAAAACTGTCGAAATAAAGAAGGATGTCTTCACCTTTAACGGCAAAAAGATAAAGATGAAGGGCGTCAATCATCACGATACACAGGAAAAGACCGGCTACGTCATGACGGTTGAGGACCTTGAGAAGGATGTAAAGCTCATGAAGGCTCTCAATGTCAACACGGTCAGAACCTCCCACTATCCGCCCGACCCGCATTTCCTTCAGCTTGCGGATTTTTACGGACTTTATGTTGTAGATGAGGCGGACATCGAAACCCACGGACTTCAGTGCATGAAGGCTCAGTATTCAATCGACATCATCAGCAACGACCTCAAATGGGCGAAGAGATATGTTGACAGAGTAAAGCGTATGTATTATCGTGACCGCAGCCATCCCTGCGTAACCATGTGGTCGCTCGGTAACGAGTCCGGCGGCTACAAGTGTCACGACAAATGCTGTGAGTTCCTTCACGAGGCATGCCCTGAAATTCCCGTGCATTACGAGGGTGTGTGCCGCACAAAGAGACATTGCTACGATGTCTTCTCCGAGATGTACACAAGCATCAGCGAAATTGAAAAGGTCAAAAACAATACCCGCGGCAAGGAGTATGTCGGCAAACCCTTCTACCTTTGTGAATACTGTCACGCTATGGGCGTCGGCCCCGGCGCGCTTGAGGAATACTGGGATTTGTTCTACTCCGCGGACAACCTTATGGGCGGATGCATCTGGGAGTGGGCAGACCATGCGGTGCTCCACGAGAACGACAAATATAAATACAAATACACCTACGGCGGAGATCACGGCGAAAAGCGCCATGATGGCAATTTCTGCGTTGATGCGCTTGTATATCCGGACAGAACTCCGCACACCGGCGCTTACGAGATGCAGGTCGTTTACCGTCCGCTGAGAGCGGCTCACAAAAGCGGCTCAACCTTCGCATTTACAAATACCAACCGCTTCCGCTCCTCGTCATACATAGAGATATACTGGGAGCTTCTCGAAAACGGCGAGATGAAAACCTGCGGCTCGATATGTGAGGATATAGCGCCCGAAAAGACTGCCGCGGTCACGCTCGATTACGGCAAGCTTGATAAGGGTAAGGATTATCACATCAACTTTACATATCTTGACGGCGACGAGGTTATAGCTCTTGAGCAGCTTGAGCTTCAGCTCGCAAAAGCAGCACCCGCATGCGCCTGCGGAGAAAAAATCAATGTCGTAAGCGACAATGGTATTGTGACCGTTAAATTTGATTCGGGCAGCATGAAGTTTGAAAGGAGCACCGGCGCGGCGCTTTCATATACGGTAGGCGGCAGGGAGCTTCTCAATAAGACTCCTGCCGGCGAAAAGGGATTTTTCCCGAATGTGTTCCGTGCGCTTCTTGATAACGACAGATGGTTCGGTCAGAACTGGCTCAAGGCAGGGCTTGACGATTACCGTGCCGTGCTTACGGATTTTGAGGTCGAAATAGAGGACGGCTTTGCGGAAATCGAAACAGAGTATACCCTCAAGCATAAGAACGCTCCGCTTTACGATGTTGCGATAACCTATAAGGTCGGCGCTAACGGCGTTGTCGAAATAGACAGTAAGCTCAGCGTAAATGACGACAGCGAGAATACCCCGTTTGACCTTCCGCGCTTCGGCTTTATGTTTGAGATGCCCAAGAAGTATTCCGCAGTGAAGTATTACGGCAGAGGCGAGAGAGAGAACATGCCCGACTTCAAGGCGCAGTCACCTGTGGGAATATACTCAGATAACGTTGCAAACATGAATGAGCCTTATGTAAAGCCGCAGGATAACGGCAACCACGGAGAGGTTCGCTGGCTTGAAATAACCGATGAGAGCGGAACCGGTATAAGAATATCCGGCGAAAAGACCTTCAGCTTTAACGCCCACAACTTCACACAGAAGCTGCTTGCCGGCGCGAAGCATCAGGAGGACTTGCACGATATGAATACCACGGTTGTCACGGTTGACGGCTTCGTCAGAGGCACCGGCACCGCAAGCTGCGGACCGGATACCCTCGACAAATACAGATTCAGCGCCGAGGATTCCCCGGAATTCAAAGTGGTTATAGAGCCGATATCGAAATAACAATTTATCGCGGGGCGTCCCGGACGCTCCGCGATATTTAGAAGTAAAATATATTATAAGCAGGGCGGCGTTTAAATGATAACCGAAAGATGGATAACCGACGGCGATTTTTCAGACTGTGCCGAAATCAGAAGAGAGGTATTTGTACGCGAGCAGGGCATACCCGAGACGCTTGAATTTGACGCTCTCGACAAAATTTCGGAGCATTATGTTCTCTATGACGGTGCTGAGCCGGTGGGGTGTGCAAGGCTTACCGACCTCGGAAACGGCGAGTTCAAGCTCGGACGCATAGCCGTATCGGAATCCCGCAGAAAAATGAAGCTCGGCAGCCGCATAATGGGTGCGCTCATACTCAGAGCCAAGGAAAAGGGCGCGCGTCTTCTGCATATAAGCGCTCAGAGCTATGCCGTACCGTTTTACGAAAAGTTTGCTTTTGCAACCTGCTCAACGGAGTATCAGAATCCGGGCGAGCCTCCGCACATCGACATGCAACGCGATTTAACCTTCGACGGCTGCCTCTGGGCGGGCTTCGGAGACGGTAAAAACGAGGCGGTTTATGCTCGGCGCGTCTTCGGGCTTGAGAGCACGGAGAATGTCAGCCTTTTCGTGTGCGGCATGGGCTTCACACAGGTGTATGTCAACGGCGAAAAGGTTTCGGAGGATTTGCTGGCTCCCGCATGGACGAACTACGAAAAGCGCGATTTATCTGTTATAAACATGCCGATATACGATACACTTACGCACCGGATGCTTTACAATGTGTACGATATTTCACAGTATCTTGTCAGCGGTGAAAACACTGTTGTGTTTCATGTCGGTAACGGCTGGTACGGTCAGCATGAAAGCCTTAATGAGGGTATGCACCCTTACGGTGAGCTCAAGCTTTGCTTTAAGCTCATGCAGAGGGATAACCTTGTTGCGTCGTCGGACGATACTCTCAGATGGATACCCTCGGAGGTTGTGCGCACCAACATATATTTCGGTGAAACGCACGATGCGCGCAGATACCCCCACGGAATCTTTGAAGCCGGCTTTGATGATTCCGGATGGGAGCGGGTGAAGCCGCTGCCGAGACCGCTGTCGCTCATCTGCCGTCAGGATTGCCCGTCGGACAAAATAATCAAAACCGTAAAGCCCAAGCTTATCTATGAGTTCGGTGACTGCAAAATTTACGACCTCGGCGAGCTGCTTTCGGGCTACGCGAAAATCAGATTTGAGGGTAAAAGCTCATGGTCGGGCGCCGTCGGAACGGTGCGCTATGCGGATGAACTGAATCCGGACGGTTCTCTGGATTTCTTCCCTTCGGGAGACTTCCCGCGTATGCAGCGCGATGAATTCACAACCGACGGCGTTAAGAAGGAATTCTTTCCGCTGTTCACATGGCATGCCGCAAGATATTTCGAGGTCACGGGTCCTGCGGTTGCGGATGAATTTTGCGTAGTTCACACCGATATGGCGCGCATAACCGAATTTGAGTGCTCGGATGAGGTGCTCAACTGGATTTATTCCGCGTATATGCGCACGCAGGAAAACAATGTGCATTGCTGCGTTCCGTCCGATTGCCCCCACAGGGAGCGCCTGGGCTACACAGGTGACGGTCAGCTCGCGTCAGCGGCGGTTATGACGTGCTTCGACGCGAAGGGTATGTATAAAAAATGGATGCGCGATGTCGCCGACAGTCAGGACATTTTTGCGGGTCATGTGCAGCATACGGCTCCGTTTTACGGCGGAGGCGGAGGTCCCGGAGGCTGGGGCGGCGCAATCTGCATTGTGCCGTGGAACTATTACAGATTTTACGGCGACAGCTCGGTGCTTGCGGAATATTATCCGAACATGCTCAAATATATAGATTATATGGTCTCACACAGCGAGGGCGGTCTGGTTGTACGCGAGGAGGAAAAGGGCTGGTGCCTCGGTGAGTGGTGTACTCCTTACAATAAAATAGAAATTCCGGACGATTTCATAAACACATATTTCCTTATAAAATGCGCGGGAATAGCGCTGAATGCCTGTGAGATAATCGGCAAAAATGACTCACAACGGCTTTCAGGGCTCATTGAAGACTCAAAAAGGGCAATATCCGACAAATACTTCGACCCCGCTTCCGGCTCGTTCTGCGGCGGCATACAGGGCGCTGACGCGTTTGCGCTTGATATGGGAATGGGCGACGAAAGAACGCTCGGAAACCTTGCGGAAAAGTATACGGCTCTCGGGAGATTTGATACAGGCATCTTCGGCACGGATGTGCTTGTGCGTATACTGTTTGAAAACGGCTTTGCATCGCTTGCGTTCAAGCTGCTTACAAGCCGCGATGAGGAAATCTCATTTTACCGCATGATGAAGGCGGGCGCCACCACTCTCTGGGAGGATTGGGACGGCTCGAATTCACACGCGCATCCCATGTTCGGAGCGGTGAACGAATATATATTCAGGTATATACTCGGCGTACCGGATACCTGCTTTAAACGCGCGTCCGGGGTGTCGGATATAAGGCCGGTATACATTCCGCAGCTTGAGTATGCGAAGGGCTCGGTGCTTACGCCTTACGGCAAAATAGAGGTATGTATAAATAAAGGAAAGACGGAAATTAAAATTGTCTGATAACACCAACGAAGTAATTGAAATAACGGGCACCGTGGAATCCGTGACCTTCTGCAATAAGCTCAACGGATTCTGCGTTCTGGAGCTTGGCTGCGGGGATGAGCTTGTCACCGTTGTCGGGGTAATTCCCGACGCGGCTGCCGGCGAGGACCTGCGGCTTACGGGCAGTTTTACGTTTCATCCGAGCTTCGGCAGACAGTTCAAGGCCGCTTCCTGCACCCGCTCGCTTCCGGAAAATACAGCTCAGCTTTTGAAATATCTTTCGGCAGGCACCATAAAGGGCATAGGCGAAAAGACGGCGCAGAAAATAATCCGCGAATTCGGGGAGCACAGCTTTGAGGTGCTTGAGGGTCAGCCGGAAAGGCTGGCACAGCTGAAGGGTATAACTCTCGAAAAGGCGCGGGATATATGCGCCGAGTTCAACCGTCAGTTTGCAATGCGTCAGCTTATGGCTGCGCTGGGAACGTACGGGCTTTCGCCCAACGAATGTATGCTTGCCTACAAAAGCTTCGGTGGCAGAGCCAAGGAGCTCATTGAGGAGAACCCCTATATCCTTTGCTCTGAAAATACAGGCATAGGCTTTGAACGTGCCGACGATATAGCCTCAAGGCTGAAAACACAGCCCTCTCCGTCATACAGGCTCAAGGCGGGTATTGTCCATGTTGTAAAATACAACCTTCACAACGGACACACCTGTATTCCCCGGGACAAGCTGCTTGAGCCCTCGGCACAGCTGCTTGAAACGAATACGGATACAATAGATGCGGCAATTCAGGAGCTTACGGATGAGCGCAGGCTCATCTGCGAAAAGCTTGCGGGAAGAGAGTTTCTGTTCTTACCCGACATATATAAAGCGGAGCGCTCAACCGCCGAGCGGCTGAAAATACTTATAAGCTATCCTCCGCCATACAGGCCGGCGGTTTCGGATGAGATATCGGGAATCGAAAACGCAGACGGTATAATTTATGAGGAAAAGCAGCGTCAGGCGATTTTAACCGCGGTCACAAAGGGTATGCTTATCCTTACGGGCGGACCAGGTACCGGAAAAACCACGGCTCTCAAGGGAATACTGCGTCTGTTTGAAAAGGACGGACTGGATGTTGCGCTTGCCGCGCCGACAGGCAGAGCCGCAAAGCGCATGTCGGAGGTCACGGGCAGGGAGGCAAAAACAATACACCGTCTTCTTGAGGTGGAATGGGATGAGCGTGATAATCCTGTGTTTACACGCAATATGACAAATCCGCTTGAGTGTGACGCGCTGATAGTCGACGAGCTTTCAATGGTGGACACCATGGTGTTTTCATCACTCATTGACGCTATGCCCCTCGGCTGCCGCCTGATAATGGTGGGGGATTCCGATCAGCTTCCCCCTGTCGGTGCAGGCAATGTTCTTCATGATATGATAGACTCGGGCATACTTCCCGTTGTCCGGCTTGACCGTGTATTCCGTCAGGCGATGCAGAGCCTTATAGTTACAAACGCACATAAAATAGTGAACGGTGAGCTGCCGGTTCTCGAGCGTACGGATGCGGATTTCTTTCACATGGAAAAGCCCGCCCCGTCAGTCGCCGCACAGACGGTTGTGTCGCTTTGCAGCGAAAGACTTCCCAAGGCGTACGGCTGGTCTGTATTTTCAGAGGTTCAGGTGCTGTGTCCGTCACGCAAGGGCGAGACAGGGACGGTGAGGCTCAACCGCGAGCTTCAGCAGGTGCTGAATCCTCACTCGCCGGATAAAAAAGAGGTAAATGTAAACGGTCAGCTCTTCCGCGAGGGCGATAAGATAATGCAGATTAAAAACGATTACAACATACAGTGGGAAAAGGCGGACGGAGAAAAGGGGACGGGGGTGTTCAACGGAGACGTCGGACGTCTTGTTTCGATTGACCTTGCAAACGGCTTGCTGGAAACGGATTTCGACGGGCGCAGGGCGGTGTATGCCGCCGAGAGCATCGGCGAGCTGGAGCTTGCGTATGCAATAACGGTGCATAAAAGTCAGGGCAGTGAATTTGAGGCAGTGGTGTTCCCGTGTACCGGAGTAGCACCTCAGCTTTGCTATCGGAATCTTCTGTATACGGCGGTCACTCGTGCGAAGGCCATGCTCATAACCGTGGGCAGCGCGTCGCTGATAGCCTCAATGACAGCAAACAATAAAAAATCCAGACGTTATTCGGCGCTTAAATATTTTCTGACGGAGTGAAGCTATGGATAAGTCGCTTTTGAAGGAAGGCCTGTTATCAATAATATTTCCCAAGCGCTGCCGCTTCTGCGGCGAGGTTATTGATTACCGCTTTGAGGTCTGCTCCGACTGCGCGCAGAACACAGGCGCGGTGCTGCCTCCGGTATGTCTGCTGTGCGGGGAAAATGAGGCCGAATGCACCTGCAGAAAACATAAAAACGCATATAAAGCGGTAATCTCGCCTTACTATTATACCGGCGCTGCGGAGAAGGCGGTCAGACGTCTGAAGTTCAGAGGCAAGTTTCATGTCGGCGAAACGCTCGCGGAGGATATGGCACAGGTCGTCAAAAGGGAATACGCGGATATCGTATTCGACTTTCTGACATGTGTGCCTATGAGCCGCAAAGAGCTTGCCGGGAGAGGCTATGAGCAGAACGAGTATATATGTAAGCCGCTGTCCGAATATACCGGGATTCCGTTTGAAAAGCTGCTCGATAAGCTTTACGACACTCCGGCTCAGCATACGCTTAAAGCGGGGGAGCGCGCCGGAAACGTGCTCGGCGTATTCGCAGTTAAGGCCGGTTGTGATATTCAGGGGAAAACCGTTCTGCTTTGTGACGATGTAAGAACCACAGGCGCAACTCTAAACGAGTGTGCAAGGACGCTTCTGGTCGGCGGTGCGCGGGATGTTTACTGCGTGACTGCCGCGTTGACAAGAATGAAAAGCAATACATAAAAGCGGTACTTTCGGAGGACGGACGGAAATGCCCGTCCCTTTAAAATTCAGAGTGCGAATTCCGCTGGAGTTACCGGCGAAGCGGAACGCCCGGAAGGGTTTTAAAACAGTTGAAAACAGTTGAAAAAAGTTTAAAAAAGGTGTTGACAAATGGTAAAGGATTTGATAAGATAGGCAAGCCGCTTCGAGAGAGGGGCAAGCTGCTCCGGGAAAAGGAGCGGGGATAGAACCTTGAAAATTAAACAACGATGACAAAAAAGGAACCCTGAAATGAAAATTTGAGAGTACAAAAGTACTCCGGTAATTCAGGACTTCGAAAGAAGAAATGAAGCAAAGTCATAGAAGGAACCGAAAGGTTCCGAGGGAATGGCAGAAGCGATACGCCGGTATCGCAAATGAGCGAGAACAGCTCTGGAAGATTGGTACGCACGAAAGTGCGTGTTAATACAATTTTTTAGAGAGTTTGATCCTGGCTCAGGACGAACGCTGGCGGCGTGCCTAACACATGCAAGTCGAACGGACTTAGATTAGCTTGCTTTTCTAAGTTAGTGGCGGACGGGTGAGTAACGCGTGAGCAATCTGCCTTACAGAGGGGGATAACGTTTGGAAACGAACGCTAATACCGCATAACATACCGAGATGGCATCATCATGGTATCAAAGGAGCAATCCGCTGTAAGATGAGCTCGCGTCCGATTAGCCAGTTGGCGGGGTAACGGCCCACCAAAGCGACGATCGGTAGCCGGACTGAGAGGTTGAACGGCCACATTGGGACTGAGACACGGCCCAGACTCCTACGGGAGGCAGCAGTGGGGGATATTGCACAATGGGCGAAAGCCTGATGCAGCAACGCCGCGTGAGGGAAGACGGTTTTCGGATTGTAAACCTCTGTCCTTGGTGAAGAAAAAAATGACGGTAGCCGAGGAGGAAGCCACGGCTAACTACGTGCCAGCAGCCGCGGTAATACGTAGGTGGCGAGCGTTGTCCGGAATTACTGGGTGTAAAGGGCGTGTAGGCGGG
>LFSB01000029.1 GCA_001513045.1 Clostridiales bacterium DTU089
ATTACCGTAAGTGAATACAACATTTTAAGCCCGTCGAGAAATCGGCGGGCTTTTTTTGCGTCTATTGCATCTTGAACGATGTGATAGGCGTATTTTTTTTGCCCTTTTTATGCTCAGAAAAACTTTTTTATATTTTTTTGAATTTTTTAGTTTCGTTTTTGACCTTTGAGGTTGCGGTATAGAGGTGAGGGGACAAAATCAGTTCTCCGCTGTACTTTGAAAATTGAATAGACATTCATCAAGTACATTACTTGTGTCCGGGGAAACCCGAAGCCGTGATGTAGGCGCGCCAAGACCTTCCTTATGGGAGCGAGCGATAAAGCTTATACAGCGAAAGCCGGATTGCTTCCGGTGGTGGCGATGACAGGCACAAGGAATAATGATACTTCCGTAATTCGCGGCTCGGCCATAATGAAGGCGGAGAGGTGAGATTCCTATGAACCCGGTCAGCAGCCGGGTACTTGATGAATTCCTTTTGTGCATTTGGGGGACGAGGTCGAATTAAATGCAACCACATAAGCGCAAAACCAAAGGATGAGCGAACACTCCCCGTTTAGGGTTATTCTTTGCGCTATCAGTCAGGGTTTTGCGTTTATGTGGTTATATAACCAAATCTAAAAAGAAGGAGGAAAGCAAAGTGTCTTCATGTAAGGTCATTTCAATCTGTAATCAGAAAGGCGGCGTGGGCAAAACAACCACAGCAGTCAATCTCGGAGCCGGTCTTGCGTTGTACGATAAACGGGTTCTATTGATTGACGCCGATCCACAGGCAAGTATGACGGTAGCACTCGGAAACAAGAATCCCGACGAGCTTCCGGTCGGACTTGCAAACATCATGCAGGATGTCATGGACGATAACGAACTCTTTGCGGACAGCGCATTACTTCATCATAAAGAAGGCTTTGATTATCTGCCATCGAACATTGACCTGTCAGGCATTGAAATCCGAATCGTAAATGTCATGCGACGTGAGAGTATCCTGAAATCCTATGTAGATATGCAAAGACCGAATTACGATTACATCCTGATTGATTGTGCGCCGTCGCTCGGTATGCTGACTGTCAACGCATTAGCTGCGGCGGACAGCCTGATTATCCCGGCACAACCGCATTTTCTTTCAGCAAAGGGTTTGGACTTGCTTATGGGTTCGGTCAGCAAGGTCAAGCGGTATATCAACCCGGATTTACAGATTGACGGGATACTACTCACAATGGTAGACCGACGAACCAATTTTGCAAATGACATCATGGACGAGCTGAAGGATTACTACGGCGGCAAGGTCAATATCTTTCAAACGGAAATCCCGCACTCTATCAGAGCAGCGGAAACATCGGCAGCCGGTGTAAGTATCTTTCAGCATGACAAATCGGGAAAAGTCGCAGCGGCGTATGAGCAGCTCACGAAGGAGGTGTTAGCACTTGAAAGGCAGGATCGATCTCGCACTTCACCCTGTCGATGACTTGTTCACAACAGAGGATTTGCGGCAGGAGAAAAAGCAGGAGCGTCTTATGAACATTCCGCTTGAACTCATTTCGGATTTCCCTGAACATCCTTACAAGGTGTTGGATGATGACAGCATGACTGAGCTTGTTGAAAGCGTAAGGACTTGCGGCGTCATTCAGCCGGTAATTGTCCGTGAAAAGGACGATGGCGAAGGATATGAGATGGTATCCGGTCACAGAAGAAAACACGCCTGTGAGCTTGCAGGACTTGAAACAATCCCTTGCCGTGTTCAGGACTTAACCCGTGATGAAGCTGTTATCGCAATGGTAGACAGCAATCTTCAAAGAGAAGTCATACTCCCAAGCGAAAAAGCCAAAGCATACAAAATGCGGCTGGATGCTATGCGTAGACAGGCTGGCAGACCAAGTAAAGAAAATGGGGCACCAGTGGAGCCCCATTTATTAGAGGGTAAATCAAGAGATATTCTTGCAGAAGATGTCGGAGAAAGCCGTGAACAGATACGCCGGTATATTCGCCTGAATGAGCTTGTTCCTTCTCTGCTTGATATGGTAGATGAAAAACAGATTGCTCTGCGTCCGGCGGTGGAAATCTCCTACCTGACGAAAGAAGAACAGAATATACTGTCCGATTCCATTGAGTATAACGACGCAACTCCTTCTCACGCGCAGACAATCAAAATGCGAAAGTTCAGCGAAGAAGGAAAGCTGACAGCAGCCGTTATCGAATCCATTATGGAAGAAGAAAAGCCAAATCAGAAAACTCCGTCACAGTTCAAGGACGAGCGAATCCGGAAGCTCATTCCTCAGACTATTCCCCGTGAACGGGAATCGGATTATGTGGTAAAGGCGCTTGAGTTCTACAACCGTTATCGGGAAAGACAGCGCGAAGAAAGATAATCTCAAACCAAGGGATAACTGCGCCCAAAAATGTCTGTCAGGCATTTTGCAGTTCTTTCCCCTTCCCACACCTAACCCCTTAATAACCAGCAGACCAGCCGAGAAAGAGAAATCTTTACTCGGTTTTTTTATTGTCTGAATAAAGCCGTAAAGGAGGCGATTGCATTGTAGCAAGGTTTAACTCAGCAGTAACCCCGTAAGCCCATCCACCCAAAAACAAAAAGAAAAACAGGAGGTCAAGTCAAAATGCAGATTCGTGTAATAGTCCACAAGGTGTTTGAAAACAAAGGCGCAATGAAAGCGATTGCCAGCGTAACCATCGGTGAGGAGTTCGCCGTTCATGGCGTGAAGCTCATTGAAACCGAGAACGGACGATTCGCCGCTATGCCCAATGAAATCCGCAAGGACAAAGAAGGCAACGAAGTTCACCGCGATGTTTTCCATCCCATTTCTTCTTCGGCTCGTAAGTCCGTTGAAGACGCACTCTTTGCCGCTTATGATGAAGCGGTAGCATCCAAGGCTGAATAAGCCAAAACAAATCCAAAACTAAAAAATAAGAAAGAATGAGGTAATTCCATGAAAAAGTTTATCAAGAACATCAAATCCCGCTGCCAGCGCGCAGCCGTTTCCGTACAGACCGCCGTTGCTTCCAAGAAGGCGGAAGGTTATGTCGATTCCGGCGTGAAAATTCTCATCGCTGTGGTTATCGGTGCGCTCCTGCTCGCCGGTCTGTATGCGTTGTTCAACACCAACATCCTGCCGACGCTCACCACGAAAATCAACAGCCTGTTCAATTACGCAGGTTAATCCGTCCATTCACAAAAAAAAATAAGAAAGATTGAGGTAAAAAATCTATGAAGAAGTTTATGAAGAATATCAAATCCCGCTGCCAGCGCGCAGTTGTTTCCGTTCAGACCGCCGTTGCTTCCAAGAAGGCGGAAGGTTATGTCGATTCCGGCGTGAAGATTCTCATCGCTGTGGTTATCGGTGCGCTCCTGCTCGCCGGTCTGTATGCGCTGTTCAACACCAACATCATCCCGACTCTCGGTACGAAAATCACCGGTCTTTTCAACTACGCCGGTAAGTAATCAATCATCTGCGGCGGGATGGTAGTGACTGTCCCGCCGCATTTTCTTTTTCGGGAGGTAATAAATGAACGCACTAATGATAAGACCAATTCTTCCGAGGATACCGAGAATTGAGGAAGTCTCGTCTGCTGACACAGCTATGACAATCCTGACCTTCACTATGTGTCTGGTGCTTGCAGGACTGACGGCATTTCTTGTGAGCCGATATGCCGCAGAGCATTTCAAGGAAAACAAGAAGAAAACGGCGCTTGCATTTATCGGTATTGCCGTTACTGTCGGCGCATTGCTTCTTTGTTTTTTTGGATGTGCTGTGGGTGCGGTGAAGGGCATTTTGTTCTGCCTTATCCTCGCATACTCCTCTTATAGCGACATTAAGACAAGAGAATCGGATGATTACCTTGCCGTAATGGTTGCACTCACAGCTTTTATCGGCAGAGAGGTATCGGATATTCCCGGTATGCTGCTTTCCGCAGTCCTTGCTACCATCCCCATGCTTCTGGTTCTCATTATCTGCAAAGGAAAAGCCATCGGCGGTGCTGACATGAAGCTGACCGCAGCCTGTGCGTTTCTGCTCGGACTCTGCCGTGGCATTGTGGGGCTGATTGCCGGACTGACAATCGGTATCATCGCAAATCTCATTATTCAGTCAAAGAAGGATAAGTCGGAAGGGTTTCCGATGATTCCTTACCTCGCTGTCGGGTTTATGGCAGCGTATTTTATTTAAGAAGGAGGAACTCTCACATGAAAAACAGAACAATCATCGGCATCATCTGTATGATTCTTGCCGTTGCCGTGACCTTTTGTGTTGCGCCTATGGTGAACCGCCTGACGAGCGACACAACTACCGTAATTCGCCTTTCGGGTGAAGTCAAGCAGGGTGCGCAGATTACGGAGGATAAGATTGAAACAGCGGTTGTGAAGGCCGATTCTGTTCCGGCTGGCATTCTCACGGAGAAATCAGCGGTAATCGGTAAATATGCCGCGTCCAATCTCTATGCGGGCGACTACTTTTCTACCGGAAAGCTTACGAATGAAGCCAATACCGCAGACGATGTGTTCGCATCGCTTGACGGGAGTAAGGTGGCGGTGAGCATTACCATTGATACCTTTGCTGCCGGTCTTTCCGGCAAGCTCCAGAACGGCGATATTATCAGCGTAATCGTAACGGATAAGGAAGCCGGAACGACCTCTATTCCGGGCAGTCTGAAATACCTGAAAGTCATTACTACCACTACTGCCGGAGGCGTTGATAAGGATTCCGTTGTAAAGAACGATGACGGAACCTACGAACTGCCTTCTACCGTAACTGTTCTCGTAAACACCGAGCAAGCAAAACAGCTTGCAAAGTATGAAGATACCTGTATTATGCAGACGGCTCTTGTGTATCGCGGCGATAAAGACACCGCAAACAAGTTTCTTGCCAAGCAGGACGAATTTCTGAAGAACGGAGGAACTGCAAATGAGTAAACTGGTTGCCGTTTGCGGCTCTCCCGGAAGCGGTAAAACAACGGCTGCGCTCAAAATTGCACAGGAGCTATATTACGAAAAGAAAGGGACGATTCTGTTTCTTTCCCCGGATATGAGCGTACCGGCAATGGCATTTATCTTTCCCCATTGTAAGGACAGCGATTTGTTTTCCATCGGCAAAGCTCTGGATAAGACCGACATCTTCAAGGAGGATGTGATGAAGCAGATGGTGTCCGTCAAAACCATGCTCAACTTCGGCTTTCTCGGATATAAGGCGCAGGAGAATAAGTTTTCATATCCGCGCCCCACAGAGGATAAGGTTCTGGCACTCTTTCGCGCAATGAAGGAGATAGCGGATTATTCCGTTATCGACTGTACCAGCGACGCAGATGACCTTATTTCCCGTATGGCAATGACTGAATCGGACAGCGTTGTTCAGATGATAACGCCCGATCTCAAGTGTATGGGGTACTATTCCTCTCAGGCGGATATGTTCGCCGCCGTTTCCGAGCGCAGTATCAAGGTGATGTGCATTTGTGACCGTGACCTATACCTGCCGACAGACGAAGTGAAGGCGCACTTCAAGAATGTTGCGTTTACTCTGCCGTTCAGCAGACCGCTGAAGCAGCAGGTCATTACCGGCACTCTGTCCGAACGCCTTGCTGACCGAAAATACAGGGAGCAGATTGCAGAAATCACGAAGAAGGTGGTGTGATGGGCAAGTCCATTGGTTTTGTTCCACTTCTTCATCTGGCACAGGAATATATCTCTCAGAACTACGCCGCCGCTTTGACGGAGAAATCCAAGTTTCCGCAGATAAAAACCTATCTTGAAAAGTATCTCCGGGACAACGGCTTCTCTGTTGACGGAATGAGCACGACCGAGCTTACCAACAAGCTGTATTCCGAAATGGCGGAGTATTCGATTCTCACAAAATACCTCGGCAAAGATGAAATCGAGGAAATAAACATCAACGGCTGGGATGATGTGGCGATTACCTATACGGACGGTCATATTGCCAAAGCTGATGAACACTTTTACTCTCCCCAACACGCTATCGACATTGTAAAAAGACTGCTTCACCACTCCGGTATGATTATCGACAACGCAACACCGATGAGTCAAGGGCATTTGCCCGGAAATACGCGTATTACGGCGCTCAAGGAACCGCTTGTGGATGATGACCGGGGGATCAGCGTATCTATCCGTTTGCTTCATCCCTCCCGTGTCAACCGGGCGGAGCTTGTTCGCGGCGGCAATTCTACGCAGAAGATGGTGGACTTCCTTTGTATGTGCCTTCGCTACGGTGTGTCATTCGTTGTCGCCGGTGCTACTTCCTCCGGTAAGACAACACTTCTGAATGCCTTGCTCACTTCCATACCGGACAACAAGCGAATCTTTACGATTGAATCCGGCTCCCGTGAGCTTTCCTTGCTTCGTGTAAAGGACGGCAAGGTAATCAACAATGTGGTTCATACGCTGTCCCGCCCATCGGATAACGAAGCATACGACATCACGCAGGAGGACTTGGTGGTAGCTTCTCTCCGATTCAACCCGGACATTGTAGTTGTGGGAGAAATGCGTGACCTTGAAGCGTACTCTGCCGTAGAAGCGAGTCTTACCGGACATACGGTTGTATCTACTATCCATGCGTCTGCCGCCGATGCAGCACATACCCGTCTGGCTCTGCTTTGCCAGAAGCGTTTCCCCATAAACTTTGACACCTCTCTGATGCAGGCAGGACAGGCATTTCCGCTTGTGGTCTATGCGCATAAGCTGGAGGACAACTCCCGTAAAATCATGGACATATCCGAGTGTGTCATTACAAAAAGCGGACAGAGAGAGTATCACACGCTGTTTCGCTACAACATCACAAAAAATGAGCTTGTCGATGGCAAGTTCAAAATCGAGGGCTACTTTGAGCAGCCGGAGCTTATGAGCGAAAACCTGAAAAGGAAACTCATGCAGTTCGGTGTGCCGCAGGAAACTCTCAACAAATTTCTAAGGAAAGGAGCTGACTACGATTGATTTTTTCGATTATTTCATCCGTCCTTCTGATTGTTGCCATTGTCTGCTTTCTGAAGCTGACGCCGGAACAGGTTTCGGATGATATTCTCCGTATCATTACACCGAATGACAGTCTCAGGGACAAAGCAAGGAATATGCGCGGCAACAAGAAGAAGCACCCAATATACAAGAAGCTGATCCGCATGAAGACAGCACTTTCAGTAACCGGCAAATCCAAGCAGTTTACGCTTGTCTGCTGTGCTGCGCTGATTCTGTTTGCGGGCGGTGCGATTCTTTCAATTCTTATCAACAACATCTTCCTTTTGCCGGTGCTGTCGGTAGCTTTTGCGCTGCTGCCGTTCTTCTATACCACAAGCACACTCAGCTATTATGAGAAGCATACGAAAGAGGAACTGGAAACAACGCTGTCCATCATCTCGACTTCATATATCCGCAGCGACGATATTGTATCGGCGGTCAGCGAGAACATTCAATATATCAAGCCGCCGCTTCGTGAAGTCTTTCAGGCGTTTGTCGGAGACGCAACGGCGGTATCCTCCAATACCAAACGCGCACTTATGAATCTCAAGGAAAAGGTTGACGATGAAATCTTTGAAGAATGGTGCGACACGCTCATTCAATGTCAGGATGACAGAACCTTAAAAGATACCTTGCAGCCTGTTGTGGCAAAGCTCACGGATGTCC
Organism: Clostridiales bacterium DTU089; assembly: GCA_001513045.1. Taxonomy (GTDB): domain Bacteria; phylum Bacillota; class Clostridia; order Oscillospirales; family Acutalibacteraceae; genus DTU089. The sequence goes on from LFSB01000029.1 coordinate 7,628, forward strand.
GAGTAGTCAACAACGAACTGAGAACAATGCTTGCGTCGGTCAGGAACGAGTATTGGATGATGGTGGCTCTTGTAGTCGGAAACATTCCGTTGCTCTATTTCCTCAACCGTGAATGGTTTGAGACGCTGATGTATACGACGCCGGGAAAGATCGTTCTCGGTATCTGCGGAATGGTCATCCTGATTACGGCATTGTTTATGGTGAAGTTCACAAAACCCATAGCTTATAAAAGATAAAGGAGGCGGTAAATTTGAATCAGGCTTTAATCGGCATTTTATGCGGTATCGGACTGTACTTCGTCCTTGCGGACATTTACCGTCTGCCGTATCTGAAATCATCAAAGGCAGTAAACAACCTGTCAAAAAAGCAAAAGGACAAATCAAGCGGTCTCGATGTCTGGCTCAAGGGCGTCGCAACTTGGCTTTCAAAGCGACTGAAACTCAATGAGTTCAAGCGCGCACAGTTGGAAGCCGATCTGAAAACGGCGCAGATGGATATATCCCCGGAGATGTTCAAGGCAAATGCGGTGGTAAAGGCATTTATCATCGGTGTTTTCGCAATCCCGGTGCTGTTTATCTTCCCGCTACTCTGTCCGGTTATTCTCTTTATGGCATTCTTTCTCTACAAGCGCGAGGTCAAAAGCGTGAGTATGAAAATCAAGGCAAAACGGGAGAAAATCGAATATGAGCTGCCGAGACTTGTCTTTACCGTTGAAAAAACCTTAAAGCATAGCCGTGATGTACTGAATATGCTGGAGACTTATGCAAAAAACGCAGGTTCGGAGCTACAGCATGAACTGAGTATCACGGTGGCGGATATGCGTTCCGGCAACTACGAAGCAGCACTCACAAGACTGGAATCCCGCGTCGGTTCCTCGATGATGAGCGATGTGTGCCGAGGTCTTATCGGTATTCTTCGCGGCGATGACACGGCGCTCTACTGGACTTCTCTTTCCCTCAAATTCAACGACATCCAAAGACAGCAACTCAGGCTTCACGCACAAAAGGTTCCCCGCAAGGTAAAACGGCTCTCCATGTGTCTGCTGTTCTGCTTTATGCTTATCTATATCGTTGTCATTGTGGCTCAGATTATGACCTCGATGAACGTTCTGTTCGCTTAATGGGGGTGCTGTGATGAAAAAACTATTGCGCTCCCGTAAGGGCGAAGGATATATTGATACCTGCGTCGGGGTTATCGTGTTTGTGATGATTCTGGTGGTGGCTATCAATGTGTTCAGCTTTATTACACTCAAAACAGAACTGGATGAGATATGCGATGAACTGATTGAAACGGCAACCTATACCGGAGAGTTTGGCAGCGAATTTTGGAACAGGGACAGCGATCTACTCGACAAATATTATTATTACGGTATCGAAACGACTGCGGAAAGGTATTTCAACAGTTCCTATCAGCGTGTTCAACTCGGAGATACGATGTCCGTCGAAATCAACGTCAGGACATATCTGAAGGGATTGGGCGTATTCAAGATACCGGTTACGGTAACGGTCAGCAAAAGCGGAATCTCTGAAAAGTATTGGAAGTGATGCCGATGAAAAAATGGAGTAATAAACGCGGCGACGGTTATGTGTTTCCCTGTGTTATGATACTGGTTCTCTGTATGGTGCTGTCGGTTTTCATCTTCTTTTACTCAACTGCTTCTTGGATACGCATAACCAAAGAGAACACAAAAACCGTAATGGACAGCTACATCATTAAAAACTCAATCGAGATATACAATTCCATCAAGCAAGGAAACGATTATACCGAAGCGCTGGACGCAAATGTGTATATTGATGATCTTTGCGATTTTTGCACACTTGTAAATAAGGGGAATTACCTGTATGCTTATGATAGTAAAGGCAAGGTACAGTATCAGATGACGAAACCGTATTTTACATTCCAAGTAGATAACACTTTGAAAATTCGGGTACACTACACTCTTTATGTACCGATTTGGTTTAACGGGAAAGCCGTTGGTGCTGCAAGTATCCCCGTCACGATAGATTCAGCATTTTCAGAAAAATTTTAGGAGGTGGCGTATTATGAAGAAGCTACTCAAAAACAAGAAATTCATCATGATTGTATCCTCGGTTTTGGTACTGCTGCTTGTTTGCGGTACGGTATTCTGCCTGACAAGGCACAAAACAGAAAACAAGCCGGTTGATACCGAACCACCGACTTCGGAAACCGGCAAGGACATTGTGATTGATGAGCCGGAGGACAGCTCAGAGCCGGAGGATACAAAGGACATCGTGGAAATACCGGATGACGGCAATGTAATCTCTCCCGATGAGAATATTGAACCTGCCGGAAACAAAACACACGGCGACAAAGCAGAAGCAAATGACACGCCGAAGGAAGAATCCGCTGCACCGGCAAAGGAGCCGGACAACAACGCCGAAGCAGGTATTCAGATTGGCGGAAATCCGCCTGTGGAAGAAGCGTATAACTGCGGTTGTGCAAATCATCATTGCCAGAACGCCGACTTCCACGCTTCACTTCTGAATCGTGAACTGGAAGGTTGCCCGTATTGCGGTTCTCATTCCTGCGCGAGCTTCTATGCAACAAATGAATGGGGCTATACCTGTTATGACGCAACGCTGTGTCCGAAGTACAATGCGGGACAGGATTCGGCAAAGGTTTGCCCCGATTGCGGAAGACCGATGTGGTCGCCGGATAACCCGACAGGATGCTTCCGTTATTTGCAGGACACCGAATGCGAGTGCGGAGAGCTGGTACCCGGAAACACTTGTCATCATCATTAAATCGAATAATTCAACCGAGAGTCTGACTGAATAGGTCAGGCTCTTTTATTTTGAACAGGAGGTCAGAATGAAAAAGAAAATAACGAAACTTTTGACCTGCGTTCTTGTTGTGGCAGCTCTGTGTGCGCTGTTTTGTGTGTCTGCGTCGGCTCTGTCATGGGACGGCAGTTCCACGGGCGGCGGTGGCAATACAACCTCTGCCGGTCCCAACGGCTACGCCATTCGGACTGACGAGGATAACTGTATCGGGTATCGCTTTTCGGTGGTAGACAAGAACGGAGGAACGAAAAACGGTGCGGTCATTGATGTATTCCGAAACACCTATTACGGAAACCTCGAATACAGTAGTGGCTATAAGTTCAACACCAAATACAACAAGAAGCAGCTAATCAACAACCAAAACGCAGGCTTCGGAACAAGTCGGAACACAACCAACTGCTACAAGGAAGCGAACATGGGCTTCGCTTCGACAATGCCGGGAGCAAGCGGAATGAAGTCTTGGCAGAATGACGGACGAAACCTCGATCCGATTCTCCGCAAACTCGGAATCGCCGGTATTGCGTCTCTGAAAAACGGAGACAAAATCCTCGTTGAACCCTTGTACGATTTGAGACTGGAAAGCGTCTATCACGCTGTGACAGTCACAGAAACCGCAATTTACGGAAAGCATATTTTAGGCGCAAGCAGCAACGGCGGCTCAAGCTGGAACAGCGGTTCATGGGGGTTCATTTCATCCTACACAAACAGATACTACCCCAATGAACTCTATACTCCCGATGGACAGGGACTTTGGACAGGCGTTAGCGCAATCGGTTCAAGTTCCAGAGCAACATTCTATACCCTGATAAACTCCGGCTACGGCGTCGGTATCGCATATACCGAGACAAAACCGGATTTTACTCCGAATCTGTCCGTGAATTGCTGTGAAGCGTGGCCCGGCAGCGTAAGCAGCCGGAACAACAATCACTACGGAATCAGCTACGGTTCAGCCTTTGCCAACTGGACTTACGGTCACGGATACCCGATTTCGGGCGATTCTATCTGGTATGCTGTTCACTTCCCGGCAGAAAGCCAGAACTGCTATGTCAGGCAATCGGTTTGGATTGTCGGCGGCGGCTCAACCTCCCGCAATGTCTGGAGCAATGACCATACTTGGTATGATGTTGCCCTGTCCCCAACGACAGTCAGTTCGTCTGCCAGCAGCTATACCGTGAAAGCCCGTGTGGACTGGATTGATTCAAGCGGCAATGTACTCAAATGGGGTTCTGAAAAGACCTTTTATATCCCCATCCGTCCCGTTATCAACCGCTATCAGGTGTCTATGATAGACATTACCGGCAATACAGCGGCATACAGCGGTTCGGGCGGCACAAGCGGTGCCGTATATGTCGGTCAGAGAGCTTACGCAAAATATACCTACACCTCCGGCAACTCTTGGACTTCCTACAACGATTTGTGGGGTGCGATGTATAAGTGGAACGGCGAGTGGGTGCGTGTGAAAAGCGGAAATACAACCGATGTCACGGTATCAAACACCGGCATTTCCAGCAGCGCAAGTAAGGTCGTAACAAGCGACCTAAGTTTTGTGCGAGTACCGGATAACAGCGGCAGCGGCAGTAACCGTATTCCGTTTAAGCTGACTACGCAATGGCATACGGACGGAGCGCATACACAGCAAAGCACATGGATAGATATTCCCATTGTGAAAGCCGATGTAGCGATTACGAATACCCGTCTGATAGGCGATGACGGCTATTACCTCGACGCAACAGACCTTGAAGCCGGAGACAATGTGACGGTGCAGTACACCTATAAGAATAACAGTACCGTTAAGGTATATGTCTACGGCTATAACAACGACGGAAGCCAGATCAGCGGTATGTACGGAATTGAACCGGGAAAATCCATCAATGTCAACGGCTATTCCTTTGAAGTGCCGAATCAAAGAAAAATAAGCATCTGGGGCGGCGTTTATCTGGAGGGAGCCGGTATCTATAACACCGATTGGGAAACAAACGGAACGAACAATGCTATGGCGCTTGACTGCGAAGTCAATCATCCTCTGCGCATTTACCCGATTGCACCGAATGCCAGCTACCGTGAAGGAACGTATGTTATCTCAAGCTTCTGGGTACAGAACGGATTCCGGGATGATTACTACCCCTCGCACAAAATCACAGCGCATTTCAAGGTCACAAAAGCCGATGGCACAATTATATCGATTTACACAAAGCCGAATGTAGTTGTCCCCGGTAATGACAAGAACCTTGTGTATTTCAAGTGGCGAGTGCCATACGGACTTGATTACAGTAACATCACGATTACAGCGAGCATTTTGGCTGACGGTGAGTTCTATAATTCCTATTCACGGTCTTACACAACGATACCTTTTACCATATCCGAAACACCCGATACGCATTTTGAATACTCTGCGCCTGACGGGTTTAAGATTCCGGATATACCGACAAAGGAAGCAGTAAAGGGAACTTGGTGGGAATACAGCTATACTTACCGGGGCTATCAGAAAACAAATTACGGTATGGCAATCGATAATAGCGGTACTGACAAGCTAACGCCGATAACAAGCGCGACAGCCGTACAAAACGGAAGTGTCTGGACAATGAAATCCGGATATGGAGTTGACCTGAAATCCTATGAAGCAACAGGCAATATTAGTGGTTACACCTATCCGACGACTTCTGCGCGTACCTCTGTTCAATATGCGTATGCCCTGTTCCCGGAATACGGGTATTCAACCGAAACCGGAAAATACAGAACTCTGGAACCGAGATTGTCATATTGGACTATCCGAGATAATCCGGATTACGGCAGAGTGCATTTTACACCGCTTTGGTATCCGGACGGCGGTTATACCGTTAAGGTGGTAAAGCAAGACTGTTGGACACCGGCAGGTATGCTGATAGTATCCACCCTGTCAAATACCATAGCGATTAAGGATTCCGCCTACGATGATTGGTTCGTGGGACAAAGATAAAGGAGGAGCGATATGGAACTCAAAGCAATTATCATGGTCATTCTTGTTGCGTTTATCATAGGCAGCTTGGTATTCCTGCGGATTCGTAATAAGAATAAGAAATAATCAAGGCGGCTGAAAAGCCGCTATTTTCATGAAAAAGAGAGGATAACAAAATGAACGCAAAGAAATTTACAGAGAGACTTTTTCGCATATTTCAATGTGCCGGATATTCCGTCACAGACATGCTGACGATTTCAACGGAAGAAATGGTGGAGATTCCGGGCATTACCGTCCCGAACATCAGAGCCGTGCTGTACTTACAGCATAAATACAAAGCCGGAGAACTCGGTATTACCATCAAGAAGGGAGCAAAGCGGTATGGAAACTGAAAAACGAATGGCGGGCGATTATGAAATCACGCAGTCCATTCTGATCGGTGACAAAGAGGTTGTGTTCGGCATAGCTGACAACAACCCCGAACATCCCTATCTTTGCGCTTTCTATGAAAGCAATGAAATCGTCGGTCAATATACCGGCTGCATGATTGGCAACGATTATGTTGAACTGATGCTTCTGTATGCCAAACGGATCACGGAGCAATGCGAGAAGCTGCGCGAAGCAGAAAACGCATTGACTGTGCCGACAGAAACGATTACAGCGGATATGTGTACGCCTGTCCGATACGATGAATCCATCAGGGACAAGGTTGTAGTGATTCGTCCGGAGGTGCTGCGTCCGGAGTATCAGACAGCGGTAAATCAGCTTGTTTTCGCTTACAGCGGCTTCGGAGTAGAAGCAAATTCCAGAGGAAATGCCGTATATATTATCAACCTCTATTCCGGCAAGGAAAGCCGCATTGACCGAAGTGATATTCTCGGCACGATGAATGAGCTTCCCGAATGGGCAAAGGAACGCGAAAACGCAATCCGTGCACAGCGAACAAAGGAAATAAAAAATCAGGAGTTTCAGAGCCGCTGAAACTCTATGTTAAGAAAGGGTGATATTATGGCTGCAAAGAAACTGACAAACGTACAGAAAAGGCTGGCGCTCATCGACAAGCTGATTGAAGCAGGATATAAGACCGAAAAGGATATATCTGATATGACCATTGACCAGATACTCGGCTTGGACGGACTGGCAGTCGAAGAAATGCGCAGTATCAGCGGGCTTCAAAAGGCTATCAAAAACCACAAGGTCATTACTTTCGTTGCCGGAGGTGATGAGAATGAGCAGTAAAGCAACTGACCGCCATATCGTATGGGGCAACATGAATCTCAATCTGGATGACTGGCGAGAAGATATGCGTGAACAGCTTGAAATGAATGGAACAACCCCCGATGACATTACAGAGGATATGCTTTATGAGGAAATGCTTCGGACAAATGATGATTATTTGGATGATGAACGCTGCAATCTCAATGTTCAGCTTTCGGAGCCAATCATCGTCATAGCCGACCTCGGCAGATGGAACGGGCGGTTTCAGGGATATAAGATGATTGAGTCAGGCAACATCAGCGACTGTCTTTATTCCGACACCGATTACACAGAGTGGTTCGTTGACAAAAACGGTGAATTCAAAGCAGATGCCGTTCATCACGACGGACAAAACCATTATCTGTACCGTGTTTTCAAAGACGGTGTAACAGGTGAACAGATTGAAGATTTGCAGGACAAAATCTTTTCCGGCACGGTCACGAAAGCGGATATTGACCGTGTTACAAGACCTATTGGCTTGGACATCGCCAAAGTATATGGCTTTGACCTGCCGAAAGAAAAACAATCCGCAGAAATGGAGAGATAAAATGGAAGTTAAAATTCTGAAACCAGAAGAACGCAACTACACATACAGCCAGAGCCAGCAGATTTCTATGCAGACAGGCTGTATCGGTCATCTTCGGGCAGATATGGACGCAAGCGGTGAAGGCTTCTTTTCCTCTTGGGACGATTTCAGAAAAGACCTGAAAACGCAGGAGTTTAAGGACGAGTTCGATGAACTCATCAACGAGCTTCGCAGGGACGGCGGTTTTCTAAAGAGCCGTACCACGCTGGCAAAGTATTGCAATGCTCACCCGGAAGCATCCTTCGGCAAGGATGTACTTGGCAATGAGCGAGAGTTCGGGGTTCGTATCAATACAGAGCAGTACGCATATATGATGCGGCTCAATCCCCATAAAGGCGAGTACAATCTTTACTGTTATTGCTACCGGAAGGACTGGCTCGACAGTCATCTGGAAAAGGCTTCAAAGGGCATCCGCTTCATTGACTCAAGCTACAACGAGTTGTTCAGAATCAAAGACGGAGAAAAAATCATCGTAACCACCTCTTGGGACGAAAAGAGCGAGTACACTTGCAGATATATCGATGAGTATCATACGGAAATCGGCAATAACCTTTATCATATCTGCGAGTTTGCAGAGCGAATGGAAAACAACAAAGCGACTTATGAGCCGAAAGAAAAACCACTTCCTGATATGTGCTACTCCGTGCTTCCGTCCTCCGGCGAGCTTATCGTCATCAATCAGAGTGAACAGGGTTATCGTCTTTACACCCATCAGTTTGCGGACAGAGAAACCAATAGAGAGATGTGCAGTCAGATGAACAAAAATCTCGGTGTCAGCAAAGCGCAGGAAGCTGCTATGCTTGCCGGTTCAATGTTTGGCTGGTCTTGCCCTGCGGCAAATCCGAAAAGCTATGACGGAAACGGCAATCCAATCAAATCGAAAGAAAAGGATCGGGGTGATGCCAGATGAAGTATGAGGTATGTGTCAGAGATTCCAGCACCGGCTATGTTTCGGTGGAAGCCGACAGCGTTGAGGACGCAAAGGAAAAAGCAGAAACCGAATATGAGAACGGAAATGTCTACTGGAAAAACTCCGACTTGGACATCGTATCGGTTCGTGCGGAGCAGGAACGCACCGACGCTCATGAATCGAGGTGAACCGGATGGAATATGAACCCATTAGCCGGTTTCTTCAAACAAACCACAATTCAAGAAGCAAGGCGGCTTTGAGCAAACAGCTTGAAGCCGCCTTTTCCTGTAAAGGGACAGAAATCAGGAAATGTATTAACGCACTTCGTTCAAGGGGTGTTCCGATTTGCAGTTGCGCAGACGGGTACTTCTACTCGGACAATGCGGAGGACATTTCAAAAACCGTAAAACAGCTCCATAGCCGTATCAGCAAGATTGAACAGGCAAAGGACGGACTGGAGCAAATTATACTTGCCGAAAGGAGGACAAAGGATGCCGAAAAAAATTGACCTGATTACACAGATGTATGTGCAGAAAACGCAGGAGCTTTCAGATAACCCCGGAAGCTGGATTGCTTTTCTGGGTACGGCTGCAAACAACTACAAGTATGACTTCGACGATCAGGTGCTGATTCATGTGCAAAGACCGAGAGCCACCGCCTGTGCGCCGATTGAACTCTGGAATAATCGCTTTGGACGCTGGGTAAACAAGGGTGCGCACGGTATCGCTCTTATCAACGACAAGGGCGGTCATTTGTCGCTTCATTATGTCTTTGATGTCAGCGACACCAACAGCCGTGCCGGTAATGAAGTGCGACTCTGGAAGCTGGAAAACAGGTACAGCGACGATGTAATTGAAGCGTTGGAAGCAAAGTTCGGACAGCTTCAGGAAAGCTCAACGCTTGAAAATGCCATTCTCTGTGCAGCGGATAACGCAGTCGCAGATAATATGACCGACTATCTCTCCGAGCTTATGGGTGTTCGTGAAGGCAGTTTTCTTGAGGACTACGACGAGCTGAATGTGGAGGTAATGTTCCGCAACCTCTTGAAAAACAGCGTTGCCTATATGATGATGATACGCTGCGGCGTAAATGCGGATGAGTATTACAGCGTAGATGACTTCCGCAATATCGTCAATTTCAACTCGTCCGACTGTATCACACGGCTCGGCGCTGCCACTTCGGACATTGCCGAAATGGGACTGCGCGAAATTGAGCAGACAGTAATCGGACTGCAAAATGAGGAAAGAAAGCAAAATCGCACATTTGCAAAAACTTCTGCTTCGGAGTATCCTGAAGCCACAGAAAAAGTTAAGGAAAGGACGGATGAAAACCATGACAGTAACCTACAAAACACAGGGAGACTTTCAGATTCCCGAACTGAGCCTGCCGGAGCAGCCGGAGGTAACGCTGGGCAAGTACGCGATGCTTCGCAGGAAGTACCTGAAGAATCACAAGAAGGGACTGTATCTGAGCCTGAAAGCGACAGGCGAGCTGACACAGCATTTGATGGAGATCGAGCAGACAGCCCTGTCACAGATAGACAGCCTGATTTCACAGATGAAGAAAACCGAGGGCGTGACCGAACAGTTGAAAGCGACGGATCAGATGCGCTGGGTGGGACTGATGAACAACATCAGACAATCGGCGGAGGAAACGGTTCTGAACGAGCTGATTTACAGCTAACCCTAACCCCTGTCGCAGAACAACAGAAAATCATTGCAGAGAAAGCGGAAGCAGACAAAAATGCTTCCGCTTTTGCTATTTCTCAGGAGGATATTGATGCAGTCCTTACACGTGGCGGCATTGTATCGGGCGGCAAATTCCGTATCTATGAACAATATCTGAAAAAGGAGTCTGCTGCTGAAAATGCCCGTATGCTCAAAGAGGAATACGGGATCGGCGGCAGCTATCCCGCTGTTCAAAGTCGTGACCTTGATGAATCGCATGACGCAAAAGGGCTGGAAATCAGCCGTGGTACAATCGGCAATCCCGACGCAAAAACCCTGCTTTCTTGGAGCAAGGTGGAAAAGCGTATCGGAGAGCTGATTGCCGCTGACCGTTTCTTCTCCCCAAAAGACAAGGAAGCTTATCTTCTTTACCGGCGAGACGAAGACAACCGAAAAGTGAGAAAACAGATTTCCGACGATTTCAAATCGGTGGTAGAGGATTTCAATGATTATGAAACGCAGCTTGGAAATGAAGCGCTCTGCTATAACGGCTACTACATTATTTCTGCTGCAAACAGCTTTATGGTCGGAGATAAAAAGCATTATGGGAGAAGTGCTGACGGTGATTTCGTATTACCGCAGATGCGCGAGGTTCTCACCGGCATTATCTCACAGGACACCCACCTGACAGAGCGAGCCGAAGCGGTGTTTGAGCAGCTTGGCAGCGAAGCCGCCTTACAGCTCGAACCTACCTACGATGAAATGAATCCTCCGCCTGAGCCGGAAAAGGAATACCGCTTCTCTCTCGGAGATACCGTTTATCTCGGTACATCCGAATATGAAATACTTGCTTACGATGATAAGGAAGTACGGCTTTTTGATGAAGCGTTTCCTATTTTCAACAAGGTTCTGCCGCGTGAGGAGTTCAATGAAAAGCTAAAAGAAAACCCGTTGAATGACAAGTATGTTCATGTGATTGATGACCTGCCGGAAGAACCGGATTACGCGCCGAAAACAGGATATGAGGATGCCTTCTTTATTGACAACGCGCGTGGCGAGGTTGTCTGGATGTACTACAACCCGGACGCTGTTGCCGGTGGACAGTATGTCATCAATTATATCTCTCCCGAATTCATCAGATTTGCTTCTGAAAACAAGTCCGATCCCGACAACTTCTTTGACGCTCTCGGCGGGTATGCAAAACAGGAGCTTGCCGATGTCGGAACGCCGGAATTTGAAGAAGCCGCAGAATGGTTCAAGCAGGAAGCCGCTTATCATGATTGCGATAAAGTGACGATGATGGGACTTCTTGATTTTGCCGGTATCGGTGAAGTTCTGCCGGTTTATGACCGTGAATCCGAAATCCTGTACGATGTTCTCTCTTGCTTGAAAATTGATGACATTGAACTGGACTTCGACGGTGCAGGGGTAGTCGCAAATGACGATGATAACATCTGGCACGGAGCAGAGTTCTATCGGTTCCTTGTTGATGAAGCGATTGTTTGGAATGATGACGGTTCGGCAATCGGTATCAATCAGGAACTGCTTTATGATTTCATCGAGCTTTCCGAGCATAACGGTGTTCCTGTCAATAAGAAAAAGGAACTGACGCCTTGGGAAGAATACAGCAAGATTAAAGAGCGCAATCCCGATTGCATGGTTCTCTATCAGATTGGCGACTTCTTTGAGGTTATGGGCGCAGACGCAGTAGATGCTTCTGTTGAACTGGAACTTGCTATTACCCAGAGAAGCGAGAAAACCGGAGAGCAAATTGAGATTGTCGGTATCCCGTCAAACAGGCTTGACGAAAACACAGAAAAGCTTCGTTCTCTTGGTTATGATGTCCTTGTTGCGCCGCTTGAATCCGGTAAGCGAAACGAATATATCTTTCGTTCCACAAGGGAGCCGGAGCAAACGGTTGAAACCAATATCGGCAATATGCCGGTTGAGGATTACCGTGAGATTATGGCTTCACAGAATGGCTTTGACAGCTACGAGGATATGTATAATCAAGGCGTTCGGCTTGGCGGAGAGTACGATAAAGAACCAGAAAATGCTATGAGTGACATTGCCCTTGAACCGCCAAAGCCGCGCAAAAGAGAAAAAGTCACGCTGTCGGTCATTCACCCTGAAATTCAGAGCAACTACCGAACCAATTTTACTATTGACGATGACGAGGTAGGCGAAGGAACGCCGCTTGTACGGTACGACCATAATGTTATGGCAATACGGTTACTCAAGAAGCTCGAAATCGAGAATAGACTTGCGACACCTACCGAACAGAGAGTTTTGTCTGAATATGTCGGTTGGGGCGGTCTTTCAGAGTGCTTCAAGGAAGGAAACAGTCACTACAACGAACTCAAAGAATTGCTTTCAGAGGATGAATATGTATCAGCGCGAGAAAGCACATTAACGGCGTTTTATACACCGCCAACAGTAATACGCGCGATTTATCAGGCACTTGAAAATATGAACTTCAAGACCGGTAATATTCTGGAGCCATCCTGCGGTATCGGAAACTTCATCGGTATGCTTCCCGACAGCATGGAAACAAGTAAGATTTACGGTGTGGAACTGGATTCTGTCAGCGGACGCATAGCGCAGCAGCTCTATCAGAAATCTTCTATTGCCGTTCAGGGCTTTGAAAAGACAGATCTCCCGGACAGCTTCTTTGACGCAGCCATCGGTAATGTTCCTTTCGGACAGTTCAAAGTGCCGGACAAACGCTATGACAAGCATAATTTTCTCATTCATGACTATTTCTTTGCCCGCACTCTGGATAAGGTCAGACCGGGCGGTATCATCGCTTTTGTAACCTCCAAAGGTACGATGGACAAAGAAAATCCATCCGTCAGAAAATATATCGCACAGCGCGCAGACCTGCTCGGCGCTATCCGTTTACCGAACAACACTTTCAAGAGTGCTGCCGGTACGGAAGTGACCTCCGACATCATCTTTCTGCAAAAGCGTGACCGAATGATAGACATTGAACCGGAGTGGGTTCATCTTGGCAAGGACGGAAACGGCATTGCCATGAACAATTACTTCATTGAACACCCGGATATGATTATGGGAGAAATGCAGCTCGTTTCCGGGCAGTTCGGACCAGAACCGGCTTGCATCCCCTATGAAGATCAAAGTCTGTCTGAGCTGCTTGCAGAAGCCATTCAGAACGTTCATGCGGAAATATCCGAGGTGGAAATCTCGGGACTTGCCGAAGATGAAGAAGACCTCTCGATTCCCGCTGATCCGGATGTACGCAATTTCAGCTATACCGTTGTTGACGGGCAGATTTACTACCGTGAAAACAGCCGTATGAACCCTGTGGAAGTATCTATGACGGCGCAGAACCGTATCAAGGGGTTAATCGCTATCCGGGACTGCGTGAGAACACTCATTGAGTATCAGACTGAGGACTTCCCGGACGATGTGATTGAGGGCGAACAGAAGAAACTCAACACCCTTTATGACGAATTTCAGAAGAAATACGGTCTTGTCAATTCCCGTGGTAACAGTTCGGCATTTTCGGAGGACAGCTCCTATTGTCTGCTTTGTTCTCTTGAGGTGCTGGACGATGAAGGCAATTTCATCCGCAAGGCGGATATGTTCAATAAGCGAACCATCAAGCAGAAAACCGTTATCACAAAGGTTGACACCGCGTCGGAAGCATTGGCGGTATCCCTTGCCGAACATGTCAAGGTGGATATGCCGTTTATGTGCGAGCTGACCGGAAAGACCGAACAGGAACTCTTTGAAGACCTTAAAGGCGTTATCTTTCTCAACCCGTTATACGAATACGGAAACAGCAATTTTGAACAGTATCTTCCCGCCGACGAGTATCTGTCCGGCAATGTGCGCGAGAAACTTGCCATAGCGAGAAGTTCGGCGCAGCTCTATCCGGATGATTATACGGTGAATGTTGAAGCACTTGAAAAGGTGCAGCCGAAGGACTTGACCGCAAGTGAAATCTCCGTCCGGCTCGGTGCAACATGGCTTCCGCCGGAGGTTGTGCAGGAGTTTATGTTCCAACTATTCTCTACGCCCAGATACAATCAATGGAGTATGAATGTCAGGTATTCGCCAATCACCGGCGAATGGAACATTGAAGGCAAATCCCGTGACAGAGGAAACATCAAGTCTTACAATACCTACGGTACAGACAGAATCAACGGTTACAAAATACTTGAGGAAACCCTGAACCTGCGCGATGTCCGTATCTTTGACTACATCGAAGATGACAGCGGTAAACGCACACCGGTACTCAACAAGAAGGAAACCGCGATTGCACAGGGTAAACAGGAACTCATCAAACAGGCTTTTCAGGACTGGATATGGACAGACCATGACCGCCGTGAGAAGCTGTGCCGCCTTTATAACGACAAGTTCAATTCCAACCGTGTGCGTGAGTATGACGGCAGTCATCTGAATTTCGTGGGAATCAACCCTGAAATCACACTCCGTCCCCATCAGGTTAACGCCATTGCCCGTATTATTTACGGCGGAAATACGCTGCTTGCTCATGTGGTTGGTGCCGGAAAAACCTTTGAAATGGTGGCGGCAGCACAGGAATCCAAGCGGCTCGGCTTATGTCAAAAGAGCCTGTTTGTTGTACCGAATCATCTGACCGAGCAGTGGGCTTCCGAATACCTTCAACTTTATCCGTCTGCCAATATTCTTGTTGCAACGAAGAAGGACTTTGAAACGAAGAACCGCAAGAAGTTCTGCGGCAGAATCGCAACCGGCGATTATGACGCTATCATCATCGGTCATACACAATTTGAAAAAATCCCGATGTCGCTTGAAAGACAACGCGCCATTCTTGAACAGCAGATGAAAGAAGTGCTTGACGGGATTGCCGAAGCAAAGAGCCAGAACGGAAACACCTTCACCGTGAAGCAGATGGAAAAGACACGAAAATCCATTCAGCAGCGTCTTGATAAGCTCAATGACCAGTCGAGAAAGGACGATGTTGTGACCTTTGAAGAACTCGGTGTTGACCGTATCTTCATTGATGAAGCACATTATTACAAGAACCTTGCGGCGTTTTCCAAGATGAGAAATGTCGGCGGTATCAGCCAGACCGAAGCACAGAAATCCTCCGACCTCTATATGAAATGCAGATACCTCGATGAAATCACGGGTGGAAAAGGCATTGTTTTCGCAACGGGTACTCCTATCTCCAACTCAATGGTTGAGCTTTACACGATGCAGAAGTATCTCCAATACAACACCCTGAAACAAAACGGACTCATTCACTTTGACGCATGGGCTTCGACCTTTGGCGAGACGGTTACGGCAATCGAGCTTGCGCCGGAGGGATATACTTGTTAAGGATGATGAAATAAGTAATCCTAAACTGAAAATACTACATAGAAACGGAGGTGTGAAAAATGTCAAAATTATCAGCAAAATCAAGGGTTACAGCCCTTTATGAGCGACTTTCGAGAGATGACGAGCTTGCCGGAGAATCAAACTCAATTACCAACCAAAAACAATACTTGGAAGATTACGCCCTCAAAAATGGATTCACAAATATCCGACACTTCACTGATGACGGTTATTCAGGTGTTAATTTCAATCGTCCCGGCTTTATGGAACTGATTTCAGAAGCCGAAGCAGGAAACATTGGCACAATAATAGTTAAGGATATGAGCCGTTTCGGAAGAAACTATCTACAAGTCGGTTTTTATACTGAAATCTTATTCCCACAAAAAGATGTGCGTTTCATTGCTATCAATAACAGCATTGACAGTAGTAGCACCTCTGACAATGACTTTGCGCCGTTCCTCAACATTATGAATGAATGGTACGCAAAGGACACAAGCAACAAGATTAAGTCTATTTTTGATGCCAGAATGAAAGATGGAATGCGTTGTTCGGGAAGTATTCCCTACGGTTATACAAGAGTAAAAGGAGATAAACAAACACTTGTTGTTGACCCGGATGCAGCCGAAATTGTAAAGCGTATATTCTTGCTTTCAAACACAGGCAACAGCCCACGAGCAATAGCGGAAATACTGACCGAAGAAAAGGTTCTAATTCCTGCTGCATACGCTAAGGAAAACCACAAGGAACAGTACAAAGGTAATAAGTTCACTAACCCATATATATGGTCGGTATCAACCATAAGAAAGATTTTAGATAGGCAAGAGTATCTCGGCCATACCGTTCTACACAAATCAGTCGGTACGAATTTCAAACTTCACAAGCGAAAAGAAACCGCCGAAGAAGAACAATATGTATTTCCGAATACACACGAAGCAATCATCTCGGTGGAGCTTTGGGATAGCGTTCAGAAAAAAAGAAAACGAGTTGACAGGGCTTCTGCTTGGGGCAGTCATAGCAACCGACTAAGCGGTTATCTCTTTTGTGTTGATTGTGGAAATCGAATGACACTACAAACGCATTACAGTAAAAAAGACGGCTCTGTTCAATATTCTTATCGTTGCGGTAAGTATGCAAGCAGGGTTGAAGCCTGTACTGCTCACGGTATCAGTGCCAATGATGTAGAAGCATTGCTTCTATCAACAATTAAAAGAATCTCACGATTTGTCCTGCAAGATGAAAAAGCTTTTGCTTTGGAATTACAATCCCTCTGGACAGAAAAGCAAGAATCAAAGCCACAACAAGGCAAGGCTGATTTGAAAAGATTAGAGAAACGATATGACGAACTTTCAAGCCTTGTACGGGGTCTTTATGAGAACCTTATGTCCGGCTTGTTACCCGAAAGACAGTACAAACAGCTTATGGCTCAGTACGACAATGAGCAGGCAGAACTTGAAACCAAAATAGATAAAATCAAGGAAACTCTATCAGAGGACAAGGTAAAACCTTTAAATATCGAGCATTTTATTTCTTTGATACGCAAATACAAAGCCCCGGTTGAAGTAACCGATATGATGTTTTCTGAACTCATTGATAAGATAGTTGTCTATGAAGCAGCGGGCGTTGGCAATGCTCGAACACAAAAGGTTGATGTTTATTTCAACTATGTAGGGCAAGTCAATATCGAGTACACCGAGGAAGAACTGGCTGAAATGCAGGCACAGGAGAAACAAGCCGAAAAAGAGCGTTTAGCTCGTCAGCGTGCTCGTGAAAAAGCCTACAGAGAGAAACGCAAGGCAGAAAAAATTGCAGCAAACGGTGGAGAAATTATCAAGAAAAAGTTGTGCCCTCATTGCGGTACAGAGTTTATACCAACAAGTAATCGACAGATCTTTTGCTCAGATGAGTGCTGTTATCAGGCAAGACAGGATAAGAAAAAGGCTGACCGAGAAGCTGAACGAGGGAATCATTATTATCGTCAGCGTAAATGTGCCGTGTGTGGCAAGCTGTACTGGCCTACACACAGTCAACAAATACTCTGCTCCGAGGAATGTCGCAAAGAAAACCATAATGTGAAATCATTAGAATTCTACCACAACAAAAAGGAGAAATCACAATGGACAGATTTATCACAGACGAAAGAACAGGCATTGACTATGAACTCATCGGAGACTACTACCTCCCTTGCCTCAAAGCCCCGTACAGCCCATCAGTCGGAAGGTTCGGCAGGCTGCGACATCGCTATCTGAAAGAGCATAAACGATTATTGTTCTATCAGCTGCTCACAAGCGGAAAGCTCGGCTATCATCTTGAAGAAGTAGACAATTCAGCAAATGATATGTTTGATTTACTTGTAAAGCAGATGGCTGAAAAGCAAGGTGTAACCGAGAAGCTGAAAGCTAATGATCAGATGAAATGGGTCGGTATGATGAACAATATACGTTCCTGTGCGGATGAAGTGGTGCTGAATGATTTAATCTATGTGTAAGGGGTGATTTTCAATGAAGCTAAAGCTTGACAGCTTTTATTTTGGTGTCTTGATAAACGGATTACACTCACAGCGTATGCAATATGACGATGAAACAAACATCATTATCGACACCCTTCTTCTTCGGCTGGTAGATGAGAGCAATAAGCTTAAACCTAACCGAAAAAAGAAGTTTTGCTTTGAGTCTGTTGAAGTATCAGCCATTAGAAAATGTCTTTTAGATTGGCGAAACGAACAATTAAAAGCCGAAAAAGAAGCTGCTGTTGAGGTTATCGGGGAGCTTCTTGCAATGGTGTTATAACCAAAAGACGAACTGCTATCAGAAAAGATGGCAGTTCGTCTTTTTCGGGAAGTATTCAAGAGGTCATTATGTTTTGGGAGTAGTCGAAGGAGTTGTACAGAGGAGTTGTACAGGCACTTGAAAAAATGATAGGTTTATGCTATAATAAATGCAATGTTCTGAAAGGAGAATGACTTGATTATGTCGTTAGCAGAAGCAATAAAGAATACACGAATGAAATCATTGCTCTCACAAGAGGATTTTGCAAAGGAATTAAATGTTTCTGTTGGTTCAATAAATCGTTGGGAGAATGGAAAAACAAAACCTAACATTATTGCAATGAAAGCAATTAAAGCTTTTTGTGAAGAACGAAAGCTCAAATACGATGTGATTGAAGAAGCGTGGATAGGAGTGCCATCAGATGGGAAATAACAGCAATTTGCAAGCAGCCAAAAATACAAAAGATGATGAGTTTTATACCACATACGAAACAATTGAAAAAGAGTTGGTCCATTATTCAGCTCACTTTAATGATAAAATAGTTCTTTGCAATTGTGATGACCCGTTTGAATCGAATTTTTGTAAATTCTTTTTGAGAAACTTCAATAAGTTAAAACTCAAAAGATTGATATGCACTTCCTATGTGACTTCAACTGTTGTGGCAACACAAAGCAGGCTTTATGATGAGCAAAGCAAGCCCTTACACAAAGGACAAGGCTATGTTTTAGATGTTGAGAAATTTTGCGATACGGATGATGAAATTTCAGAAGAAGTTGTTTCAGATTTTCTATCAACTTCGAGACATATCAAAAAATTGAATGATGACGGAGATTTTAGAAGTAGTGAATGCGTAGAATATTTGAAGATAGCTGACATCATCGTAACGAACCCACCATTTTCATTATTCAAGGAATTAGTGTCGCTTATAATGAAACATAACAAGGGATTCCTTATTATTGGAAACCAAAATGCACTAACCTATAAAGAAATATTCCCACTAATTCAAAACAATGAAGTATGGACAGGCTATCAATTTGGAGATATGAAATTTAGAGTCCCTGCATCTTCAGAACCAAGAAATACAAGGTATTGGGTTGACGAGAATGGACAAAAATGGAGAAGTCTTGGAAACGCAATGTGGCTGACAAATCTCGATATTGAAAGACGACACGAACAATTGAAATTAACAAAATCATATAGTCCTGATGAATATCCAACTTATGATAACTACAACGCTATCAATGTCCGGAGAGTGATTGATATTCCTTATGATTATGATGGCATTATGGGAGTCCCAATAACCATTATTGATAAGTATAACTGCGAGCAGTTTGAAATAGTTGGTGAAGCAAATCACGGCTCTGATAATGAATATGATTTGTTTAAGCCAACAGTCAACGGAAAAGAACTGTTTAAACGAATTCTTATACGCAACAAAAAAGCAAAGGCAGGAGGTGTTTCTATGTATAGAATTCTCGACTTGTTCAGTGGTGCGGGTGGTTTCTCTTATGGTATGGAAAAGAATTCTCATTTTAATACTGAAATTGCATTGGATTTCAATCCGAAGGCATTGGAAACATTTAAGCATAATATGCCAAACACCGAAATTATCAATGGTGATATCACCAATGCAGTGATTAAAAGTAAGGTGATTTTAGAAAGCAAAAAAAAGAAAGTGAATATGATAATCGGTGGTCCTCCGTGCCAAGGATTCTCGTTAAAAGGGAAAAAACTTGGACTAAATGACCCGAGAAATTATTTGTTCAATGAATATCTCAAAATCGTTTCAGAGTTACAACCGGAAGTCTTTATTATCGAAAATGTCAAGGCATTACTTTCCACATCTGCTGGATGGTTCAAAGATGAAATCGTAGCAAAGGTTTCTGCAATGGGATACTATGTTGACTATGGAGTGTTAACTGCTTCTGATTTTGGTGTTCCCCAGTCACGACAAAGAGCGATTTTTCTTTGTTCAAAAAGGAAAAAGGTGTGTTTGCCTACAGCAACAAATAACACTATCGTGACAGTGAGAGATGCAATTTCAGATTTGGCTTATCTTAATTCTGGCGAAGGTGACTTTGAACTTGAATATACCACAAAGCCAGCCAGTCAATATCAAAAAGATATGCGTAAAGGCAGCACAAAGCTATATAATCATAAAGCTTCAAACCACGCAGAAATTGCAATTAAAAAACTTGAGAAAATTCCTCCAGAGTGCGGCAAAGAATTTTTGCCGAAAGATATGCTTGGAAATCAACAATTTTCTGGAACTTGGGGTAGGCTCAAGTGGGATGATGTATCTCCGACAATTGACACAAGATTTGATGCGTCATCCAACGGAACAAACAATCACCCATTCTTAAACAGAGCAATTACTCCAAGAGAAGCAGCAAGGCTACAATCGTTTGACGACAGATTTGTTTTCATAGGACAAAAGGTTTATATTCGTCAACAAATAGGAAATGCTGTTCCACCTTTGTTAGCAAAAGCTTTGGCTGACAAGATATATGAGGAATTAGGATTATGAAGTTTATTAAATTCGTAAATACAAAATCAGAACAAACTGCTTGAGAAAGGAAGACATAAAAATGAATTTGGAAATGGCTTATTTGGTCGGATTGGTACTTGGTAATGGTGAAATACAACGAGGTAATACTCAAACTACGGTTACCATAGATATTCCGTATAAAAATTTATATACAGATGATTTGAAGGATGTTGGAGTGTATGTCAAGGCA
This sequence comes from Clostridiales bacterium DTU089, assembly GCA_001513045.1. GTDB lineage: Bacteria > Bacillota > Clostridia > Oscillospirales > Acutalibacteraceae > DTU089. Next base: position 28,618 of record LFSB01000029.1, read on the forward strand.
AGTACAGTAGACATACGCTCTATAGTAGAGCCTCTGATAGGACACGATTTGGTGGTCACTCAGTCAAAGCATTCAACAAAGATGAGTTTTACAAAAACTAATGATGAGTATGTTATGAGAGAAATTGTTCGATTTGTCGAGGGCGGAACCCATCATTCAACAATGAGGATGAACCGAGAACTTTTTGATTTAACGACAGACGAAAAGAAAGTTCTTCTCAGAGGTATTTCTGATGTTACAGCATATATCCGAAAAAGCAACATTGCTTTTGGACAAGAAGGAGCACATAGAGTTTATATTGAAATTCCGGGAAATTGGTATATGGTAATAGACATTGCAAATATGTTGAAAGATATAGATGTTCCTGTCCAGACAATAGATTTTGGACATCCGAATTTTAGAGACGGAAAAATGGTTAAATATAATCAAGGTCATCCGAACTTTTGGAAAAAGGAACATCAAGTAAAGATTTTTGCTAATGAATACTTACCTGTCGGCTTTAATATTAAACATAAACAGGAAGCACTCGAAAAATATAGTGAAGAACTTCTTGAGTTTATTGATCCAGAGAAAACACATAAGTTTTACTGGGAAAAGGCTGTCAGACGTTCTACTAAACCTATTCATCCCGGCGAAAATGATGCCTCACTTCCTGCTGAAATAAGAGGAAAGCACTTTGATTCGTGGACTGATTTGGCGGGGTATCTCGGATATGGCGAGTAATGTAAAAAAAGAATTTGAACTTTATGAGCCGATGAGGATATGGTTGCAGAAATATCTTGAAGACAAATATAAAGGTGCAAAAATTATTACGGTGGATTCTCACGCAAGAACGCTTGATTCGTTTCTTGAGGAGTATGGTGTAATCGACCACTATCCTTTAACTGTGGGACTCGACATACAAATTGATGTGTTGGGTATAATCATTCAAGGAAAAAGAGTAAGCATTGTATTCATTGAAGCAAAGAAAACACAACTCAATCTTCACGATTTAGGACAACTTTGGGCTTATTGCAAATTGTGTGACCCGATAGAAGCATTTTTGCTTTCGTCTGTTAGTCTTGGCAGTTTAGATAAAATACTTAATAACTTGTCACGCAATGATTTGTTGGACTTTGGCGATGGCAAGAGAATTAAAAAAATGAAGGTCGGCAAATGGGATGTTAAAGCGAAAGCTATCGACCATAAAACACTAATCCCCAAGATTTAATTATATTTATGAACTGAATGAAAGCATCGTAGAAATACGGTGCTTTTCTCATACCCAAACATAACAAACCCATACATAACCGCAAGGTAGTACAAACACCTTGCCCTGTTTTCAAATGGCGGTTACAGAGCGAAGAACGCTCGATAATCGCCCCGAGAAATTACGGTAACAGGG
>LFSB01000009.1 GCA_001513045.1 Clostridiales bacterium DTU089
CCTGGTTCGGGACCAGGAGGTCGGAAGTTCAAATCTTCTCGCCCCGACCATCTCGAAATAATGCCCTCGGCAAAAGCCGGGGGTTATGTTTTTTCAGTAGAATTACATATTTGACTATTGTTGTTAATTCTGATATAGTCAACGAACGAGGTGATTTCTGTGCCTGAAGATAAGACCATTGCTCAAAACCGTAAAGCACGGTATGAGTATTTCATAGTAGAGTCTTTTGAAGCAGGGCTAGTCCTTTCCGGAACAGAGATCAAATCGGTCAGGGAAGGCCAGATAAATATCAAGGACGGATATGCTAGGGTGGAGAACGGAGAATTATGGCTTTACAACGTTCACATTGCACCCTACGATAAGGGGAGCTATTACAACAAAGAGCCGTTGAGGCCGAGAAAGCTCCTCGTGCATAAGTCTGAGATTAGGAAGCTTCTCATGAAAACAAGGGAAAAAGGTCTTACGCTTGTACCTTTGAAAATCTACATCAAGCAAGGAAGATGGGCGAAGTGTGAACTTGCCATAGCCAAAGGCAAGCAGCTCCATGACAAGAGAGATACCGCAGCTGAAAAGGATGCCAATCGTGAAATGGAGCGTGCGATACGCGACAAATCACGCAGAGGGGAATAGTATTTCATTCTAATTCAGATGCAGTAACGAGAGTGTGCATACAGTTTTATCGGATGCCGCTCGTATATAAGGGGACGTATGGTTTCGACAGCAGGTTGGAGGATCAGGAGGAGCGGGCC
>LFSB01000026.1 GCA_001513045.1 Clostridiales bacterium DTU089
AGCAGCCGAAGCCGGTTATCAGAGGCACGAATGCTTTCCCGGAAAGTCCTATGCGCGCAAACAGCCCGTCGCATATAAAAGCGCCTCGTGCCATATAGCCGCAGTCCTCAAGCACCGAGGTGCAAAAAAACAGGGACATAAGCTGAGGCAGAAAGGACAGCACGCTTGAAAACGCGGGAAAAATTCCGTCGCACACAAGCGACAATACAGCCGGATGTACGGAATTATTCAGCAAAAATTCGCGGACTTCGGGCGCGAATATTCCGACCGCAACGGATTCCAGCATGTCGGAGACATATACGGAAAGCGACCCGAATGCGATAAAAAACGCCGTGAGCATTATTGCAAAAAGAACGGGATAAGCAAGAAGCCTGTCAAGCAAGGCTGCGTCTGCTTTCCGGCTGAATGTGTCGGGTCTGTTGCCAGGCTTGAAGCAGAGAACCTTTTCGCATATGCTTTTTATGTAGGCGTGCTTATGGGCATCGTCAAGCTTGGTTGTGGATACAACGTGAGATTTTGCACATTCGAGCGCGGCCTTGAGCAGATTTTCTGTTCCCGAGGAGGTTCTTGCGCATATCGGTATGGCTTTCACTCCCAGAAAAAATCCGAGCGCGTCACAGTCAATGGAGCCTCCGCCCCTTTCAAGAGCATCCGTCATGTTTACGGCGCATATAACCCTTACACCGCTTTCTATGAGCTGAAGCGTAAGGAAAAGATTCCTTTCAAGGTGCGTGGCGTCAACAATGTTTATTACTACATCCGGACGCTCCTTTTCGAGATATTGCGCCGCTGCAACCTCCTCGGCGGTGCGCGCGTTGAGAGAATATATACCCGGTAAATCGGAGATGTAGGCGTTTTTTGTTCCGCGAAGCTCTGCGGTTTTGCACTCAACTGTCACTCCGGCACGGTTTCCGGTGCTCTGCTTCATTCCGGTAAGCGCGTTAAAAAGTGTCGTCTTTCCGCAGTTCGGATTTCCGGCGAGGGCAAAAATTGTTTTCAATGTGCATCAACTCCGTTTATTTTATAAAAATTATGTGTTTTTTAGCTCTTTTCAGGTTTACAAACATCAACAAATCATGGTATAATTTACAGTAATCATTTATTACGGACGGTTATACGTTATGTGGCGTGAAACAGGCAGATGGCTCTACGATAAAAATGCAAAAATAAAAGGTTTGCGGGCAAACGTCAAAAGGTGTTCGCCGAAAAGCGCATGCCTGCCCGACCCCGATTTTAAAACCGTGCTTTCGGAAGCGTATACGATGAATTCGCCCGAGGGGAACATCTCCGCGACCCTTATTCCGGGAAGCTCCCTGAGCTGGTCGGTGTCGTTTAACGGCATCCCTGTTATTGAGCCTTCGGCTCTCGGCATTGTTACGGGCGGAATGAAGCTTTCCGAAGATGCCGTTCTTGCGCCTCCGAGGTCGGAGGAGTATCACGGCACATTCCCCGAACGCGACAAAAAGTCGGAGGCTTCCGACATACACAGAAAATTCATCTTCCCCGTAAAGCATATTCCCACCGGGCTCAAATATACCCTTGAATTCAGAATATGGAATGACGGCGTCGGCTTTCGTTTTGTCTTTTCCGATGACACAAAAATGCTTGTCGATTCCGAAGCAACAACCTTCAGGGTCAACCGGGACAGCGTATGCATATATCAGCCGGATGCTAAAAAGCTTCAAGGTAAAAGCCTGAAAACGCGCACTCCGGACATTCCGGACGGAACACTTATGGCGTTCATGACGGCGTTTATTCTTCCCGATAACGCCGGCTATTGTCTCCTGACCGAGTCCAATCTCAACAATTATCCCGGAGCCGCACTCAGGTATAAGCCGGACGGGGAGTTTTCAATTGATTTTTGGGACAGCGGCAAATTCTTCGCAAAGGGCTGCAAATCACCGTGGAGACTTGTAATACTTTCTCCCACGCTCAACGGCTTTGTCAATTCCGATGTCGTGAAATGCTCCGCGGACCCGCCTGACGAAAAGCTGTTTGCGGACACCTCATGGATAAGGCCGGGCAAGGCGGTATGGTCATATTTTATCGACAGAGAAGCAAGCATAGATTACAATACGGAAATCAGCTTTAACGCCTATGCGCAGCGGCTTGGCTTTCCTTACAGCGTGGTTGACCACGGCTGGCGGCGCTGGGCAAAAACAGAGCCGGGAGCCTTTAAAAGGCTTAGGGGAGTTGTTGAGGATGCCGAAAAACACGGTATCGGCGTGTGGGCGTGGAAGGCATCAACCATGGGTCCGCTGTGGCCTCGTTACCGCAGATGGTTTCTTGACAAGTGCGTCGAGTGCGGAGTAAAGGGCGTCAAGATGGATCTTATAGAGAGCGAAACACAGGTGGCGATAAACTTTTACCGAGGCTTCCTTGAAGAAGCGGCAAAGCGCCACATAATGGTTATATACCACAACCCGAACAAGCCAACGGGACTTTCCAGAACATATCCGAACCTCCTCACAAGAGAGGCGATAAGAGGTATCCAGAGCAACTGCGATCCGGATGACAATGTGCTTCTTCCGTTTACGCGATTTTCCGCGGGCGGTGCGGACTACACTCCTTATTGCTTTTCGGTTGAGAAGCGAAACGGCGGCGCAACACTTGCTCATAAGCTTGCGAATACAGTGGTTTATAATTCTGCATTGCTTACAATATCCGAGCATCCCGAAAACATCGTGGGTCACATTTCCGAGAGCTTTATACGTGCGTTGCCGTCCGTATGGGACGAAACCTTGGTGCTTGAGCCGAGCGAGATAGGCAGGCTGGCGGTTTTTGCAAGACGCACGGGTGAAGCTTGGTTTGCGGCTGGTCAGCAGGGCTCCGGCGAGGGCGAGAATATCCCGCTTTCTCTCGGATTCCTCAACAGGCATACGTGTTATTCCTGTGAGCTGTTCACGGATGTGCCCGGAAATCCGGAATGCATGAACAGGGAAGAGCTTGAGGTATCGTATGAAACGGTGCTCAACATAAAAACCTGCAGCGGCGGAGGCTTTGCAATGAGGCTTGTGCCGAAAGGTCAACTTGATAATAATTCCATGGAGGTAAAAATATGAAAAGAATTGAAATTGCCGAGCTTTATAAATCGGCGGAAAAGTATGCCGGCGGCAGTGTCTCGGTGAGCGGCTGGGTGAGAACGGCGAGAACCTCAAAAGCTCTCGGATTTCTGGAGATAAACGACGGAAGCGCCTTTAAGAATCTTCAGATAGTTTTTGAGGATGGTAAAATCTCTAATTTCAATGAAATATCAAAGCTGAATGTCGGCGCGGCGGTGAATGTTGCCGGTACGCTTGTTATGACTCCCGAGGCAAATCAGCCCTTTGAAATAAATGCCGCGGAGATAGAAATAGAGGGAGAATCCACTCCCGATTACCCCCTTCAGAAAAAGCGTCACACACTTGAATATATGCGCACAATCGGTCATATACGTCCGCGTGCGAACATATACAGTGCAGCCTTCAGAGTGCGCTCGGTAGCAGCGTATGCCATACACACATTTTTTATGCAAAACAACTTTATTTACGCTCACACTCCGCTTATTTCCTGCAGTGACTGTGAGGGAGCGGGAGAGATGTTCCGCGTCACGGCTCTTGATATGGCAAATCCGCCTAAAAACGAGGACGGAAGCATAGATTTCTCACAGGATTTCTTCGGAAAGCCGGCATATCTTACGGTTTCCGGTCAGCTTCAGGGTGAGATAATGGCGCAGTCCTTCGGCAAGATATACACCTTCGGTCCCACCTTCAGAGCGGAGCGTTCATACACTCAGCGTCACGCGGCGGAATTCTGGATGATAGAGCCGGAAATTGCATTTGCCGACCTTGCCGACGATATGGCTCTCGCCGAGGGTATGATAAAATTTGTCATAAACTATGTGCTTGAGCATTGCCCGTCCGAGCTTGAATTCCTCAACAAATTTGTTGACACGGGGCTTCTTGAGCGCCTTAACGCAGTTGCAAGCTCCGATTTTGCGCGTGTTACCTACACGGATGCAATAGAATTGCTTAAAAAAAATAACGACAACTTTGAATACAAGGTAAGCTGGGGCTGCGATTTGCAGACAGAGCATGAGCGTTATCTTACGGAGGTCGTGTTCAAGCGCCCTGTATTCGTGATTGACTATCCCAAGGAGATAAAGGCGTTCTATATGCGTCTTAATGACGATAACAAGACTGTTGCGGCAATGGATTTGCTTGTTATGGGCATAGGTGAGATAATCGGCGGAAGTCAGCGCGAGGAGCGCCTCGACGTTCTTCTTGAGCGCATAAAGGAGTCCGGACTTTCCGAGAAGGATTACTGGTGGTATATTGACCTGCGCCGCTATGGAGGAACACACCATTCGGGCTACGGTCTGGGCTTTGAAAGACTTATAATGTACTTGACCGGAATCGCCAATATACGCGATGTTCTTCCTTTCCCGAGAACCACCGGCTCCGCTGAATTCTAAAAAAACGAAAGGTAAGATACGGAATTGAGGGTCTGCCCCGAAAAAACGGCTTGCGCCGTTTCCGTATCACACGGCGATAAATCTGATGTATTTGAGAGAAAAGTGTTACGACATACACGAGCTTGCAAAATCCAATCTGCATGTCCATACATCATTTTCCGGGTGCGCAAAGCCCGAAATGCGCATGAAGGATATGGTGAGAAGAGCGGGGGAGCTCGGCCTTGAAATGGTTGCGATAACCGACCACTTCAATGACCCTGCCACTCCGATACTTGAAAAAAATCTCTGTGACCGCTTTGTGCTTGAAAATTACCGTGACGATGTGAAAACAAAGTTTCTCTTCGGAGCGGAGCTTTCCGCTGTGGGCGTGGGCAAATATCTCGACAGTGACGAGGTCAACGCAAAGCTTGATTACAGGCTATATGCCGCGAACCATTATCATCTCGATATGTGGGAGCAGCCTGAGGAAAAAAGTCCGCGAGGATATGCCGAGCACACAATAAAGGTGCTTACGGCGTTGATTCTTTCGCATCGTGCCGACTGCATAGCGCACCCGTGCATCGGGGGATATGTACACGCGCTCGGCGATGATAAGGGCAGCCTTACGCGGGCGATAACGGACAACGAGCTCGGAGATTTGTTGTCACTTGCGCGCGACAACAATGTCGCATGGGAAATAAATGAGGGCGAAGCCATTGAATTTGCCGATTTCTCCGAGCGCTTCTGGAACATAGGCAAAGAGGTCGGAGTTGTCTTCCATTTCGGAACAGATGCACATACGCTTCAGAATATGGATACCTTTAAAAACATGAGCGTGCTTGAAAAAATCTTTAAATAAAGCGAGGATATGTTTATGAAACCGTACAGCCTTATGTCTGCGCAGGAGCTTGCGGCTGAAAAGTCAGCCGTCAGTGCAAAATATGCGGATTTCAAGTCGCAGAATCTGAAAATAGATATGTCAAGGGGAAAGCCCGGTGCCGACCAGCTTGAGCTGTCAAGTGCAATTCTTGAAACAGTCACCGAAAAAACCGGCTTTCGTGCTCTCGATAACACCGATACGCGCAATTACGGCGTTCTCGGAGGACTTCCCGAGTGCAAGCGGCTTTTTGCAGAAATACTTGATGTTAAGCCCGAAAACATAATCGTAGGCGGAAATTCAAGCCTTTCGCTGATGTTTGATTACATATCCCAGTGCATGACCACCGGGGCGGGAAGCAAGCCGTGGATGATGCAGGGCAATGTGAAGTTTTTGTGCCCCGCGCCGGGTTATGACAGGCATTTTTCGATATGTGAGCATTTCGGAATAGAGATGATACCTGTCCCGATGCTTGCAGACGGTCCGGATATGGATGTGATAGAATCCTATATGAACGATACTCTTGTTAAGGGTATGTTCTGCGTGCCTAAGTATTCAAATCCTCAGGGAATAACCTATTCGGATGCAACAGTAAGAAGGATTGCGGCGCTCAAGCCCGCGGCAAAGGATTTCAGAATAATCTGGGATAACGCCTATTGCGTGCATGATATAAATGACACTCCGGATAAGCTGTTGAATATATTTGAAGCTTGTGAGGAGCGCGGCAGCGAGGATATGGTAATCGAATTTACCTCAACCTCAAAGATAAGCTTCCCCGGAGCGGGTGTTTCGGTTATAGCTGCATCGGAAAACAATATAAAAGCTATAACTGAAAGACTTTTTGTGCAAATAATAAGCTATGACAAGATAAATCAGCTTCGTCACGCCCGTTATTTTAAGGACGCGGACGGAATAAAGGCTCATATGAAGCTTCATGCGTCAATAATCAAGCCTAAATTCGATGCTGTTACCGATGCTCTTAACAATCAGCTTGCCGGACTTGACATAGCCTCGTGGAATGTCCCTAACGGCGGCTATTTCGTAAGCCTCGATGTTACGGGTGCGGCAGCATCGCGCGTCGGCGAGCTGTGTAAGGATGCCGGACTCAAGCTCACCCAGGTGGGTGCTACCTACCCTTACGGAAACGACCCCCACGACAGAAATATCAGAATTGCCCCGACCTTCCCGCCGGTGGATGAGTTGAAAATCGCAATGGATGTGCTTTGTACGGCGGTGAAGCTGGCGGCTCTTGAAAAATTTTAAAGGAGTGTTGTATTGATGGTCAGAATCGGTTACGGTTACGATGCGCACAGACTCGGCTACGGCAGAAAGCTTATTCTCGGCGGAGTTGACACCAATTATCCCAAGGGTCTTGTTGGCCATTCGGATGCGGATGTGCTCGTTCATGCGATTTGCGATGCGCTTCTCGGAGCGGCGGCGCTTGGGGACATAGGCGTTTATTTTCCCGATTCCGACCCGCAATATGAAGGAATAAGCAGCCTGATTATCCTTAAAAAAACAGCAGAGCTGCTTTCAAACAACGGTTACGGTATTGTAAATATTGATGCGACGGTTGTTGCGCAGGACCCTAAAATAGCTCCGTTTGTCCTTAGGATGCGTGAAAATGTAGCGGATGCCTGCGGTGCGGATATAGGACGCATAAGCATTAAGGGAACCACCGAGGAGCAGATGGGCTTTACGGGTTCTCACGAGGGCATATGCGCTCACGCTGTCTGTCTTATAGAAAATCAATAAAACACCAATAACAGAATATATCATTTTGCCCCGCTTTCGCATAGTATGTACTAAAACGAAAAGCGGGGCATTTTTATGAATAAACACGGTATAAAGGTAGGGTCGGTAACCTACGCGATGAAGGGCAGGGAGCTGTTGGCAAAAAACGGCTTTAAGGTATATATTTCACGTAACCCTAAGCCTGTGAAAAATGAGGGCTGCGGATATATGATATGTGTATCCGGAAATATAGATGTAGCGCTTGCAATTCTTGAAAGGGAAAACGTAAAAGTCAACGGCATAGAGGACGGCTGTGATTTCAAATGATATATTTTGATAACGCGGCTACAACCTGGCCTAAGCCGCCGCAGGTGAGGGAGACGGTGGCACGGGCAATAGAAAGATACGGTGCAAATCCCGGAAGGAGCGGACACTCCTTTTCTGTTGAAACCGCTCAGGCTGTATATGAAGCAAGAAAAAACGTTGCATCTTTTTTCGGTGCGGAAGCCGCGGAATGTGTTGCGTTTACCGGCAACTGTACCCAGTCGCTCAACACCGCGATAAACGGCTTGGCACGGCGCGGATGTCATATAATAACCTCCTGCCTTGAGCACAATTCCGTTATGCGTCCTCTTGAGAGCCTGCGTCTGCGCGGAATTGCGGATTACAGCGTCGCTTATGTGTATGATGATGACGAAATGACGGTTCGCTCGTTTGAGCGTCTGATAAGAAGAAATACGCTGTTTATAGTGTGTACCGCCGCATCGAATGTGACGGGAAAGCTTTTGCCGGTTGAAAAGCTTTCCCGTCTTGCACGGGAATACGGGCTGAAGCTGGTCGTTGATGCCGCACAGGCGGCGGGAGTTATGGATATAAATGTTTCCGCCGACGGAATAGATTATCTGTGCGCACCCGGACATAAAGGGCTGTACGGTCCGATGGGAACGGGCGTTCTGATTTGCTCTTCAAACGATGCTGAGCCTCTTGTGCGCGGAGGAACCGGCAGCGATTCATTTTCATTGCTGCAGCCGGATTACATGCCGGATAAATATGAGAGCGGAACGGTAAACGTGCCCGGCATACTCGGACTTTCTTCCGGAGTGGATTTCGTGAGGGATAAGGGCTTGGCAAAAATACGCGCGCATGAGGCCGATGCGGTCGATTATATACGCGGGGAGCTTGAAAAAACCCCTTCCGTAACGCTTTACGGGGATTACACAAATCGGGGCTATGCTCCGCTGTTGTCGTTTAATATAAACGGACTTTACAGTGAGGAGACTGCCATGAAGCTTGATGCGATGTCGATAGCCGTGAGGGGAGGCTTTCATTGTGCCGCGTCCGCGCACAGATATTGCAAAACAGAGCAAACCGGTTCGGTCAGAGTGTGCCCGTCATATTTCACCTCAAAAAAAGATGTGAAAAGTTTGTTAATTTCAATCCAAAAAATTGCATTATAGTTTTTTGTGTGTTATAATGTATAATATTATATTAGGGGTATTGCGGTCAGGAGTTTTCGGTGCTTTCGGAAAAGCAAAAATAAGATGCGAAACGGTGGCGGACGTATGGCGGGAATAGCGGCGTTTTTTGAGGATATTTTAAAGGCGATTGTGAGCTTTAATTTCCTTTCTGATTTGCTCGATATTGTCTTTGTAACCTTCATAATCTACGAGATTATAAAGCTGCTCAGAGGCACAAGGGCTATTCAGCTTGTGCGCGGTATAATATTGCTTGTTGTAGTGTACACGCTTACATTGGTGCTGCGTATGGAGGCGAGCAGCTACCTTTTTTCAAAGCTGTTTGAAAATGCGATAATAATCGTACTTATACTTTTCAGTCCCGAAATACGCCATGCGCTTGAAAGCGTCGGAAGAAGCAGTCTGAGCAGTCTCGGGCTGTTCTCGTTGAAAAACAACGAGGAACGCCGCGAGAGGATAAGAAGCGGTATAAACGCGGTCTGTAAGGCGTGCTCCGATATGAGCTCAACTAAGACCGGCGCACTGATAGTTTTTGAAAACGAGGCTCCCTTGTCGGATATAATAAACACCGGAACTCTCATAGATGCGGTGATTTCAAACGAGCTTGTGGGAGGAATATTTTTCAAGAATTCAACTCTTCACGACGGCGCTGTGATAATACGTGACGGAAAGCTTTACGCCGCAGGCTGTATACTCCCGCTTACTCAGAATCAAACCCTCGGAAGCGAGCTGGGAACCCGCCACAGAGCCGCCTTGGGCATGAGCGAGGAAAGCGATGCTATGGTGGTTGTGGTTTCGGAGGAAACCGGAACAATTTCAATCGCACGCGCAGGGGAGCTGCTGCGCGATGTGCCTGTGGCAAATCTGAGAGAGGTTCTCGTTGAATATCTGCTCGGAAACGATGACGGCAATAACGGCGCGGGTGACAGAATTAAAAAAATCGTAAGGAGGAATAAGGGTGAAAAAGAATGAGTCGCTGACGATAAAGAAGCTTTTTGATAACAACAAATTTGTTTTTGCCCTATCCCTGATTTCCGCAATAATAATATGGCTGATAGTCGCTATTGAAGTGAGTCCGGAGGCAACGGTGAAAATAAACGATGTTAAGGTTTCCATAGACCTTACAAACAGCGTTCCGGCACAGTTCGGACTTCAGATTTTCGGCGAAAAGGAGTTCTATGTCGATGTCACCGTAACCGGTAAAAAATATATAGTCTCATCTCTTTCCGCCGATGATATCGTTGTTTCGGCTCAGACTAACTATGTTGACTCCGCCGGAAAGGCAATGCTTCAACTGAAGGCGGTTCCTAAGGATGACGATGCTCCGTATACCATTATGGAGCTGTCGGAGAAGACGGTTGATGTGTATTTTGACTCTTATAAAGAGGTGGAATTCCCGATAAAGGCGGAAATAGTCACGCCCTCCGGAGTTGCTTCGGTTGCCGAGGACTGTGTTCAGGAACAGCCGGTTATCTCAATAAGTACAGTGCTTATTTCGGGCGCCGCTACCGAGATAAACAAAATAAACGGAGTCTATGCAAGCGTATCGCTGACGGAGCCTCTTGCGGCAACGCGTACGTTTTCCGCAGACATAAAAATAGTTGATGACGTAGGCGGCGGCAGCTTTAAATACCTCAGCACAAACATAAGCGGAGAGGTCACGGTGACAATTCCCGTTTTAAAGAACAAGGAGCTTGCAGCCTCCCTCACCTTCAAAAATATGCCGTCCGAGTATGTAAACAACAGCCTTGTAACTTATCTTTCTCCTAAAAGGTTCCTTGCGGCGGTTCCGGTGGCGGAGTACGATACACTTACCTCTGTGAGTGTCGGAACAGTGGATTTCAGCCAGATTTCAAATGAGCGCAAGGTGCTCGTCTTTGAAAAGGACAGCCTTCAGGACGCAAAGGTTCAGGACGATACAAAAAGATTTACCGTAATAGTCGATGCAAGCGCAATGCAGAGCGCACAATATGCTATTCCGGTCGAAAATATTTCCATGCTAAATGTCCCGGCGGAACATGTTGTTTCACTGCACCGCGCATCACTGCCGGTTACGGTTATAGGACCGCAATCTGACCTCGATGTGCTCACGGGAGCAGGAATTTATGCCGAGCTGGACTTTACCGGTGTAAGCCTAACTCAGGGAGAAAACCAGCTTACCGCAAGAATAATTGTAAAAACCAACACGACCTGCTGGGCATACGGAACGTATAAGGTCAATGTAAACGTACAGTAAAAGAATCGCAGCGATGGTTCGGAAAGGTGAGTGAAATGAACAGACGTGCACTTTCGGCTGTAACGGCGATTGTTCTCATAGTCCTGCTTTTTAACGGATGTTCATTGAGGTTTGCCTCCATGGACAAGCTTATGCATCCTCCCAAGCTCACCGGTGACAACTATCAGCTTCAGGAGGCGTTTGAAAAGGCAGTCGGCTCGGATGTGGTGCTGAAGACGCCTGTAAAGGGCAGCTATCAGTCCGCGTTTGTTGTGTGTGATGCGGATGATGACGGCGGAGAAGAGGCATTTGTCTTTTATGTCAAGGAATCAGATGCTTCGGTTGTGCGTATGAATGTCCTTGACAAGGTGGACGGCAAATGGTTCTCTGTTACGGACATGAAGGGCAACGGAAACGGTGTGTATTCGGTCGAGTTTTACGATTTGAACGGGGACACCGTGCCGGAAATGCTTGTGGGCTGGTCGCTTTACGGCAGCAAGGTCAACCGGATACTTACCATATATGAGTGCGCCGCATGGGAGGATGGTTCTCTCGGCGTTGAGGTGCTCGCGAATGAGTACTATAACGAAATGGCATTTGTGGATGTGGACTTTGACGGCAGCAGCGAGCTGTTTCTCGTGCGCTTTGACGATTCCGGTCAGATTCCTCAGGTTTTCGGGAGCGTCTACGGCATGCAGAAGGATTTGGTAAGTCTTATCGGCGAAATAAAACTCGATACAAATATGTCCTCTGTTTATTCAATAAATACCGATTTCTTTTCCGGCGACGGGAAAAGCATGACCAGAATATTCATAGACGGAATACGCAGCGATACTATGGTCTTTACCGAGGTGCTCACCTTTGATACCGTTTCGGCATCGCTTATGCGGCTTGTCGAAAATGCTTCGCAGCAAACCTTCAGAAATATGAGAGTAGCATCGCGTGACATAGACGGCGACGGGCTGCTGGAAATACCTATGCTGTCGGAAATGCCGGGAAGCAGCCTGAAAAACGAGTCTGAACTGAGCGTGGGAAGCATATCTCTTGTGGAGTGGAAGTCTCTCGGCTTGAGCGGCAGACTTTCCGTGCGTAAAAGAACCGTCGCAAACGGCAGCGGTTTGTATATGCTTGAAATACCCGCAAAATGGCTCGGCAGTGTTACGGTTTCGGAAAGCTCCGTAAATCACGACATGAGTGTTATGCAGTACGATTCAAAAAATGCAGCCGAGGGCGATGTGCTGTTTGTGATATCTGCTGTTTATGATAGGACATCCTCCGCTGAAACGTCTGACTTTACGGGTAACAGTATCTCACTTTCATCCGAATCCGGCGACAAATATGTGTTTGAGGTTGCGGTTACGGACAGCGGTAAGGCGTTCGGAATAACGGAAGAACAGATTCGCGAGCTTATAAAAGTTAATTGAACGGAGGGAAAAGTATGAAAAGAATTCTCGTCGCAGAGGACGAAACCGCAATAAGAGAATTTATTGTCATAAACCTTGTAAGGGGCGGATACGATGTTGTCGAAGCTTCAGACGGGGCAATGGCTGTTCAGGAATACAATGCCAACGGCGGCAATTTCGATGTTGTTCTGCTTGATATAATGATGCCGGTAATGGACGGTATAGAAGCGTGTAAAAAGCTTCGCGCAATAAGCAGCAATGTCGGTATAATAATGCTTACCGCAAAGACTCAGGAAATGGATAAGGTTACGGGTCTTCTTTCCGGAGCTGATGACTATATCACCAAGCCGTTCTCTCCGACGGAGCTTCTTGCCCGTGTCGATGCGGTTTACAGAAGAGTTTCAATGAACAATGACATCAGAATGCGTATGCAGGTTGATGTAATAAAGCTCTCGGAATTTGAGCTGAATCTGCGCAACAGAACACTTCGCAAAAACGGAGAGCTTATAGAACTCACGCAGGTGGAGTTTCAGATAATCGAATATTTTTTCCTCAATCAGGGAGCCGCCCTGAATCGTACGGACATTCTCAACCACGTGTGGGGAGAGTCCTATTTCGGTGATGAGAAGGTTGTGGACGTAAATATCCGCAGACTTCGCATGAAGCTTGAGGAGTCACCGTCCGAGCCCAAGCATCTTGTGACAATATGGGGACTCGGCTACAAATGGATTGCCTGATTTTATTTGATTTTTTACGGGGAGGGAATGCGCGCGATGGGTTCAAGCGGTATAACAAAACGCTGGGTATGGACCACACTGGCGGTTATTGTTGTTCTTCTCCTCGTTGTGGTATCCTCGGTATTTTACGGCTTCTCCTCGTATTATTATGAATATGTCCGTATGACGCTTGAGTCACGCGCGAGCAGCAGCGTTACAGACTATTTCAGCCCGTATATCAACGGCACGGATGACACCTTCAAGGCGTGCGCAAAGGACTTTGCCGAAAGCTTCGATGATAAGGAGCTTATGGAGGTTTGGGTTATAGACAAATACGGAAGCGTGGTTGTCTCATCAAGCGGATTTGCCGTCGGGGATATGCAGATGCCGGATTATACGGCAGCACTTTCTCAGGACAGCGGCGGCTTCGGCAGCTGGCGCGGCAGACTTGATACCGGCGAAAAGGTTTCCGCACTCACCATGCTTTTGCCTGAGGTTGACGGTAAGCCCGCGGGGGCGGTGAGGTTTTTGATTTCAATGAATGACATCGACTCACAGCTGATTACAATAGCGGCGCTTGTGGTTTTTGCATTCGCATTTGCAATTGCGCTTGTTACAATTTCGGGTATGTTTTTCGTCCGCTCCATAGTAAGACCGGTGCGTGTAATAAACGAGACTGCAAAGCGCATAGCCGAAGGAGATTTTGCCGCTCGTATTGAGGAAAGAGGATATGACGACGAGATATCCGAGCTCGGACGAACCATAAACAACATGGCAAACGAAATCGGAGCCGCCGACAGGATGAAAAACGATTTTATATCCACCATATCTCATGAGCTGCGCACACCTCTCACCGCCATAAAGGGCTGGGGCGAAACTCTTATTCAGGTTCGCGGCACAGATGAGGCGCTGGAGAAAAGAGGTCTTGAAATAATAACCAATGAATCCGACAGACTTTCAAGTCTGGTAGAGGATTTGCTGGACTTCTCGCGTATGCAAAACGGCAAGCTTTCACTCAGGCTTGAAAAAATAGATGTGCTTGCAGAGCTTGATGAGGCGGTGTTCGTTTTCAAGGAGCGCGCCGCGCGTGACGGAATAGAGCTTATCTATACCGCACCGGATTTTCCGGCACCCATGCAGGGGGATGTCAACAGAATAAAGCAGGTCTTTGTTAATATACTTGACAACTCCATGAAATACACCGAGCAGGGCGGGAAGGTTGCGATAGTTGCCGAAATAGACTCAGACCGCCTGATAATAGAGATATCCGATACAGGCTGCGGTATTCCGCAGAGCGACATTCCCAAGGTCAAGGAAAAGTTTTTCAAGGGCAACATGTCCGTTCCCGGTACGGGAATAGGTCTTGCGGTTGCAGATGAAATCATACGCATGCACGGAGGCTCAATCGATATATACAGCGAGGTCGGAGTGGGTACGACCGTTACAATAACTTTGCCCATTGAATCGGTAGTATTGCCGGAGGAAAGGTTGATACAGGATGAGTAAGAAAAATAAGGAAAAAACGTTGCATAAAACCTCCGTCGGCGGACAGGCTCTTATTGAGGGTATAATGATGCAGGGACCCAAGGGCGCCGCGATGTCGGTGCGTATGCCCGACGGGACGATTTCCACCGAGCCCAAGACGGTAAAGCATATAAAGGACAAGTATAAAATATTCGGAATACCGCTCATAAGAGGCATTGTCGCGTTTATCGAGTCGATGATATTCGGCTATAAATGCCTTATGGAGTCCGCGGAAAAATCGGGTCTTGATGACTCTGAGCAGTCCGAGGAGGAGATGTCCAAGCTCGACAAATGGCTGAGCGACCATTTCGGACCAAAGATGATGACGGCGCTTTCCGCCATTGCCGCCGTAATAGGCTTTGCGCTGTCCTTCTTCCTGTTCATGTACCTTCCGGCTACCATCGTTGACCTTATAGACGATGCGTTGAAAAACATAACTCTTGACCGCTTTGAGCCGCTGCTTGAGGGCATTCTGAGAATGGCGATATTTGTTGCGTATATATTCCTTGTTTCGCGCATGAAGGAAATAAAAAGAGTTTTCATGTATCACGGAGCCGAGCATAAAACAATATTCTGCTATGAGCACGGCTGTGAGCTTACTGTGGAAAACGTCCGCCGCCAATCGCGTTTTCATCCCCGCTGCGGAACCAGCTTTATGTTCGTGATGATAATAATAAGCGTGCTTATTTCATCGGCGATAGTTTTGATTTTTCCCGGTGTTGATAAGGTTCGTATGGTCTGGATAGGTGTAAAAATCCTTATTCTTCCGCTTGTTATGGGTCTTGGCTATGAGTTTATAAAATATGCCGGCAGACATGACAATATCCTCGTGAAAATTCTTTCAGCTCCCGGTCTGTGGATGCAGAGGCTTACCACCGTGGAGCCGGACGACAGCATGATAGAGGTCGGGCTTGAGGCGTTCAAGGCTGTTATAACAGACAACCCGGAGGATGATGCGCTTTGATTAACGTGTATACCGCGTACCGCAGCGCGATTGACGAGCTTAACCGGAGCGGTGCGGAGTCGGCGGAGTTTGACGCGCAGGTTCTTATTGAGAAAAGCTTCGGACTTAACAAAACTCAGCTTCTTATGAACACAAATATGCCTGCCGATGAAAACTCTCTTCGCAAGTTCAATGACCTTGTTCAGCGGCGTTGCTCAGGTGAACCGTTGCAATACATAGTCGGAGAATGGGGCTTTTATGATTTAAACTTTTCTGTCGGCAAGGGCGTGCTTATACCGCGTCCGGAGAGCGAGATTATCGCCGAGCTTGCCATCGATTTTGTTCGGAAAACGCAGGCAAAAACGGTATTTGATTTGTGTACGGGAAGCGGTTGCATAGGTCTTACAATTGCATCTCATTGTCCGTCCTGCCGGGTTTACTGTGTGGATTTTTCAGAGGATGCGCTTTATTATGCAAGGCTGAATATGAAGAAAAACCGTATATATAACGCCGAGATAATCAAGGGCGATATACGGCGCGGCTTCAAGTTTTTCAATCTTCCCGTCCCTGATATCATCGTTTCCAATCCGCCTTATATTCCGACCTATGAAATTGCCTCGCTTCAGCGCGAGGTGCTTCAGGAGCCCAAGGACGCTCTTGACGGAGGCATAGACGGCTTGGATTTTTACAGTGTTCTTTCCGCCTCATGGTTTCCGTATATTGCGCAGAACGGTCTTCTTGCAATGGAGTGCGGAGAAAATCAGGCAACGAGCGTTCTTCGCTTTTTCCTGAACAATGCAACAAAAGCAAAAATAATAAAAGATTTTAACGGAATCGAGCGCACGGTTGTTATAAAAAAATAAAGAAACGGAGAAGCTTATGCTAAGGAATCTTATTTCTGTTTTCAGAGGGGATATGGGCTTCGGAGATGTCCTTATAGGTCTTTGCGCCACGGCGTTTGTGGTGTTCTGCACATTGCCCATACACGAATATGCACACGCATGGATGTCCACACGTCTCGGTGATGATACGGCAAGGCTCAGCGGCAGACTGACAATAAATCCTCTTGCACACCTCGACCCCATAGGTGCAATTATGATATTCCTTGTCGGTTTCGGTTATGCAAAGCCGGTGCCGGTCAATATCCGCAACTTTAAAAACCGAAAAAGGGATATGGCGCTTACCGCCCTGGCGGGACCTGTCTCAAATCTGATAATGGCGCTGTTCTTTGTCGTGCTTGTGTATGTATTTATTCTTATATATTATAAAACCGGAAGCACGAACAGGATTTTTGCTATATGCTATTCGTTTTTCAGCTTTGCAGCGTCAATAAACATCAATCTTGCGGTATTCAATCTTCTGCCTGTTCCGCCGCTTGACGGCTCCCGCATAGCGGCGCTCCTTATCCCGGATAGATATTACTACAAAATCATGCAGTACGAGAGATATATAATGATTGCAATCCTCGTCCTGCTGTTTACCGGAGCGCTTACAACGCCGCTCGCATTGCTTTCCGGCGCTGTTGAGAATATGTTTTATTTCATTGTCGGCTTACCCTTCGGATTCAGAGTATAAAAATCAAAGTGATGTGTAAGTTCAAAGATAAATATTTCAAACGGCAAATTTGTGCCTTGACGGTCAACGACCGTCATTTCGTAACGAAGCAGGGCTTCGTTTGCCGAATACCGCCGCAAAGTTTGCGGCTCGGCGGAAAGGAATGGTCATAAAAATGGAAGCGATATCCTATAAGCTTGAAGTGTTTGAAGGGCCGATGGACCTGCTGCTTCATCTTATAAGCAAGCATAAGCTGGATATATATGACATTCCGATATTTGAGCTTGTGGAGCAATACACCTCCTACGTAAGGCAGATGGAAAACGCCGACATGGAGGTCGCAAGTGAATTTCTTGAGATGGCGGCAAGGCTTGTGTATATAAAAACGGTTTCCCTGCTTCCGTCATACGAGGAAGCGGAGGAGCTGAAGAAAGAGCTTTCTGGAGAACTGCTCGAATACCGTGATTGTAAAATTATGGCTCAGAAGCTCGCCGAACAGGCGAAGGGCTTTGACTTTTTTGCACACGCGCCCGAGGACATAACTCCGGACATGACTTACAGGCGTTTGCATGAGCCGGACGAGCTTGTGGGTGCGTATATCAACGCTGCAGGCAAAAAGCTTCGCAGACTTCCGCCGCCGATTGAGGCGTTTGCCGAGATAGTTACAAGAAAGATTGTTTCGGTAAGCTCAAAAATAAGCCATATTATTGACAGGCTCAAGAAGGTCAGAAAACAAAAGCTGTATGATTTTATTCTTGAGTCCGAAACGCGCTCCGATATGATAGCGGCGTTTCTTGCAGTGCTTGAGATGGCAAAGGACAGCAAAATCCGTGTAAACGGTGAGGGCGACAACGCACAGATAGAGCTTTTATGATTGGATGGGGTGGATTTTGAATACAAAAGAACTTACAGCGGCAGCGGAGGCGGTTCTTTTTGCCGCCGGAGAGCCGCTTGAAACAGCCAGGCTTGCATCGGTGCTTGAAACCGATGAAAAAACGCTTGCGGAAATTCTCGATACATACGCAAAGGCTCTCGATGAGCGCGGTGCGGGCATATGTCTGCTGCGCCTTGATGATAAATATCAGCTTTGCAGCCGCAAGGAGTATGCAGATAAAATCCGTACGGTGCTCGATTTGAGGCGCAACACACCGCTGTCTCCGGCGGCGTTTGAGGTGCTTGCGGTGGTGGCATATAATCAGCCTATCACAAAGGCTTTTATAGAGCAGGTGAGAGGTGTGGACTGCTCCGGCGTTATTGCGACGCTGTGTCAGAGAGAGCTTATTGAAGAAAAGGGCAGGCTTGACCTGCCGGGCAGACCTCTTATATACGGCACTACCGACACCTTCCTGCGTTGCTTCTGCATTTCCTCTCTCGACGAGCTGCCGTCTCTTCCGCAGCATGATAATGAGCAGGCGGGCAAGGCGATGGCGGAAATGATGCCGGAAAACGCCACCGATGAGGTGCCGCAAGAAGAAATAAAGCCGGAAAACACCGCATTACCTCTTGAACAGCAGTAAGTGTTTGTGGTACAATAGTCAATATATAAAGATGAAGGGCGGTGAGGAAAAATGTGGTTTTTATATATACTTCTCGGAATAACGGCATTTTTTGTCATCGTTCTGAGTATAAAAGTTACCGTTACGGCGGATTATTCCGGCGACTCGAAGGCAAAAATAGTCGGGAAAAACGAAGGCGAGTTTGAAGCACATTTAAAATGGCTCTTTCTCGACATACCGCTTTATCCGGCGCAGAAAAAGAAGAAAAAGCCCAAGAAGGAGAAGCCTCCTAAGGAGGAAAAGCCTCCCGAGGAAAATGCGGCTCCTAAAGAGAAAAAGCCTAATTTCATTGTTGAATTCATAAAGAATCAGGGCTATGACGGCACAATAAAGCTTATAACCGATATCGGTAACGCAATGAAGGGCTTTATGGCGTCAATGCTTAAAAGCCTTGTGATAAATGAGCTTTATCTTGAGCTTCTGGTTACCGGTTCGGACGCAGCGGATACCGCAATCGAATACGGCGAAACCTGTGCAAAAATCTGGCCGGTGCTCGGAAAGCTGTGCTCGACCTACAAGGTGCGAAAGTATGATTTTTGCATTGAGCCGGATTACCTTTCGACCAAAGGAAAGGCTGCGTTTTTTGTGTCGGTTTCGGCAAGACCGATACATATTACAAACGCCGCGGTGGTTCTTGCGGTCAGGCTCCTCTTTAAAGTTGTTTTAAAACTGCTTTTCTCAAAATCCAAGAAGGGCAGCGAAAATAAAAATACTCAACCCGATACAAAAATAAAACAAGGCGGTGTTACTCAATGAAGGAACAATCAGCAGCGGGAATTCTTTCAACAACAATCGAAAAAGTCAGACAGCTTGTGGATGTGAGCACAATCATCGGTGAGCCGATAAATCTTGACGGCGGAATAACCATTATTCCGGTGTCTAAGGTCACCTACGGCTTTGCCTCGGGCGGCTCTGATTTCCCCTCAAAGTCGAGCGCTGAGCTTTTCGGCGGCGGAGGAGGAGCCGGAGTCACAATCAATCCGGTTGCTTTTCTTATTGTCAGCGACGGTGAGGTTACGCTCAAGCATATAACCGCATACGATAACGCGGCAGAGAGAGTTGTAAACCTTGTTCCGGAGATGTTTGACAAGGTAACTACGCTTGTCAAAAAGTCCAAGAAGGACAAAGCGGAGTCTGCTGATGTCGCGGCAAACGAGGATGAGGGACTTAGCTTTTCAGCGGAAGCAAATATCACATTAGAAACAGAGTAATAAGAGATTATTATTTATTGACCGCCTGCATATTCATAATAATATGAAAGCAGGTGGTTGATTTGTTGAAAAAATGTTTGTCTGTTCTTCTTGCCGTGTCTTTTCTTTTGCCTGTGATGTCGCGAGAGGCTCAGGCAGCGTCGGTGTCGGATATTTCCGCCGCGAGTGCCGCTGTTATAGTTGCGCAGACCGGTGAGCTGCTTTACGGCAAGAATGAGCACGAAAAGCGCGGAATGGCGAGTACCACGAAGATAATGACGGCATTGCTTGCCTGTGAAGCCGGCACGCCCGAAAGGGAGATAACCGTTACCGCGGAGATGCTTGCCGTTGAAGGAACCTCTATGGGCTTGCTCGCAGGGGATAAGGTTACGCTTGACGGACTTGTTTACGGTATGCTGCTTGAATCCGGCAATGATGCCGCAAATGTTACGGCATACACGCTTGCAGGTAATATAGACTCCTTTGCCGCACTAATGAACGCGAAGGCGCATGAAATAGGCATGGCGGACACCTCCTTTGCAAATCCCTCCGGCCTTACCGCGGAGAATCATTATTCTACCGCGTATGATATGGCGTTGCTCGGCGCGTATGCAATGAAAAACATGCATTTCAGGGAGACTGCGAGCCGTACCTCGGCACGGGTGAGTTACGGCAATCCACCCTATATGCGCACGCTTACAAACCACAACAGACTTCTGCGCAGCTATGACGGGGCAATCGGAATAAAAACCGGTTTTACCAAGGCCAGCGGAAGGTGTCTTGTTTCGGCAGCGGAGCGTAACGGCGTAACCCTCGTGGCTGTGACGCTTAAAGCTCCCAATGACTGGGCGGACCACACCAAGCTGCTCGATTACGGTTTTTCTCTGGTTGAAAATAAACAGGCAGATACGGATTTTTCCGACATTATGCTGAGCGTAGTGGGCGGTACCGCTTCCGGAGTAAAAACGGTTGCGGGCACAACGGTTGATATTGCCGTGCGCAGCTCGTCGGATTTTCAACCCGAACGCAGAGTGTATATTGAACACTTTCTCTATGCACCCGTAAAAGCCGGTAGGGTTGTCGGCAGAGCCGAATACCTTATAGACGGCAATGTGGTTGCTCAGGTTCAGCTTGTCGCGGAGAATGATGTTCCTGCGGTACAGCCTCAGCAAAAGGAAAAAGGATTTCTTTACAGAGTGAAGGAGTTTTTTATAAAGCTGTTCGCAAAGGCGGCAGCATGAAAGGCGCGGCGTGTCAGCCGCAAAAATACAATTATGGCAGATGAAAAAATAAGACTTCAAAAGTATCTTTCCGAATGCGGTGTCGCTTCGCGGCGCAAGGCTGAGGAGATGATAGAGGCGGGTCAGGTATGGGTCAACGGCAGAAAAGCGTCAATAGGCGATAAGGTAAGTCCAAAGAACGACAATGTCACCGTAAAAGGCAAAAAGGTTGTGCGTCAGAAGGAGCAGGTATATATAATGCTCAACAAGCCGCGCGGATTTATCACCACAATGAGTGACGAAATGGACAGGAAGTGCGTTGCCGAGCTGGTTGCGGATGTCGGCGCTCCGGTTTATCCGGTAGGCAGGCTTGACCGCGAGTCCGAGGGCTTGCTGCTGTTTACGAATGACGGCGAATTTGCAAACCTCATAACGCATCCAAGACGTCATATCCCCAAGACCTATCGCGTAACCGTGCGTCCCTCGGTGAATGAGGAACAGGTAACAAAGCTTTGCACCGGTGTTATGGTTGACGGACGCATGACCTCGCCGGCAAAGGTGAATATTGTTGAAAAGCAAGAGGGCAGAGTGGTGCTTGAGATGACAATATTCGAGGGCAGAAATCGTCAGATAAGGAAGATGTGCGAGGAAACCGGACTTGAGGTTGCACGTCTGAAAAGGACGGCTATCGGCTCACTGAAGCTCGGTATGCTGCAGATAGGAAAGTGGCGCGCTCTTACTGAGGATGAGGTTCACAGGCTTACAGCCTCCGCTTCTCAGAACCCTTCCGAGGTCTGATTTGACAAAATCGCAGGATATTGATACAATATACCACAATCTTTTTTTAGAGGGTTATTTAATGATAAAGAGTATGACCGGTTACGGCAGGGCGCAGGATACGATAGACGGTATCGGCGTTACTGTCGAAATCAAAAGCGTGAATCACAGATATTTTGAATTTTCCGCAAGAACCCCGCGAAACTGCGGCTTTTTGGAGGACAAGCTGAAGACTCTGGTTCAGTCCATGGTGTCAAGAGGAAAAACAGAGTGCGGAGTCCAGCTTGAAATTGAAGCGGACGAGAGCATGCAGGTGTCGCTTAACACCTCACTTGCCTCCGGCTACATATCGGCTCTTGAAGAGATAAAGAAAGAGTTCTCACTCGGAGGAAATGTCGATGCTTCGCTTGTTGCGCGTTTTCCGGATGTATTAAGCGTATCTAAAGCTCCGGTGGATGAGGAGAAAATATGGAACGCCGTGCGCACTGTTGCGGTACAGGCTGTTGAGGCGTTCATAAAAATGCGTGAAATAGAGGGCGAAAAGCTTCGCAATGATTTGATTTCACGAGCCGACGCAATACTTTCCGATGTTGAATTTGTTGAAAAACGTTCGCCGGAAACCGTAAAGATATACAACGACAAGCTTGTTGCCAGAATGAAGGATTTGCTCGGCGAGACTACGGTTGACGAACAGCGTCTGCTTACAGAGGCGGCAATATTTGCGGATAAAATAGCTGTTGCCGAAGAAACGGTACGCCTTCGCAGCCATCTTGACCAGCTTCGTGAAATGGTATCGGGCGATGAGGCAATCGGCAGAAAGCTCGATTTCCTTGTTCAGGAAATCAACCGCGAAGCAAATACCATAGGCTCCAAGGCTCAGGATGTTGAGATTGCAAGGCATGTAATCAATATCAAGGCAGAGGTTGAAAAAATCCGTGAGCAGGTTCAGAATATAGAATAAAATTGCTGGAGGACAAGGGGCATGAAGCTCATAAATATCGGCTTCGGTAACATGGTGAATACCAACAGAATAGTAACCGTCGTCAGTCCGGAGTCTGCACCGGCGAAAAGAATGGTGCAGGAGGCAAAGGAGCGCGGCAATCTCATAGACGCCACACACGGAAGGCGCACAAGAGCTGTTATTATCACCGACAGCGACCATATAATTCTCACCTATTTACAGGCGGAAACGCTTGCAAACAGGTTTAATGATGAAGTATTATCCGAGGGGGACGGCGGCGATGAATAATAAAAAGCACGAGGGCTTTCTTGTGATTCTGTCGGGCCCGTCAGGCTCAGGCAAGGACACCATACTTACCGAGCTTGAAAAGCGGAACTTTGATATTCAGGTATCAATTTCAAACACCACGCGTAAGGCGAGGGACTGGGAAATAAACGGCTTCCATTATAATTTCGTTTCTCCAGAGGAGTTTGAAAGCGGCATAAATTCAGGATATTTTCTTGAATATGCGAAATACGGGAGCAACTATTACGGAACCCCGCGCGGTCCCATCAACACATGGATTCAGGAGGGCAAAATAGTTTTCCTGAAAATAGATGTTCAGGGCGCGAGAAGAATCCGTGCCGAATATCCGGGCGTGGTGAGCATATTCCTCATGCCTCCGACCTTCGGGGCGCTCAGAGACAGGCTTCACAACCGCGAGTCCGAGGATGAGGCGGATATAGCCTCAAGGCTTGAGATAGCGGCAAACGAAATAGAGTGCAGCAAGGATTATGATTATATAGTTGTAAATGATGTGGTTAACTACGCCGTGAGTGATATTTGCGCCATACTTCAGGCGGAGCAGCTCAGAGCCGAAAGAATGGCGCGCACGGTAGAGGACATAATAAACATAAAATAATTTGTTTCATGGGCAGCAGCCCGGAAAGGTAGGTTATATTCAATGCTTAATCCCGATTTAAGAGGAATACTCAAAAACCATCTCAGCCGTTATTCTCTTGTTACGGCAACAGCCAAGAGAGCAAGAGAAATTTCCGATGAAATAGAGGAGAACAGAGAAATTGTTACGGAAAAGCCGGTTACAATAGCTCTTAATGAAATAATGGACGGCAAATATAAAATAATCGAGCCGGAGGAAATCAGGAACATCTAATTGCGGGTGCTGTATGGACAACATGACTATTGCTGAAATTGCGGTTGAAAACGTTGCATATCATTTCGATGCGGCATATTCCTATGCTGTACCGGATGACCTTTTGCAGCTTATCAGCCGCGGTTGTCGTGTTACGGTTCCTTTCGGGAACGGCAATCGCAAGCGTCAGGGGATATGTCTGAACGTCTGCTCCGGACACAGCTCGGACGGTAAAAAATTAAAGTCTGTTGCGGCGGTGCTGGACGAAGCGCCGCTTCTTAATGATGAGATGCTTTCGCTTGTAGGTTGGCTCAAGGAGCGTACATTCTGTACTCTTTTTGAAGCGGCAAAGACCCTTTTGCCCGCGGGGCTGGGGCTTGAGCTTGTGCCGTCTTACACTGCGAAGGCAAATCTTACCTCTGAGGATTTTAACGGACTTTCGGCGGATGAAGCACGTCTTTTATGCTTCCTTGACAAAAGCGGGAAATATATAAAACGTAAGACGCTTTTGTCGCGTCTTGAACTGCCGGAGGACAGCAAAATACCTGAGCAGCTGTGTGAGCGCGGACTTGTTATACCCAACTTTGACGCGGTGCGTAAGGTGGGCGACGCGACTGTGCGAAACGCACGCATAGCAGTGAGCGAAGCAGAAGCGCTTGATGCTCTCGGGCATCTCACGGCAAAGCAAAAGTCTGTTTTTCAGCTGCTTATTGATATCGGCAGCGCATCGGTAAAGGAAATAGCCTATCTTACCGGAGTTACTCCGGCGGTGGTACTGGCTCTTGAAAAAAAAGGCTTGGTTGAGCTTTTTGACAATGAAATTTACCGTTTTCCGGCTGAGCATATTTCCGAAAACGGCAAAAAAGATGATATAAAGCTTACTTCCGAGCAGCAAACGGCTTATGAAGGTCTGCTCAGGCAATATGAGAGTGAAAAGCCCGAGG
Source organism: Clostridiales bacterium DTU089 (assembly GCA_001513045.1). GTDB lineage: Bacteria > Bacillota > Clostridia > Oscillospirales > Acutalibacteraceae > DTU089. Next base: position 24,654 of record LFSB01000026.1, read on the forward strand.
CGTCATTGCTTTTCGGTGTTACGGGAAGCGGAAAAACCAGTGTTTTTCTCAAGCTGATAGACAGGGCAGTGAGTGACGGACTCGGAACAATAATTATGGTTCCCGAAATTGCACTTACCCCTCAAATGCTTTCGATATTCTACAAACGCTACGGCAAAAAGGTTGCGGTATTTCACAGCGCTCTTTCCATGGGCGAGAGGATAGACGAGTGGAAGCGCGTAAAAAGCGGGGATGCTCTTATAGCTCTCGGCACGCGCTCCGCGGTATTTGCACCATTTGACAGACTCGGACTTATAATCATGGACGAGGAGCAGGAGGGCAGCTATAAATCCGAACGCTCGCCCCGCTACCATGCGAGAGATGTTGCAAAATTCCGTTGCACACAGCACAATGCGCTTATGCTGCTTGCATCCGCAACACCGAGTATTGAAACCTATAAAAATGCCGGCGACGGCAGATATTCACTTTATGTTCTAAGTGAACGTTACGGCGGTGCGGTGCTGCCGGAGGTAATAACGGTTGATATGTCCGGTTGCCGGGATATGATTAGCACAACTCTTTATGACGCAATCGAGCAGTGCCTTATGAGACATGAGCAGGTGATACTGCTGATAAACAGGCGCGGCTACAATACCTTTGTTTCATGCGGCTCCTGCGGTACTGTGGCAACCTGTCCGCATTGCAGCATTTCCCTGACATATCACCGCAGAAACGAGCGCTTAATGTGCCACTACTGCGGATATTCGGAGCCTTTTACATCCGTCTGCAAGCAGTGCGGTCAAAGCGGTGTTCGCTATTCCGGCTACGGTACACAGCGCGTGGAGGATGAGCTTTCAAGGGTCTTCCCCGGAGCAAGAATACTGCGTATGGACACCGACACCACCATGTCACGCTATTCGTTTGAGGACAATCTTAATCGCTTCGGGAGTGGGGAATACGATATAATGCTCGGAACGCAGATGGTTGCGAAGGGGCTTGATTTTGAAAAGGTTACACTTGTGGGTGTTGTTTCTGTCGACCAACAGCTTTATAATGACGATTACCGCAGCAGCGAGCGTGCCTTCGACCTGCTCACACAGGTGGTAGGGCGTTCGGGCAGGGGAGGCTATAAAGGCACGGCGATTGTGCAGACGGCGGTTCCAGACAACGAGGTTATTACCGTTGCAGCCGCACAGGATTATGAGGCGTTTTTTGAAAACGAGCTTGAAATACGCCGGGCTATGATATATCCGCCGTTCTGTGATATATGCGCGGTCGGATTTTCCGGGGAAAACGAGGCGCAGGTCAAAAGCGCTTCAGATGTGTTTTTTAAGCTTTTGAAGGAAAAGAATCTGTCCGATTACAACGATATAAAGCTTATAGCTCTCGGACCTGTTCCGCCGCGAGTGTCAAAGGTCAGCAACAGATTCCGTTACAGATTGACACTTAAATGCCGCAATACAAAAAGGTTCAGGGCGTTTATGTCCGAGCTTTTAACGCTCTTCGGCAAGGATACCCGCTTTTCAGCCGTTTCGGTATATGCGGATTTTGACCCGTGTAATTTAACTTGAAGGAGATATATAACAATGGCAATCAGAACAATAAGGACGCAGGAGGACCCGATACTCAGAAAGACCAGCCGCAGGGTTGAGGTATTTGATGACAGGCTTTGCACTCTGCTTGACGATATGGCGGAGACCATGTATAAGGCAGAGGGCGTCGGGCTCGCAGCGGTGCAGGTCGGTGTACTCAGACGCGTGGTTGTTATAAATACCGGAGAAGGTCTTATAGAGCTTGTAAATCCGGAAATAACCGAAACTCAGGGCGAGCAGAGAGTAAGCGAGGGTTGCCTGTCCCTGCCGGGTCAAAGCGGCGTTACAAAAAGACCCGCTACCGTAAAGGTGAAGGCTCAGAACCGAAACGGAAATTGGTGCCTTTACAAGGGGGAGGACCTCAAGGCAAGGGCTTTTTGCCATGAGATAGACCATCTCGACGGAATACTCTATATTGACAGGCTTGCCGCCAATGAGACAGTTGAGCTGGATAAATAACCTTTTGAAAGGCGTGTTGTGATATGAGAATTGTATATATGGGTACGCCTGAATTTGCCGTGCCGTGTCTGTCTCGCCTCGTTGAGGATTCACATGAGGTGGCAGGCGTGTTTACACAGCCGGATAAGCCCAGAGGAAGAAAGGCAATTCTTACTCCGCCGGAGGTTAAGGTGAGGGCGCTGGAGCTGGGTATTCCCGTTTTTCAGCCGCGCACACTCAGGGATACAGAATCCTATGAGTTGCTTAAATCTCTCAATCCGGAGCTTGTGGTTGTTGTCGCTTACGGAAAAATATTGCCGCCGGAGATACTTGAACTTCCGAAATACGGCTGTATAAATATTCACGCCTCACTTTTGCCTAAATACAGAGGCGCAGCGCCGATACAGTGGTCGGTCATTAACGGCGAGAGCGAAACCGGTGTAACCTCAATGTATATGGATATCGGAATAGATACGGGCGATATGCTTTTGTCGCAAAGCGTTAAAATAGGGGAGAATGAAACCGCGGGAGAGCTGCACGACAGACTTTCCGCTTTGGGTGCACAGGTGCTGTCGGATACGCTCAGAGAGCTTGAAAACGGCACTCTTGAGCCGAAAAAGCAGGATTCATCGCTTTCAACACACGCTCCGATTCTCGATAAATCACTTTCGGAAATCGACTGGAGCTCGGATGCCGGCACAATACACAACAAAATCCGCGGACTTAATCCCTGGCCGTCCGCTCAGACGGCGCTTGACGGAAAGACGCTGAAAATTCATTCCTCGCAGGTTGCGGACGGCTTTTCGGGAAAGCCCGGAGAAATACTTGCGGCGGATAAGACGCTTATAATAGGCTGCGGCTCCGATACCGCTTTGAAGCTTATCGAGGTTCAGTACGAAGGCTCAAAACGCATGAGTGCGGAAGATTTTCTCAGAGGTCATAAGCTCAAGACGGGAATAATACTATAATAATGCAGGAGGTTGTATATATGTTTTGGAACTATTTTTACGATTATTATTATATTGTTCTTGTTGTCCCGATGCTTTTACTTTCTGTGATTGCACAGGTAAAGGTTAAATCCGCATATTCAAAATATTCCCATGTTCAGAATTCCAGAGGACTTACCGGCGCGTCGGCGGCTTACGCCGTTTTGAATCATTACGGAATAAGCAATGTTGCGATAGAGCCGACAGAGGGTAACCTGACCGACCATTATGACCCAAGAACAAATGTTATACGGCTTTCAACCGGCGTATACAACAGCACCTCGGTTGCGGCAGTGGGTATAGCGTGTCATGAGGCGGGTCATGCCGCACAGCATGCAGAGGGGTATTCGCCCATAAAAATACGCAACGCCGTGCTGCCGGTATGCAATATAGGCTCCACACTTGGAATACCGCTTGCAATAATCGGCTTTTTTATGGGCTTTGAGCCGCTTGTTGTTATAGGAATCTGCCTTTATGCGTTGGTAGCTGTTTTCCAGCTGGTCACTCTGCCGGTTGAGTTCAACGCATCAAGAAGAGCATTGGAGGTTATAGACGGTTCGGGACTGCTCGGTGAGGATGAACGCACAGGTGCGAAAAAGGTTCTCACAGCGGCTGCGATGACGTATGTAGCGGCGCTTGCCGTGTCGGTCGCAAACCTTTTAAGACTTATATTGAGATTCGGAAACCGAAAAAGATAACGGAGATAACAGATGAAATCACCCAGACAGCTGGCGTATGAGACGCTCTTGAAAATAGAAAAGGATAAAGCCTATTCAAACCTTGTGCTTGACTCTCTGCTTTCCGATGCCAACGGCAATGTGCGCGATTCCGCGTTCGTTTCAGCTGTTGTTTACGGTGTGACGGAGAGGCTTGTTACGCTTGATTATACCTTGGCTCTTTATCTTAAAGAACCCTTGTCAAAGCTTAAGCCTCAGGTGCTTACTGTTTTACGCATGGGTGCTTATCAGATACTTTATATGGACAGGGTTCCCGATTCTGCGGCGGTCAACGAAAGCGTTGTGCTTGCGAAGATAAATTGCCGTTACGCCTCATCCCTTGTAAATGCCGTGCTTCGCAGTGTCGTACGAAACGGCTTGAAGCTGCCGGAGGAGGACGGATTAAAGCGTATATCGTTGGAATATTCATGCCCCGAATGGCTTGCCGACATGCTCATTCAAAGCTACGGTGAGGATGCTGCGCGTAAAATGCTTGCCTCCTTTATCGGTAAGCCCCGCACGTTTATAAGGGTGAATACGCTGAAAACGGATGTTGCATCTCTTGCCGGAGAGCTTGAAGCCGAGGGTATAAAAACACTCGAATGCGAGATTGTTCCGGAGGCTCTTGAGGTGCTTGATGCCGCAGGGTTGAATAAAACCCGTGCGTATGCAAAAGGCCTGTTCCATGTTGAGGATATCTCCTCACAGCTTTGCTGCGGTGCGCTCGCTGCTCAACCCGGCGAAACAGTAATGGACATGTGCGCGTCGCCCGGAGGAAAAAGCTTTACTATCGCACAGATGATGGAAAACAGGGGAGCGCTCTATTCGTTTGATAAGACCGAAAACCGTGTAAGCCTCATTAAGAACGGCTCAGAACGGCTCGGAATACACATTATAAACGCCGGCGTGAACGATGCTTGCGTACATAATTCCGGGCTTCCGGCGGCGGACAGGGTGCTTTGCGATGTGCCGTGCTCCGGGTTCGGCGTTATGGGAAGAAAGCCCGAAATCAAATATAAGAGTAAGGATGAACTTGACAATTTGCCGTCTATACAGTATTGTATACTGCGAACTTGCTCGGAATATGTAAAGCCCGGCGGAAGATTGGTGTATTCGACCTGTACGCTTTGCGAACGCGAAAATCGTGAGGTGTGCGAAAAATTCCTTTCTGAAAATGCCGGTTTTGTTCCGGAGAGGGTGCTGCCGGATATACCGCGCAGGGACAATACGGATTTTATAACATTGCTGCCGGGAATCAGCGGGTCTGATGGCTTTTTTATAGCCGCCTTTAAGCGGCTTACGGAGGAAGAAAATTGAAAAAAGATATAGCCTCAATGACGCTCGGTGAGCTTTCGCAGGAAATTGCGGCGCTCGGGTTGCCGAAATTCCGCTCGGGTCAGATATATAACTGGCTCCATGTTAAGGGTGTGGCAGCCTTCGGTGACATGACCAATATCTCGAATGATTTAAAACGAATATTAAATGACAATTTTGTCATATTTCCCTGTAGTATTGAAAAAAAACTGATTTCGGAGTATGATAATACGGTCAAATATCTTTTCCGGCTTCACGACGGAGAATATATTGAAAGCGTTGTCATGGATTACAAATACGGCCATACAATATGCATATCCACTCAGGTGGGCTGTAAGATGGGCTGTATATTCTGTGCGTCAACTCTCGGAGGCTTTGTAAGAAACCTTGCACCGTCAGAAATGCTTGCACAAATTTATTCTGCTCAGAATGACCTCGGCATAAAAATAGCAAGGGTTGTTCTGATGGGGATGGGTGAGCCTCTCGACAATTATGACAACGTAATGCGCTTTTTAGAGCTTGTAAGCTGTGAAAACGGGGTCAATATAGGAATGAGGAAGATTTCTCTTTCCACAAGCGGAATAGTTCCGCGGATATATGACCTGCTTGAAAAACACCTTCAGCTTACACTTTCGGTTTCGCTGCACGCGCCCAACGATGAAATCCGTTCCCGCATAATGCCGGTCAACTCGAAATGGGGGACAGATGAGCTGCTGCGTGCCTGTCGCATATATGCCGACAAAACCTCGCGCCGTATATCCTTTGAATATGCGATGCTTGACGGCGTAAACGATTCCGACGCATGTGCTGCTGAGCTTGCCCGTAAGTTAAAAGGGATGCTGTGCCATGTGAATCTGATACCGGCAAACGAGGTGCCCGAAAGAGGACACCGGCGCAGCAACGGTGAACGCATGGCGTCGTTCGCTGAAATTCTGGAATCAAACGGAATAACCGTTACGGTAAGACGTTCGCTCGGCTCCGATATAAACGCATCGTGCGGACAACTCAGGAGAAGTGTACAGAAGTCCTTGTAAGGAGGGATTGCCTTGAAGATAATAGCAAAAACAGATAAGGGTCTTATCCGCGCCACTAATCAGGACGCTTATGCCGCGGGTGAACAGCCCGACGGAATGACATGGGCCGTCGTGTGCGATGGCATGGGCGGTGCAAACGGCGGAAATGTTGCAAGCTCTCTTGCGGTTAAGCTCATATCCGAGCAGATAACCTCCTGCTATCGCGAGGGCATGAGCACAAAATCCATAAAAAATATGCTTTTGTCCGCTATAACTGCGGCAAACATAAATATTTATGATATGGGAAGCTCAAACAAGGAGCTTTCGGGAATGGGAACAACGGTTGTTGTAGCCATGATAACAGATCATACCGTGTGCGTTGCTCATGCGGGAGACAGCAGAGCATACCTTATTACGGACGACAGTCTCCGGCAGCTTACCAAGGACCATTCCGTGGTTCAGGAGCTTGTTGAAACCGGTCAGCTTACCGAGGATGAGGCTAAGAAGCATCCGCGCAAAAACCTTATAACAAGAGCGCTGGGCGTGGATGAGGACATAGATGTTGATTTTTGCGTTGAAGACATGTCGGACGGAAGCATCCTTCTTATCTGTACAGACGGTCTTACCAATTCGGTAGAGACCGAGGATATATTCAGAATAACCCACGAAAGCAATTGCTATGAGTTTGCGGAAAAGCTTGTAAGTCTCGCAAACAGTAACGGCGGCTCCGATAATATAACGGTTGTTGCTGTTGCATATTGATTTTCCCGGAAGGAGTGTTTATTTTGGATAACTACGTAGGAAAAAGACTTGACGGAAGATACGAAATAAAGGATATAATCGGTGTGGGCGGTATGGCTGTTGTCTATAAAGCATACGACAACATCGATGACAGAATCGTTGCCATAAAGGTACTCAAGGAGGAGTTTCTTGCGAACGAAGAGTTTCGCAGACGCTTCAAAAACGAGTCCAAGGCGATAGCGGTTCTCTCACATCCCAACATCGTAAAGGTCTATGACGTAAGCTTCGGCGACAAGCTGCAGTATATCGTCATGGAGTACATTGAGGGTATAACTCTCAAGGAGTACATCGAGCAGCAGAAGGTTATAAACTGGAAAGAGGCTGTGCATTTTGTTGTGCAGATACTTCGTGCTCTCCAGCACGCCCACGACAAGGGAATAGTTCACCGCGATATAAAGCCCCAGAACATTATGTTGCTCCAAAACGGCAACATCAAGGTTACGGATTTCGGAATTGCCCGCTTCAGCAGGAGTGAAACCAGAACCATGACCGAGAACGCCATCGGTTCGGTGCACTATATAAGCCCGGAGCAGGCGAGAGGCGAAATTACGGATGACAAGGCAGATATATATTCCGTGGGCGTTGTGCTCTATGAAATGATTACCGGCAGACTTCCGTTTGAATCCGATTCGGCGGTGTCTGTGGCCATAATGCAGGTGCAGTCCGAAGCGGTGCGTCCGCGCGATATAAATGACACTATTCCGATAGGTCTTGAGCAGATAACCATGCATGCCATGCAGAAGAATCCCCGCGACAGATATCAGTCTGCTGCCGAGATGCTTCTTGACCTTGAGGAATTCAAGCGCAATCCGTCAATAAAATTTGATTATTCATACTTTGTGGATAAGGAACCGACAAGATTTGTTGAAAAACGTGTACCGTCAAGAGCGGCAGCTTTGTCAGAACCTGCAAATGTTGCTCCTGCCGTTGCAAAAACCGAGACGGAAAGCAAGAACCGCTCAATACCGCTTCTTGCCGGTATTGTGGCAGGTGTACTCATAATTGTCGCGGTATTCGGAGGCATCCTTATAAACAAATTGCTTAATCGCGAAAAAATAACTGTTGCGAATTTTATCGGAATGAACTATGAGGAGCAGATAAAAGGAAACTCCAAGTATGCAGACTATAAGTTTGAAATTGTTGAACAGGCAAACGGAACCAAGACTGCAGGCGAGGTGTTTGACCAGTCTCCCATTGCGGGTGAAGAAATAGTAAAGGGTAAAATTGTTAAGCTTGTAATTGCAAAATCCAACGCTACGGCAACAATACCCGATAATCTGATAGGAAAAACCTATACAGAGGTATATGATATCCTAAACAATCTCGGTTTCTCAAATATCGTTCAGGACTATGTTTCGGATGATACCGTTGCCGACGGTACGGTTGCAAAGATAACCCCTGCGGCAGGTACCTCAACAGATACCTCAAGTAAGGTTACAGTCTACGTTTCAAAGGATTCGGCTGCTGATTTGAAGCCGGTACCAGGAGTTGTCGGCTGGGCTCTTGAAATGGCAAAAATGAATATTACGGCGACAGGCTTCCAGGTAGGGTTAATCGACAGCAAGCCCAGCTCACTGCCGTTGAACACAGTAATTGAACAGTCGGCAAAGGAGGGCGACATGCTTCCCGCCGGCACCTCGATAAATCTTATTGTAAGCACAGGTGTACCGGAAAGCTCGTCGGCGAATCTTTCCGTAACGCTTCCCAATATAGGGGCAACAGCAACACGTACACTTTCGGTATTTGTAAACAATGAGCTTAATTCACAGAAGACCGTGCTTATGAACGGCGGTTCACACACTCTCTCTCTTTCGGGTTCGGGCGGACCGTATGATTTTGTCGTTATAATCGACGAACAGACTGTTTGTGCCGGAAAGGTTGACTTTACAAAGACACCCGCAGAGATAACCGAGCGGGTCGATACCGAGTACACCGATAATTCCGGTGAAGACGGAGACATAATCCCCAGCGTCGTTGAAAAGACAAAGCTTGTAGCCAAGACCGAGCTTGAACACGCGGGCTTTAAAAACGTTGAGTATGATTATCAGGGCAAATCCGAAACCGATTCTGTTGTATGGGTGGTTGAGTCCCAGTCCCCGAATGATGTTACAATCATAATGCCGTATTCAACAAAAATCGTACTGAAGCTTAAACCCGCAGTTGACGCTTGAGCAGTATGGTGAAAAATTACGAAGGAATAATATTAAAAGGCATTGGCGGCTTCTACTATGTTGAAGCCGCCGATGGGATTTTTGAATGTAAGGCGAGGGGTTCTTTCCGAAAGCAGGGGATAACTCCGTTCGCCGGAGACCGCGTTGTCATTTCGGTGCAGGACAATGCGGAAAACAGGATAGAGGAAATAAAACAACGCGTATCGTTTATGAAAAGGCCTCCGGTTGCAAACATAGACAGGCTTATTGTTGTGGCATCCGTTTGTGAGCCTAAGCCGAGCACGCTGGTTATTGATAAGCTTATCGCGATAGCTGAAAATCACGGTATTGAGCCGTGCATAGTTATAACAAAAACCGACCTCGGCGACGCACGCGAGCTTGAAGATGTTTATTCCGGAGCCGGCTTTGAAACTGCGGTTATATCCTCAGTCAGCAGGGATGGAATTGAAAAGGTCAGAGAGATGCTCACGGGTCATATAAGCGCGTTTGCGGGCAATTCGGGTGTCGGGAAGTCAACTCTCTTAAATTGTCTTGATTTGTCGTTGTGCAGGCAGACAGGCGACATCAGCGTCAAGCTCGGAAGGGGACGGCATACAACACGCGAGGTTGAGCTTTTCCCGTTTGAAGGCGGATATATAGCGGATACTCCCGGCTTTGCGGCTCTTGACGGAGATAATTCCGAGCCGGTGCTTAAAGAGGAGCTTCCGTTTTGCTTCCGGGAATTCAGACCGTATCTCGGATATTGCAAATTCTCAACCTGTACACATACCGTGGATAAGGGCTGTGCGGTGCTTGAAGCGGTAAAAAACGGAGATATAAGTCTATCCAGACATGCAAGCTATGTTGAAATGTACAAAGAGGTAAAGGATATAAAGGACTGGGAGCTGTAACACCGGACGTGTCTTCCCGATATAATATTAGTACCTACAAATTTCGGGAGGTAAGCTTATGAAGGTGGTACTTGTTCGCAGCCCCAAGGCATTCAGAGGTATATTGAAGCTCATATTCGGGATAAGAGATACTTAAAAAGAGAAGAAAAGCCGTCGCTTTCATGATATGATCCCCTTAGAGTAGACAGTGGAAATAAAAAAACACTGCTACGGAAAGGGGATC
>LFSB01000012.1 GCA_001513045.1 Clostridiales bacterium DTU089
ACCATTCCTTTCCGCCGAGCCGCAAACTTTGCGGCGGTATTCGGCAAACGAAGCCCTGCTTCGTTATGAAATGACGGCCGTTGACCGTCAAGACACAAATTTGCCGTTTGAAAGATTTATCTTTCAAGCTTATTTCTCCTTGTATGCTTCAAATATTTTTCTCGCCTCATCCGTATATCCACCGTCCGGATGCTCTATATAAAGCACCGGTGCCACGCGCATGCCCTCTCCGGCATCCTTGCGCGCCTCAAGCAGGAAAAGTGACGGCTCCCTGCCCGGCTTTTGCGAAACAAATCTTATACGCTTAGGCTCAAGTGCGTTCTCACTCAGCACTCTGAGCACCTCGGTGAGGCGTTCGGGACGCTGGCAAATATAAAGCTTACCTGAGCTTTTCAGCAAATTCCTCGCCGCCGCGGCTATATCTGAAATATCACAGCACACCTCATGGCGGGCGGCGCAGCTTTCCGCATCCGGATTTTTCAAGCCCGTTCCGAGCTTTTTATAAGGCGGATTCACAGTGACCGCGTCAAATTTTCCGAAGGGCAGCAGCCCCTTCAGATTACGCAAATCGGCATTCAGGCAGACAAGCCTTCCCGATAAATTGTTTTCATCTACGGTGCGCTCAAGCAGTTCACAGGCACATGAGCTTATATCTACCGCGTACACTGCCGACGGTGCACAGTCACGCAGAATCAGCATTGCTATTATACCGCAGCCGGTGCCGAGGTCACATACGACCGCGCCCTTCCTCGGAGACGCAAAATCCGCAAGCAGCAAAGCATCCGAGCCGAAGCCGTGTTCCCTCGTGACATAGATGCTCAGACCTGAGCCGAGCGTCTCTTTTCTCTCAGTCAAAATGAAGTCTCCCGTACTGTTTTTTTGTGGTTTCGGCACCGTTTGTATAAGTGTTTGCCATAAACTCAGCCATTTTGCGCGGCTGAGTAAGCATACCGTCATCCATCCATTTGAGTATGGTGCCCATTATCGCACTGAATGCAAAATCAGTAAGATAACGCCTGGGGTCGCCCTCCGGGAACACCACATCGGAGCGCGGAACCTGCTGCTTTATCTCGTTTCGTATCCTTTCCGAAAGCGAGCTGTTACCCTCGTTCTTTATCACGAAGCGGCAAACCGTGTAATTCTCACGACAGAACACCAGAAAGCGGGTTATATATTCTACAAATTCCTCCTCGGTGGTAAAGCCGCTGTCGTCCCCTGCCATAACCTCCTCGCGGAAAATTTCATACAGCTCATCCTTAACACATTCGAGCATATCGAACATGTCCTTATAGTAGAAATAAAATGTAGCCCTGTTGACATCCGCCTTCTCCGTAAGCTCTTTCACGGTTATCAGATTCAGAGGCTTTACGTCAAGCAGCTCTATAAGTGCGTTGCGCAGAGCCTTCTTTGTTCTTTTTACGCGTCTGTCATTGTTGTTTATGTTTGATGCCCTTGTATTTTCCTCCAAGCTATCACCCCCGAATTATTTACATGTTTATTTTAACATACATCTGTCGCATATTCAAGATTTCAGTGAAAATTTGCTGTATTTTATACACAAAACCGGCGGAGACATTCATCTCCGCCGGTTGAAGAAAAATGTTTATTCCGGGAAGGCTCCCTTGAGCAGCTCCGGAGTAAGCGTATTTGAAAAGAACTTCAGCACCTGAGAGGCGCGGGAAAGCGCCGCCGGATTCCACACGCTTTCCGGAGCGGGTCCGACTCCCGCAGAGCTCAGCATCGGCAACAGCACCCGAAGCCTTCCGATAAAGTCCTTTTCATCCTTGTTTATATCAAAAGTCCATGCGGTTTCGGCAACCGCGCAGGCACGCGGGAAAAACATATATGCCATACGCCCCGCATCCTCAACATATTCTGTCCATATCGGTGCCTCAACGCCGGAAATGTTTTGTTTTGCCTGTATATTAAAGCCCTTGAGCTCCGGATTGAAATTATAGGTTTTGCGAAGCGGAGTCATGCCGTAGGGATAATCAAGATAATAATTGTAAAAATCCGATATAATCGTTCTTCCCCCGGCATTGGCAAACGGAACGGTCTTTTTCTTTCTGTCCATCCAGAACTGAACGGTTGCACCCTCGCGCAGATTATCTCCGTTGAGGCTCTCATTCCACACTATCGCTTTTCTTGAATGCTCCTCAAGATAATCTATAACACGGTTTGTGAACCAGCCCTGAAGCTCATCTGCGTTTTTCAGCCCCTCGTCAAGCATACGCTTTGTGCAATCCGGGCACTCCTCCCAACGCACCTTGGGAACCTCATCTCCGCCGATATGAATATACTCCGACGGGAAAATATCCATAAGCGTGTCAAGCACGGAAAAAACCAGCTTCAAGGCCTCATCCCTGCCCGGACACAGCACATCCTTGAAAATTCCGGCACTCGTCTTCACCTGTGTGCCCACTCCGCCGCATGCCGTTTCGGGATATGCCGCCACAACCGAGCTTGTGTGCCCCGGAACGTCAAATTCGGGAATGACCGTTATGTATCTTTCGGCACAAAAGGAAACTATTTCACGAAGCTCGGACTCGCTGTAAGTCCCCGAATAGGGTTCGTTTACATGCTTCTTACCGAAATCCGAGCTTTTACGTACCGAGCCGATTTCGGCAAGCAAGGGATAATCCGGCACCACAAGACGGAAGCCCTGGTCATCGGTAAGGTGCCAGTGAAAGACGTTGAGCTTGAACATTGAGGATGCCTCTATCATCCGCTTTATATCCTCAATACAGAAGAAATGCCGTGCACAGTCTATCATGAAGCCGCGATACTCATATCTCGGAGAATCCTTTATATACAGACAGCCCAGTGCATTAGGGCCGCACGAAAACGCGTATTGCTCAAGGGATTTTTCAGCGTAAAACTCCCCCGCATCCGAGCCGGAGGTTATGAGTATTTCCTTCGGTGTTATTTCGAGGATATACTCCTCTTTTCCGAGCATTTGAGAACGCGAGCGTACAACGAAATCGCTGAAGCGTTTGCCGTCAAGCGGCAAAAAGCCTTTTCTTCTTTCGCAGAAGTTCGGAGCCGGTATTATACCCAACATCTTCAAGACCTCCATTGATTTTATATTTTCAGTATAGTTAAAATCTTTCGTTTTGTAAAGCTTTTTCAAAAATGGCTTGAATTTGCACAGGTTTATGGTAGAATTGATTTGTAAATATTTTCATGCTCTCTTTCGGTCTTCCGCTGGATATAATAACTCCGAAAGGAATGATAATTGCATGAAAAAAACACTTTTCAAACGCCTCTGTGCAGTGCTTGTCTGTGCAATGCTCTGCTTCTCATTTGCCGCAACGGGCAACGCCGCGGTAAAGGTAGTAAAGCACACGGTTATCAAGGGCGAATCAATGTGGCTTATAGCTGTTAAATATCAAGTCGGCTTGAGCGAAATAATCGCCGCAAACGACCAGGTGAAGAATCCCGCACTTATTTATCCCAATCAGATTCTCAACATTCCGCTCGTAGCTGAGGAAACCACCTCATTTGAGGAACAGGTTGTCAATCTGACCAATCAGAAGCGCAGAGCAAACGGTCTTTCCGACCTCAAGCTCAACTGGGAGCTTTCGCGCGTAGCAAGATATAAATCACAGGATATGCACGACAGAAGCTACTTTTCGCATACAAGCCCAACCTACGGCTCGCCGTTTAAAATGATGAGTGATTTCGGCATCAGCTACCGCTCGGCAGGCGAAAACATCGCCAGAGGTCAAACAACTCCGCAGGCGGTGGTCAACGCATGGTGGAACTCCGAGGGGCATCGCGCAAACATGCTCAATGCCTCTTACACGCAAATAGGTGTCGGCTATTATTCCGACGGCAATTACTGGACGCAGATGTTTATAGGGTGACTCCGCGTCCTACATAAACCAGCACCACACAGGTGTGCGGAAATATCTGTATTTCGGGCGTATGGGGTTCGACTCCCGCCGTGTCAAGGCGACGGTAGCCGAACACCACACGGTTTTGAACGGATAATTCTTGCCCCCGCTGCGTTAAAAATTCTCGAAATGCGACAGCATTTCTCCGGTTTTCGCCTTGCGGGAACAACAATTCTCTCCTTCAAAACTGCGAAGCACCCAAAATGCTGAGGTTTTCGTGCAATCGGGTGTTTCTTTGGCGCGGGCATACTTCTCGTATGGTAAGACAAAAACGCACGGATGTGCGGAAATATCTGTATTTCGGGCGTATGGGTTCGACTCCCGCCGCCTTAAGGAGACGATTTTATGGTAAAAACAATTCTCTGGTTTGCAAGATTTATTTTTTCATTCATCCTGCTGCTGCCCAAGATGCACAGATGCAAGAAGGCAAAGGCAACTCTGCCCATGAGCGAGAGCAAGCCCATAATCGACAAGGTGCTTCTGACATGGCTGAAAAAGCAGCTTGACTTTGCCGGAGTCACCTATGAAATAACCGGCAAAGAAAGAATACCGGACAGACCTGTATTGTATGTGGCGAACCATCAGGGCGTATTTGATTTTCCTGCGCTGCTGTTCTGCACAAAAACCCCGTGCGGCTTTGTCGCAAAAAAGGAGACTCTCAAGCTGCCGCTGATACGCACATGGATGTCACTCATCGACTGCGTGTTCATTGACAGACAGAACCCCAGAGAGGCAATGAAGGCAATAAACGAAACCGTAGACAAGCTCAATGAGGGCAAATCCATGACAATATTCCCCGAGGGCACGAGAAGCAAGGACGGGCAACTCGGCGAATTCAAGGGCGGCGCATTTAAAATAGCGCAAAAAACAAGAGCCCCCATTGTTCCCGTATACATAAAAGGAACACGTGCCGCATTTGAAGAAAACAAGCGTATACGCAAAGCAGTGGTTCATGTGACGATTCTTGAGCCGATATACACCGAGGAACTCACACGCGAGGAATTCAAGGCGCTTCCCGAAAAGGTAAAGCAAATGATACAGGATGAAAAGGACAAGTAGTGTTAGTCTGCTTCCCCTGCAATTTTAAATTAAAAGCTCCTCCGTTTTCGGAGGAGCTTTTTGAATTATTTTATGCGTTTACTGCCTCAAGCTGTTTCTTTTCTTCGACTCTCGCTTTTGCATCATCATAAAGAGCAGCGATGTCATCATAGTGCTCATAGCTTTCCGCCTGATTTATAAGCCTCTGGGCATCAAGCCACGGCTTTGCAGCCCGGTGATAAATTGAGTTCTGGTCGGTTGCCTTTTTGATTTCCGCACGTATAAGCTTGCGCTCGTTCTTTATTTCCGAAATACGCTTCTTTATCTGCTTGTTCTTCTTGTCGGCAAAATACTCCTTATATGCATTCTCAAGCTCAAGCTCAGAGGCATCCTCTGCTTCAAAAAGCTTGTCGAATACCGTCATATCAAACGGAACGATTCCCTCAGGGTAGTATTTTTTAACAAGCTTGCGGCTTCTTTGAGTGTCCTTTGAAAGCTCAACCGCTTCCTTGCGCACCTCGCGCTCCTCCTTTGTGAAGCCCGGAAGCGCCCTCGCCTGCTCAAGTCCGGAAATATCGGCCGCATAGAAGCCGTTAAGCCCCATATCATATATATCATGCGCGAGCATAAGCTTATCCTGCATTCTCTTGGTTGAGAATTTGCTCATCTCGCTGATTATGAAGCGCGATATCTCTATCTCGTCATTCAGCTTTGAGGCCTCTTTATAAGCCGATTTTGCAGCCAGCTTTTCCTCTTTGGTTTTCGCGGATTTTATTCCGCCTTTTGAAAGCTCAGCAACCTCACAGCCGGCAGTCTCGCGGGCATGATTCACAAGGTCTATCGCTTCGATAAGGCTTTCATCCGAAAGTGCTCCTGAGGCAAAGTCCTCAAACAAGGCACGTATTTTAAGAGCCCTTACAATTGATTTCTGCCGCAGCTCTGTCAAATCGTAGAAGAAGTACGGAAGAAGGTTGAGTGCCGCACCGACCACCGAAACCATTATAAGAACTATAATCAGATGATCGAATATATTGGGATCATACAGCGCATCATACGCGTTAACGGCATCGTTATAAGAAACACCGTTCGCGATAGCTCTGTCTGAAACAATCTGATATATTGTTTTTCCCTCCGACATTACCCTCGAAGTAATAGCCGGATTTGACAGCACCTCGCGCGCACGTTCAATCGTTATGCCTCCGCGTGCATAAATCTCAGGCACAACACCCTGAGTGATAAGGCTTATAATGCTTCCGATAAGGCCGACAGCCGCAAACATACCGTCTATACGTTCTCCGGTAGTATACTGCTGATAGTCTCTTATATCCGCCTGAATACTCGGGTCAAGAACATGTGAGAACGAGCCGACTATTGCGTTAAGATACAGGAACGAGAGTACAATCCAGATGTTTGACACCGAAGGCATCAGGCAGGCAATAAATATGATATTGCACAGGTTTGTAAACACCAGGACTTTCTTCTTGCCGAATTTTTTTATTGCGAGCGGCGCAAAAAGCATTCCCCAAAGCGAACCGTTACCGTAAATTGTGGTTATAAGCATATATTCAACCGAGGTGCACGCGCCTTGATACTGATAAAGCCAATAAAGAATTGTTGCATAGGAGCCTTCAAGGAAGCCTATCCAGCCGGCGAGAGAAATTATCCAAAAATACTTATTCTTGGCAACGGCTCTGAGTGCGTCCATGAATTTTACCTGCACGACATGAGTCTTTGCCTGAATGATTTTTTCCTTTGTGTTAACATAAACAACAACCGTGAGTATTATTCCGATAATAAGCAGAGGCGGGTACGCATAGCGATAAAGATTTATGTTTGCCATATCGCCGCCGAAGAACTTTCTTGCAATTATCGGCATAATTGCGTTGATTATTGTAGGAGCCAACGAATATACCACCGACTTGAAGCCGAGCACGTTGGTTCTCTCCTGTGAATTCGGGGAAAGAACATGAATGAGGTTTTCATAAGACTCGCGGAAAAAGTTGAAGAAAAACTGGAAAGCTATGTTAAATCCGAGCACCGTAACACAATCCCAGAAGGTTGACATTTTGCCGTACGGCATCCATACAAAAGCGACGGCAAGTATGACACACGGAATGCCCATCCTTATTATGTACGGACGGTATTTACCCTCGCGGCCTCTTGTGTTATCGATAATATTTGCTCTCAGACCCGTAAGCGGTATGCTGGAAAGTATTCCGATTACATAAAGAATGTAAAGCGTTCTCGGCTCTATGCCTATGGTGTTACCTATAAGCACGTTGCCGGTGGCAAGAATCATCTTGTTTACAATGTCAACCACAAAATACACACCGATGCCGCCGAAGCTGTAAGCTGCCGTTTCCTTGTATGGTATGTAGTTGCCTTCGGCAGGAGTCTTCCAGTGGTTTTTGACATTAAAAATCAAGGTTTTCGCCTTTTCTGCGAGGTTGTTCGCCATATTTTCTCCCCCATTTTACGTAATACTATAATATTACATAACTTTTCACTTAAAGTCAATGAGTTTTACACAAAGATGAAAATATTACAAAAAAACAGACCGGAACATCCGGTCTGTTCACTTTCGATTACCTAATTTAATATGTATTCTCACAAATTTCGTTTATTTTATCCCTCAGAGCTGTAAAATCCTCAAGCGCATCAGGCTTTTGATTGGGATTGCGCAAAAGCGCCGCAGGATGAAAGGTACCCATGAAAAGAATACCGCCCTTTTCAATAAAATCCCCGTGCTGCTTTGTGACCTTGAAATCCGGAGAAATAAGCCTTTGCGCCGAGATTCTTCCCAGACACACAATTATTTTCGGGCGGATAAGCCTTGTCTGCTCGCGCAGCCATTTTATACACTCCTCCTGCTCGGCGGGAAGCGGGTCGCGATTCTGCGGCGGACGGCATTTAACCATGTTTGCGATATATATATTCTTTTTCCGGCTAAGCCCGATTGCCTCAAGATATTTGTCGAGAAGCTGACCGCTCCTGCCGACAAACGGCTCTCCGGCAAGGTCCTCCTTTTCACCGGGACCCTCGCCCACAAACATGACCTCCGCCTCAGGATTTCCCGTACCGAAAACAAGGTTTGTGCGTCCGGCATGAAGCGGACACGCACGGCAATTCATGCAATCCGACCTCAGCTCTTCAAATGTGTTGTACATAAAAATCCTTTCCCCGGCTCAGCCGTTAAGTCTGTCATACACCTTGACTCCGGCGGTTTTCAGATAGGCATAAGCCACCGCGTCAAGGATGGCAAAAAACGCACAGCACACCGCCAAACCGGCATCAACGCTGAAATTGAATTTGGGGGAGCTGTAAAGCAACACTGAAATCACAATTGCCGCAGCGGCAAGTGCCATGCTGCCGAACATCGTAAGTATTACGGGTATGCTTTGTTTTATTACCAGCGTCTCGTTGAGCCACTCAAACTTAGGAAAATGCAAATTGAAAATGAAACCGACAACCGCAACAAGTATCTGCATAAAAGCAGTGAAGACAACCGTGAGCACCGTCTGAAGCGGAGTTAGAGTAAAGGCAATTCCTCCGATTACCGACGCGAGCACCATAGGCGGAAGGCCGATGACGATATTGGTCATTATCTTTGCGTAAAAGACATCTCCGGCACTTACGGGAGATGTTTTCAATACCCAGAAATTTTTCCCCTCAAGTGACAGCGAGGGTGCGGATGTGCAGAGAGTTGATACGCAAAATGCGATTATTGCAATAGGGACAAACGGAAGATATGCCGAAACATCAGCTCCCGCAACCAGAGACTGCATAAGCTCCTCGCGTTTAAACAGCGCAAGAATAAAAATTGCCGGAGCCATTACAGCGCCGAGGCCGCTGTTGAGCATATACATAGGCAGTGAGAAAAAGCGTGAAAGCTCTTTTTTCAGCAACGCCTTGCGCGGGGAAGTAACTTCCAGAGAGGTGCGCACATACACCTTTCTGTCCTGAGTCTTTGAGCTTGTGGAAATTTTTATAAAGCTCTTGGAGATTGCAAAATACATCAATGCAAACGGCACTATGCACCACAAAGCCAGCTCGCCGAGGCGGACTATATCTCCGCTTGCACTTGAAACGCCGAAGGCATAGAGCGGAGGCATGTATTTTCCGATTGCCTCACCGATTTGCGTACCGTTTGTAATAAGTGTGGCAATGTTGTTTTCCAGGCGCATAAAAAACCACATATATGCGCCGAAGAACACTATATACAGCACCATTGACGCCGCATTTTTCTTCTTGATTTTCGTACCTATGAGTGCAATCAGCCATGCAAACAGGCACTCGACGGCCATGCTGAGCAAGGGCATAAGCACAATACCGATAATGGAAAAAATGAGAGTTTTTGCCGAGAATCCCACCTTGACACCGAAGGTAAGCATAGCGGGCACAATCACCAGCATCGTATACATGAGGTTGACACACAACAGCATAAGCATACGGCTTGCAACGATATATGACGACGGGATAGGCATGCTCAGCAGCAGCTCGTTGTCCTTCGCCTCAAAAAGCTGCTTCTGCGTCATGAAAACGCTGCCCACGACGCTGAGCAAAAACGCAAACATTCCGGCAAAGGAAAAATACAGCCACGCATATTCGCTGTTACCGAACGCTGCGGCAAACTGTGAAAATATGCCGATAAACATTACGCCGAAGGTGCCGAGAATGTATACCGCAAGTATTCCGACAAGCACCTTCTTGCCGGGAGATTTTTTATTCCCGCCGCCCGTTTTCAGTCTGTTTGACGCGAACAGTGAGAACCACATTGATTGAAGTCTCGATATAAAAAGCGCTTTAAACATCTTCATTCACCAGCTCCAAAAATACATCCTCGAGTGATTCGTCGCCCTTTACCTCATCCATGCTGCCCGAAACTACAAGCTTGCCGCCGCGTATTATAGCGACCTTATCACAGAGCTTTTCGGCAACCTCAAGCACATGAGTTGAGAAAAATATTGCACTGCCCGCATCGCACAGCTCACGCATGAGCTGCTTGAGCGTATGTGCCGCCTGGGGGTCAAGCCCGACAAACGGCTCGTCAAGCAGCATCAGCTTGGGGGTATGAATAAGTGCGGATATGATTGCCAGCTTCTGCTTCATTCCGTGAGAATATGACGCAACAGGCTGTGCAAGGTCGGAGGTAAGCGAAAGCATGTCGGCATACTTTGCTATTCTTTCCTCGCGCTCCTTCTTGGGGATGGAAAATATGTCGGCGACAAAATTAAGATATTTTATGCCGGACATGAAATCATACAAATCGGGGTTATCCGGGATGTAAGCGAGCTTCTTTTTGCATTCAAGCGGATTTTGCTTTACGGATACACCGTCAACAAGGATTTCGCCGCTGTCAAAGCCGAGAATTCCCGCCACACATTTTATGGTAGTAGTCTTTCCGGCACCGTTGTGACCGATAAAGGCATAGATTTCACCTGAGTTTATTGAAAGCGTCAGGTCATCGACCGCCTTTTTGTCACCGAAGGTTTTTGTGAGATTTTTAATTTCAAGCATTTAATTTGCACCTCTCTTTGCAAACAGATTTTACTATTATTTGAAGACTCTGTCAAGGAAAACGCCGAGGTCAGTTGAACTCCGCGCAGGGTAATTGACGATTTTTTTACAATTTTCCTTCCGCACACCTCAGCCGGTAGGCTCCGGGGGTGGTTCCGGTGACATTTTTGAACACCTTGTTGAAATGACTCTGGTCGGAATATCCGAAACGCAGCCAGACCTCTGACGGCGGCACGTCACTCTCGGCTATAAGTCTGCACGCCTCCGAAATTTTCAGCTCGTGAATGTAAGAGTTGACGGTCCTCCCGGTGTCCTGCCTGAATTTCCTGCATATATGCGGCACGGAAAAATTCACCCCCGAGCTTAAATCCGAAAGGCTTATGCTCTCGGTTATATGCGCACGGATATATTTCTTCACCGCAGAGGTAAGCTCTGAGGTGCTTTCACCGTCAAGCCGTCCTATTCTTCCCGTAAGGTCGTACAAAAGCTTGATAAAAAGCGAAAGCAACTCATCTATCGCGGTTTGCGCCTCGGCGTAATTCGTGTAATATTCACTCAGCGCAAAGCAGAGCCTGCGGTCAAGCCCCGCAACGTTTGCCTCACGGCACATCAGCGCCGCAAAGGCGGTAAACGTGTTTTTCGCCGTGCGTATCGGGCTGTCGCCCCTGTATCCGAAGTTCCACTCGGCAACATCCTTGAGCACCGCGGAGACTCGCGCACGCACGCCGGAATGCACAGCCGAAATTATATCTCCGAGCAAATCAAAGGGTATCGGCTCGGCGTATTCACCCGCCCAAAGCGCCTCTCCGCTGTCCGCCTTGTCCGGCAGAGGAATGACACGCCCCGATGCCGTAAGCGCTTCAAAATCCGGCTCCGTACCGTTGAGCATACATCCGAGAAGCAGTGCCTGATTGGCAAACGCCCTGTAATCAGTCACCGGTGAGCGGGCATAAAATTCCAGAATATCCTTTTTTGCCGCCGAAAATCCGCCGTATGATGAGAGCAGTGCGTCTATTCCCTTCTCATCGGGCGGGGCGTAAAACGAAGGTCCCGCCACAATGCGCTGCGAATTTCCGCAAGCTATACAGAAATAGCTCCCGAAATACGGCGTACACAAAAACTCCGGCAGCTCTCCGCACTCTCTCGACAACAGCTCATCAAAGATTCCCGACAGCTTTGAGGGCAGGGCGCCGCCCATTTCCGTATTATAAATGCAGAAGGACAGCGTTGAATCCGCACCAAAGGCGTACATGCTCAGACCCGTGGCGGAGCAAAAGCTCAGGCAGCTGTTAAATCTGCTTATAATTTCAGCTGAATTGTTGAATATTTTATACAAAATCATCACCTTGCTAATATTATACAAAAAAGTCAAGATAATACAATACTTAAACAGCAAATAGATGTTAAATTCATATTGTCACTTGTTACAGTGACAATAAATTTACGGAGGATACTTATTATGGTAGGCATAGGCAGCTGGTTTGCAAAGATTGACACAATGTTTTTCAAGGGTGACGTAACCATCAAGGTAAGCGACGTCAACGGACAGTACAAATTTGAGCTTGAGCTCCCCTCCGATGTTGATATCCCGGATTTTGAAATTTATGATATCACCGAGGACGGCGACACCCTCAATGCAAAGGCAAGCGTTTCTCTTCTTCCCGGCAAAGAGGTTGATATCTCCATCACCTTCGAGGGCGACACCGCTAACGGTTTCCTTAAAATCCCCTATCTCGGAAAAATCAAAATCAAGGACGCGAAGAAAATCGCATAACACACAGTACTTAACAGAAGCAGCCGGCGGAAATTTCCGCCGGCTGTGCTTTTATTTGTGGGGCTTTTTAATTTTATTGCAATGACAAATGATATTAAATTTTGCCTTGTTTTAAGGGATTTATTAAAGCGAAATCTTGATGTCTTTAAATATATTTTTTAAATGCTTTTTTCATTTTCAAAGTGATATCCATAATCCATTGGAACTGTTCCTCCCAGTTTTCCTCATTCGATAAATCTGCCGATTTTTCAATAATAATGCGGCTTGCTTTCTTTTCCGGAAGTTCACGCCAGTCAAGTTCAAATCCGCACTCTGCTTCAATTGAATCTTTATGTTGATATAAATTTTCAAACAATTTCTTGTCTTCATTTATATACAGCTCTACGTCTAAAGCGTTTTTCTTGCGAATCTGCAAAATGTTCAAATGGCATGCAGATGAACCTATACTCAACTCCATCCAATGGTCTGTCGACGCCTTTCTTTGATTAAAATTTTTCGTGTATTCTTGTTTCTTAAAAGCGTAATTATTAAAAGCAACCCAAAACTCGTAGCGAAGCTGTTGAATAGGACTTGATGCCGTGGTTTTCTTTATTTCTTTTACCCAATCATTGGGCTTCTCAATGACTTCAAATTTCACAGCCGGTTCTGAATCCCCTATTTTATACAACTTGATTTCGCAAAGGAAAAAGCCTATTTTGTCGTCCGTGTGATTATTTAACCATTCGATTGCGGATTTATGTTCTTCACGAGCCTTTTTCACTACCCATATAATTATATCGGCTGATTTTCCTGAAGCATATGTTATCAATTTTCCCAAATGATCATGATTTGTATCTTCCAGTTGATTCTCAATAATTATTTTTCGATCCGTTCCGATTTCTGATGCATATATATCAACACTGAAATCTCCCACCGGCGATTCTGTTTCATCAACAATTATATCAAGTCCCACTGCATCTGATAATATTGCTAAATTATCATCTTCCGCTAACCAAGGGGTAAAATCCAATGCTTCATGCTTCCATATTTTTCTTAAATCTTTTACTTCTTCAAGCTTACCCAAATTCATTATACATTCCGCCTTCCTTTTTTGTTTCATAACTTGAACCGTTGCTTTTTTCTCGTCTGCCTGCAAAATTTTTGTGGACAAACGGTGGACAAAACATCAGATTTTGCACTCAAAATGCAAGCAAAGTCTTTATTTATCAAGGGTTAACAGGCACACGGTTTCGATATGCTTTGTGTGAGGGAACATATCCACGGGCTGAATTTTTTTCACACGATATTTGCTGTGTCCGGTAAGGAAATACAGGTCACGCGCAAGCGTTTCGGGGTTGCAGGAGATATAAACCACCCTGTCCGGTGACAGCTTTATCAACGATGAAAGGAATTTCTGTGTGCTGCCCGCCCTCGGCGGATCCATGAAGACAACATCGGTGTGCTCGGTGCCTGCCGCCTCCTGCATAAAATCTCCGGCATCCGCGCAGATAAAGCGTATATTGTCCGCGCCGTTGAGCGCTGCATTTTCTCTTGCGTCATTTACCGCGTCCCGGTTAAGCTCAACTCCGAGCACCGACCCGGCTTTTTTTGAAGCGATAAGACCTATTGTGCCGATTCCGCAGTAGGCATCTATAACCATCTGTGTGCCGTCAAGGCGGGCAAGCTCCATCGCCTTGTCATACAGCACCTTTGTCTGGACGGGATTTATCTGATAAAACGAGCGGGGCGATATGCGAAAGCGGCATCCGCACAGCTCGTCCTCAATGTAACCTCTTCCGTAAAGCACACTCTCGCGTTCACCGAGCACAAGGTTAGTGTCCGCGGGATTGACGTTGAAAACAATTGTGGTTATTTCGGGGTGCTTTTTAAGCAACGCCTTTACAAAGTTGTTTTTTGAGGCAAAAATATTCACGGCACCTACAATTACAACCATAATTTCACCCGTTGCAAAGCCGCGCTTGACAAGCACGTGACGCAAAAAGCCCGTGCGCCTGTCCTCATCATAAGGGTACATTCTGAAGCCCGGAAGCATATTGCGGATGCTTACAATTATCTCGTCCGCCTTTTTGTCCTCAATCATACAATTGTCAACACGCACGATGTTGTGCGTGCCCGATTGATAAACTCCCGATATTATCATTCCCGAGCGTGTTCTGCCGAACGCCGCCTGAACCTTGTTTCGGTAGTGCTCAGGGCAGTCCATACCGATTATCGGCTCTACC
Source organism: Clostridiales bacterium DTU089 (assembly GCA_001513045.1). Lineage (GTDB taxonomy): Bacteria > Bacillota > Clostridia > Oscillospirales > Acutalibacteraceae > DTU089. The sequence goes on from LFSB01000012.1 coordinate 14,448, forward strand.
CTGCAATATTTCGAGAGATACTTTACCGCCACCGACTGCTTATAGCGCAGCTGACGTGTGTAATCCATATTCTGAAGCTGACAGCCTCCGCATTTTTTCGATACGGGGCATGCCGATAAATTAGCCATATTCCGCCGTGCCTTTCCAGACTGAGCATCACAAGAGCATCAGATGCTTAGTGTATATTTGTTGTAAGCTTTATTTCGCCGTCATCCGTGAATGAGGCAATTATTCCGTCACAGTCAACGGTTGCGTATACCGGAGCGTGTGCAACCATGGTTATGTTCCATTTTATGTTCGGATATATTTTGCCGAGCTGATTGGTTACTATGCACAGCTCCGGCTTCAGCGCACGCAAAAAGCGCTGTGAGCACGAGCCGAAATATCCGTGATGTCCGATTTTCAGAAGCTCCACATCACCTATCAGCGGCGCTAAATCCTTCTCAAGTCCGGTGGTCTGTGTGATATCCGCCGCCAGAAATGCGGACTTGCCGTTCTTCGTAACCTTGACTCCGACGCTTGCCGCGTTTTCGCCCTCGCCTGCCTTGTCCGGAGAGGTAACGGTATTGAAAAACTGTATCTCAAAATCGCCTAAAGTAAATTGTTCGGTCGGCAGCTCACTTATTCTCTGAATATTTCTGTCTGCAAGTGCGGCAATAACCTCGTCATATGTTACGTCGTTTGCCCATTTTCCGCTCTCATAGCCTTTGACAAGCCAAGGGGTATACTCTTTAAAATACGCCTTTTCGATGATTATGTCGTCATCTCTTATGATGCTCTCAAACGCTCCTATATGGTCGTAATGGCAATGTGTGCCGAGGATAAAATCCAGATGCACCTTGCCGTCCGATGCGGTTGCAACCTTCTTCAAGTATGCCCTGACCTCGTCCTCAAAGCCCTCATACTCCATAGCGCGGCGCGGATTATTGTCACCCTCGCCTGAATCCACAAGAGCGAAATGCCCGTTGCTCTCTATGAGTATTGCATCGGAATTTGCGGTATTGAGGAAATGTATACGGTCATCGCCGTAGTTATACGTGAAGCTCTCATACGGCAGGTCATAGCGCTTCTGATAGATATTGCAAAGCACAACTGTGAGAATATCGAGCACAAACACCGAAATCATTATGCCGACAATTATCCATGTTGCCGTTTTTTTTACTGCCCTGTTCTTATTCATACTTCTCTCCGTCTTTTTCAATGTCTATTCATTTTAACACGCCGAAGCGGTTTTGTACATACCGCAGACCGCGCTTTTTTACACAAAGCCCTTGTGTTTTTGTCTGTAATAGGATAAAATATCTTCTGTTCTGAATGAAAAGAGGAAAACCATTGAATAAAGACTCTTCAAAAAATAATCTGCTTTTCTGCGCGCGTGAGGGCTTTTCCGCCTTTGCGTTTTTCATGCCGTTTGCGCTGAGCATGGGTATATGCTCCGCCTTCGGGATGTGGGGCTTTTTTGCCTGCGCGGTGCTGCTTTGCATCATTTCCCGCAAGCCGCCCGAGGCTCTTCCGCCCTGCTCGTATGCGGCATTTTTGTGCATGCTGTGTATCGGAAAGCTTTTTTCACATGAGGCAATGCCGACGCTGATGTTCCTTGCCGGAGTTATCATGCTTCCGCTTGTCTTTATAATGAACAGGCTCAAAAAACCGCTGACTCTCCCGAACGGAATTTCGGGCGGACTCTCACTCGGCATAGCGCTGCTTACGACCGTGCTTCTTACAAACGATTATTTCGGAATCGGCGCAAACGGCGTAACCGCAATTGACATGCTGCGCTCCTACCGCTCGTTCGGCTTCCACGCCAACTGGAGGGGTGTGCTTTTCGGCACAATAGTTATGGTTATAATGATAACCTTTCCGCGCAAATTCAAGAGGCTGAAAAATTATCTGCCCGCACCTTTTGTCGCGCTGGCTGTAACACTTGTGCTTAACCTGTTTTTAAATCCGGACGCTGCCGGCACCGCAGTAAACGAGGCGGGGGCGTTTTACGGTCCGCACACGGTATTTGTGCTTCCGTTTTTCGGCATGAAGCCTGATGAAATTCCCTCGCTGCTGTTGCCCGCCGCGGCTCTTGCGCTGCTTTTCTCAGGCTGTATATGCATCGGTGACAGCCGCGAAAAGGCTCCGCTTTACGGCGCATACACCGGCTCGCTGCTCGGTCTGTCATTGATAGGCGGCGCACCCATGCTCGTGCCGTGCGAGATAAAATCAAAGGAAGAGCGTTCGGGCAAGGTGATATTTTTCTCCTGTCTGTTATTTTTCATTACACTTATTCTGAGCAATATATTGTTTGCCCGTCTTCCGGTTGCCTCTGCGGCTGTTGTGCTTATTGTCGGAGCATGGCAGAGCGTATCCTGGGGAAAAATAAAGAGAGCATTCACCGGCGGTGTGCTCTCGATAATTCTTTTTGTGATTTCATTTTTCTCTGTTCTGCTTGTGTAAAGGAATCCGGCAAGAAGCTAAGGTCTTATTATCCCGTTTTCGGTCACAAAAGCCGTTATCAGCTCGTGCGGCGTGACATCGAAGGCGGGATTGTATGTTTTTACGCCGTCCGGAGCCATGCGTTTTTCATACCACATCTCCGTTATTTCCTCCCCCGCACGCTGCTCAACCGGAATACCGGCACCGTCGGGCGTGCTTTTGTCGAAGGTTGATTCGGGAGCGCACACATAAAACGGTACTCCGAAGTGCTTTGCAAGCACAGCCACGGAATATGTGCCGATTTTATTGGCAGTGTCGTAATTTGCGGCAATCCTGTCCGCGCCGACAAAAACAGCGTTTATCATACCCTTTGCCATTACACTCGCCGCCATGTTGTCGCATATCACGGTGGTATCTATACCCGCGCTGACAAGCTCCCAGCAGGTGAGCCTTGCACCCTGAAGCAAGGGGCGTGTTTCATCCGAAAACACCTTTACGCTCTTACCCTGCTCGGCGGCAATGTATACCGGCGCGAGCGCCGTTCCGTATTTGACGGTTGCCAGACGCCCTGCATTGCAGTGGGTGAGCACGGTGTCCCCGTCACTGATGAGCTGTGCCCCGTTCTCCCCTATTTTGCGGCAGATTTCAATATCCTGCGCATGCATCCTTTCCGCCTCGTCGGAGAGGAGCTTTTTTATTTCCTCAACACCGGCAGAGGGATTGGAGTCGATTATATTTTTCATACGTCCGAGCGCCCAGAAAAGATTGACAGCCGTCGGACGCGAGGATGCAAGATATTTTATCGCAGCCTCCATTTCCCGGTCAAATCCGGTTCTGTCGGATGCCTTTGAGTTGTTGGCTATCACCGCCACACCTGCCGCGGCAGCAACACCTATTGCCGGAGCACCCCTGACCTTGAGAAGCTTTATGGCATCAAAAATTTCCTCAGGAGAGGTCAGATACAGCAGCTTTTCCTCACAGGGAAGCTTTGTCTGGTCAAGTATGCAAAGGCAGTTCTCATCCCTGTCAAATCGGAGGGTTTCACCGTTGAGATTTGTTATCATACAAGCTCACCTGCTATCCTTTCACGGCTTTTCTGCGCATTGAAGCGTACCTTTTCGATATCGAGTGTGAGATATTCACCGTCACGGTACAGCACCCTGCCGTCAACCATTGTCATTATCACGTCATCACCCTGTGCGGAATAAACAAGCATGTCCGCACCGTCCGCCATCGGGCACATATTCGGAGCAGTCAGGTCAAACACCGTCAAATCGGCGCGGTTGTCGACCTTCAGCGCCCCGCAATCCGAACGTCCCTGAGATACGGCTCCGGCCTTCGTGGCGGCATACAGCGCCTGTCTCGGGCTTATAACCGACGCGTCAAGCGTATTGCCCTTGTGTATGAGTGCAAAAAGATAAATCTCCTTGAGCATGTTAAGGTTGTTGCTGCTCGCGGCGCCGTCCGTACCGAGCGCCACATTTACGCCCTTGTCAAGCATATACGGCGCCCTGAAAAATCCGCTGCCGAGCTTGAGATTGCTTGAAGGGCATGAGGCTATACTCGCACCTGCGCGTTTGATAATTTCAGCGTCCGAATCGGTAATCCACACGCTGTGCGCAGCGGTAACGCGGTTTTCAAACACCCCCAGCGAGTCAAAATACTCCGCAGGGGTCATGCCGGAATGTCTCTGACGGCATTGCTCGTGCTCCGCCTTGGTTTCCGAGAGATGCAGATGTATATTAAGTCCGCGTTCACGCGCAAACTCAGCAGCTCCAGAAGCGGCAGCCGGAGTTGAGGTGTACTCGGCATGTATGCACACATCGGTAAGCAATCTGCCGTCATCAAAGCCGTGGTATTTTTCATAAAGCAGACGCGTTTCATTGCAGACAGGCAGGTCTGTATATGCGCTTGAGTCAAAGCAAACCATTGATGAGCTGTAATTGCATTTCATTCCGGTTTCCGCCGCGGCAGCGCACACGCCCTCGCCGAACATATACATATCCGTAAACGATGCCGTGCCCGTCCGCAGCATCTCGGCTATTCCGAGCATTGCACCGTTAAAGACATCATTTTCGGTCAGCTTTGCCTCAAAGGGAAATATTTTTTTGTTGAGCCAGTCCGCAAGCGGAAGATTTTCGGCATAGCCTCTCAGCAGCGTCATTGAGGAATGGCAGTGAGCGTTGAAAAAAGCAGTCACGAGCAGCTTACCCTCGCCCATATATTCTTCACCGAAGTCCTCCTGCGGTTTTTGCGCGCCGATATATTCAATATATGCGCCGCGGGTTCCGACAAACATGTTCGTTTTGTACTCAAGATTTTCATCAAGTACGGCAATGTTGCAAAACAGCATAGCTTCACCGGCCTTACAAATTTATTATTGTTTCGGGATAATCCGCATAGAGATGCGATAAATCGTCCATGCATACCAGACGCACATATCCGTTTTCAAAATAGTGTATCTTGGTAAGTCCCGTGTTTTCCTGACAAAAATTGAATATCCGCGTCGGCTCCATGCCGAGCGCCGCGCAGACAAGCCTGTGGTTAAAGGTTCCGTGTGCTACAAGCAGAACCTTTTTATCCGAATCGAACTCAAAGCGTTCAAGAATATGCCGCATAAGTAACCGGGCACGTATAAACGGCTCTGTTTCATCCTCGGACTTAGCAACATAGGCATCTGTTCCGGGATATTTTTCCGTATCATAACGCGTCACGCAGGGATACATCTGCCTGAGCGCGTCAAAGCCTACCCCCGTAAAACCCGGCTGCACTCCCACCTCAAGCATATCCGAAAGAAGCTCAATTTTCTTTGTGCCGCCCGGCTGCCTTGAAGCGATTTCAAATGCGGTTGCAACCGCTCTGCGCAGCGGACTTGAAATAATTGCATCGAAATCAACCGTTGCCAGACGCTCGCCGAGCAGCCTTGCCTGACGTATACCAAGCTCTGTGAGTACGGGGTCCTCCCGGCGTAATATATCATTCTCACCGCAGCCGTTGCCGGGAACATTTCCCTGTGACTGACCGTGCCTTGTTATATAAAGCTCCGTTTCCCTCGCCTCCCGAAAATATTAAAAAGGCAGAACACACCGCAATGCGTTCTGCCCGCAAATTACATACCGAGCATCTGCGAAAGCATGCCCTTTTTCTTTTGTTTTTTAGGCTTATACAGCGGGGGATTTTCAAGCCTCATCCTCGCGCTTTTACTTCTGCCGGAGGCGAGATATTTGTTGACCTCAAGCACCGGCTCACGCATGGTTTCGCTCATGTACTCAACCGAGTTTTCAATAAGCTGAGCGTCGTTGTTCATCGCCCCGAGTATCGTGACCGCAACAAGGCTCTGTGTCTCGTTGGTGCCGTCCTCATATATGTCGTTGAGGAGATTGAAAAGCTTACGCATCTTTATTTTGTTGTTTTCCCGGATTGTATCAATTACAACCTTGGTTCCGTACTCATTGAAAAATTCCTCGGCAAGGAATTCACCGTAGGTCTCAACATTCTTCTTGTATTCCTCACGCAAATCGGGATATATCGCCGTAAAGCGGTTTGCAAGAGTATTCGCATCATATGAGAGCATTCCGCTCTTGGCGGCAGCCTTGGAAACAGGTGCCGGCAGCTTTGTGTTGCTCTTGCCGTCCTTTGAAGCGACCTTGGAACCGAACGCCTTTTCTATGCTCTCGGTAAAATCGTCGATAATGTATCTTGCATCGCGCTCATCATAATTGTCAAGCTCAAGCAGCGACAGCGATGCCCTTGTCATGTCCTCATCCGGGGTATCTGCCTCGTCCGCGTTTGCGATATACAATGCGACCTTTCCGTCGGAATAACGGATTTTTATTCTTCCGGCATCACCGCGAAGCATTATCGTGCTCGTGTCGCCGGATTTGAATATCGGAGCCGCCGGAGCGCGTACGCCATCGGGATAATCCGCCTTAAAGCCGGCGTTTTTCGTGATGGTGTCGATTCCCTTCAATATATAGTTAAGTGCATAATCAAGTTCAAGCATCGGTTTATCACCTTTCAAGATTTATCTGATACCAAATGAGTATAACATAAAATTGCACGCTTGGCAATCATAAATTGCCTTTGTCGGCGTCTTCTTTTTATCAGGCCCTCACTCCGGATTTTTTATTGCTGAGAAGCGCCGTCAGCAGCATTGCCGCGGCCGCGGAAAGTGCCGCGCCGAAGATAAACGGAGCCCTTGCACCGAATGTATCCCACAAAAAGCCCGCAATTATGCTTGCCGGAAGCAAAGCAATACCTGTGACCGTGGACTGCATTCCGAGCATTGTGCCCTTCAGATGCGCGGGAGCTATTTCGGCTATCATCGCGCGCTCGGCACCGGATATCATTGCCGTATAGCAGCCGTAGAGCACGAACACCGCAACCATTGCGGCGCCTGATGAAACGAACGCAAAGCCGATATACACCGCCGCGAAAGCGATATAACCCCCGACAAGCAGCTTTTTGCGCCCTATTTTATCGGAAAGCCGTCCGAAGGGTATCGAAAGCAGTGACGCGGTAAGATTGTAAACGAAATAAAGCAACACGACGTTTGTGTCGGTAAAGCCTATATCCTTTGCTCGCAGAAGCAAAAAAGTATTCGATGAGTTGCCGAGTGTGAAAAGGAAGGTAACGAAAAGATACAGCTTGAGTGTGCCGTCGATTTGCCTGAGATTTTTCCAGAACTCCTCGCGATGCTTTTCCGCTCTCCGCTGCGGCTTTTCTTTAACCGAAAGCAACGATGCAAGACCGAGTGCCGCGGGAATTATCGACAGCAAAAACAGCTTTTTATACTCAAAGGCTCCGTCGGCGCGGGCAACGAGAAGGTAGGCGAGAAGTATTCCCACCGCCGAGCCCGCCATATCGAGCGCCTTGTGCACACCGAAGGCCTTGCCCATGCTCTTTTCCGGTGCGCTCTCACTGACAAGCACGTCACGCGGAGCCGTGCGTACGCCCTTACCGATGCGGTCTATGACGCGCGCGACAAGTATGCCCGCCCAGGACGAGGCAAATATCAGCGCAATTTTATAAAGAACGCCTGTCGAGTATCCGGCAAACGCCACAAGCTTTTTATGATGATACCTGTCCGTAAAATATCCGCTGAAAACCTTCAGCAGACTTGCAAGGCTCTCCGCTACACCCTCAATTACACCTATGAGCGCCGGCGTGGCGCCGAAGGCAGCCGTAAGATACAGTGGTATGAGCGGATAAACCATCTCCGAGCTTGCATCCGAAAAGAAGCTTACAAGCCCGAGCAAAACCGTGTTCAACATACGGGTCACCTGATTTTATATAGATTTAAAACGCAAAAAGGATTGTAGCACTTTTCTGCGGATTATGCAACAGCAAGCAACTCGTATTACCGATACACGCAAAAATCCCTGCCCGCGAAAAGCGGACAGGGAAATTATGCTTATTGTGCCTGAAGCTCTTATTTGCCTGCCTTGATAGCAGCCTGAGCGGCAGCAAGACGAGCAATCGGAACACGGAAGGGAGAGCAGGAAACATAGTTAAGTCCGTTGTTGTAGCAGAACTCAACAGATGACGGGTCTCCGCCGTGCTCACCGCATATACCGAGCTTGATGTCGGGGCGGGTCTGTCTGCCGAGCTTGGCAGCCATCTGAACGAGCTTGCCTACGCCGTTCTGGTCGAGCTTGGCGAAGGGGTCGGACTCGAAAATCTTTGTCTCATAATAAGCGTCAAGGAACTTACCTGCATCGTCACGGCTGAAGCCGAAGGTCATCTGGGTAAGGTCGTTGGTGCCGAAGCTGAAGAACTCGGCTTCCTTGGCGATTTCGTCTGCGGTGATAGCCGCACGCGGAATCTCTATCATGGTGCCGACCTTGTAGTGCATGTCGATGCCTGCATCGGCAATGATTTTGTCAGCAGTCTCAACAACTGTATCCTTAACATACTTGAGCTCTTTGATTTCGCCTACAAGAGGAATCATTATCTCGGGAACGATATTGTACTCGGGATGCTCCTTGTTGACGGTGATTGCCGCGTTGATAACAGCGGTGGTCTGCATTGCAGCGATTTCGGGATATGTGACTGCAAGACGGCAGCCGCGATGGCCCATCATGGGGTTGGACTCGTGAAGTGAAGCGATGACGTTCTTGAGCTCCTCAACGCCTATCTTCATCTCTGCCGCAAGCTCCTTGATTTCGTCGTCCTTGGTGGGAACGAACTCATGGAGAGGCGGATCAAGGAAGCGGACGGTCATGGGTCTGCCTTCAAGAACTCTGTACATTGCCTCAAAGTCACCCTGCTGAAGAGGAAGAATCTTTGCAAGTGCAACCTTGCGCTCGTCAGCGGTCTTGGAAACTATCATCTCGCGGATAGCCTTTATACGGTCACCCTCGAAGAACATGTGCTCGGTGCGGCAAAGGCCGATGCCCTCTGCGCCGAACTTAACTGCCTGTGCGGTATCTCTGGGGTTATCTGCATTGGTGCGAACCTTGAAGTCGCCGCGTGCAGCGTCAGCCCAAGCCATGAATCTGCCGAAGTCGCCGGAGATGGTTGCTTCTGCGGTGGCAACAGCCTGTCCGTAGATTTTACCGGTGGAGCCGTCAAGGGAGATGTAGTCGCCCTCATGATACTGCTTGCCGCCGATTTCAAAATATTTCTTGTCTGCATGCATTGTGATTTCGCCGCAGCCGGATACACAGCAGGTGCCCATGCCGCGCGCAACAACAGCTGCGTGGGAGGTCATGCCGCCGCGAACAGTGAGGATACCCTCTGCCGCGACCATGCCCTCGATGTCCTCAGGAGAAGTCTCAAGACGAACAAGGCAAACCTTCTCGCCCTTTGCAGCCCATTCCTTAGCGTCTTCGGCGGTGAATACCACCTTGCCGCAGGCAGCTCCGGGAGATGCTGCAAGTCCGGTTCCGATGACCTCTGCGGCCTTGAGAGCAGCAGCGTCAAACTGAGGATGAAGAAGAGAGTCAAGCTGCTTGGGCTCAACGCGGAGAACAGCTTCCTTCTCGGTTATCATGCCCTCGTCAACGAGGTCAACAGCTATTTTAAGAGCAGCAGCCGCTGTTCTCTTGCCGTTTCTGGTCTGAAGCATATAGAGCTTGCCGTTTTCGATGGTGAACTCCATATCCTGCATATCTCTGTAATGAGCCTCAAGCTTGTTTGCAATTTCAACAAACTGATTGTAAACCTCAGGCATATCCTGCTGGAGGTGGGAAATTTTGGAGGGAGTACGGACACCTGCAACAACGTCCTCGCCCTGTGCGTTTATAAGGTACTCACCGAAGAGAGCCTTTTCGCCGGTTGCGGGGTCACGGGTGAATGCAACACCTGTGCCTGAACGGTCATTGAGGTTACCGAATACCATGGGCTGCACGTTAACGGCAGTACCCCATGAATAGGGAATGTCGTTCATGCGGCGGTATACGTTTGCGCGGGGGTTGTCCCATGAACGGAAAACAGCCTTGACGGACTCCATCATCTGCTCCTTGGGGTCGGTGGGGAAGTCAACGCCCTTCTGCTCCTTGTAATACGCCTTAAAGCGGACAACAAGCTCCTTCATGTCTTCAACATCAAGGTCGATGTCGTTCTTTACGCCCTTTTTCGCCTTGAGCTCGTCAATGATGACCTCAAAGGTCTTCTTGGAGATTTCCATAACAACATCAGAGAACATCTGGATGAAGCGGCGATATGAATCGTATACGAAACGTGCGAACTTCGGGTCGGAGTTGCCTGCGATAAGGCCGGCAGCGACCTCGTCGTTCATACCGAGGTTGAGGATTGTGTCCATCATGCCGGGCATGGAAGCACGGGCACCGGAACGCACGGATACGAGAAGCGGATTCTTGGGGTCGGCAAATCTTTTGCCGTTGATTTCTTCAATCTTGGCGAGATTGTCATAAATCTCTTTTTCAATGTCGGCTGCGATGACCTTTCCGTCATCATAGTAACGGGTGCAAGCCTCGGTGGTTACGGTGAAGCCTGAGGGAACAGGCATGCCGAGTCTTGACATTTCGGCTAGGTTAGCGCCCTTACCGCCGAGCAGCTCTCTCATCGAGCCGTCGCCTTCAGAGAACAGGTAAACATACTTGTGAGCCATTTAATATACCTCCAAAATATTGATAGCAGAATAATTCTCCGCCTTTTATTGCAGACAAAAAGGGTGCTCTGCATAATAAAGCGGCAATGTGCCACTAATCATTATAACAGAACGCCCCGAAAATTTCCATGCACTTTTGCCATAAATTAGGGCGGACAAGCCCCCGATGTTTTGTGAGAAGTTTACAAAACGCCGCATGAAAAGGACAGACGCAGGATTTCTCCTGCGTCTGAAAGCTTTGTTTTTGTATGTTGATTAGTACTTGAATGCACTGTACTGGCAGTAATTGTAAAGCACTGCGGTAGCATTAAGGCTTCCTGCAACGAGCTTTGCATCGGCAGCGATATCAACGTGAGCAAAGTGCTCAAGAGAAACGAACTTGCCGTCCTTGGTCATAACAGCGGTGATTCTGAATGCCTTATACTTAACTTCCTTGCTGTTGATAGTCTTAACAAGGGGCTGTCCTAAAAGCTTAAGACCGTCGATTGTGGTCTGAATATCATCCCAATAAAGGATGGAGTTTGTGACCTTGCCGAGGAAGTTGTTTGCCTTGGTGGGAGTTATCTCGTCAACCATGGTGATGACGATTTTATAGTTTTCGCCGTCAGCCTTGCAGGTTGCGCTTGCTACCTTTGAAAGGTCGGTAAGTGTGCAGCCGGGGAAACGGTTCTTAGAAGCATCGGAGCCTTTTTCGGAAAGCTGATTCTCAGCCTTATCCTTTTTGGTCATGAAGCCTTCTGCGATGGGCTTAACAACGCTCTCAAGAGTTCCTTTATAAGTGGGAAGCTCCTGCCACTCCTTCTTTGTGTAGCCTGCAGCGCCGGTGTCCTTTATCAAGTTTGCAGCTGTCTTGTAGAAGTTAAAGATAGCTTCTTTGCCTGTGGGAATGGGATCACCTGCGGGAGCCTGTGTGGGTGTCTCGCCGTCGGGAGTCTTTGAGCTGGGCTCATCTGCGCCCTGAGCAGCTGTGGTCGGCTCTGTGGTGATTTCTGCGCCGTCTGCGCCGAGGAGCTTGCCGTCCTTAACGGTGAATATGGTCTTGCCATTAGCATCGACAACCTTGTCGCCCTTGACTTCCGCGACAGTCTTGCCGTCTGCAGCAACAAATTTCTGACCGTCTGCAACTGAGGTTATTGCGGTTCCGTTGGAATCAACGAGAACGCCGTCCTTAAGGCTGGCTACGAGATTGCCGTCAACCTTCTGAGGCTCTGCGGTAGTCTGAGCTACGGGTGCCTCTGTGGTGGTCTCACCTGCTGCTGTTGTTGTGGTGGTCTCTCCCTTGTCTCCGCCGCATGCCGCAAATGAAAGCAGCATTACAAGCACGAGAGCAAGCGCTGTAAGTCTTTTGAAATTCATTTTGAGTTTACCCCTTTCTGATTTTCCGGACACACGCCCGGTTTCGCCCTGCAATCAAACTGCATCTTCGGGCTTACACGAATACAATATATCAAATCTAAGTAAAAGTCAATAGCGCAATGTAAAAATTAACTTAAATCCGTCCTTCGGAGCGCTGCCAAATTCCGGAAGCCCGCAGACATCCATCTTCTTGTGTGCATGTGAAATATTCAATGATATTTCGCTATTGCGCAGATGCTGATTTTGATATATACTTAAAAAAATATGAATTTCGGAGGAGAGAACATGAAGCTTTCTTTCAGATGGTACGGAAAAAGCGACCCCATCAGCCTTGAATACATTTCGCAGATACCCGGCATGAGGAGCGTCGTAAGCGCCGTATATGATGTAAAACCCGGAGAGGTCTGGCCGCGCGAGAGCCTGAAAAGCATGAGGGATGCCTGTGAAGATGCAGGACTTGTGTTTGATATCGTTGAGAGTATTCCGGTACACGAGGATATAAAGCTCGGGCTTCCCTCGCGTGACAAATATATCGACGCCTACTGTGAAAACATCCGCCGCGTTTCGGAAATCGGAGTAAAATGTGTATGCTACAATTTTATGCCGGTTTTCGACTGGACACGCACTCAGCTCGACAAAAAAGCCGCCGACGGCAGCACGAGTCTTGTTATGTATATGGAGCAGCTCAAGGGTATTGACCCGTTAAGGGACGGTCTTGACCTGCCCGGCTGGGACGCAAGCTATGAAAAAGAGGAGCTCAAGCAGCTTCTGCTGAGCTACGCCGAGGTGGGAGAGGAAGGACTTTGGGAAAATCTCCGCTACTTCCTCGAAAGAGTTATACCCGTAGCGCGTGAATGCGATGTGCTTATGGCTATACATCCCGATGACCCGCCGTATCCGATATTCGGTCTTCCCCGCATAATTACAACCGAGGAAAATCTTGACCGTTTTCTCGCTCTTGTCGATGACAGATATAACGGTCTGACCTTCTGCACGGGCAGCCTCGGTTGTGCGGATTTCAACGATATTCCGGGAATGATTGACAAATATTCAAAAGCCGGAAGAATCCACTTCATGCACATCCGCAATATCCGCAACCTCCCCGACGGAAGCTTCGAGGAGAGCGGACACCTGAGCGCCTGCGGAAGTCTTGATATGGCAAAAATCGTCAAAACCCTTGTAAACAACGGCTTTGACGGCTATGTGCGTCCCGACCACGGCAGAATGATATGGGGCGAAACCGGAAAACCCGGCTACGGACTTTATGACCGCGCCCTGGGCGCAGCCTACATAAACGGTCTGTGGGAGATGGCTCAAAGCAACCGCTGAATTTCAGATTTTCGTATACACACTCATTTCATCCATACTGTCAACAGTTGCAAGTGTTACGCCCGACGCCGCGGGGATATTCTGCTTTGAGAGCTGTTCAAGCAGCCACAGCTCATCATGCCCTATGGATTTCAGATTATCCTTCATCACGGTTCCGTCAACAATAACATTTACCGGCAGCAGCTCCTGACGGGGCGAAAGCGACATATCCCCGGGAGTAAGCGGTCTTGTGTCCGCACGCGGCAAGAAGCTCATCCTGCCGTTCGGCTCAAGCATTGCAGTCTGGAGCGAGGCAAGATTATAATAGCCGTTCAAGCGGCATTGCGCCAGAAAATCATCAACGCTTATTTTGCATGTCGCAAGGCTTTTACTGTAGAGCTTACCATCCTGAAAAAGCACAAGCGGCACTCCGGTAAGAAGGCGGCGCAGCTTTATGGATTTGTTGTCGAGTATTGATATCCCCGTCACGGCAAGAGCATAAATAATCATAGCCGCAAGCGGACGGTGCGGGCTTTCAAGCTCCGTGGCCATTTCGGCGGCAATGGAGCCTATTGTTATTCCGTTTATATAATCGAACATGCTCAGCTCCGACATCTGCTTTCTTCCTATCAGCTTTGTGAGGAAAAACAGTGCAACAACGGAAGCCAGAGCCGTAAGTGAAACCTTTATTATTTCATCTACCAAATTACTCCCTCTTTTCGGCTTTATATCAATTTTATTCTGCTCCCTTTTCCTAAAAAAATGCAAGGAATTCCGATATGAGAAACAAAAACACGCTTCGCATTGTTCAGGCGGGTGTCATTGCGGCACTGTACGCCGCACTCACATATTTTTCAAATATTTTCGCCCTCGCCTATTCCGGAATACAGTTCAGAATTTCCGAGGCGCTTACCGTGCTGCCGGTTTTCACTCCCGCGGCAATACCCGGTCTTGCCGTAGGCTGCGTAATCGCAAACCTCGCAAGCCCGTTCGGCGTAATCGACATCATTTGCGGCTCGGTTGCAACATTGCTTGCCGGTGCATGCTCAAGGGCGCTCGGAAAGCTTCGGTTCAAAGGACTTCCGGTGTTATCCTCAATAATGCCGGTTATATTCAACATGCTCATAATAGGCATGGAAATATCCTTTCTTTCAGCAGGCGGCTTCAGCGCCGAGCTTTTTGTACTTTCGGCGATACAGGTCGGCGCAGGCGAGCTTGCGGTATGCCTTGTTCTGGGGCTTCCGCTGTTCCGCTTTGTTGAAAAAAGCAGCATTTCAAAATATCTCGCCTGACTGTAAGTAAAAGTTTATAAGGATAAAGCTTTCAAACGGCAATTCGTGCCTCTGCGAAAGGAAGGGTCATTATTATGGATATCGCTGTTGTAGGATTTCGCCACAACCACATTTTTTCGCTGTACGAGCTGGCAAAGCGCACGGACGGAGTGCGCGTATGCGCGGCGTATGAGGAATATTCTCCGGCGCTTAAGGAGGCAAAGCGACGCATTGCAGAGGATATTTTTGTTGACTCTCTTGATGAAATCCTTGAAAACCCCGCGATTGACGCCATAGCTGTCGGCGATTATTACGCCTCACGCGGCTCGCTCATAATACGTGCGCTGAATGCGGGGAAGCATGTCATATCCGACAAACCGATTTGTACACATCCGGAGGAGCTTGACGAAATCAAAGCTCTGTGCGAAAAAACTCAACTTAAAGTCGGTTGTATGCTTGATTTGAGATATACTCCCGAAATCTTTGAAGCAAAACGTATATTCAGCTCCGGAGCACTCGGCGAAATTCACACTCTCGCCTTTACCGGTCAGCATCCGCTCAATTACGGAACACGTCCGTCGTGGTACTTTGAAAAGGGCAAGCACGGCGGAACGATAAACGACATTGCCATACACGGCATCGACATTGTAAGATATCTCACCGGACTTGAGGTATCGCAGCCTCTTTTTGCGAACTCATACAACGCCTTTGCCGAAAACGAGCCGGATTTTTCAGACTGTGCGCAATTTCTTGCCCGGCTTTCAAACGGCGCCGGACTCATGGCGGACGTATCCTATGCCCTGCCTGCCGGCATCGGCTTTTCCCCCGCCCCCGTATGGCGCTTCACCTTCTGGGGCAGCAAGGGTATGCTTGAAATAGACCACGCCCGACACACACTGTACTTTGCCGCCGAAGGCGCAAGGGAACCGGTAATAACAGAAAAACCGTCGCAGAAGCCGTCAAACAGCTTCCTTGACGATTTTATATCCGACATAAACGGCTCTCCGGCGGAGCTGAACACAGCTCAGGTTCTGCTCTCCGCGGAAGAAACCTTGAAAATACAGATGCTTGCAGACATCAGCCGTTGATACAAAGAATTAAAGCCTCCCTTCAAAGGGAGGCTTTTTCTCAACGTAAGCGCTATTGGTTATAAAATCCTAACCCTCATCCGCAGAGGTCGGGATTTCCTCAACGGACGTTGTCTCCTCGGTCACAGCCGTGGGGACTTCAATCGGTCTGTTTGAAAGCTCAAGAGAGGTATAGGTAATAACAAAGCTTGCCGCAAAGAGCAGCACAAGCAGTGCCGCAAATGCAATCCGCAAAATATTCTGGCGCCTTTTCATCGTGCGGCTCTCGCCGATAAGATACTCGCTATCCCCAAGTGCTCCTGGATACTGTCTGGAAAAGCCGTAATAGCTTTTGCGCTTAACGACCCTTGTATCGTAAAAGGGCTTTTTTCTGTCCGCCATATCTATTCCTCCTATAACGACACCGCGCGTCCGAGAATACCCGTAAACGCCATGGAAAGCAATGCAACATATATAAAGATTGCCGGCAGACCCTTGAAGGCTTCCGGGATATCCTCGTTGCTCTCAAGTCTGCGCATACCTGCGTTTATAAGAAGCACCGAAACAGCGAATGCCGCACCGGCGCCTATGCCGAAGCCCACCGATTCATATAAGTTGTAGTTGAGCTTGCGGTTTATAAGCGGAACGGCAAGTATAAGCGAATTGAATGCCGCTATACCGATTATTTTGACTGCCGCCTTACGCCTTTCCCCCTGAAATATAGCTCTCATTGAAAGGCATGCCGCCGAATAAATCACAAATTCTGCTCCGACAAATACCGCCGCATGCGCAAGCATACCGGCAGATTTAACCGCAGGAATAAAATCAAGCAGTCTGCATACCGTAGCCGTAAGCACGGAAAGCACCGATATAGCTGCGGAAATTTTCCACAGCTTTTTTGGCTTTGCCGCCATCCTTATGCTCTCGCTGACGCCGTAGCCTCCGCTGAATATGAGATTTTGCGCAAATGCCGCGTAAAAGGCCGCAGCAAGCAAATCAAATAAATAACTCATTTTTCGCCCTCCTCAAGAGAGATGTTCAAATCCTCTTTTTCTGCATAGGAGGGATAATTGCGTGCAGCAAACCATTTGAGCAGAGCTGACGCAAGTCCGAGTATAAGAAGTCCTCCGAAGGGCATAAGCAGACCCGCCGCCTTGGGCAAAGGGCTCAGCGGTATGTCATAAAGCGTTCCGCTGCCGAGGAGCTCGCGCACCGCACCGACGAAAACAACAATAAGACTGTAAGCAAAAATCGTTGAAAGCGCGTTGAGCACAGTGGTACCGACTGCGTTTCTTCTTGCGAATTTTTCGCACCTGAGCGCCACCATCGAGTTAAAAGCCAGCAACGGCAGCACTATGCCGAGCTTAGCCGTTTCATTGGGCGCAAATTTTTCAAAAAACAGCGATGCCGGCAAAACAACAAGTATGCCCAGCAGCATATAAAGTCCTATGCGAAGCCAATGCGGAAATCTTCTCAGCAGCAGCGAGGTTGCAACCTCGCAAACGAGAAGCACCGCGGAGGTTATGGCACAGAGCGCTATTGCGGATTTCAGAGATACCGCCATTGCAATTATCGGGAACACTCCGACCGCCTGAATAAGCACCGGATTGCCGATTATTGCAGCATCGGTGAAGGTTCTTTTTATTCCGAGAGTGTTTTCATAGGTTCTACTCAACCGGCTCACCTCCTGCAAGAGGGTCATATATGACATCTTCGCTCGCATCCGGCTGCTTTCCAATGATTTTTTTGCCGACTCCGGCAAGCAGCGGCGACACTGCGTTCATGAGCAAAACCGCAAACACCGTGCTGTCCTCATACGCGCCGAAGGAGCGCAGAAGCATAGCGACAAGTCCGCCTGCCGCGCCGTAAAGAATCCCCTTGATTAAGCCGTCCGGCGAGGTGTAATAATCAGTCATAAAAAACAATGCGCCGAATATAAGCGAGCCTGAGCACAGCTCCATAATCACAGACAGCTGCGCTCCTGCGGAAATTCTCGGAAAAATTGCAGCATATACGGCACATACTCCTAAAAATGCCAGAGCTGTCAAAAACTTTTTCCACCTGCGTATGAGCAGGTATACAGCACTTCCGGCAAGTGCAATTATACAGCATGCCCCCATCGGTCCGGGAATTTCACCGACAAATATCTCCATAAGCGATACCAGACTGTCGTTTATTGAGTTTCCGTCGGAAAGCATTGATGACATTGAGGTTCCGCCCACAAAACCTTCTCCGATATATGCGCTGCCGACTTCGGGAAATCTGAACACATAATCAGGCCAGCATATTGTAAGAAATGCCAGACCCGCCGCGGCGGGAACAAACGGGGATTTTTCACTGTTGCCGAAGGGAAGCTTGGCGAAAACAACCGCAAATGCGGTTCCGGCAATCACCATCCAGTACTGAACCGATGCCGGAAGCATAAGTGCGACACACAAGCCGTTGAAGACAAACGACATCGAACGCAGATTTGCGCGCCGTGCAAGAAGCAGTCCTCCGAAAAGCTCACATACGAAGGAGGTCAACACCGCCGCGAGCATAAGTCTTATCGCTCTTTCGCCGTAATAAAAGCAAGCGACTGCCGCCGGTGCGAAAAGCATCAGCAGCATATCGGTATTGTATGAGCGTATTATATTTTTATTTTCGTCTGTCATGGCGTTTCCTCACGGAAATTTCCTCGCAGGAAATGGAAATATTTATTCATTGCGTACAGCCTCTTTGCGTAATATGATAGTAGTTAGCAGTTGGCAGGGAGGCGTGAATTTTGAAAATAAAAGCCCAGAACGATTACCGTATAATGGTAGAGCTTTCAGACGAGGATATGACAATGCTCGATATTACATATGAGGAAATGGATTATTCGAACATTGAGACCAGGCGGGTCATCTGGACACTTCTTGACGAAGCAAGACGAGTGCTGGGGAAGGATATCAACCCCGCCGAAAAAATGCTCATTGAGGCTGTGCCGAATCCATCGGGCGACGGCTGTATACTTTACTTCACGGTTATGCCCTTTGATGACAAGAGCAGCCAGCGCAAGCTGATAATGAAAAAAGAATCACAGCCTGTAATCTGCACCTTTTTCGATGCGGACAGTGTGGTGTGCCTGAAAAAAATTCTTGAGAACGCAAGTGACAGCTATACGAGATATGAGCTTTTTTCAGACGGTGAAAACTACCGGCTTTTAATATATCCCAAGATATCCGAAACTCCGGCGATAAGCAATCTGCTGTGCGAATACGGAGAAACCATCTGTGAAAATGCCGTTGAGGCAGCGCGAACCAGGGAATACTGGAAAAAAATCCTGTGAATTATTTCATGTAGTTTTCAGTTGAGGCTTCGCGAAGAAGCAGTATTGCCTGCTCCGGGTCCGGATTTTTGAATATCGTAGTTCCCGACACAAACACATTCGCTCCGCACTGTGCACATTCGGCGGCAGTGGCGGGATTTATGCCGCCGTCAACCTCAATATCCGTTTTGAGAGAGCGAGCCTCGCACTCCGAACGAAGCTGTTCTATTTTCGGCAACGCGGCATCAATAAAGCTCTGGCCTCCGAAGCCCGGCTCCACTGTCATCACAAGCACCATATCGGCAATATCGAGATATTCGAACACATTTTCAATGTCCGTTGAGGGCTTGACTGAAACGCCGGCTTTTATGCCCGCAGCCTTTATTGTTTCGAGGCATTTGCGCGTATCCGACGCACTCTCGACGTGCACGGTGATTATGTCCGCTCCGGCATTTATGAAATCCGGTATGAATTTCAGCGGCTCAGAAAGCATAAGATGCACATCAAAGCATATGTCCGAGCAGCCGCGCAGAGATTTGACAACAGGCGCCCCGATTGTGATATTCGGTACAAAGTGCCCGTCCATAATATCTATATGAAGCATGTCCGCTCCGCAGCGCTTCATGTTTTTTATTTCTTCGCCCATTCTTGAGTAGTCGCACGACAAAAGAGAGGGCGATATTTTAATTTTCATCGAAAATCCTCCTTGCCGTTTCCGCGTCCTGCTTTATACGTGCGCTCAGTTCATCAAGTGATGCGAACTTCATCTCCGGACGCAGAAATTCCAACAGCGCGACTCTGATGTTTTTTCCGTAAAGATTTCCGCTGAAATCCATTATACACGTTTCACTGCGGTAGTCTCCGTGGCCTATTGTGGGTCTTATTCCGATATTTGTGACCGAGGCATGCCACTTGCCGTTCACAAAAGCCCTTGAAGCGTAAACTCCGAACCGCGGAACAATGAAGCCCTCCGGGAAGTGCTGATTTATTGTGGGAGCGCCGAGAAGTCTTCCTCTTCTGTCGCCGCTTACGACCGTAAAATCATATGAAAACGGCTCACTCAGCATTGAATTTGCGCTTTTTATATCGCCGTCCGAAAGAGCTTTTCTTATACGCGTGGAGCTTACAGGCTCTCCGGCATAATTTTCAAGCTCAATAACATTCAGCTCTACGCAAAAGCGCTCGCATAAAGCCCTGAGAGTCTGCACGTTTCCCGAAGCATTTGCCCCGAAACGGTAATTTTCACCACATGAAAGCCTCTCGGCGTGCAGAGTGTCAACAAGCACACGGCTGAAAAACTCCTCGCCCGACATACTCATAAGCTCTCCGAACGGAGCAATCACAGGCGTTACACCCATACGTGCAAGAATATCATTTTCCGTCTGCACGGTTAAAAGTCTTGCCGGTGCGTTGCCCGAAACAAGCTCAAGCGGATGGCGGTCAAACAGCAGCACAACCGGCCTGAGTCCGTCCTTCGCGCCCTCGGCGGCACTTTTTATTACCTTGAGATGTCCCGCGTGAAGACCGTCAAAGTTGCCCAGAGCAACCGACGAGCCCTCAAGGGAGAAATACTCCGATAAAAGCATAAAGTCACCTTGTCAAATATTATTGTATACTCGCTTTACCCTCAGCACGGCTGCATCCGCCTGACCTATTCCGAGAAAATCCCCGGACGGAGAATACACCCTGTATGTCGGACAATCGCCCGAAAGAGAAAGCCTGTTGATATCAAGCTCTCCTCCGTTTGAAAAACGCACAGCCTGCGGCTGAGTGACGTGCACCTCAGGGTAAGCCCCCAGCACAGCGTCAACACTTTGTATGCAGGAAAGCTCTCCCCGTGAGAGCGCCAGAGAAAGCTGCTCGGGAGTAAGAGCCTGCGACGAAGAAAATCCGTTTGATTTCGTTCTGCGAAGTGCCGTCATAACCGCACCGCAGCCGAGGCGTTCACCTATATCCGATATCAGCGAACGGATATACGTGCCCTGCGAACAGGAAACCTCAAGCGTATACTCCTCCGCGGCTTCGTCAAAATCCGTTATTATGATTGAATTTATTGTGATTTCACGTGCCTCGCGCTCAATTTCGATACCCTTGCGCGCAAGCTCATAAAGCCTTACACCGTTTTTTGATATCGCCGAATACATCGGCGGTACCTGAAGAATTTTGCCTGTAAACTCCGGAATAAGCTCCTCTATTTGTCCGTGCGACACAGACGCCTTCCGCTGTGAAAGCACCTTTCCGGTAATATCAAGCGTATCAGTGGTTATTCCCAGACGCAGCGATGCCGTATACGACTTATCGTGTACCGGCAGCAGCTCAATAAAACGCGTAGCTCCGCCCAAAAACACCGGAAGCACCCCGGTAGCCATCGGGTCAAGCGTTCCGGAGTGTCCGCATTTTTTCTCGCCCGTAATACGTCTTACGGCGGCAACTGCCGAAAATGAGGTCATTCCGTCCGGCTTGTCAAGACAGATTATTCCCGTCATGACAGGTAATCCGGCTCCTCAACAAGGGTATTCACAACCTCGTCCAGCGCCTGCTTTACGTGTTCGAGAATCGTATTTCTCACGCTCAAAAGTGAGCCCTGAAGCGAGCAGCCGGCAGCACGTTTATGTCCGCCTCCGCCCATTTTCATGCATATCGCGGACGCGTCAATGGGTTCATGAGTGCGAACCGATATGCTGTAAGTTCCGGACTTAGTTTCTTTTATTGTAACTCCGACAAGCACGCCCTCTATCTGACGCGGAATGGAAGAAAGCGTATGACATTCGCTCTCGTCCGCTCCGCTCTTGGCGTACATCTTACGCGATATCTCCATAACGGCGCAGCGGTCATCACAATAAAGCTTTATAGTCTTCAACGCCATTCTTTCAAGTGCGGCGTAGGATTTCGTTTTTGTTTCAAACATGCGCTGATTTATTTTGTTTACGCTTATTCCTACATCAATCATATCAGCCGCCATGCGCAGAGTCCGCGAGGTGGTGTTTGAATAACGGAAGCAGCCCGTATCCGTTGAAAGCCCGGTATATACTCCCTCGGCTATGACCCTGTCGGGAGTTATGCCCATGGCAATAACCAGCTGAAGCACCACCTCCGCAGCGGCGGCGGCATCCTCAAGCATGAGATTTTCCGCATAATCGGTATTTGAGGCATGGTGGTCAATACAAAGATTTATTTTGCCCTCATATTTCTCCTTGAACTCCGAGCCGAGAAGCTTCAGGTCTGCAACATCAACCGCAACTATGTACTCGGGTTCAAAGTCCTGCATCTCGATTTCAGAATAGAGAAAGGAGTATGAGGGCGGTATCTTATCCTGACACATAACCCTTGCCTTTTTACCGGAAAGCTGCAAAGCTCTGCACAGCGCAAAAGCGCTGCCGAGGGTATCTCCGTCGGGGCGCTCATGCGTGAGTATGAGTATATTGTCTTTTTCGCCGAGCAGAGCAGCCGTCTGCTGAATATTCAATCGCATTATTACCTCAATCCCTTCGCGATTCAGTCTTTATCCGGGTTTAATACATCATCTATACGCTTCACTATTTCCATACCGTGCTCAATGGAGTTGTCGGCAACAAATTTAAGCTCCGGTGTCTTTCTCAGACGCAGCCGCGTGCCTATCTCGCGGCGCACGTATCCGCATGCACACTCAAGCCCCTTGACCGCCTCGCGAGCGGTATCAATGCCCTCAAGAGCACTTATATACACCTTTGCATAGGTAAGGTCCGAAGAAACCTCCACCCTTGCCACGGTAAGAAGCTTACCGGCGACACGCGGGTCCTTGAGCTCGCGGACCACAGCCATTATTTCGCGCTTTATATCCTCCGCCGTGCGGTCTGATTTATATGAACTCATGTGTAATCACTCCTTTCAACGGCAGCGATTCAGTCCTCTCTGTACTCCTCGGTAATGAACGCTTCAAATGTGTCGCCCTCTTTTATATCGTTGAACTTTTCGAGTCCGATGCCGCACTCATAGCCTGTGGCGACCTCCTTGACATCATCCTTGAAGCGCTTGAGGGAGGCTATCTCATCCTCTGCGACAACTATACCGTCACGTACAACACGAATCTTACAGCTTCTTGTAACCTTACCGTCGGAAACATAGCAACCGGCTATCATTCCGGCGGATGAAAGCTTGAAGACACTGCGAACCTCTACTCTGCCCATTTCCACATCCCTGAACCTGGGAGCAAGCATACCCTTTATAGCTGATTGAATTTCTTCAATGCAGTCATATATTACTCTGTACATACGCATCTCAACGCTGTCGCGCTCGGCATTGGCAATTGCCACCGGGTCGGGACGCACATTGAAGCCGACTATTATTGCGTTAGAGGCATTTGCGAGCATAACATCGGATTCGTTGATGGCACCGACACCGCCGTGAATTACCTTTACGCGCACCTCGTCGTTTGAAAGCTTTTCAAGATTCTGCTTAACCGCCTCAACAGAGCCCTGGACATCCGCCTTGACAATAATATTCAAATCCTTGAGCTCGCCTTCGTTTATGGATGAGAACAGCGTGTCGAGAGTGACCTTCTGATAGGTGCCGAACTGCTCCTCCTTCTCCTGCTGCTTGCGCTGCTCAACAAGAGCACGTGCAAGACGCTCATCCGAAACAGCATCAAACGCATCTCCGGCATTGGGAACATCCGCAAGTCCGGTTATCTCAACGGGAACCGAGGGACCGGCCTGCTCAACCTTCTGACCGCGGTCATTTGTCATGACGCGGACACGGCCGACAGCGGTTCCGGCAACGATGATATCACCGGTGCGCAGCGTACCGTTCTGAACAAGCAGCGTGGCAACGGGACCTCTGCCCTTATCAAGCCTTGCCTCTATCACTATACCCTTACCCGCGCGGTTGGGGTTGGCTTTAAGCTCCTTGACCTCCGCCACAAGCAGTATTGACTCAAGCAGCTTATCAATATTCAGCCTTGTTTTTGCAGATACGGGAACGCATATTGTATCTCCGCCCCATTCCTCAGGCACAAGCTCATATTCCGTAAGCTGCTGCATGATTTTTTCGGTGGTCGCGCCGGGCTTATCCATCTTGTTTATTGCAACGATTATTGAAACTCCGGCAGCCTTGGCATGGTTTATTGCCTCAATTGTCTGCGGCATAATTCCGTCATCCGCGGCAACCACGAGCACCGCTATATCCGTTGCCATTGCACCTCTCGCGCGCATTGAAGTGAATGCCGCATGGCCGGGAGTGTCAAGGAAGGTTATATCGTTGCCCATAAGGTTAACTCTGTAAGCACCTATGTGCTGAGTTATTCCGCCCGCCTCGGTTTCGGTAACGGAGGTATTGCGTATTGCGTCGAGCAACGAGGTCTTGCCGTGGTCAACGTGACCCATAACAACAACGACCGGGCTTCTTGCAAGAAGGTTTGTCTCGTCATCGACGGTATCATCAATAATTCTGTCCTCAATTGTGACAACAACCTCTTTTTTGACCTTTGCACCGAGCTCGGTGGCTACAATTTCGGCTGTGTCATAATCTATTATTTCATTAACAGTCGCCATTACTCCGAGTGAGAACAGCTTTTTAACAACCTCTGCCGCAGTCATTTTCAGAAGTGCGGCAAGGTCGCCGACCGAAATTTCCTCCGGTACGGTTATAATCAGAGTTTTCTTTGCGCGCTCCTCTGCTATTCTCTTGAGCCTCTCGGCCTCTGTCTCCCTGCGGCGCATGCGTGTGCCCATGCTTCCCTGCCTGCGGTATTGCTGGCTCTTCTGCTTGAGCTTCTGCTTGCTGACAACATTGTCGCCCATTGTGGATTTATTCGTCGGAGCAATCGTTTCGTAGCGCTCGTTGTACTTATCGAGCTGAACATCGCCTCCGCGCGTATCTATTGTAAGCTTCTCACCCTTTGTTCTCGCCTGCATGGGCTTATCGGGGTCGTTGGATTTTTTCTTCTGAGGCGCAGGAGGAACGGAGGGCTTAAACTCCTTTTTGACTCCTTGCGCCGGCTTGGCGGCATCAGCGCCCTGAGAACCGGGCTTGCTTTCGGATTTTTTCTCCTGTGCGGGCTTGATTTCCGGCTGTGCGGAAGTCTCCGCCTTCTTCGAGGAAGCCTCGGCTGCCTCACGCTTCTTCGCCTTGCGTTCCTCGTCCGACATAGCGGTGGCAAAATAGGCATCAAAGCTCTCAACCTGAGACTTCTGTGTCAGGCTTTCAAATATTATATCAAGCTCTTTTTCCTCAAGAGCCGTCTGCGCTTTTTTTACATCGCCGAAGTATTTGGCGAGCAGGTCAACTATTTCCTTGCTGCCGATGTCGAAATCCTTTGCTACCTCGTGTACTCTGTATTTTATTATCATATTATATTATTCCTCCCCGAACAGTTGCATTATTTTTTTTGCGAAGCCCTCATCGTTTACCGAAAGGACCGCCGCCTTCGTACCCACGGCATGATACATATCCTCCATGCTGAGGTTCGTCACAATTACGGGAATGCTCTTCCCCTCAAACGACGCCGAATGCGACGTTTCGTTCATGAGCCTCTGCGACGCGTCCGCGGTGAGCAGACAAAGCTTTGCCTGCGATGTAACTATGGACTGAATCACTGCGTCGTGTCCGACAGAAAGCTTTCCCGCCTTACGGCAGAGTCCCAACATACCGAGTTGTTTATCCTTCATTTCCGGCAAGCTTTTCCTCCATTTTTTCAAAGACCTCATCGGGTATCCGGCATTCAAACGCCCTCTCAAATCTTTTGGCTTTGCGCGCAGCCCTGAGGCAGGCGGCATCGGGACACACATACGCTCCGCGTCCCGCCGCACGTCCGTTAAGGTCAAGCGAAATTTCACCCTCAGGTGATTTTACAACTCTTATCAGCTCGCGCTTGGGCTTCATTTCGCCGCAGCCCGTACATTTGCGGAGCGGCACTTTTTTCTGTTGCATGAGCTTCGGCCTCCTGTTTACTGAAATCTATGCTCCGTCTGTTGCGTTCTCACGCCTCGGAAGGAATGAAAAATCCGCTTTCGGGCTTGATATCTATTTTCCAACCGGTAAGTCTCGCGGCAAGACGGGCATTCTGACCCTTGTTGCCTATTGCGAGCGAAAGCTGGGTATCGGGAACTGTCACGTGGCAGGAGTTCGGCGCCGACTCGTCAACCTCTACGGAAACCACCTCCGCGGGAGCAAGCGATGCGGCAATAAACTCCGCGGGGTTCTCGCTGTATTTTACAATGTCTATCTTTTCACCGCCGAGGATATCGACTATCTTGCCGACACGCGCTCCGCGCGGACCTATACATGCACCGACGGGGTCGACGTTTTCATCCTTGCTGTATACGGCGATTTTGGTTCTTGAGCCTGCCTCGCGTGAAACCGCCTTTATTTCCACCGAGCCGTCATATATCTCGGGAACCTCTGTCTCGAACAGACGCTTGACAAGTCCGGGATGTGTTCTCGATATCATAATCTTGGGACCCTTTTCGGTGTCCTTTACATCAACTATAAATACCTTGACAAGGTCTCCGTCGGTGAACTCGTCCTCGGGACCCTGCTCCCCCTTGGGAAGAATTGCCTCTGTTTTGCCTATCTCAAGCGTTACATTTCCGGTTTTGGGGTCAACGCGCTGCACCTTGCCGGTTACCAGCTCCTGCTGACGGCTCTGGAACTCGCGCATTACAAGTCCTCTTTCCGCCTCGCGTATACCCTGACGGATAACATGCTTCGCAGTCTGTGCGGCTATTCTGCCGAACTGCTTGGTTTCAAGAGGAATCTCGACTATGTCGCCCGCGCACGCCCCGTTTCTGTACTGCTGCGCAGCCTCTACGGCTATGTCGGTATCGCTGTCAAGAATCTCTGTGACTACCGTTTTGCGAAGGAAGACGTTCATTTCCGATTTTTCCGGATTGATTTCGCAGAACACGACGTCCTTTCCGCCGTAGTCCTTTCTTACGGACACAACTATTGCGTTGCCTATCTTTTCAAAAAGATACTCCGCCGGAATGCCCTTTTCCTTCTCCATGAGATATACCGCTTCAAAAAATTCCTTGTTTACCATTTTTATTATTCATATCCTTTCCTGAAAACAGATAATTAAAAGCCTTCAAAATCATCAAGCTTGACGAATGCCGTATCCTTCTTTTCCGCAATGAACTCCGTGCCGTCATCAAGCACAAGCGAAACCGTTCCGCTTTCATAGCCGGCGAGTCTGCCCTTAAACTCCCTGACGCCGTCCCGGGGACGTATAAGTCTGAGTGTGACCGGCTTTCCCATCGCCCATTCATAATGGAAATCCCGCACAAGCTCTCTTTCGGTTCCGGGTGAGGAAACCTGAAGATTATAGCTCTGCTCGATAGGGTCAGCCTCATCGAGAGGCTCATCAATGGCGTGGCTCATATCGACACAGTCGTTAATATTTATGCCGCCGTCCTTGTCGATTATAATGCGAAGATACCAGTTCGCGCCCTCCTTGCGGAAGATTACATCCCATAATACAAGACCGAGCTCATCCGCAAGCGGCTTTGCGATATCCCATACCGCGGACACTGTGTTTTTTCCCAAAGTGCTGCCCTCCCGTTTTTGACTGAAAAATGTTCCGAGCAATGAAGAAGAGCGGGTTGCCCCGCTCTTCACTCGTTTCTTATTGCTTACAGTTGCTTATTATATCATATGTTTAAATAGAATGTCAAGCATTATTTAAAAAGTTAATATCAGACTTCGTTTTCGAGGAAAAGCGCAAACTCCTCCAGAAGCCTGTCGTTTCTGTCATTGCCTGATATTGAATACCCGTGCCACGCGGCAGCCGCCTTTTTTTGTTGGGAAAAAGCAACCATCTGACCGAATGCTCCGGTCTTTACAAAAATATCCGTATCGCGGAAGCGTGCACATGCGTAGTCCCGCTCCATAGCATCACGAACCCATTCCGGGTCAACAATTGTTTTCCCGTTATAATCACCGCCGCAGGCATATGCATAGCCAAGCTTGGCTATATCATCCGCGCGCGCGAAAAATCCGCCTCCTCCTATAGGAAAACCGTACGGACATTTTGCCATCGCCCATTGTCTGAAGCCGAGAGGTCTCATAATGCTTTTTGCAAGAAATTCCTCTGTGCTTTCGCCCGATGCTTTTGCGATAATGCGTGAAATCAGATAGTACGCCGCATCGGAATATCTTCTGAATACGCCCGTCTGACGCTCAACCGGAAGCGAAAAGACATATTTCAGAAAATCGCTTCCTATTGCAGCAATGTCGTTATCCTCATCCACCCCGAACGGAATTGTGTCAATTCCTGTCTTGTGCTGCATAGCATGCTCCACGCTCACAGAATCCCACTTTTTGTCGTAGCCGTCCGGCATTTCAGAGGACGAAAAGAAGGACGTAACCGAGTCCGTTCTGTTCAGTCTTCCGGATTTCTCAAGGATTCCGACAGCTGTTGCCATGAAAAATTTTGTAACAGAATGGCTGTTGTTGGCGTTATTACAGAGGGGATTATGCCAATATTGCGAGCCGCTTTCGGTTATAATCGCCGCATCATACATCGGTTCCTTTTCTTTTTCGACGGTATCAAAAAACGAATATGACATATATAATACTTCCCATCTTTATTCTTGCTGTTGTTTGCTGTCGTGAAACTATTATATATATCCCGTTTTCTAAAGTCAATTTATTAAGGTGTCATTTTTCCTCCCGCCGCCAGAAAATCCTCTATTATTTCGCCGAGGTGAACTATCTCCACCTCCTCCCGGTTTAGGCGCTCCGCCAAATCACAAACGCTGCTGCCGTCAAACGACAAATCACAGTATCTGCAAACCGCTTCACCGGTTTCGTCGTACACAATTATACCGTAGGTTGTACTACGGCATAAGGATTGCAATTTGTTTTCTGTGTCAAATTTATTTTCAAAAAATATACCCTCCTCAACGACGGGTATGTTTTCGCAACATTTAAAGGCTTCTTGTAATTCCGATGCCGCTTTAATCAATTCTTTTTCATTAAAATTTTCAGAAAAACAGCGGTATGTACTGTTCAATAAGGCTCTCTCCTTAATTGTCAAATTTTGGTACAGTGACATTATATATTATAATTTTCTCTTGTCAAGCTTTTTTGTGAAAAAATTTCACTTTTTGGTGTGCGTTTCTTTTCAAAAAAACACGTTTTTTCTAAGATAAATATATATTATTTTTATTTAGGAATAAATTTTGACAAATTATTAACGATTTTTTCTTTCAATTGACATTTTTCGTTAAATTTTTATTGACATTTTTTATTATTTTCCCGCACAAGGGCTTTATATAAGTTCTCCGGCTCAATTTGTAATGATATTTCATTTTTCCGCTTGACACACTGTGCTGCATATGGTATACCTATATTATCGAGGCATAGCCACAATAGGTATAGAAAGGAGGAGGTTTTATGAAAATCAGTAAGGAGCTTACTCGCGGAAGCAATGCACTTCTTGTTCTCGGGGTAATTTCAAAGTGCGACATGTACGGTTACCAGATAGTCAAAACCATTGAAACCGCAAGCAATGATGTATTCATCATGAAAGAGGGCACCCTTTATCCAATCCTTCATCAGCTCGAAAAGGACGGATGTCTGGAATCCTATTGGTGTGAGGCCGAAGGGCGAAACAGAAAATATTATAAAATAACCGAAAAGGGACTTAAACAGCTTGTCCGCAAGCAGGAGGAATGGCAGGTGTTTTCCGCTGCCGTGGGAAAAGTTCTGGGAGGTGCCGGTCTTGTCAGAGCATAATTTTGACTCCATTCTCGACTTTCTGTGCGGAGGAATCATGTCGGCAAGCGAAAGCTCACGGGTTCGGGATGAATTATACGACCATCTCATGTGTCTTTATGAACGAAATGTTTCCGTGGGAATGAGTCCGGATGCTGCCGGCGCCGAGGCAATCAGCTCACTCGGAGACAAGCAGCTGCTGCGGCATCAGCTTGCGCAGGTTCACCCTTATTTTCCGCGCCTGACCATCAAAAAAGCTCTGACAATGCTTCTTGTCGGCTTTATCTTTTCATCCGTTCACATCAATCTGTTTGACGGTATGCAGCAAATCACACAATTTATCGGCAACTCACTTATGCTTACTGCCGCCTTTTGCATGTCCTCAGCCGGAAAAAAGCCGCGCACTGCATTTGCTGTAAGGGCTGTAAGCTTCATCTGTTCAGTGCTTATATATTTGCTCTCCCCGTTTCTTGACCGGTACGCAAGTGCAAATATTGTTTTGTTCGGCATACAATTTATTCTGGGCTTTGCAACGTGGTTCTGCATGCTCGACGGTCTGCGCTCCATGACGGATGAACATATCTGCGATGACTGTAAGCCTCTGCGCTTCGGATTAAACAAGCTTCTGTACACGGTAACCACCGTGCCCTCATTTTTGGTGCTGATAAGCTCCGGCGCAAATGAATACAGCTCCTCCATCCCTTTAAATGAAGGTATCGGCTTTATACTTATAATACCCTTTATAGCTTTTCTGATAGCATCCGTTCAGCTTTTGCTGCGTGTTAACACAGCTCTCTACAAATCGGAGCACGAATACAAAGCTGAAGACCGCGGAGGAGTAAAGCTTGCTTTCTTCTCCTCAGCCGTGTGTCTGGGCATCGTGCTGTCGATGCTGCTCGGCTGCTGCTACATACGGCAGCCCGCCGAAACTCAGCCGTACAACCGCAACGACATTGAAATGTCCGAAGCGGAGTACGCCGGCATACGCGCCGCTCTTTTGTCATACGGAATGAGCGATGAGCTTGTAGCCACCCTTCCGAAAAGTGAAATATTGCAATACCGCACACTCAAGGTCAATAAGAATTCTGCGTTATCAGCAGACTTGTCACAAGCCTGTTTTTCAAATAATTATTCCGAAGGTTATATTTTAAATGAATATCTGCTGCCCATCGAGGATGAAGCAGGTCATGCGTGTATACGTGTTCTCAGACAAATCAGATGCGAAAACTACAAACAGGCTCAAAGCGGTCCGGGTACAAGAGCGGCATGTTTTCCGGACTGCGGCAAATACAATTATCTGCCCGCGCAAGGCAGTGATTTTATTCTTATACTCAAAGAAAGCGACGGCATAATTTACTCCTGCAAGCCGCTGAAAACATACAAAAATACACATTTGAATGTGACGGACGGCGTGGAATTCAGTATGGATTCCTCAACTGATTTCTATTATGCCGTAACCCTCGCCCTCGAAGGCTATTCCGACGAAGTCTTATATCACTTCAGCCATAAGCTTGTGGTTTTTAAGCAACCTCTCATGGGAACAAAGCGCTCGCTTAAAGAAATTGCGAATTCCCAAACAATTATGACTGTTGAAAATCCGCTTTATCTGTACATCAACTTTTATACCACCGAAACCTATTTCCCCGATTCCGAAGATTAGCGGCCTCGCAAAACAAAACGGAATCAAAGCTTCCGCTGTTTCAGAAAGCCCTGTGCTCCGCTATGAATACGAAAAATCCCCTGCAACGGTTTTCGTTACAGGGGATTTTTACTTATTTCTTGAAATTATTTTACTCTTGTCATAACATCGGCAACGGTGTTTGCGAGGGTTTCCGCAGAGAGA
This sequence comes from Clostridiales bacterium DTU089, assembly GCA_001513045.1. GTDB lineage: Bacteria > Bacillota > Clostridia > Oscillospirales > Acutalibacteraceae > DTU089. The sequence goes on from LFSB01000012.1 coordinate 45,772, forward strand.
TATCCGAGAGAATTGGTCTCGTGATAGTGGCTTCTGTCAAACACATCGCGGCCGTTGGAAACATAGGGCTGCGTCTTATGCAGCACAAAGTCGTTGGGGGCGACAACATAGCCGGTCATGTCGTTTGTCACACCGAACACAAGCAAATCCTTGTCCCCGACAATATCGACTATCGGGTCGGGATTTATCTCGGGGCCCTTGCCGGTTGCCGACTTTTCCGCCGGCATATATCCGCCGTAAATGACCTCCGGGAAGCACTCGCCCGGGAAAAGAATTATCTGCTGTGTGCCCAGACGGATATATGTAAGCTCGCTCTTGAGCGCAAGGCCGAGGTCGCCCTTATCGCAGGGATAGCGCTGGCTGCTCATGATTTTAAGATTTGCCAGCAGTGCGAGCAGACCGTTATCCACCGGATAATAGAATTTCTGGCGCAAGGCGGTGATGTCCGCGGCCATTTCCTTATCGTTATCTATTGAGAGCGCCGCCTTTGCAAGCGCCTCGCCCTGAAGCTTTGTTCTCTCGGGTTTGTCCTCGCTGTACATTCCGGGGTCAACCGCACCTATCGCGCCGACGCCGAAAAGAACGTTGGTTTTCTGAGTAAGGTTTATTGTGTGGCGCAGATGATAGGGATAATCGGCGCTGCAATCGTGATTCGAGCCGCCGAGAGTGTTCGGATGCGCGGCAAAATTGAGGAACCAGGTTTCTGTTGAGCCGTCATCCGGAACAAAGCGTATGCGAGTGAGCACATCATGAAGTATTACAGGCTCGCGCTTGTCGTACTGAGCGTCCGGCACATGCACCGTACCGACGTAAAGCTTGCCCTGAGTACGGTTTTCATAAGCCTGCTCGCACACCTCTTTAAGAGAAGCGAGCAGCAACGCCATATACTCGGGGTCCTTGCCTGATTTAAGCTTTGTAAGCTGCCCCCAGTACCCCACCGTATCAAAGCCGGCATGGGAATGAGTGCTGCAGATATTTACTCCTTTACAGCCGGATTTTTTGCAGAAATCCTTCAGCGAATCACGCACGGCCGTAACCTCGAAATTGGTAAGACCGATGACGTCCGCGCTGCACATAATAATGCCGCCGTTGTCATCCGCGCCTATCCACATCGCGCTTACTGTTACCGGGTCATGAATGCGGTCAATGGTCTTGTTCATGCCGTGACCGGCTATCCAGTATTTTTTCGCGGTTATGTCCTTTGGCATTACCTCTTTTACGGCATATCCGCACTTATATGCTGCTCCGCTGATTTTTTCGGGCTGCGCAGACGGAATAGGCTCCGCCTTCACCTTTTTCGCAAGCTTTTTCGCCTTGCTTTTTCCAAAGCTTCTTACGGCCTTTGCGGCAAATTCATTAAATCCCATATCTATCATCCTCCTGAGTTATATTTTACCAAAACGCACGCTTAAAGTCAATCAGCGTAAAAGATAAAAAACACGAATATGAAAATAATTTACATTGAGGAAACATTCCGGGCATATATATATGTTATTATTTTATCATAACAACACAACAACCAAGGGAGGCGACAGGTTTGACCCAAACCTTACTTTTGGCTGCTGCGGTAATCACCGCCTGCGTCATATTCAGCAAAATCTCAGGAAAGCTCGGAATCCCGGCACTTCTCGCATTTATTATTTTAGGGATGTTCTTCGGCTCAGACGGAATAGTAAAAATTGAATTCGACAATTATGAATTCGCCGAAAAAATATGCTCAACCGCGCTGATATTTATAATGTTCTACGGCGGCTTCGGCACAAACTGGCAGCAGGCAAAGCCCATTGCCGCGAGGGCGGTGCTGCTGTCCTCACTCGGCACGGTTGCAACGGCAGGGCTTGTCGGTGTTTTTTGCCGTTATGTGCTCAACATTGCGGCGCTTGAAAGCTTCCTTATCGGTGCGGTTATAAGCTCCACGGATGCTGCGTCCGTATTCTCGATTCTCCGTTCAAAGCGGCTTAACCTGCGCGACAACACCGCTTCTCTGCTTGAGCTTGAAAGCGGAAGCAACGACCCGTTTTCATATATGCTGACAGTTATTGCGCTCGCGCTGATGAACGGCGAGGTGTCCGGCGGCTCATTTGTGTATATGCTGTTTTCACAGCTTGTATTCGCGGTGCTGTTCGGTGCGCTTACTGCGATGTTTACTATGATATTCTTAAAGAAGGTTAAGCCCTCCGCATCGGGCTTCGACGCAATATTCATCGTCTCTGCCGCACTCGCGGCATATGCTCTGCCGACTGCCTTAGGCGGCAACGGCTACCTGAGCGTATACATAACCGGCATAATCCTCGGAAACCGCCGAATAAACAACAAGCAGGCGCTTGTGCACTTTTTTGACGGCGCAACGGCGCTTATGCAAATGCTTCTGTTCTTTCTTCTGGGACTTTTGGCGTTCCCCTCGCAGCTTCCGTCGGTGGCACTCACCTCACTTTGTATCGCAGTGTTTCTGACCTTCGTTGCACGACCGATTGCGGTATTCGTGCTTCTTTCACCGTTCAAAAGCAGTCTTCGTCAGCAGCTGCTTGTTGCATGGTCCGGTATGCGCGGAGCCGCATCAATAGTTTTCGCAATCATGGCGGTCATAAATCCTGCGGTAACCGATAACGACATATTTCATATTGTATTTTTCATCGTCCTCTTCTCAATACTGCTGCAAGGCTCCCTTATCCCTCTTGCGGCAAGGAAAACCGGCATGACCGACCCGCTCGCCGACGTCATGAAGACCTTTAACGACTACATCGACAAGGTTCCGGTTCAGTTTATAGAGTTTGAAATATCCCCCTCAAGCCCGTGGTCCGGCAAGTCTGTGGGAGAAATTGTGCTTCCTCCGGACTGTATACTCGTTCTTCTCATGCGGGGTGACGAAAAAACAGTACCCAACGGCAAAACCGTGCTTGAGACCGGAGACAAGCTGATACTCAGCGGAAGGGCCGCCGGAGAGATTGAGGGCGTAAATCTGTATGAAAAGCAGGTCGGCATGGATGATGAATGGTCGGATAAGGCTGTATGTGATATTCCCGCCGGCGAAAAGCTTATCATAATGATAAAGCGTTCCGATGATATAATTATTCCGCGCGGCGATACGGTTTTGCGCGAGCGCGACATACTTGTAATAAACGATGCCGGAAATTGAAAGACGGAGCGGTTCAACTCAGAGCCGCTCCGTCCTTTTTTATTTTTTCCTCAATACCGCGGAAATGAAGTTGAGATACTTCCCGGCACCCGCCTCCATGGATTTACGGTCGCCCACGGCATACTCGTTTTCCTGCATGAGCCAGTCATTCCAGACCTCTTCATTGCTCTGCATCTGCGAGACACTTATGATTTCCGCGCCGCTGCTGTGTGAAAAAATGCCTCTCCAGTAATCCGTGTCACGCATATACTCCATCTGCTCGGGAGTCCATGACAGCAGCAGCTCCGGAGGAAGATTGTCGTGGCAATCTTTCTTCATGCCCGGAACAGCTATGTAAATGTATCCGCCCGATTTCACACACGGAAGCAGGCAACGGTCCAGATATTCCTCATCGCGTCCGAAGTAGTTATAGGAATCCGTACTCACAACCGCGTCAAAAAATTCGTTTTCAAATTCAAGCTGTGACGCATCGGCCTTGACCGGAGTAATCATCTCGCGCGAAACTCCCATAGAATCAAAGAATTTACGGTTTTCCTCCGGCTCACTCCACAAATCCGCGGCATATACTTTAAAGCCGTATTCCTTTGCAAGGAACACAGAGGTCAAGCCCTGACCGCTGCCGAGGTCCATCACAACACTGCCTTCCGGAGTCCTGTTTTCAAGCATGAGCTCCTCAAGCAGCTTGACAGGGTTGGGTCCCATGATTTTTGCCATGAGTTCGGGGGTATTGTACTTTTCGCTTTTCGGATAATTCATTTCTTATTCAGTTCCTTTCATACAATTTAAAAAGTCCTCAACATGCTTTTTTGCCGAGGCCGTTATTTTTGATTTGTCCCGCGCCGTATCATAGACGGAAATGAGCATGTAAAGCGGCGCGTAAAATTCGAGTGCAAGCTGCTCCGGCGTTTTACCGTTTGAGCCTTCGGGCGGGGAAGCGGAAAAAATTTCACTCATGTAATCGAGTATTCCTCCGGAAACATACTGCCGGTAGAGCGCTGACATTTCGGGACTTGAATACTGCTCAAGTGTGAGCATACGCCGAAAGTCCGCCGCAAAGGCGTTTTGCGTCCAGTACTCAAACTGCGCCGTTGCAAAGCGACCGATATTTTCAAGACAGACCTTTTCATATCGCGGTGTATTTCCGTCGGGAACCTCAAACCTCCTTGAGCGTTCGGCATCGTCGCTCTCCATACGCTTGAGGATGCTCTCAAATATGTCCCGCTTGTTTTTATAATGCTTGTAGAGAGCCGCCTGCGTGATACCGAGCCTGCCGGCTATATCTCTGACTGAGACTGCCTCATAGCCCCGCTTTGCGAACAGCCGCAGCGCCGTGAGCAGTATTTTCTCCTTGGTGTTGATGAACTGTGTTCCCTTTATTACCGCAAGAGCATATGATATGTTTTCAAACGCATCGAGCGCGTCATCGCGGCAAGCGAAGTATCTCTCATCTATCGCCTGTGTGTCGAGCAGCTCATAAACAAGGAAGCTGTGCTTTTCGAGCATGGAGGAAAGCTGTTCATCGGATGCCGAAAATTTCATCGGCTCCCCTCCCGCCGCTGCCATGGCAAGCATATTCTTGACCCTTGCCGTCTCAGACGAAAACAGACCTTCATCGGGGAAATCGAAGGCAAGCGTGCTTCCCTCACAGGCAAAGCCCGATATTGCCTCAAGCATCCGTTCAATCTGCTGCCCGGTGAGGTAATAGCTTACGCCGAACCAGCCGAAAAAGGTTTTTTCGGACGAATCAAAGCCCGCCGCCATAAGCGCGGCAGCTAAATCCTCCTTTGATAAATCCACCGGCACGAAGTGAAGCCCGTCCGGAGCTTCAAGCCCGGCTTCCGCAAGACGCTTCTTTTTGTCCTCCTGGGTCAAAGGGTAATCAACCTCAAAAACCGTAAGCCTTTTCATAAGCTCCGGCTCTCTCCACGCGAAGGTATCAAGCCCCGCCCCGATTATGACATATTGCGAGGTGCCCGTCATCACGGCCGTGCGGAGCGCGTCCTCGCAAAAGCGCGCGCGCGCAAGCACCGTGGGTGCAAGCTGCGTGTTGACGAGCCATTCGAGAGCATCCTCCGGGGATTTGAACAGCCCCTTCTTCTCCGGAGCGAAAAAATCCATGCCCGCGCTTATGTGCTTTTTCATTCCCTCGTATTCGCCGTCACTTATCAGTCGGCGCGCAAAAGAGTCGTAAAACACCGGATTTTCGCTCACCTGAGCATGATATGCCCTTACAAAGGCGGACATAAGCGAGGTGACACTTGATTTGTTATCCATATCATTTCCTCCGCGGTATGCAACACCGCAACCTTTTATATGCTTTTGAATCGTGTTCAAAAAAGCAAGTTAACACTCGTTCACCTATGTATTATAGTGAACGAGTGTTAACTTGTCAAGCGTTATTTTTATTTTTTTCTGTTTTCCCGCTTCTTTCTGTCCTGCGCATCAAGGGCGGCACCTAATGCAGTGCCTATTGCCACACCGAAGCACATTCCGAGAGCCATATTGTCAAAGCAAAGCCCGAAGCACAGACCGACGCTCAGACCCAGACACATAAAAATAGCTATGTTTGCGCTTGCCGGGCGTTCAAGCTCAAAGAGCAAGCCCTCCTCACCCTCTCCGGCAGGCTTGAAGCCGCATTTTTCAAGCACGCGCTTTGATGCGTCATTGTCCGCCTGCGTCTGTGCGGAAACCCGGTAAGCGCCCTTTGCTAACGCCCATTCAGACACAGCCTTGACCGCCTCGCTCGCATAGCCCTTTCCCCGGTAAGGCTCGTCAATTCCGTAGCCCAGCTCCGTATTGCCGTCCGCGTCCGGCTCGCCCATAAAGCACAGGCTGCCGATTGAGCGGTTTTCCTCCTTGAGGATTATCTGCCAGTTCGTATACCAGAAATACGTCTTGGGGTTCTGTGCACATGCCTCGTGCATCTGCGCATACGCCTCATCAAGATGCTCATCGCGTACCGTTTTTGATTCGGCAAGCTTCATCGCATCGTCAAGTTTTTCCTGACCGAGGCAAAACAGCTCCATCTGTGCGGCATCGAGAGGAACAAGCCTCAGTCTTTTGGTTTTTATCTCCACAGCACTCACTTCTTTCAATCAAATTATACACAAAAATCACAGCATCGTCAACAAAAAGGCTGCCGCTCAATTAAGCGGCAGCCCCCGGTATCAGTCGGAAACGATTTTATAGTAAGCCTTTGCGGTTACCGCATACACCAGAGCATAAAGCACGGAGAATATTGCCGCGGTAATTATCAGGCAGGTAACAAATATGGAAATATTTGTCAGGTTAAGCAGCGCAAGCAGCTTTGTAATAATCGGGAACGAAAACGCCAGATGTATGAACGCCGTAATAAGAGGCAGGAAAAACACGGTAAGCACCTGGCTGCGTATGGATTTCTTTATCTCCCTGGCATCCATGCCGACCTTCTGCATAATCTCGTAGCGCTCCTTGTCGTCATAGCCCTCGGATATCTGCTTGTAGTAGATTATCAGCACAGTGGCTGTCATAAAGACGAAGCCGAGGAAGATGCCTATAAACAGAAGTCCGCCGTAGAGGGAATAGAATCTGCCGCGTGATTGCTCGGCACCCTCGACCATTATCTCCTGTGTGTACTGCTGACCCTTGAAATCCTCACCGGAAAACGCCTTGTTAATGGCCTTGGAAAGAGCTATCTGCTCTTCTGAGGTGGCATCGGTATCAAATGAATATTCATAGGTGAGCCTGCACGCGTCCTCCTCACCGCCGAGAGCCTTGTATATTCTCGTTACGGTCGCTTCGTCCGGCACTATAACATAAAGGCTGTCAACGATATAAGCAAGATTTCTGCCCGCAAACTCAAAGCCGTCATACTTAGCCTTCACCTTGAGCTCAAAGCCCGAAAAACGCATTGTGTCGCCGCTGAAGCCTCCGCGGACTATATGAAGCAATACCTCGTTTTCGGAAAGAGTGGCATTTCCGCCCGTAATACGGTTGTAATCCTCAAGCGTCACACACACAAGGTTCGTTATGCTGTTTGAAACCACCAAGTCGTCATCCTGACCCTCGGGACGCCCCGAAAATGTGTCGCCTTCTTTTACGGCAACCATTGACCTTTCGGCTGTCTTGATAACGTTTTTGGTTGCTATTCCGCTGCCGGCAACCACCTTGTCAACTGTTTCATCGACATAGCCGCGAACCTCATCTCCGTCCGCAAGAGCCATAATGGAAATATTTCTCGGATATCTGGTGCGCAGCGCGTCCTCCATTCCGCCGTAGAGCGAAACCGTTGTTGACACCATAATGAGCACCGCAGTGCAAAGAATGCATATATTACCCAGACCCACCGCGTTTTGCTTCATGCGGTACATCATGCCGGAAACCGGCACGAAATGCTTGGTTTTATAATAGTAATTCTTATTTTTGCGTAGCAGCTTGAGAAGCGCTATGCTTCCCGATGAGAACAGACAGTAGGTGCCTATCATTACAAGTATTACCGCGACGACGAACAGCAGCACAGCCTCAATCGGCTTCTCTGTTGTGATAGCAATATAGTAACCCGCGGCGATTGCAATTATACCGATAATTGTGGTTATCCACTTGGTTTTCGGCTCCTTCTCACCGACGCTGCCGCCCGAGAGAAGCTCCACGACATTCTTGCCGGCAATGCTTCTTACGGTGTTTGCAAAAAGCAGGACGAAAATTGCTCCGAACACCAGTGCGGTATATGTGACCGATGAAAAATGAAATTCAAACTCAACTCCGGTATTGAATTTCAGCAGCTTCATCAGAGCCATGTAGACAAGCTTGGACATCAGCGCACCGAGAGCGCTTCCGCCGATAATGCTTATGAGCGCTATATAAAGAGTCTCAAAAAAGCAGGTTATGCAGATGTGTTTTTTCTCCATGCCGAGCACACTGTACAGCCCGAACTCCTTCTTGCGCCGTTTGATAAGAAAGCTTTGAGTATAAAACAGGAATATTGCAAAGAAGATTACGGCAACAACCATAGCCGTTGACATTATCATGGTAATGTCTGAGCCGCCGTAGGTTGAGGCAAGACTTTTGCTGACCGAAAGAGAATAAATTATGAAGAACATTGCCGCCGAAAGAGTACTCGTTATAAGAAACGGGATATACAGCTTGCGGTTGGTTTTTATGTTCTGCGCAGCTATACGCGGATAAAACAGCATCTTACGCATTGCCTTCACCGCCTGTCGCAAGCGCCGTAAGAGTATCCGAAATCTTCTGGAACATCTCATCGTTGTTCATGTTTGCACGGTATATCTGATGGAAAACCACGCCGTCCTTGATAAACAGCACACGCTTTGCGCTGCTTGCCGCCTTTACGGAATGGGTTACCACAAGTATTGTCTGACCCTCCGAGTTAAGGTCCGAAAACAGACGAAGCAGACCGTCCGCCGCATGTGAATCGAGCGCACCCGTAGGCTCATCGGCAAGAATAAGCTGCGGATTTGTAATAACCGCACGCGCAACCGCCGTGCGCTGCTTCTGACCGCCGGATATTTCATAGGGGAACTTCGCAAGCAAATCGGATATGCCGAGCTTATCGGCTATAGGCGCGAGGCGCTGCTCCATTTCCTTTACGCCGGTTCCGGAGAGCACAAGCGGAAGCAGAATGTTATCACGTACGGAAAAGGTATCGAGCAGGTTGAAATCCTGAAACACGAAGCCGAGGTTGTCGCGGCGGAATGCCGCAAGCTTGCCGTCGGGAATGGATGCGGTGTCCTTACCGTCAAGAACCACGCTTCCGCTTGTGGGTCTGTCAAGGGAGGCGAGAATATTCAAAAGCGTAGTCTTGCCTGAGCCGGACTCTCCCATTATGGCGATGTATTCACCCTTCTCAACTGTGAAGCTCACGTCGGAAAGCGCCTGCACCTGTGTTCCTCCGAATCGGGTTGTATAAATCTTTTTTACATTGCTTACTTCAAGCATTGCCATTGTCAGCACTCCTTTGACCGCTCTCGCGGTTTTTCTTTTTTACAGCCCGATTATACATCGGCGGGAATCCGCAAGCCATCGAAAAGGCTTACAAATTCCCGCGTATTTCTTACATTTTTGTAAGTTGCATACTATTCATACCTTGCTCCGGGTTCCGGAAAATGCACCGTAACGCTTGTTCCCTCACCTATCCGAGAGGATATCTCAAGCCCGTGTGAAAGCCGAGAAAGCACTCTTTTGGTCAAATACAGACCTATTCCGGTTGACTTTTTATCCGCGCGTCCGTTATAGCCGGTAAAGCCCTTTTCGCATATACGCGGCAAATCCTCCGGCGCTATGCCTATGCCCGTATCGCTTATGCACAGTGCGTTCGCGCACGGCGAAAAAATATGTATCGTGCCATCCGCGGGTGTATATTTAAGCGCATTTGAAAGAATCTGTTCTATAGAAAACGTCAGCCACTTTTCATCCGACACCGCGGTTATGCCCGTCTCGTCAAAAACCAGCGTTATGTGTTTCCTTATGAAGCTCTTGCGGTATTTGCGAACCGCCGTGCGCACCGCATCATCAACATTGACAGAGCGTATAACATAATCTCCGCCCGAATCCTCGCTACGGACATAGGTCAGCACCATTTCAACATATTGCTCGATTTTGAAAAGCTGCTCCTCAAGCTCCGAATTCTCGCGTGTTTCGGGTGCGGACTGCAGTATAAGCCGCATCGCCGCAATCGGAGTTTTTATCTGATGCGCCCACAGCGTATAGTATTCACTCATATCCCTTATCGCCCGTGATTTTTCAGACTGCGCGATGACCTTTTCGGAATCAAGCAGACGCAAAAGCGCATCGTAGTCTCGCTGGGGCACGGTCTTAGGCTCGGGAAGCAGGGATATGTCCTGGGTTATAAGCCGTTTAAGGTTTTCAAGCAGCATGTGCTCGTCGCGGTAATTTGAAAAATCAATAAGCATCACCGGCAATGTAAAGACAAATGCCAGCAGCAAAGCATACAGCAACGGCTCGGCAGGCAGGGAATACAGCACAAAAACCACTGTGAATATCACACCTGCTATTCCGAAGAGCACCAGACTTTTCCGGTGAAAAAAGAGATACGAAAAAAACAGCTTCATTTTTTCTGCCTCAATCGGGAATTATATAGCCCATACCCTTCTTTGTGGTGATGAAATCGTTCAATGAATGCTCCTCAAGCTTCTTGCGCAGCCGCGTGATGTTCACCGTCAGCGTATTGTCGTCTATAAAGCTGTCGGTCTCCCACAGGCGGTTCATTATCGCATCGCGCGAAATGACCTTGCCCTTTTCGCTCATAAGTATTTCAAGTATGCGGTACTCGTTTTTTGTAAGCGCTATCTTCTCGCCGCCGAACAACAGCGTTGTGTCGTTCTTATCAAGTATCGCGCCGTGCGCCGCAAGCACGGAGGTTTCGCCCGAAAAATCATAGGTGCGCCGCAGCAGCGCCTGTATTTTCGCAAGCAAGACTTGAATATCAAAGGGCTTTGCCACGAAATCGTCGCCGCCCATGTTGACCGCCATTACTATGTTCATATTGTCGGCAGAGGAGGATAAAAACAGAATCGGAACCTTTGATATCTTGCGTATTTCCGAGCACCAGTGATAACCGTTGAAAAACGGCAGGGAGATATCCATAAGCACAAGCTGCGGGTCAAACTCCGCAAAGTCTCTCATAACCTCGCGGAAATCACTTACTGTGTGTGCGGAAAAGCCCCATGCCTCCAAAGATTTTTTAACCTCGGAGGATATTATTTCGTCATCCTCCACAATAAATATACGGTACATAAAAGCCCTCCCTTGCTGCTATTATATATGTATATACGCAAAATTGCAAGAGAGGGCATTTGTCATTATTCACTTTTTATGTATTTCCGGTTTTTAATCAGTCATTCGGAGCAATTCCCGCAACCACAACGGTTACATCGTCCGAGTGCGGCTCGGCCGAATGCTTCTGCTTGACCCATGATGCTGTCTCTCTGGCAAATACGTTTATCTCCCCTCCCTTAAAATGCTTCATGCGCCGGCGTATCTCCTGCTTGTCCTCGTCCGTCACACCGTCGCTCGAAAGCAATATCATATCCCCTGCTCCGATGCTGCCTGAGGCATGTGAAAATTCCGTCTCACGTAATATTCCCGCCGGAAGTGAGGCGCACTCCACCTCCGCGAGTCTGCCCCGGCGTTTGACAAGTGTGGAGGGAGCACCCGCCTTATAAAACTCCACATGTCCGCCGAAAAGGTCAATGCATGCGATATCAAGCGTGGCAGATGACTCGTCGCGGGACTTGGTTATAAGCGCCGAGTTTACCATCTTTAAGGCTCCGTCCGCACGAAATCCCGCTTCTATAAGTCGGGCGGCTATTCCGGATGCCATCGCCGCTCCTACGGCAGCCCTTGCTCCCGTACCCATGCCGTCACTTATTATGACATAATACCTCCCGTGCGAGTCCGAAAAGCACTCATACGCGTCACCGCAAAACCTCTCGCCCTCGGCGCAGAACTGTGCCGCGCCTATGACGGCGCGAAGCGGAGCGCGCTGCACCGCCGTAATATGCACAAGTCCGTCAAAGGCCAGTATATCGGGAATTTCAAATGCTCTTTCACATGCTTTTTCAAGCTTTTCAAGCAGCTGTGTACGATTGACGGGAAGCCTCGGATTTTCACAGTGTATTTCAAGCTTCATCCGGTCATATTTGTCTATCGTACAGCACACGTCCACCGTTTTTATCTGCATATCATCAAGCACCGTGCGCACTCTCTGGGCGGCGAGCATGTCAAAGCTTGCCTTCTCGTCAAACTCGTCGGACAAATCGTAAAGCAAATCCGATATTCCCTCAAACTGACCTGCGGAAACAGCGCGTATTTCATCTATGCGCGACTGTGCCGAAAGGCGGATAAGATACGCCTTATAATTTAATGAAAAGCACTCTGCAAGCAAGGGAAACCTTATACATCTTGCCGCAAAAAACTGCGGAAGCTTTTTTTCCGAAATGCTCTCCCCCCGTCCGAGCAGAGAAAACATGTCATTGAACACATTCAGCGTTTCGTTGCAGCTCTGCTCCCAGCAGGTCTTGCAAAGTCCGCAGCTGCTGCAAATGTTTTCGCGTACCTTATCATAAATACCCGACACATCGGGCAGCTCGCTTCGACGCAGAGTTTCGTTCACGGTTCCGAGCGAGGCGGACACCTCTGAAACTGTTTTTGCCGCCGAACGCAGCCTCATAACTATCGAGCCGCGCACGCTGTCAATAAGCGGTGACACGGACGTAGGGGTGCAACAGCTTTCCAGTCTGCCCACGAGCCTGTCCGGTAAAAATGTAAACACAGCAGACGCGACAACCGCCTCGCACAGCACAAACACAGCCGTACGCATATCCTGCTGCATGATTGCAGCAGTCGCGCAGGCAATCACAAATGCCGCCGACGCGCCGAGTCTCCCCATCGGAGAAAACGCACCGGCAAGCAAGCCGGCAAAGGCATAGCCTCCCGTAAGAAAGCCCGTACCGGTAGCGAGGCTCATGCTTATGCCGGTGCAAACGCCGACTATGCTTCCTCCGGATTCATGGGCATACCTTGCGGCTACAAGTATAAGAAAGACCGATGCGACTCTCGCCGGCACAAAGCCGTAAATATTGACTCTCGCAAGCGCCATAAGTATAAGACCCGCAACAATAACTATCGAAATAAGCTCACGCGGCGTAACGGCCTTTAAGCCGCCTCTGAGCGTTTTTATTCCGAAGCATTCGGATATGAAAAACGCCGAGGCTCCTCCAGCAAGCGCCTCGCAAAGATATTTTATGAGCTGCACATTGAGCGTCGCTTTGTCGGCGAACGCCAGCGCAAGCGCAGTCACAAACAGGGTGGAAAAAGTTACCAACGGCTCAAAAAGGCGACTTTTACGTATTTCCTCAAATTTATTGAGTGTACTGTTTATAACCGCCGCCGACAGCAGCGCGGCTACGTAACGCAAGGCGGACACCGAGGTCTGAGTAATTACACTGCCTATGCCCGCACCGATTACAGCGGCAGGCAGAAACGCCGCCGGCATACATGCAACCGCCGCGGTGCCGAAAGGAGACAATCCGTCCGCAACTCCGGTGCACGACAGCAGCAGGCACAACGCAAACGCACCCGCATGGCGGTAAAGCTGCCTGACCTTTACGGGGGTAATCAGCGACCTTATGACAGGCTTGTCCCGTTCGAGAATACTTTCCTTCAAAAGAACCACCGTCCTTTATGTATTTAAGAAAAGTATATTACGGGACTGATAAGAAAAATGTCACTATATGCTGTACTTTTTCGGATGTTTTTGTTACAATAGTTACAATATATTGAAATCGGTTAAGAAAAAATCATATTTTGACGGACATGTCAAAAAATTTTTCTTAATAAACTCTTAACTATTTTGACTCTTGTTTTGTAATTTTCCACTGTATAATATGATTGTCTGGAGGGTAAACGATGTACAACGTTCTTGTGTGCGACGATGACAGAGCAATACTTGAATCCATAGAGATTTATCTCAAGCTTGAGGGCTACAACGCCGTGAAGGCAACCAATGGCAAAGAGGCAATAGCCGCGGTTGAGGCAAATGATATTCAATGCGTGATACTCGATATCATGATGCCGGGGCTTGACGGACTTAACGCGACACTGCGGCTGCGCGAAAAGCATAATATGCCGATAATCCTTCTCTCCGCCAAAAGTGAGGACACCGACAAAATAACAGGCCTGAGCTTCGGCGCGGATGACTATGTTACAAAGCCCTTCAATCCGCTTGAGCTTATGGCAAGAGTAAAGTCGCAGATACGCCGCTATGTCAATCTCGGAAGCATGGAGAAAAAAGAGGGCGTTATCGAAAACGGCGGACTCGCCATAGACACAACGGCTCATGAGGTCACGCTCGACGGTGAACCGATAAAGCTTACCGCAACCGAGTACGGCATAATAGAATATCTGATGAAGAATCTCGGCTGTGTGCTTTCCACAGCGCAGATATACGAAGCGGTATGGAATGAGCCGTCTTATTCGCAGGAAAAAACCGTCACCGTCCATATCAGAAGAATACGCGAAAAAATCGAAATAAATCCTAAGGAACCCAAATATCTTAAGGTGGTGTGGGGAATTGGCTACAAAATCGAAAAAGTATGAACGCTCGGGCGTGCTTAAATTTACGGCTTTTGCGCTCGCCCTTGCGGCAATATTTGCAAGCGCGCTCAATTTTACTCATTGGGCACTGAGAACCCATTGGTACAGCGTCGATGAGTCTAAATCCTACACGGAAACTCCTCCGTTTTACAATGCCTTGCTCAACGACCAGAATGTGCTGACCTATTACGGAAACTATTATGACAACTTTTCACTTGATGATGTGGAATATGCCAAGGAGAATTACGGTGCGCTGAAATCCTACCTTATCTCCCTGGAAGCCTCCCGCACACAGGCACTCGAAATATGCAGTCAGCTTGCGGTGTTTTATGCATCGGAGCCTCCGATTGATGAGGAATACTCAGGCTCGGTCATAGTCACAACAAGCCCTTATCAGAACGCGACCTCCGAAAGCGCATCGCAGACGCCCTCATCCTCGGAGAATAATACCTCCGTAGCAGGAGAAACCTCAGTCACGGAGCCTGCCTCAACAAGTGCTCAGGAAACCACCGTGCCCGCCTTCTCCTCTCATGACAGCTGGTCTCGTGTTGTGCAGGAGCTTGAAGACAAGCTCGAAAACATGTGCGGCGCGGAAAAGAACTTCAATGCAGAAAACATTAACCGTATATATGATTCACTTGTTGAATCCGAAACCGCAAGGTATATAAACAACTACAACTCGGCAAAGAACGCAGCCAAGGACAGAGCCATTGATGCCGGAGTAAGCTTTGCGATTGTGGATTTAAAAACCGGAAAAATTTTCAGCAACTGCGGTCTGGATGACTGCACCGAGCAGCAGGCGCGAGACATCCTCGGCTCCGGAGACTGGTCGCTTGCCTATTCCTCCGAAAAGGGTCTGGAACACGGCTCATTCCCTCATGAAACTTCAAAAATATTTGAAATGTTCTGGACCGACAACAATGCCAACACCCTTGAGCTGAACATCAAAAACTCCTTTAAGCAGGGCGACAACACGTTGCTCCTGATGTGTGTTAATCCAACAGGAATCACAAAAGAAACCGGATTTACAGGAACATCAAAATACACTCTCATAAAGGAAAATTTTGAAAACTATAAATCGGACAACAGCAATTACGCCGCCTCGGCAATCGTCTTCCTTGGTGTCGCGATACTTATGGCAATTTATCTGATTTTTGTTACCGGCAAAAGGCCGGACGGCACCTTCAAGCTCGGCGAGGTTGACAAAATTCCGGTTGACCTTCATTTCATTTTCTCGGCTGTGGCAATGTTCGGCGCAGGCATGCTGATTGTATATCTTATGGCGGAAACCTATGCGACAAACGATTTTGCAACACGTCACATGATGAAATATGCTCCGGTGTACGTTTCGGGTGTTTTCACCGTAATCGGTGCACTGTTTGCCGAATGGATTCTCTCTTTCACCCGTTCCGTCAGAGCAGGAGACGGCTATATATACAAAAATACGCTGTATTTCAGACTGATAAAATTCATATGGCGTATCTGCAAATGGTTTGCAAGGGGCGTGCTTCGCCTTCACAGACGCAATAAAAGATTCATCAAGCGCTCCGTCCGCACAATAGCGTTTTCGGATTATAAAAGCATAAAGCGTGTGGCGCTGCTTTATGCAATCGCCTATGTCGCAATAAACTTTGCCCTTTTCGGATTCCTGGCACTTGTCATAGTACTCCGCTCCGCTTTTTCGACCTTCATATTCTTCGTGATTATCTGTGCGTTTAACGTTTTAGCGCTGATTTATTTGATGAACTTCCTCAAGTGCCTCGATGAAATCATGAACACCGCAGCGTCAATGCGCAACGGAGATTTTACGGTGGAGCCGGATATAGCAAGCGCCCCGCTCGCACTCAAAAAATTCGCTTCCGACGTGGTATCAGGGCGCGAAAGTATCAAAAACGCCGTAGATGAAGCTCTCAAGGGAGAGCGCATGAAGGCGGAGCTGATAACCAATGTCTCGCATGACCTTAAAACGCCGCTGACCTCAATAATCACATATATGGATTTGCTCAAGAAATGTGATATAACAGACGAGGACGCGCTGAAGTACATCGGGGTGCTCGATGACAAATCAAAACGTCTGAAGCGTCTGATTGAGGACCTTACCGAGGCCTCAAAGGCATCAACCGGAAACATAAAGCTCAACAAGATGTCCGTTGACCTTTATGAGCTTGCCATACAGGCAGTGGGTGAGCACAGTGACGCGCTTGAGGCGATGGGGCTTGAGGCAATCATTGATGAAAACGCCTCTCAGCGTCCCGTAATATATGCGGACAGTCAGCGCACATGGAGAATAATCGACAATCTGTTTTCAAACGCAAAGAAATACGCAATGCCCAATACCCGTGTTTATGTGAATGTTACACAGGAGGACGGCTTCGGAATATTCACCATAAAAAATATCTCACGCGACCCGCTCAATATACCGCCTGAGGAGCTGACACAGCGCTTTGTGCGCGGTGACGAATCCCGCGGAAGCGAGGGCAGCGGTCTCGGTCTGTCAATAGCCACCAGCTTGTGTGAGCTTCAGGGAGGCTCCTTCAAAATAGATATCGACGGCGACCTGTTCAAGGCAACTGTCAAGCTGCCGCTGTATACGGGTCAGGCGTATAACCCCAACCCCGGCGAGAACCCGGACCCGGCACCGCTTCAGAGCGAACCTGAAAAAGCCCTTTAAAATCAACACGCCGGACTGTCGCAAACGGCAGTCCGGCGCTTTTTTATTTGATGGATTATTTGAATGACGGAGGATTTACGGGCTTGTCCTTGAAATCCGACTCCGGCGAAGGATTCGACATGCTGAAATACATTCTTGCCGCCTTGGTCGTTCCGAAATCCTTGTTTGAGCCTGTATCCTGAACCTTGTTGAACGCCTCGCGGAACATCGCGTTGTGCGCCTCCTCGCGGTTAAGCAGGAAATCTATTGTTTCACGGACTTTTTTATCCTCTATCTGGCGGTAAAGATATTCGTAAACCACCTTTGCGCGCTGCTCCGAGGCGATGTTTGAAAGCAAATCGGCGCACAAATCGCCCGTTACGGTAACATAATCGCCGGTCCACGAGTAGCCGGAGGAATTTATGAGTCCGGGATTGAGTCCGAGTATGACATGAGTCTGTATTTCGCCCGCATTTACGGCGTTGGCATCCACATCGTGTCCGTTAAGAAGGTTTATGGTTTGAGACACCATCTCCAGATGTCCGAGCTCTTCTGCGGCGATGTCGAGAAATAAATCCTTGATTTCGGGGTCTTTGATGCGGAAGCTCTGCGACATGTATTGCAAAGCTGCCTTGAGTTCGCCGTTACCGCCTCCGAGCTGCTCCTGAAGCAATACGGCGTATTGCGGATTGGGTTTATCAATTTCCACAGGGTGAAACAGTTGCTTTTCGTGTTTAAACATAAAAATAGCCTCCTTGTTTTTTTGTAGTTTTTCACAGAAGGCGGAAATTATTCAAAATCGCAGAAATTCGGTTAAAGCTCCGATTACTCCAATAATTGATGACGCTCGGAAGTACAACACATGCGCATTGATTCAAAAAATTTAATTCCGCACAAAATTAGGTCTTGATTTTCCGAATAATATAGTTTAGAATAAGAAAGCATTAAATCGGCGATATGTACAGCTTCGGGTTTTCGTCCCCTCGCCTTTTACGGTAATTTCAATACAATTTCATATCGCGTTAATCTCCCTGACCGGGAGTTAACATATTACGGACAGGTATCGAAGTGGGGACGGTTGCGAGCGCCGCCGGTGGCGGATGAAGCGAGCAACAAGGAGTGGCGCAATAGGGAGAATTGCGAAGCGGCAGCGAGCAAGGCGACCATATTGCAACAGGACATAACGGCCCTCATAACGAATCCCCCGATTTTAACGACAATTCTAATACAATTTTATATCGCGTTAATCTCCCTGACCGGGAGTTAACATATATACGGACAGGTATCGAAGTGGGGACGGTTGCGAGCGCCGCCGGTGGCGGATGAAGCGAGCAATAAGGAGTGGCGCAATAGGGAGAATTGCGAAGCGGCAGCGAGCAAGGCGACCATATTGCAACAGGACATAACGGCCCTCATAACGAATCCCCCGATTTTAACGACAATTCTAATACAATTTCATATCGCGTTAATCTCCCTGACCGGGAGTTAACATATACGGACAGGTATCGAAGTGGTCATAACGGCCCTGACTCGAAATCATAAAATTTTGAGCGTGCCGATGACATAAATTGAATACGGAGAGGTATCGAAGTGGTCATAACGGGGCTGACTCGAAATCAGTTTGACGGCAACGTCACATGGGTTCGAATCCCATCCTCTCCGCCACAAAAACCGCGTAAACCCAGTGTTTACGCGGTTTTTTCTATCTTACCCCATAGACGGCAGGAGCGTGAGTTCCTGCCGTTTTGTTATTTTCGGGCAAATGTTATCACGCTTTTCGTTGATAACACGCCTCTTGCCCGACATCCGCCGGGACGTCTAAAAGCGTGACAAAGCCCTGAATTGTTGTAAAAATGTTATCAAACTCAGCAAAGAGCCTTGTAGAGATACGGGAAAATACAAGGCAATACATACGGCATCGTATGAATTTATATCAGGAGGAAACTACCATGATGAACGAAAAGCAGGTTCCAATCGAAGACCTTCGCGCGGCTGTACAGGAAATACTCTACACTGTCTCCGGTGCATACTGCTCCGAGTTTTGGGATGGTATGCGCGAAGTAAGCGACGATCTCGACAACGTCAAGGCAATCAAGGAAGCGATTGAGCTGCTCCATGTGTCCGGGCATGATAAGGAAGCTTTTAAGCTTATCCTCGCCCAATATGATCTTATCGCGCTGGAAATACCCGAGGCCATCCGTGAGATTGAACCCTATGAAGAAGCAACGTCAATCTTTATTGCCGAATTCATTAAAGACAGCATTGATCTTATGTATGACTATGAAGCTGAGGAAGAAGAAACCGCGCCCGCGTGGAATTGAATCGCCGGGGCTGATACCAGCCCCGATACATAGCCGCCCACTCTTAAAAAGTGGGCGGCTAAATTTATTTCAGGAAGGAGGAACCCCGCAATGGATCAATGTAAAGTGATCGCCATCACAAATCAGAAAGGCGGCGTGGGAAAGACAACCACGACGGTCAATCTCGGCGTGGGACTTGCGAACATGGGTAAGCGCGTGCTTCTTATCGATGCAGACCCGCAGGGCAGCCTGACCGTAAGCCTCGGCATCAAGAAGCCGGACGACCTCTCCGTTTCTCTCGCAACGGTTATGCAGGACGTGATTGAAGACAGGGGCACGCCGGACGGGAGCGGCATCATCCACCATAAGGAGGGTGTTGACCTGCTCCCGTCCAACATCGAATTGTCCGGTCTGGAAGTGAGCCTGTTCAACACCATCAGCCGCGAAAGCATTTTGAAGGGTTATCTCGACACGGTAAAAGCAAAATACGACTATGTGCTAATCGACTGTATGCCGTCCCTCGGCATGATGACGATCAACGCGCTTGTAGCCGCAGACAGCGTGCTCATCCCGACACAGCCGAACTATCTCTCTACCAAGGGCTTGAACCTGCTTATGCGTTCCGTTTCCCGAATCAAAAAACAGATCAACCCGAAGCTGCGTATCGACGGCATCTTATTGACGATGGTGGACGGACGCACCAACAACGCCAAGTCCATTATCGCGTCGCTGCGTTCCAGCATCGGCGAGAGCATCCGTGTCTTTGATACGGAGATACCACACTCGGTGCGGGCGGCGGAAAGCAGTCTTGAGGGCAAGAGCATCTTTGCTCACGACAAGGGCGGCAAGGTGACGGCGGCGTATGAGAGCTTGACGAAGGAGGTGATGCAGCTTGAGCAGCGCGCAAAAGATCGACTTAGGTCTGACGGGGTACGATGAGCTTTTCATGAGCGACGCAGGCCGCGCGGAAAACCGGCTCCCCAAGATTTACGACATTCCGCTTACGGAAATAGACGATTTCCCCGATCATCCTTTTAAGGTCATGTTGGACGAGGACATGGATCAGCTTGTGCAGAGCGTCAAGGAGCGCGGTGTTATCACGCCTATCACCCTTCGTCAGAAGGAAGATGGACGGTATGAAATCGTGTCCGGACACCGTCGTAAAAAGGCGTGTGAACTGGCAGGGCTTGAAACGGTCAAGTCGGAGATCAAGGAGCTGACGAGGGACGAAGCCATTATTCTGATGGTGGAATCCAATTATCAGCGTTCGTCCATCCTGCCCAGCGAAAAGGCTTTTGCCTATAAAATGCGGCTGGAAGCTATGAGCAGGCAAGGTCAGAGAACGGATTTAACTTCGACACCAGTGGTGTCGAAGTCCCGAACAAATGAGGAATTAGGCGAAAAGAATGGAGAGAGCCGTGAACAGGTTCGCCGTTATATCCGTCTCACCGAGCTTTCTCCCGACCTGCTGAACATGGTGGATGAGAACAAAATCGCGTTTCGCCCTGCGGTGGAGCTGTCCTATCTCAAAGAGGGCGAGCAGAAATTCCTGATGGAAGCTATGACCTATACGGACGCCACGCCTTCACTCGCCCAGGCAATCAAGATGAAGGAGTTTTCCAAAAACGGCAAGCTTACCCCGGAGGTTATGGAATCCATCATGGGCGAAGAAAAGCCCAATCAAAAGGAGAAGTTCACCTTTAAGGCGGAACGGCTCCGGCAGTTCATTCCGTCTACTGTCCCGTATGAAAAAACCGAGGATTATGTTCTCAAAGCGCTGGAATATTATCATCGGTATCAAGAACGGCAGAAAGAGCGAAGTCAAGAAAGATAACCTCACTGCCAAGGGAGCCGTCTGCCTTTTTTCAGGGGCGGCATGTCTGCTCCCCCTCTCACACTCTCCCCTTCAAAACCAGCAGTACCAGCTCAAAAAGAGATATTCCACCTGTGAAAATTCGCACCTTTGAAAAGAACAGCCGCGGTTCGTACAATATGAGTGAAACCACACTTGGAGGTAATCCGAATGAAAAGAAAAGCACTCATCCTATTGACAATACTTGCGGTTGTTTCTCTTTCAGCCTGTTCCAATAACCCGGCTCCTGTCTCGGACGACGGAGAATCAAAAATTAAAGTCTCGACGGTCTCAGAGACAGCTGCTGAGGGAACGACGGAATCAGGCGGCAACGAAAACACATCTTCTTTTGAGCCGGTAAGCGAGTTCGCAGATACGGCAAGTAAAGAAAGCGAAGCCACGATACCGTCCGTATCAGAAACGCCGACTGAGCGCGCTGATGATCTGCCGAAAGGATCGACAGAACCCACTGCGCAGCCGGAGCAACCGCAAAAAGAAGCACCGGTCACGATACAGCCGGAAGTCAGCGCAGAGCCGGAGATTTCAACGCCGACCGTTACTCCAGAACCGCAACCTGCCGAACCGCCCGCACCGAGCTTTGATGTCAGCACCTACGTTGCATATGCCAAAAGCTACGGACAAAGCATCGGCCTCGCGCTGGACAGCACGGCGGCGTCCTGCTGGGACGACCCAGTCACGGCAAACGCTTCCTGCACTTATCTGGAACGCGACATCCGTGACCGGCTGGATTGGTATCTGGCAAGCGGTTACTCTGGCTTCACCGTATGGTCGGAGGATGTGGGCGGCGGCAGCTACCTGATCTATATCGGCTACGCATAAACCAAAACTGAACAGCATCATGCGAAGGCTCATCACCACGATGGGTCTTTTCTTTTTGCCCAAAATCAAAGGAGGAAATCAATTTGAGAAAAGGAAAACGCCTTTTGTCCCTGCTTCTTGCGCTTGTATTAAGCGTTGGAATGTTTTCGGGACTGGCAACCACCGCCTTTGCGGCGTCAGAGCAGATGACGCTGTATATGCTGGATCTGCCCCGCGGAGGTGGAAACAGCTCTCTCTGGGGGCACGCCAAGCTCAATCTCATGGGCGGCTGGACGAGCGCCGGCCGCGACGGCTATTGGTCGGTATTCTGTAAGGACAGTTTTTCCGGTCAGGTCGTCTACTGCATCGAACCCGGCATCCACTGCGCAACAGGCGACGTGAACAACGGGTACGGCGAGGGCTTCTGGGACAATTACCCCTCCGGCCTCAACCCCACGATCTCTCCGACCATCATCAAGGCGTATATCGGGCGAATCATGCAGTATGGCTGGCAGGGCAACGGGAACACCGGCTGGAACGCCTCCAATTCGTCAGACGCAAATGACATCGCGGCAGAGATTGCCACACAGCTTCTTGTATGGGAGACTGTCGTAGGCGAGCGCGACAGTCAGTTCAACCATGTGTGGGGATCGTCTCAGGGAAAGAACAACGTCATTGAGATGATCGGCGACAGCCACCCGCTGCGCAGTCTCATTTTCAGCTATTACGGCCAGATCGAGACGGCGGTTCAGCAGCACACCATGCTGCCGAGCTTCTTCACCCGCAGCTCCGCAAGCGCAGGGTCTTATGAGCTGAAATGGAACGGAACAAACTATTCCGTCACGCTGACCGACACCAACGGTGTGTTGGGCAACTATCGCTTTTCCAGCAATACCGCCGGGATTCAGTTTTCCGTAAGCGGTAATCAGCTTACCATTTCCTGCGACACAGCACCATCCGGTGCAGTCACTGTCACCGCTGAAAAGATCGGCGGAACGCGCAAGGGCGTTGTGGTATGGGGCGACGGTGTAACAGGCGGAGGAACACAGGACTTCGCCACCTATGGCGCGAATGTCTCCGACCCTGTGACCGGGTATCTGAATCTGGAGATCATGACCGGCTCCATGAAGCTGGTCAAGACCTCCGAGGACGGAAAGGTGGGCGGTATCAGCTTCACCATCACCGGCGAGGGCATCAACACCACAAAGACGACCAATGCAAACGGCGTCATCGACATCACCGACCTGAACCCCGGCGTTTACACCGTCACCGAGCAGGCCGTGGATAAGTACGAGCCGCAGGAAACGAGGCGTGTCACCATCGTCAGCGGTCAGACCACGACAGTAAACTTCAATAATATCCTCAAGCGCGGCGACCTATCCGTCACCAAGACCAGTGAGGATGGACTTGTGGAGGGTATGACCTTCCATCTGTACGGCACTTCTCTCAGCGGCATTGCCGTAGATGAATACGCCGTGACCAATGCAAGCGGCGTTGCAACCTTTAGCGGCGTGCTCATCGGCTCCGGCTACACGCTGGAGGAGACCGACACGCCTATCCGCTATGTTATTCCTGACGCGCAGACCGTTGCGATCAACTGGAACGCAGTCACGCAGCAGAGTGTCAGTAATATCCTCAAAAAGTTCAATGTCACGCTGACCAAGAGCGACGCCGAGACAGGGCTTCCCCAGGGCGACGCCTCCATCGCCGGTGCGACCTACGGGCTGTATAAGGGCGATACGCTTATTGACAGCTACACCACAGACGCCAACGGTCAGTTCACCACCCGCTATTATATCTGCGATGATGACTGGAGCGTCCGTGAGATCAATCCGTCCGAAGGCTATTTGCTGGATGGCGGCAGCTATCATGTGGGCGCGGAACCGGAGCTTTACACCATCGAGCTGAACAGTACCGGCAATGATGTGACCGAGCAGGTCATCAAGGGGAACATCGCGCTCATCAAGCACACCGACAACGGCGATACGCAGATTGAAACGCCGGAAAACGGTGCGGAGTTCTTGGTCTATGCCGCTGACGATGTGGCGCACGATGCCGGTCACGCGGTCTCCTCCGGGACAAAGAAAGCGGTGAACCGTGGCAAAGAAGCCTACCGACAGCACCGCAAAGCTAAAAACGCGGAGCGTATGGCAGAACAGCCGGTTTCTGGAACATGGGAGACTTCGGCCCGCTCTACCGCTTCCCGGTCGCAGAACGCCGCACAGCCGCAGAGAGCCGCACAGCCGCAGAGAGCCGCACGGCAGAGCGCTGAGCGTAATATCCGAACGGCCCGGCAGACTCGCAATCAAACCATTAAAACTTCACGACAAACGGAGCGTACCATCAAGCAGACGGCACGCTCCGCAGAGAAAGCGACGGTCAAGACCGCACAGAGTTCCGTAAGAACAACAGCGCGGAGCCATCTCCCGGCATGATTATCTTCTTCGACTGGGACAACCCGGGCGGCTCCTCCGGCCCACAGGACGGACAATCCGACCACACCGGCATTGTTGAGAAGGTCGAAGATGGTCGAGTGTGGACTGTCGAAGGTAACTCCGGCGACAGTTGCCGGGAAAAGAGCTACCCTATCGGATATTACGAGATTTTAGGCTACGGCGCTCCGGCTTATTAAAGCAAAACAGCCGCCCGAAAAGGCGGCTGCGCTACATAACAGAGTATTATTCATCAAGTCCGGCAAAGAAATCATCGTAAGTACAGTTGTATATCTTTTTGAGTTCAATAATCACGCTTGCCCGGATGTTAAGCTCTCCGGCTTCATACTTTGCGTAACAGCTTCTCGCTATATCGCAGCCGCGACGCTGCAGTTCAGCGCAGAGCTTTTCCTGTGACAGTCCGCTTGCGTCACGTAGCCGGCGCAGGTTATCGCCCATGTTGCGGTCACGACGTATCTTCTGTTCCACAGCTTCGCCTCCTTTTTGACCAGTATCGGTTGCAACTATTCGTATTTTATGCTATTATGGCTTTGAATATTGTCCGTGATACTGGTCAATTCATCGGAGGAAGCATAGAAATGAGCATGAGAAGCATATACCGCAAAATTGCAAAGCAAAACGGCGTATCGATAAATGAAGTCAAAGAGGAAATGCAAAAGGCTATTGACGCAGCGTGGGATAACCCGAACAAAACAGCCGAGAACGCCTTTATGCAGTATCAGGCGAAACCCGATGGGACAAAGCCAACCCCGGAGGAATTGATTCGGTTCAATGCTGAACTGATTAAGAAAAAGCGATGAACGCCTGCACATTCTGTGGTCACGCCGATGCAGGAGAAGAAATTTTGCCGGCATTGAAAGACGCGATCTTCGAGATGATTACAGGCGGAGTTGACTGCTTCTATGTGGGAAGCAACGGGAGTTTTGACCGAATGGCGCTCTTGCTTCTCCGAGAGTTCAAAAAGCAGTATCCCAACATCATCTATCATGTCATGCTTTCTTATATGCCCGGAAAGAAGGAAGCATACAGTTTCTATGGGGAAGTTGAAACGCTCTATCCGGACGGTCTTGAAGGTGTGCCTCTGAGGTATGCCATTGTTCACAGAAACCGTTGGATGGTGGAGCACTCGCAGCATATTATCGCTTATGTGACGCATGGCTGGGGCGGCGCTGCTGCTACGCTGAAAGCGGCTCAGAACCGAAAGCTGCAAATAAAGCAAATATTCAGTACAAAATAGGGCATCATCCGCCTGGATGATGCCCTATTTGATATTGGTGTAGTATAATTTTTTCGGAAAAATGTGTTTGAAGTCACACGCAAAGGTTGATTAGTCCGCATTTTTATGCTATAATATCTGTTGTGTTGTCGCAGGCATCATTCTGCTTTTGAAAAGTGAGGTATTAATATGGCAATCAGCTATAAGAAACTCTGGAAGCTCTTGATCGACAAGGATATGAAAAAGAAGGATTTAGAAGCTGTCTCAGGCGTCAGTCACTACACGATCAACAAGTTGAACCGTGGAGAAAATGTAAATGTCGATATCATTGCCAGAATCTGTACTGCTCTTGGCTGTGAGCCTAACGACATAATGGAAATCATACCGGGCATACAAGCTGGTGAGCAAAAGTAAATGAACTCATCGAGATGCTGCCAAGTATTCGTTCGGGATTTCTATATGGATTCAGTTATTACATTGCATCTGATATGCCGTAGTAGAAGTTGAGTGTATAGGTAGTGTAATCCGAATGCGGCACCATCTGCAGTCCGTTTTGTTGGACACGCAGAAGAGTATAATAGAAGATATCCTAAGATATCCTAAGGATGACACGAAAGGAGGGTAACGAGCTTGTGGTGCAAAAAATGTAACAGAGAAACAGCAAGTAATATATGTGAGATGTGTGGAACTATCACGGAAGAGGAAGTACCATATGAAGTTTGGTATTGCCCTCACTGCCATATACCCATCATCGTTGCAACAAACGACATAGCAAAAGATGTGTGTCCCAATTGCCAGGGGGAGACACACTATTTGAGTGCGGATATTCGTCCTGTATTTCCCGAAGAGCGTTTGCTTATAGAACTCCTGTTAGGTAAGCCTCTGGCATACAAGAATACAAGCGTTTGGGCTTCAAATAATCGTTATTATATCGACGGAATCGTAAAGACCATTCCAAACTCGATTTATCAAAAGGTTGATGTCCAAGTAGTTAATGCAGGCTTACAAAAATACGCTTTACAAAATGATTACTCGTTTTTTGAGAGTAATATTGACGCATTTTGTCAGGCAAACCAGATAAGGTTGCAATACCTTTTTGATGAGGCATACTCATTTATCCAAGGTGCAGCAGCTAATTACCCTGCCGAAAATATTGTAGTTTCCTTTTCAGGAGGAAAGGACTCTACAGTAACAGCAGATTTGGTGGTTCGCGCCTTGAGTAATCCAAGTATTGTTCATATCTTTGGCAATACCACCCTTGAATTCCCATCAACTCTTGAGTATGCAAAGCGCTTTAGGAAGGAGAATCCGAGGGCGATTTTCAAAATAGCACAAAACCAAGAGCAGGATTTTTATAAAATGTGCGATGAAATTGGCCCACCTGCCAGAATGATGCGGTGGTGTTGTTCTATGTTTAAAACAGGGCCAATTACAAGAGTTCTGAACAGCCTCTATCGTGATACGCAGATACTTACTTTCTATGGCATCAGAAAGTGCGAATCTGTTTCACGAAGCAAATACAACCGAATTGAAGCAAATACGGAATCCGTAAAGATTCAGAAGCAAACTGTTGCCTCTCCAATCTTCTTCTGGAAAGACATCGATATATGGCTATACATTTTGAATGAGCACATTGACTTTAATGATGCGTACCGTTTGGGCTATGACCGAGTGGGTTGCTGGTGCTGCCCAAACAACAATGTGCGCGCGCAGTATCTTTCGGCGATCTATATGCCGGAGCAATCCACCAAATGGCGATCTTTCCTAATTGATTTTGCTCGGAAAATAGGAAAACCGGATGCAGAAGTATATGTTGATACCGGGAAATGGAAGGCTCGACAAGGCGGCAACGGATTGCCTGCAGCAGAGGACATAAAAATCCGGTTTACTAACTGTACTGCTGAAGAACATGCAAAAATTTACCAGTTATACAAGCCTATGGAACCGTGGTTTTCTGAACTATTCAATCCATTTGGCCGCGTTGCACCTGAACTTGGAAGAAAGCTTATTAATGAGATTATTGTTGTTGATATAAAAACGCAAGTTCCAATTATATCAATCCAACCATTCTCACAAGAAGGATATACTTATGCAGTAAAAATCAAAACAATGAATGTGGCAAATCATGATGAACTGCAAAGAATGATTAGTTATCAAATCAGAAAGTACAATGCTTGCAGAAAATGCTTGAAATGCGAGTCGATTTGCCGCTTTGGAGCCATTTCCATCATTGGTGACGAATACCACATAAACGGGAACAAATGCCGTAGATGCAAGATGTGCGTAACGGCAAAGTACCTTGATGGCGGCTGCATGATGGATAAGTATCTGAAGACGAAGGGATGAGGATCGAGATGAAATTTAGAGGTCACGAAACATTCTTTGTTAGAAAAGGCTGGCTTAACAAAGGATTAAAATACGTTAATAAGGATTCACTCGTCTTCATGGGGGCAAATGGGAACCCTATGGATATTCTCGGAATAGGTTCAAACATGGTTAAATCATTGAGGTACTGGCTCCAAGCATTTACACTTACCGTTGAGCCAACTTCAGGAAAACGCGACCAGCACCTGACTTCCTTCGGACGAATCGTACTGGATAATGACCCCTATATTGAAGAAATTGGAACGCTTTGCTTGCTTCATTATCGCTTGGCGACCAATTATGAAGATGCTACGGCTTGGTATTACTTCTTTAATGAGTTTCGCCCCACAGAGTTTGATAGAGACGACTTTGTCCTTCAACTCTCTAATTATCTTCGCTTAAATGGAGTTGATGTGTCCGAGCGTTCCTTGGAGGACGATTATAACTGTATTATGAGTACCTATGTTCCTCGGACAAAATCAAACCCCGGAAAAGTCAGTGCAGAAAGTAATATTGACTGCCCGCTCGGCGAACTTGGCTTAGTGGACATTTCAAATAGGAAGAGCAAGACGTACAAGAAATGTGAAATCAAGAAGGACCTACTTCCGCCCCTTATCGCACTTGCGATCATGGTTGAACAAGCTCATGGAAAAAAAGAGATTAAAATCTCAGCTGTTCAAGGCGATGCCAACAACATAGGTAAATTATTCGACATAGGTATTATTTCATTGACCAGCCTTCTATACAAGTTAGAACTAATGGGATACCTAAAGGTGATCCGCACCGCAGGCTTGGATGTAATAAACATTTTGACCGATTTGTCTTTTGAGGATTGCATCCTTACCTATTATCGGTCATTGGATAAATAAATCGTTAGAGGGTGGCATTATGCAAGATAATCTGATAAGCATTGAGAGCGGATTCCAGACATCCATCAATATTGCTTATGATTTGAATAACACAGACAAGATTAGAGGGTTCATACCTACCCCCTCTGCCATTGATGTAATTGAGGATATTATTCTTAGCACAGCAGATAACTCCACCCAGAGAGCGCGTATGCTGATTGGCGCATATGGGCGCGGTAAATCTCATATCGTTCTTGTTTTACTTGCCTTGCTTCGCTTAAAGGATTCAGGGCTTTTCTCAGCACTCCTTGAAAAGACCAAAAAAAGCAACCCCGATCTTCATGACTTTATTATTGAGTATATAAATAGTGCCAAAAGAATTCTCCCCATAGTTGTAAGCGGAAATAGTAACAGCTTAACCCAGTCGTTTCTGAGCGCACTTCAGCAGGCGCTCTCCGACGAGGATATGTCAGATTTGATGCCTGATACGCATTTTATTGCTGCGGTAAACGCCATAAATAGTTGGAAGGAAAACTACCCAAAAACTTTTAGCAAGTTTTCCGGGTTGCTTGACGAGCCCATTGACGGCTTTATGCTAAAACTCAAAGAGTTTGATGTAGAAGCCTTTGCAACATTTCAAAAACTATATCCGCAACTCACTTCGGGCAGTGAGTTTAACCCGTTTCTCGGTTTCGACGTGGTTGACTTATATGAAAAAGTTGTCGATAAACTCCCTGAAAAGGGTTATTCAGGTGCGTATATCGTTTATGATGAGTTCAGCAAATACTTAGAGTCGAGTATTTCGACGGCATCGTTAAGCGATATTAAATTGCTTCAAGATTTTGCCGAAAAATGCAACCGTAGCGGTAAAAAGCAAATGCACTTGATGTTAATTTGCCACAAGGACATTTCAAATTATATTGATAGTAATCTTGCAAAAGAGAAGGTGGATGGCTGGCGTGGCGTTTCCGGGCGGTTTACGCACATAAGCCTTCATAACAATTATTCGCAGATGTATGAAATTATATCTGCCGTAATAAAGAAAGAACCTACCGGATGGGCTGAGTTTGAATCTGCACACCACCAGATGTTCAATGATTTGGCCACTCGATTTGTCACAAATGGTTTGCTCGACAAATCAGATGAAAAAACGACGAGAGCAGCAATAGTCGGATGCTTTCCTCTGCATCCAATATCCACCTTCATTCTTCCTCGCCTTTCAGAGAAGGTTGCGCAGAATGAACGAACTCTCTTTACATTCCTATCCTCAGATGAAAAAAACACACTCGCTGCCTTTGTGAAAAATACAGCGGCGAGTGAGTTTGTTATGCTCACGCCAGATATCTTATACGATTATTTTGAACCATTGCTGCGAAAAGAACCATATACAAGTTCAACCCATCAACAGTATAAACTGACAGAAAGCGTTTTGCGCCGCGTTGATGAGAACTCTTTGGGTGCAAAAATAATTAAGACAATTTCGCTGATATACATTGTCGAGCAGTTTGAAAAATTGCCGCCACTTGTCGATATAATCAACGACACCTACCGAGACAGTGTGTCAGATATAAAAGAGATATCCGACGCCATTAGCGACCTTATGGATAAGGAATGTCTTATTTATCTTCGCCGAAGCAACAATTATCTGAAACTCAAAGAGAGTAGCGGTGTAGACATTCAAGCCGAAATAGCCCGAACAATTGAAAATCTAAAAGCTGTTGAAAATATTACTGGTATTCTAAATGAATACGCTTTTGATAATTACTTCTATCCTACTCGCTATAACGACGAAAAAGAAATCATCAGATATTTCGATTTTGCCTTTATGAGCAGCGAGGAGTTCTGGGGTATCGTAGACTGGAACGAGTACATTTTAACAACCACAAAAGCTGATGGCGTTGTACTGGCTGTCATTCCTTCGGGAGAAGAAGATATTGAAAAGATTAAGAAAAAAGTGTCTTCATCATCTATGTCTTTGCCTCGTTTGGTATTTATTGTTCCAACGACTTATAGAGAGATTGAGCCCATTGTATTTGAATACAGTGCGGTTAAGAAGCTGAAAGCTCTCGCAACCGATGACACGGTGCTTTCAGATGAATATGACATCTACATCGAAGATCTGGAAGAAGTGATTTCCGGTTACATCTGCATATTCACAAGGCCGGAGCTCGGCTTGGCGGAATTCTACTATAACGGCATACTTCAAAAGGTGTTCAGAAAAGCGCAAGTGTCTGAATTGCTTTCTCATATTTGCGAGATGCTTTACCCCAACACCCCAATTATTAACAACGAATCAATTAACAAAAACGATCTTCCCACCGTGGCAATAAACAGTCGTTCCAAGTTGCTTAATGGTTTGCTGGCAGACGAATATGCAAGCAACCTCGGGCTGACCGGTTCTGGCCAAGATGTCTCCATTATGCGAAGCACACTCATACAGACAGGCGTAATGCGAGATGTTGATACCATGCCTGTTCTTGCGAGTGCTCCTGTTGACGTTCATATTAGTCATATGCTATCGGTCATTGATGACTTCTTTATGTCAGCGACTAAGGATAGTGGCAGTTCATTCTCGCTTTTGTATGATGCGCTTACGTTGCCAGGACAGCAAGGCATTGGACTTAAGCGTGGTGTCATTCCGATTTATATTGCAGTTATCTTGCACAAATACAAGAAGAACATCGTTATCACTTCCCATGGGCAAGAAATGAAATTGAGCGCAGATCTGCTCAATAGTATCAATGAAAACCCAGATGGATTCTCAGCTATATTTGTTGCGTGGAACGATGAAAAACGGCAATACATGACGGAGTTAGAAAGCATCTTCTCTGATTTTATTGTTGAAAAGGAAAAAGCTTTTAACAGCTTCTCGTTCCTCGTTTTTGCAATGAATAGATGGTACATGTCTTTGCCGAAGTACGCCAAAGAAATGGAGTCAATCTATCATGGTAAAGGCCGTTCCGCAGAGAGAATTCCAAAAGATAAGCGCAAGTTCATAAATTCACTCAAGTTGCCAGACCCCAATGCGAGAGAATACCTCTTTGAAAAGATATTTGCCATCTTCAACTTGAATGAGTTTAATCCGGTAGTTGTTGATGCGATCCGCAGAACGAAGCAAATATATGATGATGCGAAAGTGTCGCTGCTGACTTCTCTAAGCGATGATGTGAAAGGCGTTTTTTCGCAGACCGGCTCTAAAGCAAGCGTTTGTTCCGCCGCAAAGGACTGGTACGAAACGCTTAGTGAAAGCACCATTAATCACCTTTTCGCAGAAAATGAAAACCGAATTCTTGAGGTGTTTCAGTCTGTTACAACAAATGATTCTCAGTTTATTGAGCGCCTCGGGAAAGTTACTTGTTCTCTGCGACTTGATGATTGGAACGCAAAGACGATTCCGCTTTTTCTTGAGTATATAGTGAGGTTCAAGGAGACCGTTGATTCGTTTAACCAGCAGAACACCAATACAGCTGTTTCATCCGATGAATATCGAATTACATTCATAGATGACACAGGAAAAGAGATAACAAAATCTTTTGCGAAAGTCAATTATTCTCCTCGTGCAAAGCTGCTTTTAAATGAAGTTGCAACTGCCATTGACGAAATGGGAGAGTCAATAACCGAACAAGAGAAGCGACAAGTTCTCATTGAAATGCTTGAGAACCTTTTATAAAGGAGAAAGCCATGCCGACAACAGCCTACTTTGATAATGCAGCAACATCATTTCCCAAGCCGGAAGTGGTATATAACTATATGGATTCTTTTTATCGATCCTATGGTGTGAATGTTGGCCGTGGACAGCACAAGTTGGCTTTTCAAGCTGCAAATATGGTGGAGGAAACAAGATCGTTGCTGTTGCAACTGTTCCACTGCCCGAATAGGCAAGTGATCTTTACCCCGTCTTCAACAGAAGCTTTGAATGTCATTATTCAGGGACAAAAGTATTTCAACGGGTGCAATATCTATATAAGTCCCTTTGAGCATAACTCCGTAACGCGCATTCTACACCATTTTGAAACTGAAACAGCAATTTCAGTTAGGCAATTGCCCGTTGACAGAAACACATTGCAGTACGATTTGCCGCTCATAAAAAGGGATTTCATAAAGAACAGACCGCATTATGTGATAGTTAGCCATGCCAGCAATGTATGCGGTCTGGTTGCACCTGTTTCTTCCATATGTGAATTGGCAAAAGAATATGGAGCTACCACAATTATTGATATGAGTCAAACAGCTGGACTCATTGATACGAACCTTAATAACGATAATATCGACTATGCTGTATTTGCTGGACATAAAACCCTTTATGGGCCATTTGGAATTTCCGGATTTATTGCAAAAAGTGATTCGGAATTGCGGCCTTTGATGTATGGGGGAACGGGCACGGAGTCAGCAAATCAAGATATGCCTTCGTTTCTTCCCTCACGTCTTGAAGCTGGAAGTGTTAATGTGGCAGCATTGGCAGGACTAAATGCGTCTTTGAAATGGCTGCTCGAAAAGACGTGCTCAGTAGTGCGTGCAAAGGAAGAAGAAAACAGACAAACACTTATCAGCATTCTATCGGATTTTCCTAATGTGCATATAGTCGGTGCTGAAAACTCACAAAACTCCATAGGGATTGTTTCGTGTGTTTTCGATGGGTACTCGCCTGATAGCATTGGACAAGTACTAAGCGACCATAATGTTGCAGTCAGAACTGGTTTGCATTGCTCACCTATCGCACATCGTTTTTTAGGAACATTTCCATCTGGAACGGTCAGATTTAGCACCAGTTTCTTCACCTCGTCAGAGGACTATGAAATATTGACGGGCGCTTTGAATTATATCGAAGAAAACAGTTAGGAGGGGTTTGATTTGAGCTTTAGAGACATAGACATCCGACCGGAATACCGGTCGCGGTTGGACGATGTTGTTAGAGAATTTTACACGCCAATTCTTTGTCAATCTGTGGCTTATAAACGAGCTGTTGGATTTTTCTCTTCATCGGCTCTTATTGAACTAACGCAAGGACTGGGAGGACTTATTGATAATGGCGGTACAATTGAGCTTATAGCCTCTCCCAAGCTATCACCGGAGGACATAGCCGCCATAGAAGATGGGTTTGAACGAAGAACACAAATTATCGAGCAAACCTTGTTGCGAGAACTCCGTGCTTCCAAGGGACGGTTTGAGGAGGCACGTCTTAATCTGCTGTCAAATCTGATCGCCGCAGGGCGCTTGGAAATAAAAATCGCTTTTCTTGAAGAAGATAGTCATATTGGAATGTTCCATGAAAAAATGGGATTGATGTATGATTGTGAAAACAACATCGTTGCTTTCACCGGATCAATGAATGAGAGTGCAAATGCGTTTTCTCACAACTATGAATCAATTGATGTGTTCACTTCCTGGTCGCAGGACGAAAGTCGCGTTATGGCAAAACAAGCAGCGTTTAATGCCATGTGGAATGATTACGAGCCAAGCATTATGGTTGTCTCCTTTCCTTCTGTTGAAAAAGCCATCATTGAACAGTATCGAAAAAACGATATGATCGATACCAGTTGTTTGCGCATGACCCAAGAACCAGAAAGCCAAAGCGCAAATACTTGTGATGATTTCTCGCACCCATTTCCCCGAATCCCAAGCTGGGTATCCATACGCGAATATCAAAAGCAAGCCACTTCGCAATGGAAAGCAAATGGATTTATTGGAATATTTGATATGGCCACCGGCACAGGAAAGACTTACACCGCCCTTGCAGCTATATCCGAACTTTATCAAGAGGCGAATAAAAAACTCGCGATTATCATTGTTTGTCCATATCAGCACTTGGTTGAGCAATGGAAAGATGACATTGAAAACTTTGGTATGAAGCCCATCGTTTGCTATTCTGCTTCTCCGCAAAAGAACTGGCGTGACCGGTTAAAAACAGCGGCCACAGGATTCAATTTGGGCGTCAATGACCATTTCTGCGTCATCTCAACTAATGCTATGTTTTCGAGCAAATATGTCCAAGATCAAATATCGTCATTAAAAGGAAACACACTTTTGGTGGTTGACGAAGCCCATAACTTTGGGGCTGACAATTTGAGCAGAACACTTTTACCTAATATGAAGTATCGTCTTGCTTTGTCGGCTACGATTGATCGATACGGAGATGAGGAAGGAACGCAGAAACTCTATTCCTATTTTGGGCAAAAGTGCATTGAATACACATTGAAAGAAGCTATCGACAATCGTATGCTCACGCCCTATTACTACCATCCAATTGTAGTGTCGCTAAATGATGATGAGCTAACTTCATACATGGAGATTACCGCTCAAATTGTAAACGCGATTCATAGCTCTAAAAAGAAGGGCGGGAAAGTTGTTCTTTCCGAATACGCGAAAATGCTCCTCATTAAGAGGGCCCGGCTTGTGGCGGGAGCAACAGAAAAAATCACATCATTGAAAGCTTCAATGAAACCATATGTTAACGATAATCACATTCTCGTGTATTGCGGTGCTACCACCATGCATGATGTGGATTATAGAGAAGACAAGCCTCCTGTGGATGATATGAGGCAAATAGACATCGTTGCCGATTTACTTGGCAATGAAATGGGAATGCGAGTATCAAAGTTCACTTCAGAGGAAGATGCCGAAGAAAGAGAACGCCTTAAAGAAGAATTTGCAGATGGCAAACACCAGCAGGTTCTTATAGCAATCAGATGTCTCGATGAAGGCGTAAATATTCCCAGTATCAGGACTGCATTTATTCTTGCCAGCAGCACCAATCCCAAAGAATACATCCAACGCCGCGGGAGAGTGCTACGAACATTTAAGGGTAAGGATTTTGCAACGATATATGATTTCATTACCTTGCCTATCCCACTCGAAAGGGTGAGTGAATATCCCGTTGAAACACTCGCCAGCGTAAAATCCCTTGCTGTTCGTGAAATCGTGAGGATGAAAGATTTTGCTGCGATTTCTGAGAACCCATCCGAGGTCGATAAACTCATTGTGGAACTGGTAGATGCATTTAACATTTCGCCTGATGATGAAAGGAGCAACCAAGATGTCTGAAATAACCGATGCTGTGCTTAATGAAAAGAAACTGAACCAGATGAAAGTCGATATTCTGAGTTTGGAACAAAGCAATCTTAAAACACGCGAAAAAACGGACGGAGCAATGGTTGATGCCATAAAAAAAATCATTGTTGATGAGTCAAAAAAAACTTATTGAGGAGGAATATGTATGTTACTCGAATCATTGCATCTTCATAATTTTCGGCAGTACAAGGGCGAACAATATATTACCTTCTCATGCGATAGCCAGAAGAATGTAACGGTAATTCTTGGGGATAACACCTTTGGTAAAACCACCTTGCTTCAGGCTTTTAACTGGTGCTTCTATTCCACTGTAATGCTGCCACATCCCGATGCGCTTCTAAACTATGATGTTGCAGCCAATCTTATGGAAGGCGGCAGCGCAGAAGTTGAAGTGGAGATAAAGTTAATTCATAGTGGAGTCCACTATATTCTAACCCGCTCACAGGAATACATTAAGAAAAACGGCGGCATTCATCCTTTGCAAGGGAAAATGAAAGTGTCATACAAAGGAGAAGACGGGCAGACCGAAAACATAAGAGAGAGCAAAATCGACGATGTAATTAACTCGATTCTTCCTAAAGACCTTTCGACTTATTTCTTCTTCGACACCGAACGAGTTGGCTCTGTTAGTAGTCGTAAAGACCTCGCAGAATCAGTCAGAGGACTACTTGGTTTGTCTGTATTAGCAAATGCAATCAAGCATATCGGGGCTAAAACCACAAAAACGACCGTGATTGGCTCACTTTATGGCTCAATGGATTTAGATGGTGACAAGAGAGCTTCTGAAGCAATCCAAAGGATTCAAGATGCACAAGCGCGTCGCGAGATGATTTCTACCCAGCTCGAGACTACTGCATCCGAAATTAACAACTACGATGGCAGAAAAGAGCAACTTGATACCATTTTAAGAGACAATCAGACCACCTCCGCACTACAAAAGAAAAAAGAAGATTTGGAGCGTCGCGTTTCGCAGGAACTATCTGCTCAATCTTCGATAACAAAAGCCCTGCTTGATGAATATAGTGCTGGCGCAATGCACTTTTATTCTCAGCCGCTGTTGCACCGTGCGTCTGATTTTTTGCATGAAGCAAAAATTGATGACAAAGGAATTAAAGACCTTACTAAAGCGACTCTTGAAGACATTGTAAAGAGGGGAACTTGCATATGTGGCTGTGAGCTTTCACCGGGAAGCGATGCTCTTGCCCACATCCTTGCCGAAATGCAGTATGTTCCACCGGAATCCATAGGAAATGCTGTCCGAAATTACAAAAACAAAGTTGCCAGTTTTGGCTCTGGATCTGAGCGTATTCTATCGAGTATAGAGACACGATATCAAGAGTTGTATCGTTCAAAAACACGGGTTCAGGAATGGAACGATGAAATTGAAGACATCATCGACCGCATAAAGGGCAAAGAGGATATGAAGAAATTTGAAGCCGAGCTTGGAGATGTGAAAACTCGGCTGAAAGATCTGAATTCCAAACGCGAACGCCTCATCCGAGAAGACGAATCAGCGAAGACGGAAATTGAGCGTTTCCAAAAAATATATGATGGGCTGGTCGCGGTTTCTGGCAAAAACAAATCAACCATGCTGTATATTCGCTACGCCGAAGCCATCTCTGATTGGTTGGTATCTACATACAAAGAGAAGGAAGGCTTTATCCGGGAAGAACTTGAAGAAAAGGTTAATTCAATATTTGAAAGGATGTATCACGGCCACAGACGTGTGGCTATTGATGCAAAATACCAAGTTGCCCTTATGACTACAATCTCAGATACAGAGATTGAATCCGGCGAATCAGAGGGTCTTAATAGAGTTAAGAACTTCGCATTTATCGCTGGTCTTGTCGCATTGGCGAAGGAGAAAATAATCAGCAAGGCTGGTGAACAAGAGTTTGACTTATCCTCTGAGCCGTATCCGCTCGTTATGGACGCACCGTTCTCTAACGCTGATGAAACGCATACAAGTAACATTTCAAAGGTTCTACCTGAAGTGGCAGAGCAAGTAATAATGTTTGTCATGCAAAAAGACTGGAGATATGCTGAACCTGTAATAGCTGATCGCGTAGGTTCCAGTTATCGACTTTTGAAACACAGCGAAGAGTTCTCCGAACTGAAAGGAGTGTAAATCATGTTTGAAAACGACTATACCCTTGTCGGAAAGCACGCCACTTATATGAAGTTCTTGGTTAATGATGCCAAACTCTATGATCGCTATATTGATGTTTATATGAATGGTGCGGTGTTCGGTTTGCTCTACAATCGTACGGCAGCACGCGATAACACATCACAAGATAGAGCAAGAGTTTATGCAGACGCATTTGCAACGTGCCGCGAAGACTGTTCTTTTCTTTACCGCTTAGTAATGCTTCTTGACGAAAGTTCAAGCCTTACAACAGAAGCAAGAATTGACAGAGCATTCAGGTATGATGCAGACCCTAACCAGGCCGCAAACCTCGAAAAAAACATGGAGCTGTTCCACTCATATGTGCTTGGCGGAATTGAGGTTCTATACGAAAAGAGCACCGATGGGTGCACTACGCAGGAAGATTACATCACTCGTGTTTATGAGATGATGAAGTCTTTTTCGGAGGAGATCGAAGGATACCCTTATGAGGAAAGGCTCGCTCATCTAATTAATGGCTAATTGATGTAGAAATGTTGTGAAAGGAGGCGCGGTGATGGACTTGTGGTATGAGAAAAACATAGATGAGTTGTTTTCAGATGATGAAAGTATTGACTCAGTCGCAATGAATTTTTTCTCTGCTATTGGTCACACTTGCGCCTCAACCGTTCTCTATTCAGACAATGACTCAATGCACTTCGTTTATGGTGTCTTAGCAACGAAGACGGTTTTATCATCTTCCGATAGAACATCACTACTATTTGCAAAAACCATGTCCTTTCTTTTCAAGATCGACGGCTCGGTATTTGATGATGCTCGAAGTGCTGCAATATACTACTTCGCTGTGGATTTAGCTGTACCAAAAGGAGACCGGAGTGTCACAGCCAGTGAGATACAGCTAATACTTGCCCGAATTATTAAAGCAAGAACTGTAATTTTTTTTCGCAATGAAAGCGCGTATATGCTTTCGTTCTCCATGAAAAACTCCGATGGAAAAGAAAGTGCGATTCTGTCAGACTGGCTTTCGGCTGGAAGTCATGATGATTACTTCTATGAATCATTAGCTTCATATAATCATTCTTTTGCATCGGCAAATGATTTTTACACAGACTTCTGTCGAGCTGCCGCAAGGCAGTATTATATCTATCCATGCTCTCACGAAATGGCTCGCTATGAGGTGTTGCCGGCTCTTTTGGAATCAAATGAGAACCGTGACTCACTTACGCGCGACGACATGGCTGATATGGTTAGGAGTATTCTCCTTGAACCGATTAAAGAATATGGGGACGACTATATCGATGACGTTGGTCTCACTGCTTACGCATCTGATGATTCTGAAGATACAGACTTTGACCTTCTGGAATATGAGTTGGAACAAATGGGGGCCTTTGATGAGGACTTCCAAGACATTCCGTTTGAAGATGAGGCAGAGCTTACAGCGCAATCGAGCACTGCTTATCACTCTCAAATTGATTCAGCCAGTATACCCGACGAGATAATACGCGATCCGGTAAT
The DNA here is from genome assembly GCA_001513045.1 of Clostridiales bacterium DTU089. Lineage (GTDB taxonomy): Bacteria > Bacillota > Clostridia > Oscillospirales > Acutalibacteraceae > DTU089. Next base: position 85,230 of record LFSB01000012.1, read on the forward strand.
GCTCCTTGCATGGCTTGATCATCATGGTAAAGATAAAGTCGAAGAAGTAACAAATGAACCAGTTTCACGCGAGGGTGTCAGTTCTGAAGATTTACTTATAGAAGCACTTGAACTTGAAGATTTGGATTACATAGACAACAGGGACAAAGGCGGCGTTTTCTGGATTATTGGAGGTAGGGAAATAGCTTCGTTGATTAATGATTTGTCTTCAAAACTCGGATATGTATTTACATATAAAGCTGGTGGTGGTAGAGCCACAACAGGAGAAGACGCTTGGTGGACAAGATAACAGGTAAAAAACAATGAACGCTTCATAATGAATCCCTATCATCAAATATTGGAATTGAATCGAGATGTGACTCGGCGTGTGCGCATATGCGAATGAACGTGTGTCGCCTGCTTAAAAAGCACAAATACCCCCGGAGGGCATGGAAGATGCCGTTCAGACGGTAATTACACAGTGCGAGCTTTGGACTGATCATGTGATGGACATTTAGTGCATATTGAATCGAGGTGAACGGCTATGCCGGCAGAGACTAAAAACCGTGTGCTCTATATCCTGAAGTTCCTGCGTGAACACACTGACGAGAACCACCCAACCACGATACACGAGATAAACGACTATCTGGACGAGCTTGGCATTGCTGCCGGGCGAAAGACGGTAGCCGACGACATTGAACAACTTCAGGAGTGCGGCTATGATGTGGTCTGCAACAAAAGCCGCCAGAACCAGTATTTCATCGGAGAGCGCGATTTGGAGCTTGCGGAGCTGAAAATGCTGGTGGACGCAGTTCAGGCGGCAAAGTTTATCTCCGCCAAAAAGAGCAAAGCGCTTATTAAAAAGCTTTCGGCAATGGCAAGCCCCTATCAGGCGGGTGAGCTAAACCGCCAGCTTTACATAGACGGTCGGGTGAAAACGACCAATGAAAGTGTTTATTACATCGTTGATCTGATCTATGCAGCAATCAATGAAAAGCGACAGATCACCTTCAAGTATTATGAATACACGCCGGAAAAGAAAAAGGTATTCAAGCACCATGGACAAGTCTATGTGTTCTCACCCTACGACCTTGTGTGGAGCAATGACAGCTACTATGTCTTTGGCTTTTCCGAGAGCCATGGGAAGGTTGTCAAGTTTCGGGTTGACCGGATGTACAAGCCATCAATGAGCGATGCGTCTGCTGTCAAAAAACCCAAGGATTACGATATTGCTGAATTCTGCAAACAGGTTTTCATGATGTACGATGGCGAGCTATGTACCGTGGAACTGCTTTGCGAAAACAGTTTAATGAAATCTATTGTTGACCGTTTCGGAGACAAGGTGGAAACGCAGGCTGCTGACTGTGGACATTTTAAGGCGACGGTCAATATCTCCACAAGCCCAACATTCTTTGCGTGGATATTTACTTACGCCGGAAAAATCAAGATACTGTCGCCGAATACTGTCGCTGCGTCATATCAGGAGCAAATTGACAAAGCTCTTTCTGACGTGAAATGATTGAAATAGCACAAAGCCTGAAGAATGTCGGGCTCTTAGAAAAAGGTGGGCGACAAAACGCCCACCTCCTTTCATGTTTGCCGAAACCTATTGAAATGGGAGCCGGTTCTGCGTATAATATAGCTATCGTGTTCAGTCTTGATTGAACGAATGTTAGAAAGGTGGTCATGATGGAGACGAAAGAAACCTTTGGCTCTTTTATCAAAGAAAAAAGACTTCTGAGGCAAATCTCCCTGAGGAAGTTTGCGGAACTGCTCGACATTTCACCGGTCTATATGTGCAACATGGAAAAGGATCGCAACCCGGCTCCGAAGGATGATATTCTTTCGCGCATGGCAGAACTGCTTTTACTCTCTGAGCAGGAAGCGGAAACGCTGTACGATCTGGCCGCAAAATCGAAGAGCACGCCGACCGTTTCAAAGGATTTGCCGGAATATATCATGGACAGGGATATTGTCCGTGTCGCTTTGCGTACCGCAAAGGACGTTGACGCCACCGATGAGGAATGGCAGGAGTTCATCGCCAAGCTGGAGGCTCGGCGTCGAAAAATGCAGGAGGACAGCGAATGAGCGATTTGAGATATATGCGCCCGGAACTTCTGGAAGGCATCGCGCGCAATACGCTGAAGCAGTATGATCCCATGCTCATCATGGGCAGCGAAATCAGAAGCATTCCGATTGAAGACATTATTGAATCACTCGGCCTTTCTCTGGAATATCAGTTTATTCGCAAGAATGGGCGTATCCTGGGCGAGACCGTGTTCGACGATGATTATGTTCCCCTGTATAACGCCGCAAGCAATGAATATGAGCTTGTATTCATGGAACGCGGTACAATCATCATTGACGCCAGCCTGCTTCGTTGCCGCAGCGACGGACGGCTTCGCTTTACCTGTGCCCATGAGCTGGCACACTGGCTCATTCATCAGGAGCTATACTGCGGCTCCGGCGATACCGCCGCCATGCTCAAAAGCGTTTCCAAAAGCTCCGATGTGGACAAGTCTATTGAACGGCAGGCGGATATGCTGGGCAGCGATCTTCTTCTTCCTTTATGTCTGGTCAAAAAAGCGTTCTACCGTGTTACCGGTGCCGACCGCATCGAATATCTTGCACAGCAGTTTGAGGTCTCGAAAAAGGCGATGGAAATTCGTCTGCGCGAGCATCGACTGATTTAAAGCCGACCCAGCGGCTTTTTTTACCCACAATGTTCAGTATTTATTGAACACATGAACCGAGGTGAGATAACAGAATGATTCAGATCAGCAAAATAGAAGATAACGACAATACACGATATGATTTTGTGAAGTGCCCAAAGTGCGGGAAAGGCAGGCTGTGCGACAAACCGAAGGGCGCAAAGGTCAGCATTCTTCAGATCGACGGCAAAGGACTGGATCATGTCATCATCAAATGCCCGATATGCGGTTCACGTTATCTCATAACGGTAGGCGATCAATAGAGCACATCCACACAATCAAATAAAACTATGTCTCGTACATAGCACCAGCCGCCGGACACGGCGCGAATGCAGCGTTAAGACCGCTAAAAGGCAGACCATGATGTGGACTGCGGCATTCGGCTAAAGCAAGCCGGAAAAGAGCCTGTATCCACCGCTTCGCGGTGAGAACGAGGACCTTCGAGTTAGGAGCATGACAGACAGCTTTCAAAGCTGTTTTCGTCATGCTTCTTTTTTGTTGCGTGAAGCCCCGACCGCCTTGAAAGCGGAAAGGGCTTTTTATGTTTTATGACCGCTGGCAGTGCCAGACCGCCAAATACCCGTGATCTCTGATTTTTTGATTCTATTCCAAATTCAAAAAATCAAAGGAGATCACAAAAATGGCTAACAACTTCAAAAAATCGGACTACGGCAAAAACAGATACAGCGAAAGCATCATCTATTCCGGCGCGAACGGTGATTACGGCATTTCTAAAAAGGACTTTCTGGCAAGCGACCCATCTCTCACGGAAGCGGACTATGAGCTTTGGAAGAGCTGGTCAGATGCGGACTATCGCTCCGTTGACAGAAAGGACACACAGGAATCCAAGCGCACACTTGACATTGACCAGTTTGCGGATACGGAGCAGTTGTCAACGGAATCCACAGAGAACGAGGTGCTGGAAGAACTGGAGCCTTCGCCAAATCCTTATACCTATGAAAATGCCATGCGGCTTGTAGATTCGTGTTTAACAGACATTCAGAAGCGTCGGTACTTGCAATACGTGGTCGAAGGACTATCCACTCGTGAAATTGCTGCGATTGAAGGCAGCAATCACAAATCTGTGTACGAAAGCATTTGTGCAGCGCTAAAGAAAATTGAAAAGGCGAAAAAAAGATTCTGAAAACACCCCCACAAAACGTCCTTTTCCGGACGATAGGTGAAGGGCAATGAAAAAGCCGCACACGCGACTGAAATTATCTCCCTTCGTAACAACTGAATAAGTCACGCATTTTGTACGATCCTGCCGCTCTGAGCCAGACAAGCCCTGCGCCAAGACCTTCCGAAAGGAAGTGAGCGATAAACAGACGCTTGAAAACAACGGACAGCTCCCGTTGAGGCGATGACGGGCGGCAGAGACAATGAGATTCATGCCCAGTCACAGGCCGAGCGCCCACGCGGTATTTGCCGCGATCCGTCGCAGCCAATGAGGGCATCCGGGCGAGAACCGCGCCGGGGGTGAGAGACCCGTAGAGCTGATAGCTGTCAGCCGCAAAATGTGTCCCTTCTGCGTTGAGGGGTGTCGAGGACAAATATTAACGCTTTAGAAAAAAGGAATGTCGCAGCAGGAAGATAGGAAGCCTTTGTGCTTCCCCATATCCCACCTGCCGCGGCGCTCCTACATACCAAAAACAAAGGGAGCTTACACAATGATTAATAAAACAATGGGCGCGTGGATTCTTGCGCGCAACACCGGTACCACAAAATACAATCTCGCCAAAAACCAGATTTCCGCTTTACAGAGTGAACTTCACAGCGAGGGCTATATTCATGTCGGGACAAGGACAATGCACTTTTCACCAAAATGCGACTACGGACAAAGAGAACTTGAAAGAATGATTGACGCTGCGACAAGCGGTTCAATCTCGGCAGTCTTTGTTTTCAGCATCAGGCATATCTCGAAGGATTACAGCACCGCTTTTGAGCTGGTGGATAAGCTTAATCAGCTTGGCGTTATCGTCTACGACAACGAGGGTTATCAGTATTCTTACGACTGGCATTGTAAGCAGATCGGAAAGCGATTCAAAGGGGGTAAACGAGTATGAGCAATACCTCCTTTTATCGCGGAGATATGTACTATGCGGATTTGTCCCCCGTCGTCGGAAGCGAACAAGGCGGTCGCCGACCGGTTATCATCATTCAGAACAATATTGGCAATCAGCATAGTCCTACAACGATCATTGCTGCAGTAACAAGCAAGCTGCTGGCGAAGGCAAAACTTCCGGTCCATGTCATGCTGCCTCATGAGTATGGACTGGACAAGGATTCGATTGCGCTGCTGGAGCAGATTCGGACGATAGATAAAACACGCCTTGAAACCTATGTCGGCAGACTTGACGAGGCAACCATGCGGCGAGTAGACAGAGCACTCGGTATCAGCATCGGACTTGCATCTGAAATTGATTGGAGCGACGGCATTGAGCTTTGCCTTTGCGGGAAATGCGCAACGGACTTTTTTAATGCGCCGGGCCACTATATCAAGCGCGTAAACAAGGATCAGACGGTCAAGGACACCTGCACCTACTGCAACAGCAGGCCGGGCTTTGACTATATCGTAGTTCAGAAATAGGAGGGATCGCTTATGGCAAGAGGAAAGCAGCCGGCTTATGAGCCAGACATTATTCCGATGTTGAAAACCGTAGAGCAAATGAGCAAATACAGCGGCATCGGCATCAATAAGCTCAGAGATATGATTAGTCATCACGAGATTGAGTTCATCCAAAACGGAAATCGCTGTCTGCTTGCGGATCAGGCGATCTGGGATTGGTATGGCAGAAACTGCATCCGTCCCGCACAATGTAATGTATAGGAGGAATACCCATGTCGGTTACAATCAGACAGGTAAAAAACAAACGAACCGCCGATGGCGGCAGCACTTCCAGAGCCGGAACCGTTTACGATGTTTTCATCCGCTATAAGACCGCTGACGGCTATAAAACATACGGGAAACGCGGCTTTCTTACAAAGAGCGAAGCACTTGACCACGAAGCGGAAATGAGGACGAAGCTCATCAATCCCGGATTTGAGCCGATCAAGGCCGCCGACGCGAAGCAAACGGTCAAGGAGTATCTTGAAAACTGGGTTGAGGTTCATGGTAAGGCTAATCTCAGACCAAGCACATTCAGCGGCTATAAATGCCACATCAAAAATCACATTGTTCCCTATATCGGAAATGTCCCGTTGAAAAAAGTGACCCCTGCTATGATCGACAATATGCTGAAGCAACTTAGCGATAAAGGGCTGTCCGTGAGCACTTGTCGATACGCGCAGCGCATCCTTGGCGTAGCCTTTGAAGCGGCTCGCAAATATCACTATATTGAAAGCAATCCCGCAAGAGACATTCTCACAAAGTTTGGAAAAGATGCAAAAACGCCAGACCCATATACCATTGAACAAATGCAGCACCTTATGGCGCTCGGCGCAGGTAACGAGTGGGAGATGATTTTTGTTCTCAGCGGGTTATATGGTCTGCGAAGGAATGAGGTTCTTGGTTTGCGATGGAATAATGTTGACCTGCAAAACAGACAGTTTTCTATTGTGGAGCAATTGCCGTTTAAGGTTCCGCCCAAGACAAACATTATAGAAGAAATGGCTCCGACAAAATCGCAGGGGCGCACCTTACCGATTACGGAAATTACCCTCCCGTATTTTCAAAAACAGCTCTTGCTTCAGCAAAAACAAAAGGAGCTTGCCGGCCTTTCGGGACAACCCTACTATGACAATCGGCTTGTCGTCGCAAAAGCGGACGGTGCTCCTTTGAGAGCGGAACGGGTTACAAACAATTTTGCGCAATTTCTGAGGCATAACGATATGCCACACATCCGTTTTCACGACCTTCGACATTCTGCGGCGACCAACATGCATGAGCTGACCGGAGATTTTTATACGGTCGGTGAAATTCTCGGCCATACGCTCAAGGGCATTGGGATGTCCCTTGGAATTTCCACAAATATGGCTGATGTGACAGCCAGATATGTTGATGTTCGCTTGGATAGAAAAAGAACCGTTCTCGAAGCCTATCACAATGCCATGTTCCCTAACGAAGCACTCCGGCTTGCTCAGAAAAGCTTGTCATCACAAGAAAGAGATACAAGATGAGCGCACAGCCATTTTCCTTCCCTGCCGCAGAGAACTGCGGCGGTACATATTTTAAGCCAGTACATACAGTGCTCTTCTACGTTGTGTGTGCTACGTTGTGTGTGCTGACTTTTTTCTTTCTGCCCTTCATACTACAGCAAATTATTGGCATGAAAGGTTCAGCACCTGTTGACTTGGCTACTGTATATGCGTATAATATCAATATTGACATTGATATTTTAATGGAGGTCAATATGCCGAATGTTAATGATCTGCTTGCCATAGCAATAGAAGAAACTCATCAGCTTCAAAAAGGTGAAGAATTTCTTGTTCGCGATCTATTTAAGGGGTATGAGTGGAACAGAATTTCTCGAGGTGACAGATTGTTACTCGGAACTCTTTTCTTGAATCATGTAAATACTGATCATGGCCAAATTTCGCCTATGGAGAAATCCACATCCGGGCAACAGAAGTATCGTATGATATAGCCGGAATGTCTATAAGTAATCAAATATAGTAATGTGAGGGTAAAGCCATGAAAGCTGATTTGTTCAAGCGCCTCTTCCGGGCGATATTTTCGGAAGATGCAGTATCACTTAAAAAAATTGCATACTCGATTATTCAATCTGAACGCGAGTTGGGTCATAATTTACTTGCAGATGACCTTGAAAAGATTGCCGCTACAGAACAACCAAAGCGAGATCATCCCTTTTCTCCGATGGCGCAGTCTGATATGTCATCACTACCCAAGAGCAAAAGAAACAATATGCAACTTGTAACCTATATTGATCATGATCAGCTTAAACACCATATGGTTCTTCCTCACGAAATAGAAGAAAGACTATGTTGTTGGTATCACTCTTGCGATTGCATTCAAAGACAACAGAGCTTTCTGCAAATATATCTGTCCCATTACAGTGTTTTTGAAACCGATGAGCTACTTCGCACTGTTTAGAATCAAATGCGACAAAAGCAAATGTGTATCATGTGGCAAGTGTAAAAAAGTATGTCCGATGGATGTTGATGTTACCGACAACTCAAGAAAAAGAAAAAATGGAACAGAGTGCATTCTATGTATGGAATGCGTCAAGAGCTGCCCTAAAGATGCTCTATAATAAACCGAAACGGAGGGGAGAAATGTGAAGGATTTATACGAAGACATCATCAATCTGCCCCATCATGTCTCCAAAACCAGACCGCAGATGTCCATGCTGGATCGTGCAGCCCAGTTTTCTCCCCTCGCAGCTCTCACCGGTTATGACGCTGCCATCAGCGAAACTGGGCGTCTGACCGATGAACGGACGGACCTCGGAGAAGAAACATATGTGCTTAACACTGGCACATAAGCTCATTTTTTCTTATTGGCACAGACTATTCCGCTAATCCACAGAAAATCGTGTAAATCGGTCGAAAAAGTCCGAAATTATTGAAACTATCTTGAAAAAGAGGAATATTTGTGATATAATATAATGTGACATTCTATGCGGAGGTAAAGATCATGAAAGCAAGCTATAAAAAACTCTGGAAGCTACTTGTTGATAAAGAAATGAGCAAGGGTGATCTTCACAAGAAGAGTGGTTTGTCATCCAGCACCATGACGAAGCTCAGAAAGGGCGAGGATGTCTCGATGGAGGCTTTGCGTAAAATCTGTATTGCGCTCAACTGCAATATTGAAGATATCGTTGAATTTGTACCTGACAACTCAGAGTCCTAAATGATGGACGCGTCGTCACACATTATCCGTATAGTAGATTATATTTTTTTGAATGAGTTTGGGGGTGACTGCCGTGGCTGAGGAAATCGTTCAGGTTGGCAAATATACTTTAGAGTCCTTGACAACCGGTATGTACTCGTATCCAAAAATTGTTTATAGAGAATACATTCAGAACAGCGTTGATTCTTTGGAACACGCCGTTTCTCTTGGTAAGGGTTGGGGTTCTCTCTTTAAGGCCAAATATTCATTGATTGTCAGTTTTGAGGCTATTGAACAAAGCATACCCATATATGAACCTATCCGTACCGCGATAGAAGTTGAAGTTGAAACACCTGAAATTGAGCTTGAGGTAAGATCAGATAGCTAACCGAAAGGATGTTATCGTGTTGTAAAAATGTTATAAAACTCTCCCGCGAGCTGATTTGGGGCGATATATGAGATTATGACGAGAAACATAAAAGCTCTTATTCCATGCGGCTCTGAGGCATAGCAACATAACGATTTATGTGAGGTTATGAGCCCTTTTACCCCGTTTTTTATGCCTCGAAATCATAAAATTTTGAGCGTGCCGATGACATAAATTGAATACGGAGAGGTATCGAAGTGGTCATAACGGGGCTGACTCGAAATCAGCATTTCACTTTGGTAAGCTGATCTCCGTTTATCCAGTGTTCATGCGGTTTCCCAGAATTTTAAAAACTCAATAATTTTTGTTTTCTCTTCATCTTTTCTCTTCTTTTTCCGTAGGTCAATTTTGAGACAGATGAGTTGAAATATACACGGAGAGGTATCGAAGCGGTCATAACGGGGCTGACTCGAAATCAGTTTGAGAGCAATCTCACGCGGGTTCGAATCCCGCCCTCTCCGCCAAAAAGCCAGTCTGCAAGCGGGTTCCAGCCGCTTGCAGACTTTTTTCTTTTCAAGCGGCAACTGATTTTTCTCCTCATTTTGAGGCTTTTCTCTTCATGTTTGAGCCGATATACGCCCACAAACAGCAAAAACACATGGGTGCGAATTACTGCTTATATAAAGAACGCTTTTTGCGTTCTTTTTATGTCACAGATACCAGCGCATCACTCATCCCTGTAAGCATAGCCTGTGCGGAATTGAGCTTTGAATTGTAATCCAGATGAGCATAAATATTGGCAGTGGTAGAAAAATCGCTGTGGCCGAGCCATTCCTGAATCTGCTTCATCGGAACGCCGTTTTTTAGCAACAGCGAAGCACAGGTGTGACGAAGGTCATGGAAACGGATATGTCGCATATCATTCTTTTCCAGCAACTTTGAAAAAGCATTTGTGAGGTATCCGGGTTTGATGATATTACCCATTTCATCCACACAGATATAATCTACATACTTCTTGTTGTAACACTTTCCGCATACCCGCTTATATTCTTTTTGCAGTTCCAAACGTTCAAGAAGCATCGTTTTGAATTGCGGAATTAACGGAAGTGTTCTTCTGCTGGATTTTGTTTTAGTTGTATCCGCTGCTACTTCTATTTTTTTGCCGTCCACCATACAGGTTGTAAGCGTATGCTGAATCGCAATCGTGTTATTTACAAAATCAAAAGCGTCCCATTTCAACCCCAACACTTCGCTTCTCCGCAAGCCGTAGAAAGATGCCAAAACAATTGGAAGCTCCAGCTTGCTGCCTTTGGCTGCTTCAAAAAGCTGCTGTAATTCTTCTTCGCTGTAGAAGTTGCCTTGAAAAGCATTTTTCTTTGGTCTGTCAACCCGATCAACCGGATTACTTGCGATCAGTTCCGTTTTTACAGCATATTTCATTGCTCTGTGAATAATGGCATGATAGTGAATAACGGAATTGGCTTTTACTCTTTCAAGTTCACTGAGGTAGAAATTCTGAATATTACTGGGTTTCACATCCTTTAGTTTCAAATTCATAGGTTTGAAATACGGAATGATGATCTTATTTGTCATCATGGAATAGGATGAGTATGTCGTGATTTTAATCGTCGATTTTGCCACGGCAAGCCACAGCGTCATAAAATCCGTAAAAAGCATATCTGATGAAGTCAAAGACTTTACCGGTTCTTCCGGTGGTATAAAATCCTTACGAGCATCACGAAGCATAGCTTCCGCTTTCTTTTTGTTTCCCTTTACGGGAAGCTTGGTTGTAACCCATTTTGATTTACTCTTTCCATTTGTTCCGGGATAGCATAAGACCATATAAAATATGCCATTCTTTTCTTGCAGATGTCCTGCTACCATATTGTTTTCCTCCTTTGATATGTAGCACAAATTGGACTACTGCCGTTGACCACCTATATTGTAATCGGATTCAGCGAAATAGTCCAATGTGCGATAATTGATTAATTAAGCTGTTTGCATATTCAGCTTCAAGAAGCAAAGCAAATGCACTTTCGGAATACGATATGCTCTGCCGACCTTCATGTTTTGAATTTTTCCGTCTTTTATGAGCTTATAACCTGTTTTAGAACTTACCCCGAGTGCACTGCTCATTTCTTCTACTGTAAGAATATCTGGATAGTCCTTGAGCACGATTTGATATATTTCTTTAAAGTTCAACTGCTTCACCTTCCTTAAAATTGAACGCCTGTATCAAAAAATAAAATACAGGGGCTTATAGATTCAAGCTGATCGCCAGAGCACGATTCACTTTTTCCATAACAGATTCATCAAGAATTGTTTTACGGTTCAAAAGTCTTGTTTTATCAATTGTCCGTATCTGCTCCAACAGAATAATGGATTGTTTTTCAAGACCATAAGCATCTTCAATGAGTACATGCGTTGGAATCTTAGTTTTTGTGAGCGTAGCGGTAATTGCCGCCACAATGACGGTTGGGCTGAATTTATTTCCAACATTGTTCTGTATGATAAGTACTGGTCTGTGCCCACCTTGCTCTGAGCCGACCACAGGGCTTAAATCTGCAAAATAGACTTCCCCGCGCAAATATGTTTGGTTCACGATGTATGACCTCCCTTTCATGAAATAGGCAGAAAGCTGCCTATGTACGCCATACAACAAAACAAATAATTAAGGTCGTAAAGATATAAACAAAACATCTTTGTTTCAATAAACCCGTCTTGTTGTATGGCTTATGGTTAAACACAAACCAATTTGTCCTCGACACCCCGGTTTGTTGTGTTTAGATAGTAAACACAGGGAAGTCATCAAGCGGCTGGCAGCAAAGAACGAAAGTCCTTAACCAGCTCCACGGGAGTTTCACCCCAACTGTGGTTCTCACAGAGCCGCCCTCATTGCCTGCGACGGATCACGGTGTAGTACCGCTTCACGCTCGGACTGTGACTGGACGGGAGTATCATTAGCCCCATTGCCGGTTATCGCCGTATCGGGAGCTGCCCGATACTCATAGCAAACTGTTATCGCTCTCTGGAATTCTGGTGAACGCAGATAAAATGAATGTGGGATCTGGTCATTCCAATTTCAGAATCATGGCGCAGCTGCTAAAGTGGCTTATGCTCATCACAAAAGCAATGGGAATGTGCTTGATGAATGGGTATTCAGTTGTGAAAGATCAAACCCATTCATCACTACCAAAAGAATGGGTGAAGGTTTTTGTCCCTTCACCCAATAGCCGCTGAGAAACCCCGGTTTTCCCCTCAGTCTAAAAAAGTTTTTTAATTTTTTCTTTGAGTCTGTCCAATCGTCGGTAAACAGCTTTGTCAGTAAGCCTTAGAATCCCGGCGATTTCATGTGGGGAGTAGCCGTTGATTTTATAAACAGCTATCTGCAAAGTAATTTTGTCTACCATTAAAAGAGCTTGATACAGCCACCGATTATCAACATTGTCCAATAAATCCTGAACACTGCGAATCTCAGAATGAGCTTCATCTGACGGTTGATTTTCGTATGTATCAATGTCATTTTTACGCTCATAATACCGTCTGTCTGATTTAAACATTTCCCAATCATCCGTACGGAGTTCTGCGATAGATTCTTCACTAAATCCAAGGCGTCTTAAATCAGCCTCTTCCTTTTCTTTGATTTTGCGCCATTCATTTTCCGCGCTTGCTTTGTTGTAAGCCATAATCTTTCCTCCAATCAATCTGAATTTTTTAGATTTCAAATCGAAGTGGAGGACCGCGGCAACCGCTTAAAGCAAACAGCTTGTCCTGTTTTTTTGCATAACAAAAAGAGCCAAATTTAACTCTTGAATTCAAGAGTATGAATTTGGCTCTACGATTGGTTATATTTATATAAACAGGAAATGGGTCGTCAATATAATTTGATATGATCCCCTTAGAGTAGACAGTGGAAATAAAAAAACACTGCTACGGAAAGGGGAT
>LFSB01000037.1:0-38243 GCA_001513045.1 Clostridiales bacterium DTU089
GATCCCCTTTCCGTAGCAGTGTTTTTTTATTTCCACTGTCTACTCTAAGGGGATCATATCATATAAGCGAGGGCGGCGGCTGTTTAGCTATTAGCTTGTAGCCTATAGCCTATAGCACTTACGGCTATCGAAAGCCTCCTTTGGCAAAGGGTGGCAGTGCGTAAGCACTGACGGAGGATTGTTTGTAGCCCGTAGCGGAAAGCTAAAGCCTCCCCTTGGCGGGAGGCTTTCGTCCTTTGTAAGCTGACAGCCTAAGCTGCAAGCTATTTTATCTTTGTAATCTTCATTCCCTTAACCAGAAAGGCGTTTTCGGATATGTCTATAAGTGCCTTATCGTTGAGGGAGTCTGTATAAAAATTTTCTATTCTTTCATTCGGATACAGCTCGAAAAAAGCCTTGACCTTGTTTTCGCGGAAGCAGAAACGGGAAATTTTTCCGCTTTCATCAAACGCCGTGCCGATGTATTTCTTTATTCCCAGCCGGGCGCAGATATCCTTGAGCGATATCTCGGGCGAGGCTGAGATTATCAGGTCATCATCGGAGTGCAGCTCATAGTAAAACGGCTTTATTTTGCCGATATGCTTATCCCAGAATATGCGTACATCATCCTCAAGCCCCTTTACGGTTGAAAAATAATCCTCAACAATCCTTCCGTATTCGCCCAGTGCTTGCTCGATGCTTATTGTGCCGCGCTTGTAGCGGATGAGTGCGCGGACGATTTTGGGAATGTATTTTACAAGTGACGGGTCGCGGCGCAAATAGCAGATGAAAAAATCAATTGCGCTCTCGCCGTCGTATACGGTGTTATCGAAGTCATACACATTCATTTTGCTTCGCTCTCCTTTCCTCTGCGTCAAGCGAGTCGGTAAAGCGCCTCCAGGGCTTCATGCACATAAGGCAGGAAACGATAATCACGCCCGCAATTATCATCCAGAAAACCACTGTTTTTTGCCAGCCTACCGCATCGGAAACCCAGCCGAAGCCGTAGGCGGACAGTGCACAGCCGGCGTATGCCGAGGCGTTCATAAGCCCTGTTACGGTGGAGGTTTTGCCGAACGGAGCAAAGCGTACGGGAACCATTGTGATAAGCATGTAGTTGAACGCGTGCATCATGGTGGTTGTTACCGCAAGCATTACAATGCCGAGCAGCACCGGAATTTTACCGATAAAGAGCAGCACCGTAAGCGGTATGCAGGCAACAAGAATACAGAACATTGCCGAAATCATTTCATTCCGCCTGAAGAGCTTTTTGTACAGCGGAGAAATAAAGTATGCTCCGAAGACGTTGAAAACAGGCATCACAACCGATATGAATACAGAGAACGACGCCGAAACCGTGTATGTTTCCGTAAGCATTGTGGGCACCCACGTGGTTATGCCCTCCTTGAGCGCACCGTGGAGCATGGTCGGAAGCATGGCAAGCACAAGACCCGAAGTGAGCATAACCGGCAGCAGCTTCATCGAGGAGGCTTTACCGTCAGAGCTTTTCACCTTTGGAATTGCGACCTCCTCAAGCGTAAAGTGCTTTTTTACGCGCGAGTACACACAAAGGAAAATTACCGCCGCGGCACAAAGCACAAGCGAGGCTATACGGAAAATATTCTGCCATACGGAGTATTTGATTACAAGTGTGGACATAAGATACGCCACAACGGTTCCGGCGGGTACCGTTATGCAAACATTAAGACATGCCTTTTGACGCAAATCCTCATGTATTACGCCGGAGAATATTCTGAGTATGGGCGACCACAGCATCGACTGTGCAACGCCGTTTATGCCCCATATAACGGACATAACGATGTAGCTGTCGGAAAATGACATCATAAGGTTTGCGGCGGCGGAAATCGAAAGCCCTCCCGCAATCATGCCGAAGGGGGAGAAGCGGTCGCCGAGAAAGCCGTTGATAATCTGACCGGAGCCGTAGCAGAAGAAGAAAACCGTTCCGATTATTCCCGCCTGCGGCTTGGTGAAAAGCCCCTGCGTTACGATTGCGGCAAGCGCAGCGGAGTAGTTGGTTCTGCCGACATAGGCGCAGGTATATGCCATAAAGCATATAATGAAAACTATCCTGCTGTATTTTATGCTTTTAAGCGTAAGCCGGGTTTTCAAAAAATCACTTCCGTAAAAATAATAGAGCGACAACTCAGTCGAGAATACCTTCTGTTCCGCCGCCGGGCATCGGCGCCCCTCTTTCAAGGCCGGAGCCGAGGGTTATCGTGTGTCCGGAATCGCTGCTTTTTATTATGCTCTCCATGATTTCAAGCACATGATAGGTCTGGTCGCTGTTTGCGCGGTGATGCCTGCCGGTCTGCATCGCCTTTGCCATGTCGGCAAGTCCCAGCGCGCGGCTGTTGGTTTCGTAATTGAAGCACAGCGGGATTTTTTCGTATTCCTTTGAGCCTGCTCTTAAAAGCATAACGTCACCGCCGAAGCCGTTGGGGTCGGGCACGAGAAGGGTTCCCTCGCTGCCGTAAACCTCAAGGCGCGCGCCCTGTGTGTAATGCACGTCAAAGGTTGTGAATATTGTACCTATCGCGCCGCTTTTGAAGCGGAGAAGACCGGTGGTGTATGTGGGTACATCGACGTCGATAACGGTTCCGTTTTTCGGCTCGCTGGTGATGAGTCTTTGCGGAAACGAAGCTCTCGTCATTCCCGAAACAGCCTCGACCGGGCCGAGCAGGTTGACAAGCGCGGTCAGGTAGTACGGACCCATATCGAGCATCGGTCCGCCGCCGTGCTTGTAGTAAAATTCAGGGTCGGGATGCCAGCTTTCGTGACCGCGGCATATCATGAATGCCGCCGCGCCGACCGGCGTTCCTATTGCGCCCTCGTCAATGAGCTTGCGGCAGGTCTGAATGCCCGCGCCCATAAAGGTGTCGGGCGCACCGCCGAGGAAAAGCCCCTTCTCTGCGGCGAGCTTTTTTAACTGTGCACCCTGTTCGAGGGTTGCCGCGAGAGGCTTTTCCGAGTAGACATTCTTGCCTGCGTTCAGCGCAGCAAGGCTGACCTCAAAATGCTCATACGGACGAGTTATATTGAGCACGATGTCAACCTCATCATCGGCAAAAAGCTCATACATGTCCTTGTATATTTTCTTTATGCCGTATTTTTCGGCGGCGCGTTCCGCCTTTTCGCGTACAAGGTCGCATATTCCGGCAATTTCGATTTCCTTAAAGCGCTCGGTTATATTTTTGAGATATATTCCGCTGATGTCCCCGACTCCTACAAAGCCGATTTTGACTGTACTCATGGCATTTACCTCCGTTCAAAAATATGTATCAATACATTTTCGCATCATTTTTGAATCTGTCAACCGTAAGACCGTTGGCAACCGCGTATTCCTTGCCCTGCGCCGCCCACAGCATACCGCGCTGCATGATAGTCCAAGCCTCTGGCGAGTTGTCGAAAACATCGTCGTGATGCCCGAGAGAGTTGTAAAATACTCTGCCGTTGCCCCAGTATTTTGTCCATACCACCGGCATATCCACGGGCTTGTTGGCACAGTGGTAATACACAGCGACAGGAAAACGCGTGGTTGCGAGCACCTCTATTGACGGGTCAACATGCATGTAGTACTGCTCGCTGCATACCGGGAAATCCTCTATGCCCTGCGTTATGGGGCTTGAATTGCGCGAGACATTGACCGTATAGCTTGTGCCGTCCGAGCCGGGATGACTTACCCATTGACCTCCGGTCATGAACTGCCACTCCACGTCATTGCGGAAGGCATCACACATCCCGCCGTGACAGCCGGCAAGTCCGGTGCCCTGCGCTACGGCAAGCGCCACGTTTTTGGTCAGCGCGCCGTCGATGGTGTCACTTGTCCAGCAGGGGATGATGAGGTCAAGCGTCTTGAGATGTTCAAGGTCGGAAAGGCACTCCTGCGTGTGGAAGCTTTCCACTGAAAATCCCTCGGATTCGAGAAAGCTCTTGAATCGCTGTGAAACAAGCTCCGGCTGATGACCGTCCCAGCCGCCCCAGAAAATCAGTGCTTTTTTCATGATTTTGACCTCCGTTTTATATTGAATTTTCCGATAACCACAACAATTACGGCGCATACCAGTACTCCTGCGGCGGCTCCAGAGGTGTCCACAAGCCAGTCAAAGACCTGAAACGCCCTGCCGGGAACAAAAATCTGATGTATTTCATCCGTTACGGCGTATGCCGATGCCGCAATCAGTGTCAGGACGGGGCGGAAATATCCGCAGGTAGAGCCGATTGCGAAAAAAGCGCAGAAGGCAAGAGCAAAAAACTCCGCCGCGTGGGCAATCTCCCGGAATACCCCGTGGTCTATGGTTATTCCGAGCAGACCTTCAACAAAGGCAAGGAAGCCCGTGCTGGTGCTTTCGGATTCCGAGCCCTGCTGGTGGGATAAATAAAATATTGTTATCATTATTGCCGCGGTTGCAGCCCAGAAAAATATGGCTGCGAGAGTGTATGCTGCCTTGTTTGTTTGTGTTTTCATGCTTCAGTCCGTTCTCCGTCCGTCACGGAAATAAATTTTGTCATTTGATAATGCCGGATATATTTCGCTTGAGCCCTGTGCGAGCACGAAGCAGGTTTTTGAGGTGCAAACAGGATAGAATACCGCTGTTTCAAGAAGTATTTTTTCCGCCTCAAGGCAATGCGCCGCCGCTTGCTCGGTGCTTTGTGCGCTTGCGGCTGCGGAGAGTGAGTCAAAATAGCTTTCGGGCAGCAGAGAGGAAAAGAACACACCGCTGAGAAAGCCGTAAGCGGAAAAATCACTGCATTCATATTTTGTGAAGGCAATATCAAAATCACCGGCTGCCGTGGCGGCGGCGAGCTGCTTATCGCTCAGCACCCTGAGAGTCACCGAAAGAGAAACTCCGAGCACGCGCTGCCAGTTCTGCATGACCTTGCCGAGAGCGGTTTTGTTGCTTTCGCAGCAGGATATCACAAGGCTTACAGCCTCTGTGCCGAGGCGCTGAGTACCGCTGTTCCAAAGCTGCTTTGCCTGTTGCTCGTCATATATGCCGTATTCAAGAGCGCCTGCGGTTTCGCGGTAAGCAGAACCGTTTATTTTGCATGCATCCGGAACGAAGCCCTTTGCAATCGAGAGATTTCCGGCGGCTGAAAGCACGGTATCCCGGTCGAGGGATTTTATAAGTGCCAGACGTATATCCGCATCTGCCAGAAATTTATTTGACGGATTGAGCATAAGCCCCTCCGTTATATTTTCATATTCGGTTATTGAGCATTCTCCGAGCACTGATTTGTCCTGCGGCAGAGTGATGAATGCGGCATCGTATGCTGATTCTGCAAGGTTTTCGGTTATTGACGCAACATCGGAATTCACATAGAGCCGGAACGCGGCAGGCACGGGGGCGGCTTGCGTGTCGCCCGAGAGGTAGTCGGGGTTGCGCTTGAACAGAAGGGATGAGTCCTGTATCCATTTTGAAAGATAGAAGGCGCCGTTGCAAAGAAACTTGTCGACGCTCAAGCCGTAGCGACCCTTTGAGGCTTCAAAAAAAGCTTCATTGCAGGGCATTGAAACCGGGGAGGCAAGCACGCGGAAAAGCTCGTTGCTCCTTTGTTCAAGCTCTATTATCAGGGTGTAGCTTCCCTGTGCTGTCACACCGAGAGTATCTGCGGCTGCATCCCCGGAGTGTATTTTCTCGGCATTTTTTATCATGAACAGCTTGGCTGCGTCGGGAGCGTTTGTTTCCGGCGCAACAGCACGTCTGAGCGCAAATACAAAATCATCCGCCGTTACACGGGTGTCGAAGTCGGTTTTATAGCTTTCTCCCAGCATGTCCTCAAGCCCTGAAATGAGATGCCAACGGCTGCTCTGATTAAGTGTGAAGGTGTATGTAAGCCCGTCCGCGGATACATCACAGGAAACCGCTGCATCGGCAATCGGCTCTCCGTCCGCGCCGAGGCGGTACAGCCCCTGAAAGCAATTGACTGCCGCAATACGTGCGCCCGTATCGGATGCAATCTGCGGGTCAAGGCTTCCGGGATTGGTAAGCACGGGAAATGAAAGCGTCTTATTTGAAGTTTCGGTCTCTCCGCAGGCGCAAAAAGAGAGCATGACAATTGACATTATAATAAGCAGGGAAAGAAATCTGCGCATAAAAGAGCACCTCCGTACATGTAAAAATATAATAGCAGAAAACTTCGGAATTTTCCATATAATTTGAGGTTTTTATTGAAATCTGCGTAAATATATAATATAATATAAAAGGGTAATTATAAAGTGAACAGCTTCTGATATAATTACGTGAAGAAAGGGGGAATAAAGCGTGAACAAAGGGTACATGAAGTACAAGCCCTTTAAGCCGGTGGAGCTGAGTGCACGGCGTTGGCCGTCAAGACGCATAAGTGCCGCTCCCGCGTGGTGCAGCGTGGATTTGCGCGACGGTAACCAGGCACTTACAGACCCTATGAATATCGGAGAAAAGCTTGAGCTTTTTAACGCGCTTGTAAGCCTCGGCGTCAAGGAAATCGAGGTCGGATTTCCCTCGGCGAGCGAGACGGAATATGAAATCCTCCGCGAGCTTATAACCGGAAACCACATTCCGGATGACGTTACGGTGCAGGTGCTCGTTCAGGCGAGGGAGCATCTTATATATAAGACGTTTGAAGCAATAGAGGGCGCGAAAAATGTAATCGTTCATCTCTACAACAACACCTCGCCCCTGCACAGAAGAATAGTTTTCAACAGCGACCTCGACGGCATTATAAAAATAGCCTGTGACGGAGCGGCACTTATAAAAAAGCTCGGAGATGAGGCGTGTGCGCACGGCGGCACGAAGGTAAGATACGAGTATTCTCCCGAGAGCTTTACCGCCACACCGGTTGAGGATTCGGTCAAAATATGCGGTGAGGTTATGAAGGTATTCGCAGCCTCGCCCGAAAACAAGGTTATAATAAATCTTCCCTCAACGGTGGAAAACTCCACGCCGAACTGCTATGCCGACCAGATAGAGCTTTTCTGCGATTTGCTCGACAATCGCGAAAGTGCAATAGTGAGTCTGCATCCGCACAATGACAGGGGTACGGCTGTTGCGGCGGCGGAGCTGGGGCTTCTTGCGGGAGCAGAGAGAATAGAGGGTACGCTTTTCGGCAACGGGGAGCGCACCGGAAATGTCGATATAATCACGCTTGCGCTGAATATGTACACTCAGGCGGTTAATCCGGGGCTTGACCTTCACAACATAAACAAGCTTCGCGATATTTACGAGCGCACTACGAAAATGCATGTAGACCCCAGACATCCGTACGCCGGAGACCTTGTTTTCACAGCGTTTTCCGGCTCGCATCAGGATGCGATAAAGAAGGGCGAGGACTATATGCGCTCAACGGGCTCGGAGTATTGGGAGGTTCCGTATCTCCCGATAGACCCCTCGGATATCGGCAGACAGTATGAGCCGATAATACGCATAAATTCGCAGTCCGGCAAGGGCGGCGCGGCGTTTATCATGGCAGAGACCTTCGGCTACAGATTGCCCAAGGCAATGCATCCGGAGTTCGGCAGAGCAGTAAAGGCTTATTGTGACAGCGTGGGCAGAGAGATAAGCGCAAACGAGGTTATGGAGCTGTTCAGACGTGAATACATAGACATAACCGGACCTTACAGCCTTACGGCGCATCGCTTCTTTGAGGAAAGCGAGGTCAATGAGGTTTCGCCCAAGGTGCGCTTTGAGGGTATGCTCAAGCATGAATCCGAGCCGCCCGTTGCAATATGCGGAAGCGGTAACGGCCCCATAGATGCTTTCTTCAACGCTCTTGCGCAGGTCGGAATAAAGGGCTATTCGTTCGAGGATTACTCCGAGCACGCAATTTCAATCGGCTCGGACGCAAAGGCTGTCTCCTACATACATCTGACCTCTCCGCAGGGCAGAGGCATATTCGGAGTGGGCATATCGCATAATATAAACTATGCGTCCATACGCGGAGTTCTGTGTGCGATAAACAGAGATATTCAATATTGCAAAGAGAACGGAATGTATGAAAATGTATAAGGTAACGGTGCTTGAGGGCGACGGAATAGGCCCCGAAATCACCCGCGAGGCGGTCAGAGTGCTTAAAGCCGCCGCTGAAAAATACAACTTCAATATAGATTTTGACTATGCGCTGCTCGGCGGCGCGGCGATAGATGCCGTGGGCACCCCGTTGCCGGAGGATACAGTGAAACGCTGTAAGGCGTCGGACGCGGTGCTGCTCGGAGCGGTCGGCGGTCCGAAATGGGATAATCTCTCCGGAGATATGCGTCCGGAGGCGGGTCTTCTGGGAATACGCAAGGCGCTGGGACTTTATGCGAATCTTCGTCCGTCAAAGGTTTTCAAGCCGCTGAAAAACGCCTCTCCTCTGAAGCTCGGGGACACGGCATGCTTCGATGTGATGATAGTAAGGGAGCTTACGGGCGGAATATATTTCGGCAAACGCGGCAGATTTGAACGTGACGGCGTTGCGTGTGCGTTTGATACCGAGGAATATTCACAGCCGGAAATCGAGCGGATAGCCGAAATAGCATTTGAGCTTGCCATGTCGAGAAACGGCAGACTTTGCAGCGTGGATAAGGCGAACGTCCTTGAATCCTCGCGGTTCTGGCGCGAAACGGTACTGCGTGTGAGTGAAAAATATCCCGAAGTTGAGCTGTCGCACCTTTATGTTGACAACTGCGCCATGCAGCTTGTGAAAGCGCCGTGGCAGTTTGATGTTATAGTTACCTCGAACCTGTTCGGGGATATCCTCTCGGATGAGGCGGCAATGATAAGCGGCTCAATAGGAATGCTTCCGTCGGCATCGCTTTCATCGGGAAGCTTCGGACTTTATGAGCCGGTGCACGGCTCGGCGCCCGATATAGCGGGTACCGGAAAAGCAAATCCTCTGGCGACGATACTTTCCGCGGCTATGCTGCTGAAAATATCTCTCAAGCAGGAGGCAGCCGCGGCTGCGGTTGAAGGTGCGGTTGACGCCGTTCTTTCTCAAATGAGGACGCCCGATATATATGAGGACGGGCTGAGAAAAGCGGGTACGTGTGAGATGACAGATGCTGTAATATCACTCATTTGACACATTTTCGGAGGGAACCATGAAAAAAACAAACAAAATAAAAATAGGCCCGGAGGATGTCCCGAACCTCGGCAGAGTGGAAAAGCAGTGTCTTGCCTCGGAATGCGTTGACGCATTTAAAATCATTCCGAAAATCTGTGATGCGTTCAGTCTGCTTGCGCTTATAGCGTGCTGCTCGTGTGCCGGTTACACCTTTGGCGCAATCGGCGGCGGGGGCTACGGATTTATGCTGTTGTCGTTTGTCGGAGCGGCAGTATTCTTCCTGTTTGTATATTGCTCAACAAAGGCAAAAAGTCAGCGTTTGGATGCGGCGATGATTTTTCTCGGAATAGGCATCGGACTTGTCGTTGCAGCCATAATATCCTTTTTCGCATTCAGAAATATACCCGTGGTGGTTTTTATTCCTATCATTCTTTCGGTTTCCTCCGTGTTTTGCATTCGTATAGGGCTTAACGCCGTTTATTACGCGAAAATGTTCAAGGCGCTTGAAAAGGAGGAGGGCTTTCCGTTCTTCTTTGAAACCTACGGCCAATCCGTCAGTGAGGTATATCATGAATATGAAAGGTCCGAGCCGCAGGAGCCGCAGGATTTGCCTGAGGGCTGGAAGCCATGGGAGGCGTTTGAGGAGGATGTGATTTCCGACTCGGACGACGAGACAACCGATGAAAGTTCTACTGAAGTGAAGAACGAAAAAATCAGTTAAGTACGGCGCGACAAGGCAATCCCGTCAGACCGTTTTAAAATAAAAGTAAAAGGGAGAGAGAAAAATGGGAATACTTGAAAACCTGCGTCCGGATTTTGTGAAAATCAGAACAGCGGTTCCGGAGGATGCGGCGGCAATGCTTGAGATTTATGCGCCGTTTATCCTCAATTCAACAGCTTCGTTTGAAACAGAGGTTCCGTCGTTGGAGGAGTTTACGGAAAAAATCACAGAAAGCATGCAGACCTATCCCTGCGTTGTCTTCGAGTATGGCGGAAAGGTAGTCGGATATACCATAGCGAGAAAATTCTCACCCGGTGCAACATATATGTATGACGCGAAAATTTCACTCTATGTGCTTGCGGAGTATCAGGATATAAAGATAGAGCAGTCTCTCTACGGCTCTATTCTGGAGGTACTCAAGGGACAGGGCTTTTATAACGCATATTCATATATCGCCTTGCCCAGCGAGCGCGGACTTGCTCTGCACCGTTCGCTGAAATTTGAAATGGTGGGTACGGCGCGCCGTATGTGCTATAAGTTCAATAAGTGGTATGATGTCGCAGTGCTGTTCAAATCGCTCGTGGACTCCACGCTTCCGCCCAAGGAAATCACAAAAATGTGCGATATGAACGCGCAATTCGTAAACCGCGTGTACTTCGGTGCGGTCAAGGAGCTTTTCAATAAATAAAAGAGGGGACTTTTTGTGCCGCAGGTGCTTGAAAGCTTCATACTCGGAAAAACCGGAAACGCCGCCGAGTGTGAGGACGGTATATTTGTAAACGGGAATTTTTTGGCAGTGGTTGACGGCGTAACGTCTAAAGGTAAACATCTTTTCAACGGAATGAAGAGCGGCTGTGCGGCGAAAAACGCAGTGCTCGGAGCGCTTGAAACGCTTGAAGCGTCAGTGTCCTCGGCGGCATCGCTTGACTTGCTCAACGATGCAATCATGGGCGCTTACGGTGATTTTCTCGAAATCGCCCGTGCAGACGTGGGTGAGCGAATGGCGGTGTGTATTGCGCTTTACAGCGTAAAACGCCGTGAGCTGTGGTGCTTCGGCGACTGCCAGTGCATGATAAACGGCGAGCTTCACAGGCATGAAAAGGAGTTCGACGCGATAGTCTCGGCTGTGCGCGCTCTCGCGATTGAGACCGCGCTCGCCGGCGGTGCGGACGAAAAATCCCTTTTCGACAGGGACATCGGACGCGAGTTCATAATGCCGTTGCTTGAAAAAGAGGCGATTTTCGTAAACCGTCCCGGGCGCTTCGGCTTTGATATGCTCGACGGTATTTCGTGTCCGCTTTACGAGCGCATAAAGACCTACCGGCTTTCGCCGGGTGATGAGGTGATTCTCGCGAGTGACGGCTATCCGGAGCTTTGCCGTACGCTTGAGCAGAGTGAGGCTCAGCTTGAGCGCGTTCTGAAAGAGGACCCCCTGTGCTACATAGAAAACATCTCCACAAAGGGCGTTAAGAGCGGAAACATCTCATTTGACGACCGCTCATATCTGAAATTTATTGTTGATTGAGGTTATCCGATATGGAAAAAATAGCAAGCTTTCAGGTTGACCATACCAAGCTTGAAAGAGGAATGTATATCTCCCGAATAGACGGCGACATAGTCACTTATGACATAAGGGCGAGAAGACCCAATGTAGAACCGGTCATGGATAACGCGCCGATACATACAATCGAGCATCTTTTTGCAACCTATGTCCGGAACACGCAGTACAGTGACAATATTATATATTTCGGACCCATGGGCTGCCGTACCGGCTTTTATTTCCTCACGCGTTCGCTGCCGCACGAAAAGGCAATACAGCTTACTGTTGAGGCACTGAAATTCACGGCTGATTATGAGGGTGAGATACCCGGAGTGAGCGCCGCGGAGTGCGGAAATTATCGAGAGCATGACCTTGCGGCGGCAAAAAAAGAGGCGCGGGAGCTTCTGAAGGTGCTGGAAAATCGCCATCCGGAAATGCTCAGGTATTGACTTCGGTGAAAACACTGTTATAATAATAAAAAATAAATACAGCAGCGCGGTTTCGTCTTTCAGGGCGAATAAAAGGGAAGTTCGGTGAAAATCCGTCGCAACAGCCATTACCGTAAGCGGGCACAGTCCCGTTAAGTCGGAATACTTTCCGCGCAGCGATGAAATCGGAACATTTTTGGGCATGAAAGGTGCAGCCGTTTTAAGATTTTGCAAGGGCGAATTATATGCTCTTGCGGGGTTTTTGAGCAGTTGCGCTTTTTGTCGTTTTTTGACGGCGGAAGGTGCATTTTTTATTGAGGGAGGACCGCATGGAAAGCGAAAAATACAGCAGAGAGATATGTGTCGATATACTCAGAGAAAAAAGCACGGAGCTTTGCGCCTCAGGAGAAAGCAGATACCCTTGTCGCTCGGATTTTTCGGAGCAGCAGGTCAGTGCAATAAAAGCCTTTCTCGGTCCGTGGCCGCGCGCCCTTGAGGCGGCGGGAATTAAGCCGGAGAGGGACTTTGACCGCAGAAAGCTGAACAGGGAAAAGCGTATGCGGGCAAAAAGGAACAGAAATAAGGCGCTTTGCGCCCTAAAAAAGGAGTTATAAAAATGAAGAAATCGGTAAAAACCGCAATTCTCGCAATTATGGTGCTCTCGCTTATTATGTGCATGTCTGCGCAGGTGCTTGCGGCAGACGAAGCGGTGACGGTGTATGTTACAATATCGGACGGCGTATTGAAAACAGCTCAGCAGCCGGTTAAAATGACGGATACCGACGGCGACGGCGTACTCACCGTAAACGACGCGCTTTATCTTGCACACGAGGCTGAATATCCCGGCGGCGCGGCTGCCGGCTACGCAAGTGCTGAGGGTGATTACGGACCTGCGATAACATCGCTCTGGGGTGTAAAAAGCGGCAGCGGCTACGGCTATTACATCAACAACGCTTCTGCTATGAGCCTTGCCGATACAGTGAAAAACGGAGATTACATCAGCGCGTTTGTGTATACGGATACCGTCGCGTATTCGGATACCTACTGCTTCTTTGACAAGAGCGCGATTGAGTCGGATTCGGGTGAGGCGTTTACGCTTACGCTGAACGCAGCCGCGTTTGATGAGAACTGGCAGCCTGTTGTAAAGCCGGCAGAGGGTGCGGTAATAACGGTTGACGGTGAGAGAACTCAGTATGTTACCGACTCGCAGGGGAAGGTTACGATGAGCCTTGAAGGCGATAAGAGGTGCGTGATAAGCGCGGTTTCGGATTCGCAGGTGCTCGTGCCCGCTGCGTGTATTGTCACGGTGTCGGAAAAGGTTCCGGATACCGATGCGGCGGCAAGCTGTGTATCACTTCTCATTTTTGTCGCTGCGGCGGTCTGCGCCTCGGTTGCAATCGGCAAAAAAGATGAAAAATAAAGCTTTTAAAGCCATTGCCGTATGCTTTGCGGCGGTAATTGCACTTGTATGCTTTCCCGCTGCGGGTATACGGGCTAAGGGAGCCTATTCTCCGGAGGCTGTTTTAAATGATATTGTCAGCTTCAAGCTGTCCCAAACCGGCGCGGAGTCGGTGCAGGGATGGCTTGACGGTGATTTGACAAAAAACGCAGGGGCTTCTGCGGAGTGGTATGTTATTGCACTTCGTCAGGCGGGGTGCAAATGTGATTTTTCATTGTATGCCGATGCGCTTGAGTCTGCTCTTTCCTCGTCAAGCTCCGCCGCGGCAACACGCCAGCGCTGTGCGCTTGCGCTTATAGCCGCAGGCAGACCGGAGAGCAGCTTCGCTGTGGATGACCCGACGGCACAAGGGCTTATGAACCGGGTGTTCTCTTTGCATCTTTTCAATAACGGCTGCACGGAGGGTTCGCCCGGGGAGCGGGAGCTTATAGGTTTTCTGCTGTCGGCACAGCTTGCGGACGGGGGCTGGGCGCTCAATTCGGACACATCGGATGTCGATGTTACCTCCATGGTGCTTCAGTCTCTTGCGCCGTATCTTGAGACTCGTGAGGATGTAAAATCCGCTGTGGATTCAGCGCTTGCACTGCTGTCAGGAAGGCAGCTTGCAAGCGGCGGCTTTTCAAGCTACGGCAGGGAAAATCCGGAGAGTGCGGCGCAGGTGATAATTGCGCTCTCGGCGCTGAAAATCGACTGCCTGAGTGACGGAAGATTTATAAAAAACGGAAAAACCGCCTTTGATGCCATGCTCGAATACAGGCTGCCGGACGGCAGCTTCAGTCATGCGTCTTCGGGTGCATACAACCACAGTGCAACCTTCCAGGCGATGTGCGCTTGCACGGCGTTGTGGCGTATGAATAACGGTTTGGGTTCACTTTATATTTTCGGCTCTGCTCCGGACGGTATGTCGGCAATAGCAGAAGTCGCTGCCCGGACAGAAAAGTCCGATACAAAGGAAACGTCAGGGAGCGGCTCGACTCAGACGGAGCCTGTAACCGCGCCCGAAACAAGCCCGGCAGCTTCATCTGAACAGTACACGCAGGACATTACGTCACAGCAGCAGAGTGAAAAAAAATCAGGCGAAGCGGGATATAAGCAATGGGTGTATATTGCCGCGGTTATTCTCGCGGCGGCGGTATGTGTTGTGCTTGCCTTCCGCAGGAAGCTGAATTTTAAAAATTTCATATTCACGGTCGCGGTTGTTTTGGTTGTTATTCTTGCAACGGCGCTTACGGATATAAAAAGTGCGGACAGCTATTATTCGGGCGTAACCGTCCCTCCCGAAGAGGTTCGGGGGAGTGTTACGCTTACAATCCGCTGCGATACGGTTGCCGGCAAAGCCGAGGACGGACACATTTCGCCAGACGGAGTGATATTGCCGGTTACGAGCTTTGAAATAACCGAAGGCGATACGGTTTACGATGTGCTCATGCGTGCGGCAAGGGAGTATAAAATACATACCCAAAGCGGTCCTCAGGCGGCAGGCTCGGGAGGGTATATATCGGGTATAAATTATATTTACGAGCTTGAATTCGGGGACCTGTCCGGTTGGATTTACCGTGTGAACGGCGAGCAGCAGTCGGTCGGCTGCGCGGGCTGCGTGCTTTCCGACGGTGACAGTGTGGAGTGGCTCTATACCTGTGAGATGGGCAACGATATAAAATGAAGGGATGCGTGCGCAATGGGCATTGAAAAATACAATCCCGCGGCAATACTCATATATTTTCTTTGCGTTACGCTTGTGGCGATGTTTTGCCGTAATCCCGTGCTTATTCTTATTTCGCTTGGCGGTGCGGCGGCTCTTTTCCTCTGCCGTGACGGCGGCGGAGGTGTGCGCACGCATGCGGCGTTTTTCGGGCTTTTTATAATTATGGCACTTATAAATCCGCTGTTTTCACATAACGGGGCAACCGTGCTTTTCGTTGTAAATAACAATCCCGTCACAGCCGAGGCGTTGATTTACGGTGTTTTTTCTTCAGCGCTTATTATCGCTGTGTTATATTGGTTCCGCTCATTTTCGCTGATTATGACGAGTGACCGTCTGCTGTACGTTTTCGGAGCGGCATCGCCTAAGCTTGCGCTCATACTTTCAATGGCGCTTCGTTACATTCCTCTGTTTAAGAAGCAGGCGACACGGACACTGCGCACGCAGCGGGCGCTTGGGCTTTATACGGACAACAACATTATAGATACTGCGCGCGGCTCGGGACGGGTGCTTTCCGTTATGGTTACATGGGCGCTTGAAAACGGCATAATAACCGCCGACAGCATGAGCGCGCGCGGCTATGCCTCGGGCAAGCGCAGCAGCTTTTCGCTTTACCGCTTCGGTAAGCGTGATGCCGCCTTTGTCCTTTCGGTGCTGGTGCTTTTCGCCGTGCCGTTTGCAACTGCTCTGACGGGACTGCTTGAGGTGCGCTGGTATCCCATCGTACAGCCGCCGCCCGCTTCCGCTGCGGTGCTTACGGCATATGTGTGCTATGCTCTGCTGGCGTTTCTGCCGGCGGTAATTGAAACAGGGGAGGATATAAAGTGGAAATACTTGCGGTCGAAAATCTGAGCTTTTCATATCCTCTTTGTAATGAGAAGGCGCTTGACGGAGTATCCTTTTCGGTGGAAAAAGGGGATTTTGTTGCCGTGTGCGGCGCAACCGGAAGCGGAAAGTCAACACTTCTCAGGCTTCTTAAAAAAGAAACCGCTCCTGCCGGAGAGCTGACGGGAGAGGTTCGTTATAACGGCGGGTGTTGCTCCGGCGGCGCGGGTTCAATCGGTTTTGTAATGCAGCGTCCCGAGCAGCAGATAGTGACGGACAAGGTCTGGCACGAGCTGGCATTCGGGCTTGAAAACCTGAATATTCCGTCCGGCGAAATCCGCCGGCGTGTGTCCGAAATGGCGTGTTATTTCGGTATTGAGGAGTGGTTCGACAAGTCCGTTAACGAGCTTTCGGGCGGACAAAAGCAGCTTCTGAATCTCGCCGGTGTTATGGTTATGCAGCCGGATGTTCTTTTGCTTGATGAGCCCACGGCACAGCTTGACCCGATAGCCGCGCAGGAGTTTATTTCAACCGTATCAAGGCTGAACCGCGAGCTGTCGCTTACGGTCATAATTGTTGAGCACAGGCTTGAGGATGTTCTTGCCTGTGCGAACAAGCTGCTTGTGCTTGAAAACGGCGGAATATCGGATTATGCGGATGTGCGCACGGTTGCGCAAAATCTGCGTTCAAAGCCGGAGCTTCTTAAAGGGATGCCGGCGGCGGTCAGGCTTTACAGCCGGTTCGACAAGACCTGTGTATGCCCGATTACCGTGCGGGAGGGCAGGGATTTTATAGAGAGAGGCTTTAAAAATTCCGTGCGCTGTGTACAGGGTAAGCCGTACGTCCATTCCGCGGCACCGGCGCTTGAGTTCTCGGACGTGTTTTTCAGATATTCACGCGGTGAACCTGATGTGCTTCGCGGATTAAGCTTTACCGTATATGAGGGAGAGATATTCTGTATTCTCGGCGGCAACGGCTCCGGAAAGTCTACGGCACTCGAAACAGCGGCGCGGCTGAATAAAATATATTCCGGGTCTGTGAAGGTGTTTGGCAAAAAGCTCGGGGAGTATAAAAATCAAAGCCTGTATAAGGGCTGTCTTTCAATGCTGCCGCAGGATGTGCAGACGGTGTTCCTCAAAAACACGGTTGCCGAGGAGCTTGCCGACGCGGGAGCGGTTGCGGACAGCTTGCCCTATGATTTATCGGCGCTGTATGAGCGGCACCCTTATGACCTTTCGGGAGGTCAGCAGCAGCTTGTAGCGCTTGCAAAGGTGCTTGCCTCAAAGCCGAGGCTGATTCTGCTTGATGAACCCACAAAGGGACTGGACGCACACGCCAGGGGTGCCATTGCGGAAATACTCAAGCAGATTAAGGCGTCCGGAATGACGGTTGTAATTGTCACACATGATGCCGAGTTTGCCGCAGAATGTGCAGACCGTTGTGCGATGTTCTTCCGCGGCGAAATAACCTCATGTGATGTGCCGGGGGGCTTTTTCCCGTCAAACAGCTTTTATACCACCGCCGCAAGCCGTATTACCAGAGGCTATTATGACGGAGCAATTACGGTTGATGATGTTGAACGGCTTTGCCGTGCAAATTTGCGGGAGGAGGGCGAGCGGTGCTTGTAATAAAAAGCCCCGGTGCGCGCAAGGCACTGAAAATTTTACTTCCCGCCTTTGCGATTCCCGCGACGGTTGCCGCAGGAGCAGTTTTGCTTGAGGAAAAGCAGTATGCTTTGATTTCTCTTGCGGTTGCAGTTATGGCAACGGTGCTGTTCGCGGCGGGCTTTGAAAAAAAGCAGACCGGAACACGCAGGCTGATAATCTGTGCGGTTATGATTGCGCTTTCTGTTGCGGGGCGGTTTATACCGCTGTTCAAGCCCGTAACCGCGCTCACGGTGATAACGGCGGTATATTTAGGAGGAGAATCCGGCTTTCTTGTAGGCGCAATGTCGGCGCTGATATCAAATTTTTATTTCGGTCAGGGTCCGTGGACACCCTTTCAGAT
The DNA here is from genome assembly GCA_001513045.1 of Clostridiales bacterium DTU089. Lineage (GTDB taxonomy): Bacteria > Bacillota > Clostridia > Oscillospirales > Acutalibacteraceae > DTU089. Next base: position 17,704 of record LFSB01000037.1, read on the forward strand.
GCTCGCGTGGGGCTTTATCGGGCTTTTTGCCGGGATTTCGGGAAGATATCTTAAAAAAAGCCGCATAAGCATGGCGGCATACGGGCTCATTTCCGGCGCGGCATATTCACTCGTAATGGATATATGGACGGTTCTGTGGTACAGCGGAAGCCCAGACATAAAGCTGTATCTTGCCGCCGTTGTTACGGCGCTTCCGCATACCGCGCTTTACTGTGTGTCGAATGTCGTGTTCCTGTGGCTGTTCGCAAAGCCCTTCGGGGAAAAGCTCGAAAGGGTGAAGCTAAAATACGGCGTATAATATAGCTTGCAAATAGCGGAAGAGTTTGATACAATATCAAAAGCTTTTTATTTGAAAGGACAGCTGTAATATGAAATATGAGAGCACATGGGAGTCAATAGACAAGCGCCCTGTACCGTCATGGTTTGAGGATGCAAAATTCGGAATATTCATCCATTGGGGACTTTATTCCGTGCCCGCGTATGCGGAGAAAAACAAGTTTTCGGAATGGTACGGTTATTTTATAAACCAAAAGGGCTCGCCCGAGGAGAAGTATCATCTTGAAAAATACGGCAGGGATTTCAAATATCAGGACTTTGTAAAGGATTTCAAGGCCGATTTCTTCAATGCCGACGAGTGGGCAAGGCTTTTTGAGCAAGCGGGTGCAAAATATATCAACTTCGTTTCCAAGCATCACGACGGCTACTGCATGTATGAGTCGGATTATGCGTGGAACTGGAACAGTGCCGACACGGGCCCTCACCGCGACTTCTGCCGCGAGCTGAAGGATGCGCTCGACAAGACCGATGTGAAGTTCGGAGTATATCATTCGGTATATGAGTGGTACAACCCGCTGTTCCTTGAAAATCCGGAGAATTATGCTGTGAAGCACCTTATTCCGATGCTCAAGGAGCTTATCGAAAAATATCAGCCCTACACCCTGTTTACAGACGGAGAATGGGAATATGAAAGCTCTGTCTGGCACAGCACGGAGTTCCTTTCATGGCTTTACAATGAGTCCTCGGTCAAGGATTTCATTGTTCCCAATGACCGCTGGGGCAAGGAAACACGCGGCAGGCACGGCGGCAACTATACAACAGAGTACGGCGTTGTTGACGGAAGCTTCAGCTTCGAGGATGTATATAATATTCCGAAAGTCTTTGAGGAGTGCAGGGGTATAGGCACATCCTTCGGTTACAATAAGATGGAGACGGTTGATGACTATATGTCGGCGCGTGACCTTATTGTTATGCTTGTGGACCTTGTAAGCCGCGGCGGAAATTTCCTGCTCGACATAGGTCCCGATGCGGACGGCACAATACCGGTTATCATGCAGGAGAGACTTCTGCAGATAGGCAGATGGCTCAAGGTCAACGGCGAGGGCATCTACTGCAGCCGCCGTTATTGCAAGAGCGCTGATGAGGACATACGCTACACGGTGCGCGACGGCAAAATTTACGCCTTCCTTATGCGCTTCCCCTTCGGAGAGGTTACGCTCAACGAGGTTGATTATACCTCCGGTATGAGGGCGAAGCTGCTCGGAAGTGATGCCGAAATCGGAGTTGAGAATGCCGGCGGCAAGGCAAAGCTCGTTTTTCCGGTTATAAATCCGGATACGCTTGAAGGCGAGCATGTCTATTGCTTCAGAATAGAGAAATAAAAATCGGATTGACGGGGGATGCTTTTCGGCATTCTCCGTTTTTTCTTTTCGCAGCCGCAGGCAATAAAAATACTGCACACTTTTTAAGGTGTGCAGTAAGGTAAAGTTTCACTTTGCTTATTTGACCTTCGCGCCGGCTGCCTCTCGTTTTTGCTGAAGCTGCCTTGCGATGTCAAGCTTCTTCTCGCCCACGATGTCATACTTGAGCATCGGGAATATTGCAAGCAGGCTGAATATTCCCGGAAGCGCCGTATAGGAGAAGTATATGATATCCTTGGTGCTTTCCGTAAACACTCCGGCGTTTGCGTCGTAATTTGCTATTTGAAGCATTATAAGCCCGAGAGCCGTTCCGAGCGCGAGGCAAACCTTTATTGTGAGGCTGAGCACTGCGTAGCATACGCCTTCGGTGCGCTTGCCGGTTTTCAGCTCGTAGTAGTCCACGCAGTCCGCCGTCATTATCATCGGGAGCAGCGTTACGGCTCCGAACTGGAGACCTATGAGGAACAGGCAAATGAACATGGGTATTTTATTGTCGGTGCCGACGAAGAAGGTTATCAGCGAAATTGCAAAGCCGTATACGGACATCAGAATGAATACATTCTTTTCGCCGAGCTTCTTTATCAGTGCGGGAACAAGCGCCATGCTGATAACCGAACCGACAGCAGTCGCTATTCCGAGCACGATAACATAGTTTTGACTGCCGAGCAGAGCGTTTGACGCCTGAACCTGAATGGACATTGCCATCTGTCTGCCGAAGCCGAGGAAGTAGGACACAATAACCATAATGAGCGGCTTGTTATCCTTGAGAGCCTTCGCCATGTCGGAAAATGACATTTTTTCCGCCGTGTAGGGAACTCTTTCCTTATTCAGGAAATATATCAGCGAGAACAGGGCACAGCCGATAACTCCCACGAGCACCGCCGTAAGCAGATATTCCGAGCTGCTTATGGGGGTGTCCTTTTCGCCCTCAAAGCCGAACACCTGAGAGCCGCCGGGAACTATCAGGCACGCAATAGGCACGATAACCGCCGCCGCCGAGAAGCCTACCGACTTAACCGTGTTTGCAATCGACACAACGTTTGTGCGTTCGGTCGGATTCGGAGTAAGAACCGAGGCTATTCCCTGTGAGGGAACGTCTCCGAGCGTCATTGCCAGACTCCACAGCAGATAGGTTACAAATATGTACGCGTAGAGCGCAACACCTCTGAAGGGCACGACAATAAAGATAACTATTGTCATTATTGCAAGGGGCAGCAGTGAATACAGTATAAACGGCTTGAGCTTGCCGCGCTTGCTGTCCTTTCTGTCGATGAGGTTGCCCACAATGGGGTCAAAGACAGCGGAGAGCACCTTTGCAACAAGAATAAGCACACCTACAATTGCAAGGTCCGCCGCCATGGTTGCAACGTAAAATTCCGCCTGATATGAGTTTAAAAAGCCGACAATTGCCTGAAATCCGAACAGCCCCGCCGAGTATGCGAAAATCTCCTTGAAATTCATGTGCTTTTGCGTGGTTACGTCCATAATACCCCTCCGTTAAATGTGTTTATCTTCCGCCGCCTCCGCCGGAGCCACCGCCGGAAAAGCCTCCGCCTCCGCCGATTCCGCCTCCGCCGAAGGAGGAAAAACCTCCGCCGCCCGATGAGGAGGATGCCATGCTTGCTGCGTTTCTGCCGTTTTGCGCACCTACAAAAGCGGAGCGCGAAAGCATGTTTATAAGGTACATCTGCGTGAAAATGTCACCGCGTGTTGTGTAGGGTGAGCCTTCGCACGGTTCTGTGAAATACTTGGGATAGAGTGCGGAGAATTCACTCTTTACCTCGTCGGCAATTCCGAACAGGGTGGCGTATACAAGATATTCATCCCACAGCTCGACCTCTACGGCGCGGCGCTCGTTTATGAGCGTGAAATCCCGCAGATACGCTTTAAAGCCGAGGGCGCGAATTGTCATCTCGTTCCCTTTTTCGCTGAATATGCTTTTTTCGGTGTGAATGAGATTGAAAAACTTTTCTTCCTTTACCGTGGTGATGCAGCCGGATTCCCTGAGTATTCTTTCGGCATGCTTTTTGGTGTAGCTGTACCACTCGTCTATCTCATCGTAGTTCGACTGCGCCCACTTGGAAAACTCTTTGTTTTCGAGATTTCCGTCACGGCTGGCCTTATACATCATGTCGTAGAGCTTTTGCTCTGCACTGTCTGCGCTGCCGGAGAGCGGCTTTATAAATTCTATTACCGGTTGCTTTCCGCCCCCGATACCTAAAAAGCCGTCCTTTTCAATCTCATTTATGCGCACGTTACCCTTGTAGCTCCAGCGAAGCAGATATGCGCCCATGAGCGCGGTTTCGTCTGGCGCATCATTTGCCGCTTTAAGAACATACTCGGTTGCCGGCAGGTCGCCGTTGAAGGGAATATCACGGCACCAAGGGATGTCCTTGAGCTTCTTTTTGTCAATTGAGCCGTCCGCGGCCACAGTGCCGTTTTTCCATTTCTTTTTTATGGTATTGAAAAACATTACAAAAATCAGCACAAGAAACGGTGTGAAGCGCAGAAGAGATAAAAGAAAACCTCCTATATTTCCAATGAATGAGCCCGAAGAGGAGCCTTCCGAACCGTAAAAACGGTTATTGCCGGAATCATCCGTCAAGCCGCCCTTGCTGTCGGTTACGGCGCGACCCTCATAAGCGTCGATGCTGTAATCACTTCCCTCAAACGCTCCTTCGATTACGCTTTGAAACGAATACGCAGAAATGCTTGTGGGAGAAAAGATGTTTTCATTGAAGCGCAAAAGGAGGTTTGCATATTGCTCCTTCTCCACCTTTGCGCGTGAACGCACAACTACCATGCCGTTTTCAAACGAGAGCGTTCCATCAAAGCCGAATGCCCACATTTTTACCGTGTTCGCCGAAAAAAGGATTCCGTCCTTATGCACGGTGATTTTTAACTCGTCTATCGCGGAGCCTCTGTCATCATTGACAAGCCTTTGCAGCAAGCCGTCATAGCCGTCTGTGTACGCCTTAACAAAATTTGTCATGGTATATGAGGCTGTGAAGACGTGATGACCCGAGCTGCCGACTCCCCAGCAAAGCTCATAGCCGTCTGCCTTGTCAACAATGCCGCATTTACCTGCCTTTTGAGAGCGCGAGCGGTCAACATCCCAGGAGTGGCCTTCGTTGGTATATACCTTTCCGGTCTCGTCCTTTACGGAAAAATCCTTGATTTCTATGTCGCCGAGATAGCCCTGAACAAGATACCACTCGGTGCTGTCGCTGCTGACTTGAACGTCCCATGTTTCGGTAATATATGCCGTTCCGTCCTGAGAGAGGTTTATATCTATTCCCAGAGAGTTTACCTTTTCCGAGGCGGCAAAAGCCTCCGGCGACAACAGCATGAGCATTGCCGCCAGAGCGAGTATTATATTGAAAATACGTTTTTTCATAATTATGACATTGAAGGCATATCGGACTTTTTCTCATCCTCTTCAAGATAATCGCGTACCTTGAAGCCGAGGATTCCGGCGATAAGGGAGGTGGGAAGCTGACGTACAAGGCGGTTGAACTTTGTAACGGTGTCGTTGTAAACCATTCTGCTCCTGCGGACGTTGTTCTCGTACTCGTCAACGCTCTGCATGGTTTTCTGATATACGCTCTGAGCTTTGATTTCGGGATAGCTTTCGGCAACCGCCATGATATGACTCATTGCCTGAGTTATTTTGTTTTCCTGCTCCTTTACATCCGCAGCGGAGCTTGAAGCGGTTATCGGGCGACGCGCAGCAACGGTGTCCATGAGGGTTTTATATTCATGCTCGGAAAAACCCTTTGTGAGCTGCACGAGTGCAGACAGTGCGTCCCAACGGCTCGCCTGCTGAACACCTATCTGGCTGAGAGCGTTGCCGCAAAGCTCGTCGGTATGGACGAATTTGCGTTGCGAGGAAATTACCCATATTACAATCAGGACTGCAATGACAATTACGGCTATAACATACGGCATATTGTTTACCTACTTTCATTAAAAATTTTTACCATATATATATTACCATATAATTTTCGGTTTTTCCATAGCCGCAGAAGATTTTTTCAAAAGCGACCGATTGTTGTCCTGTAAAACTGACTGTATTTACAATTTTGTGTTGACAGAAGCAGTAAAATATAGTAAATTTATATAAGTGGGCGAGAGCCCTCTGAATATACTGTATAAACGGAAAGGGGAAACTTTCATGAAAAAACTCTTGTGCCTTCTTCTCGTCGCCGTTATGGCGCTTACATTTGCGGCGTGCGGAGATAAGGACGGCGATACCACAACCACAACTGTTGCCGGCGAAACCACCACGGCAGCTCCCGTAGCGGTAACAACCGCGGAGCCTTTAAAGGTTGACGGTAATCTCGTTGCAACCATTAAGGACGGCGTTCTTGTTGATTCCAACGGAACCACAATCGTTAAGGTTGAAGCGAACCAGAAGTTTGTTGATTCAGACGGCAAGACTGTTGCCGAGGTCAAGAACGGCAAGGTTCTCGATGCAAACGGCAAGACCATATTCACCGTTAAGGACGACGGCTCCCTCGTAGGTGCCGACGGTCAGGAAATCACCACAGAGGCGCCCACAACAGTAGCACCTGTTGTTGACAATCCCTCCGGCGGAGATTCCGACACCACTACCGTTAAGAGCGGCGACGATACACCCACACCTCCCCCCGCGGGCAAAACAAACGCAGAAATCGTTGCGGCATACAACGCGGCAATCAACAAGGCGTTTGACGCGAGAGTAGGCTTTGAGAAGACCAGAAGCACGGATAATGAGAAGCTCGATGCAAACGTTATGGTTAAGCCCTTTAAGAGCCTTGTTTACAAGTTCATGGGCATCGGCTCGGCAAATGCTTATACCGAGAGCGTTGCCAAGGGTGCATGGAATGAAGAGGATGCAAACAAGCATTACCTCAGAAAGAGCACCATCACAACGTCCGACATAACCGGCGCAAAGTATGAGACTTCCGGCGCAAACACGGTTATAACCCTCAACATAAAGGACGGCAAAAGCACCGGAGGCAAGGACGGCGCGACCAACAATTCTCCGGTTGACAAGTGCGGAATCTGCGTGGGCGACAAGGATAAGGGCTATTACGACCACAAGACAGGTGCCGTTATTTATGATGCAATCGACGACACTTTCGGCAGTGCAAAAATCAGCGAAAGCTACAGCGGCGCAGTTGCAAAGATAGTTATTGATGCCAACGGCAATCTTGTAAGCTTCAATGTTGATTACAGCATCTCCTGCGTTATTGAATTTGCAGGAACCTCCACCGCAACAGGTAACACTCATATCGCGTATAAGAACTTCAAGTGGTAAACATTTACAAAATCGCCCTCCCTCGGGAGGGCGATTTTTTATGCCCGGAACGCCGCACACCTGCGATGTTCTGAGCTGATAAACAGCTTTGCCGCATAACATAACGCTCCGCCGGAGAGTATGCCGGTAATACAAAAATTCATGCTGCAACCGAAAAAGCCGACCCTCAGGGGCCGGCTTTTTATTGTGAGAGGTTTGTGTAATGGGCTTGACGCGGCGGTGTTCGGCTCGCCGTATGAAGCGGTCTGTAATTAAAGAGAACGCGAAAAACGGGTCATCAAATCAATGTCCGGAATTGCTTTTTGTAATTGCCTTTATTAACAACGATATGGCATCCAGCTGCTTTTCATCAAGCTTTTTTATATCACTGATAAGCGAGTCCAATTTGACCGGATTTTTTGAATCCAAATCAAAGAATTCGCCGGGAGTAATGTTGAAATATTCGCAGATATAAAACAGCCCCTGTATTGAAGGCTTTGAATGTCCGGATTCAATGTTGGTTATATATCCCGGATTTTGACCCATTGAAAGGCTCATGTCTCGGGCAGAAACACCTTTTTTCATTCTCAGCTGTGCGACCCGTAAAGCAAAATCCTTCACATCCATATCTCCACCGCCCCTTGTAGTATCTTTGTATTATATATTAGCCCATATCAAATCAAAAATAACATCTGAAAGACTTAATCGCGCTTGCAATAACATCTATTGGATGTTATAATTGCAAAAATGATGTTTTTTAGATGTTACAGAATTTGACTTTTGAACTTTAGAGCCGACAGAAGGAGGTGAACGCATGAAAATTATTATTTGCACAGAAAAGTCAAACGGAATAATGTTTTCCGGCAGAAGGCTGAGTCAGGATTCCGTTTTACGGGAAAGGATTTTTGAACTTTGCAAAGATTCGACGCTCAGAATGAATAATTATTCTGCAAAGCAATTTGAAAACGCCGCAGGAATAGCTGTTTCAGAGGATTTTCTGAATCTTGCCGCTCCGGATGACTTCTGTTTTATTGAGAACGCTGAAATCCCGATTGAAAAGGCGGATGTGGTTTATCTTTTCAATTGGAACAGAGACTACCCCGCCGATGTTTTCTTCGATGTTTCACAGTTAAGCCCCGACTTCAAGCGAAGCTCAAGAGAGTTCTTTTCAGGCACATCTCATAAAAAAATAACTCTTGAAGTTTATAAAAGAAAAAACCTCGAAGGATAAAGCCTTCACACCCAAGCCCGGCACAAGGATTACTGTCTCTTATGAAAGGAATGGTCACAAGCATGAAAAAATACAGTAATATAATTCAATGGATAGTTGCAGTCTTCTTTTTATTGGCGATTCCGTTCAGCGGACTGCACGCTTCTTCTCTGCTTCTTTTTGCAGCCGCCTTATTGATTGCTCCGATAAAGCCCCTGAGGGAGCTGTTATCAAAAGTAAAAATCAAAAACGGTATAGCTGTTTTGCTCGCCGTAATTTTGTTTTTCACGGGAATTGTAATCTCACCTGAGTCGAATATATCAAGCGCCCCGACCGAAAGCACAACGGTTTCAGACACAACGGTTCTTGACATTTCAACGCAACCGACTTCAACATATGCGCCTTCCGGTGAGGTCGTCACGGACTTGCCAGGCACCGGGGAGCTTCCCGCTGAACTGACAACCCTGTTTGAAACCCACAGTAGATTAGGCACCGAAGCTGCCCCCGTTTCATCCCCGGACATTCCCGCATATTCAGGCTCCGCCTTTGTAAAAATAAACAACAACACGCCTTTCTTCAGCAAGGATGAGCTAAAAACAACGGGATATGAAAGTTACAGCCCGTTAGACCGTCTCGGACGATGCGGAGTGGCTTTGGCCTGTGTGGGCAGAGACACAATGCCCGGAGAGAATGAGGAAAGAAAGAGTATCGGCAGCATAATTCCCAGCGGATGGGTACAGGCACAATACGAAAATGTTCCCGGAAAATATTTGTATAACCGTTGCCATCTTATCGGCTGGCAGCTGTCTGCGGAAAACGCTAACAGAAAAAATCTCATAACAGGTACGAAATATCTCAATACAAAGGGTATGCTGCCCTTTGAGAACATGGTTGCCGACTACATAAAAGAAACCGGAAACCACGTAGCGTATCGCATAACTCCGGTTTTTGAGGGCGAAAATCTGCTCGCGTCCGGAGTTCAGATGGAGGCGTATTCCGTTGAGGACGGCGGCGAAGGAATCTGTTTTAATGTGTATTGCTATAATGTACAGCCGGATATAAAAATCAATTATCAAACCGGAAAGAGCTCCGGAACGGCAGCGGTAATAACCACGGCAAGGGATGAAACGTTAACAACAGAAAGAAACAATGAAAAAATCGTATACCGCGCCCCGACCGGCAAACGGTATCATCTTATATCAACCTGCGCGGGAAAAAACAGCTATTCCGTTACCTTGAGTCAAGCAAAAGCAGCGGGCTTGACCCCGTGCCAGAAATGCGCGCAATAAAGCAAATGAAAACCGGCTATCATTCGATAGCCGGTTTTGTATGGTGCTCGTTTTTACGCAGCAAAATTCAGTTTGTTGCCGGATATATATTGTATGAGGTTACATCGGCAAAGCTTAGGCAGGACAGCTGTGTCTGCGTTGCTCTGTCAAAGGCGCACAGTCCGAGCTGCGAGAAGGTATATACCGTATCGCCTATATAGGTTCCGCGCAGAATGTTGCCATAATCCGCAATGTTCAATTGCCGGTAGCTGAGCATTGTGCCGAAGCTTTTTGAAGCTGTATCTACAGGCAGCGCGGCCAAAAACGAATTGTGCGAGTTAGTGCTGTATTGCGAAACGGGGAACATAAGCATACAACGGGAGGCATCATAGACAAAAGCCTTGGGATTGTTGTAAGCTTCGGAAATTACCGGTGAGCCGTCTATTACATATTTATTGACCTCGGCGGGCTTTGCGGGATTTGAAACATCAAACAGGGAAACCTTCAGCTTGCCGTTCATTCCGCTGTCGTCACCGTCCGGACCTATACCTACAAGCAGAGTGTCGCTTATAGGATGAAGGTATGACGAGAAGCCGGGAAGCTTGAGCTCGCCGAGTATTGCCGGAGCAGTCGGTGTGTTCAGGTCTATCACAAACAGCGGGTCCGTGTTCAGAAATGTCACAAGATATGCCTTGGTTCCGGAAAAACGGGCGGATTTAATGGTTTCTCCGGGCGCTATTCCGCTGAGCTTTCCCACGACCTGCAGGCTGCTGTTGAGCACTGAAACGATGTTACTGACCTTTCCGCTTTTTCTGTCTCTGAAGTTTGTGGCGATGCGCAGAAAACCGTTGTATTCATCCATTGAAAACTGATTCAATGCCGTGCCCTCAACGGTGCCGGAGGATTTAAAGGATATATTGTTTCCGGATATGGAGAAGGCGTATATCTGAGTTTTGTTTTCTGAGGTTGCCCACAGCATATCGGAAGCACCTTCTATGGGGACGGCGTAAGAAAAGCTCTCCCTTACCGCATACAGCGTATCCTTGGTGCAATATACATCCGAGCCTCCGCCGAGCACTGCGACGGTTTTAGCGGAATCCGCACCGCGGGAGAGCTGTATTTTCGTTGCCACAAGGTATGAGCCGGGAATAGCATCCGGAAGCATACAGATGTTCTGTGTGGGAATTTTCTCCATGTTTCCGTTTAAGCCCGCCCCGGGCACACAGTTGTTTTTTACAGCCTGCTCGTCGTAGCCTCCGCAATAGCCGTTATACGTTGAAAGGATAATAAGGCTTCCTTCGGTAAGTCTGGTTGATACAAGGGTACCCTGTTGTGTGAAGTCGCCTGTTTTTACCGGAGCCGAGCGGTCGGAAATATCATAGAATACCGCTGATATGCTCAAGGAATCATAATAAACTCCGTTGTCACATATGGCTGTAAGCGTGTCTCCCGTAATATATATTTCACGTACAGACTTTCCGGGGCAGCTGAATTCCGAAAGAATTTTCATCGCGTCCGGTGTAGGGTCGATTATACGGATTTTAGTTGTTCTTGCGCTTGCGCTTGTGCTTACGGCATAGAGATAATTCCCGTCATTTTTCAGGATGTCAGCCTCGTCAACTCCCGCAACCTGAATATTGGTTCCGGAAAAATCATTCGGGGTATCGGGCTCGCTTTCGGGGCTTTGCACCTCAAACGAATCATCTGCCGCTCCTGTAACTGCCTCTGCATTGTCGCCGGGAACAACGGCGGTGTCTGTGTAGTAGCGTGTTAAGCTGCCCTTGATACGCTCTGCATAGCTTAAAAACAGGTTTTCTATTTCGATGTAACCGTTTATCTTCTTAGGCGCAATACGCTTTTCGGCGCTTTCCGGTTCATTTTCTTCAATTATATCCGAGTCGGCATTACTGCTTTCGGGCTTCTCCGTTACAGTGGTGTCCGAAAAATATGCTTTGACCGATTCCGGCACAACGGTGGGCTTATTTCTTTGTGAGCCGGCGACTGCAACACTTCCGAGCACAACCGCAAACGCCGCCGCGACGGCAACCGCCTTTTTTATTCTGTTGTTTCTGCCGTATTCAAGCGGGATGGCTTTGGTTTTTGCCTGAGCATCACCGGATACGGCGGAAATGATGTTGTTTTTTGAAAGATTTTCGGGAAGCTCGGTTACGGACAGACCGTCCTTCAGGTCACTGACAAGCTTTTCATTTTTACCCTGTCTTTTCATAAAAATACTCACTCCGTTTCAAGATATGTACGCATTTTCTTCAGTGAACGCGCCAGCTTTGAGCGGACGGTAGCGGACGGACAATCTGTAACTAAAGCTATTTCTCTGCTCTTAAAGCCTCCAAGAACTGCCATAAGCACTATGCGCCGTTCCTCCTCGCCGAGGATTTCCAGAGCCTGACACAGCTCCGCGGGGAGATAAATTCCCGGAGAAGTGTCGGGGAGCGACTCAAGGAAACCCTCTTCAGCGGAGGAAATATCGGGCTTGCGCCCGGTAAGAAGCGTCTTACAGCGGTTGGAGAGAATCTTAAACAGCCACGGCTTGAACGAGTCCGGCTTTTTTAAGGAGCCGAGATTACGAAAGGCTGCGATTGCCGCGTCCTGCACGGCATCCTCAGCGTCCTCTTTTGAGCGCAGCATATACAACGCAAAGCCGTAAAGCTCGCGTGAATACATTGCATACAGCTCGCCGAACGCTTCGGCATCGCCTGCTTTTGATTTGGTTATGAGTTCAAGCGCGTAATCCGTCGTAAGCCCTCCCCGAAGCTTTTTGATCCGCTGATAATAAGAGAACATGATAAGCAAAAGTGTTGCACAGAGTAAGATTTATTTTTATTATGCATGTGATTTTGCCGTAAGTCAACAAAAAATCCGGACGGCTGATGCCGTCCGGAAAAATATAAGCGGATAATCAGATAGATATCTCGTGGGCTATTCTGTAAAGGTCAAGGTCTATCTGATTTTTCATGTTGAGCGCGTCAAAGATGTCGTAATCGACAATCTGGTCGCCCTTGGTTGCAACTACACGGTTGCCTACGCCGTTGAGAAGAAGATGAACCGCCTTGTTTCCCATCTGGCTTGCAAGCACGCGGTCTCTCGCCGAGGGGGAGCCGCCTCTCTGAACATGGCCGAGGATTGTTGCACGGGATTCAACGCCCGTTGTCTCCTGTATTCTCTTGGCAAGTGCGTCCACGCCGCCGATGCCTTCTGCGACAATTATAACAAAATGCTGCTTTCCGGTCTTCTGTGTGCGGCGCATGCGCTCGATTACATCACGCTCGATGTCGTATTCGACCTCGGGAATGAGTATGGCGGTGGCACCTATGGCAAGACCTGCATTGAGTGCGAGATAACCCGCCTTTCTGCCCATAACCTCAACAACGGAGCAACGGTCATGAGACTCGGTGGTGTCGCGGATGCGGTCAACCATGTCCATGATGGTGTTCATGGCGGTGTCGTAGCCTATTGTATAATCGCAGCAGGCGATGTCGTTGTCTATGGTTCCGGGAACGCCCACACAGGGTATGCCGCGCATGGAGAGGTCTCTCGCGCCTCTGAAGGAGCCGTCGCCGCCGATGACAACAATACCCTCAAGACCGACCTCGTGGCAGACATCTATTGCCTTTTGCATTCCGCTTTCGGTCTGAAATTCGGGGCAGCGTGCCGAATAAAGCATGGTTCCGCCTCTGTGGATTATATCGGATACGCTGCGAAGGTTCATCTCGTACATATCACCGTGAATAAGTCCGCTGTAGCCTCTGCGTATTCCCATTACTCTCATGCCGCTCTCGCAGCCGGTTCTGACTACGGCTCTTACCGCGGCATTCATGCCGGGGGCGTCTCCGCCGCTTGTCAATACACCTATTGTTTTCATAATGCGCCATTCCTTTCAAAAGCAAGCTAACAAAAAAGGATTCTACCACACTTGTTTTATTTTTTCAAGCCCTGATGGGTAATTTTGTCGAATTAAGTCAGGTTATTTACGGAACACCACATTGTCATCGCCGAGAATTCTTTTTAATTCTCTGAGCAAAGGCTCGTTGATATCGGTAAGAAGTCCGTTTCCGGCAAATTCATACTCCTTTGTATCGCAGTAATAGAAATACACGGGACATCTGCCGTCGAAAATCTCAAGCAAATTTACCGCACGGCTTTTGTTTTCGTCCGAACGCGTGCCGAAGCGCAGAAAAAGACCCTTGCGTCCGCTTTGCCTGTCTGCCTCCTGAGGCGTATTACTTTGCTTAGGCTGAACAGCCGTATGCGGAGATGAGGTGTATTTCGGCTTTTGAGGCAGCGGGGGATATACAGTGTTTTCATCGAATACCTTTACGCTGTCGCAGACCACCTTTGCGTCCTCGTCCTCGCGAAGAGAAAGTCTGCCGTCAAGAACCACAACCGCGCCCTCGGCAAGCAAATCGGAATATTTCTCAAGGGTTTTCGGGAAAATAATTGTCTCTATTGCTCCGTAGATGTCCTCAAGCACAGCAAACGCCATAAACGCATCTTTTTTGGTTGTCTTTTTACGCAGTCTTGTAATTATCGCAAGCAGGCGTACGGGCGAGCCGTCGGAATAAACTCCGGATATGTCCTCTCCGGCGCTTAAAAGCTCGGAAACACGTGCTGCTCCGATTTTTTCGGCAAAGGGCATATATTTTTTCATAGGATGACCGGATATATACAGCCCCGTTATCTCCTTTTCAAAGGCAAGCCGCTCGCTTTCGTCCATTTCGGGGCGCATTTCAAGCTGCACGGCCTCCGACTGCTGCGGGACAACCCCCATGCTGAAAAAATCCACCTGATTTTCACCGCCGCGGCGTCTGTCGTATTCGAGGTCGGCGGTTATGCGCTCCATGTTGAAAAGCATGGTGCTGCGTGTGAGTCCGAGTGAGTCGAGGGCTCCGCATTTTATTAGGCTCTCAAGCGCACGGCGGTTGAAGTCCGAGCCGTATACGCGCTTACAAAACGAGCTGAAGGATGTATAATTCCCTCCGCTTTCGCGTTCGGATACTATGCGGTTTATAAAGCCGCTGCCGAGATTTTTCACCGCGAGCAGACCGAAGCGGATTGAATTTTTCTCCGAGGTGAAGCCGTCGCTGCTGCTGTTTACATCCGGGGGCAGCACGCTTATGCCCAGACGAAGACACTCTGCTATATATTCGGCGACCTTGCGTGAGTTATCAAGCACGCTTGTGAGTAATGCCGCCATAAATTCATTCGGATGGTGTGCTTTGAGATAAGCCGTGCGATAAGCTATGAGCGCATAGGCGGCTGAGTGGGATTTGTTGAAGGCATAGGAGGCGAACGAGGTCATGTCGTTGAATATCTCCTGAGCAACCGCCTCAGGGACACCGTTTTTAACCGCACCTTCACAGAGCACGGTTCCGTCGGGGAGAGTCTGACCGTGAATAAAATATTCACGTTCCTTTTCCATGACGGAATGCTTTTTCTTTGACATTGCCCGCCGTACTACATCCGCACGTCCGTAGGAATAGCCCGCGAGAGTTCTGAAAACCTGCATGACCTGCTCCTGATATACCATGCAGCCTTCCGTG
The DNA here is from genome assembly GCA_001513045.1 of Clostridiales bacterium DTU089. Taxonomy (GTDB): domain Bacteria; phylum Bacillota; class Clostridia; order Oscillospirales; family Acutalibacteraceae; genus DTU089. The sequence continues at coordinate 32,718 of LFSB01000037.1, forward strand.
ACGTCAAGTATTTCCTTCAACGCCGGTGTTTTATATTTTATGCCTTCGGGATGCTTTCTGTTTTCAAGATATGAGGGTATAAAATACATAGGACCGGGACGGTAAAGTGCAACCGCGGCGGTTATGTCCTCAAATTTTTCCGGCTTCAGCTCGGTAAGCAGTCGCGTCATTCCGGCGGATTCGCATTGGAATACACCGGAGGTATTGCCCTTGGCAAGCTCGGAAAATGTGTCGCTGTCATCAAGGGGAAGCGTTTCCACGGAGAAATCGGGGAGCTTTTTGCGCACCATCTTCTCGGCATCGCCTATTACCGTAAGCGTGCGCAGCCCCAGCAAATCCATTTTCAGAAGTCCTAACTCTTCAATGGCTGTCATTGTATATTGTGTGACAACAGAGCCGTCCGTGCCCGAAAGCGGAACATAGTCGCTTACCGGGTCTGCCGTTATGACGACACCCGCCGCGTGGGTTGAGGCGTGCCGGGGCATGCCCTCGATTTTTGCGGCGTTATCTATAAGATTTTTAACGCGCTCGTCCGAAGAGTACAGCTTTTTCAGGTCGGGATTTTTTTCAATTGCGGAGCTGAGGGTTATATTCAGCTCATAGGGTATCTGCTTGGCAACGGTGTCAACAAGAGAATACGGCATGTCAAGAACTCTGCCGACATCCCTTATTGCCGCCCTCGCGGCAAGCGTTCCCATTGTAACTATCTGGGCAACATGGTCCGCACCGTAGCGGCTTATGACATAATCAATGACCTCTCCGCGGCGCATATAGCAAAAGTCGATGTCTATATCCGGCATGCTCACGCGCTCCGGATTCAAAAACCGTTCAAACAGCAGATGATATTTTATGGGGTCGAGCCCGGTTATACCTGAGGCGTACGCCGCAAGACTTCCCACCGCGGAGCCTCTTCCGGGGCCTACGGGTATGCCGTTCGAGCGGGCAAACTCCACAAAATCAAGCACTATTAGGAAATAATCGGTATAGCCCATTTTGTCTATTACAGACAGCTCATATTCAAGCCGCTTGCAGTATTCCTCCGGAATTTCACCTCCGAGCTTTTCGCCCAGCCGTTTCAGACAAAGGTTTTTGAAATACACATCATGCTCCACCGACTCATCCGGGATTTTGAAATACGGGATTTTTGTAACTCCGAACTCAAGCCGGACGTTGCAGCGCTGCGCAATTACACCGGTATTTTCAACAGCCTGCGGAGCGTCTGCGAACAGTGAATACATCTCCTGCTCGGATTTGAGATAAAACTCATCGGTTGCAAAGCCCATTCCGGTGTCCTCGCCGACGAGGTGGTTTGTTTGTATGCATACAAGAATCTCCTGCATTGCGGCATCGGATTTGTTTACATAATGAACGTCGTTCGTTGCAACAAGAGGTATTCCCGTTTCGCGCGAAAGGCGTATAAGCATCGGGTTTATAAGCTGCTGCTCGCGCAGCAGGTGATTCTGAATCTCAAGATAATAATTACCCTGACCGAAAACGTCGTTGTAATACTCTGCGACACATTTTGCGCCGTCGTAGTCGTGTTCAAGAAGTCGCGAGGAAACCTCGCCCGCAAGGCAGCCGGAAAGTGCAATTATGCCCTCGTGATATTTTTCAAGCAGTTCTCTGTCAACTCGCGGCTTGGTGTAGAAGCCCTCCGTCCATGAGCGGGACACAAGACGCATAAGATTTTTATAGCCCGTGTCATTTTCGCACAGCAGCACAAGATGATATCTTTGAGCATCAAGCGTGTGCTGACGGTCGAAACGAGTGCGTGCGGCAACATAAACCTCACAGCCTATTATGGGCTTTATTCCGCGCTCCGCGGCGGCATTATAAAAATCGACCACGCCGTACATTACGCCGTGATCGGTTATTGCAACAGTCTTCTGCCCGAGAGCCTTTGCCCTGTCAAGCAACTCGCCGATACGGCAGGCGCCGTCCAGCAGGCTGTATTCCGTATGAACATGTAAATGGGCGAAATCCATAGGTTACTCCGTTTTTTCCGCAGACTGTATTCTCTGTCCGTAATATGCTTTTTTGCCGTGCTTGCGGCTGAAGTGCTTTTCGAGAACGTACTGGTTGACCTGGCGTATTCTCGGATTTATGGCGAGCATTTCGGTGTTCATTGCCATTTCGGCTATACGCTCAAGGACCTCGGCATTTGCAACCGCTTCTCCGGCATCCTTGCCCCAGCAGAACGGACCGTGAAATCTGACGAGCACTGCGGGAATCGCTTCATAATCCATGCCGCTGCCGCTGAAGCATTCAGCAATGACCTTGCCGGTGTTCAGCTCATACGCCTCCTCCACCTGTGCTCTGGAAAGCTCACGGGTGCAGGGGATGGGACCGGATGCAAAATCCGCATGGGTTGTCCCGTAGGGAGGTATAAACCTTCCGGTCTGCGACCACGCGACCGCATATTTTGAGTGGGTGTGAACCACTCCGCCTATTTTCGGGAAAGCCTTATAAAGCTCTATATGCGTAAATGTGTCGGTTGACGGGCGCAGCGTGCCCTCGACAACATTTCCCTTCATGTCCACAACGGGCATTTTCTGAGGCATAAGCTCGGGGTATGATATTCCCGAGGGCTTTATAACTATAAGTCCGCTTTCTCTGTCTATACCCGATACATTGCCCCACGTACACGGAGCAAGCCCCATCTCGTAAAGCTGCATATTTGCCTCATAAACCGCCATTTTCAGTTCTTCAAGCATACTTTATACTCCCCACACAAATTCATTTGTCTCAAGCTCTTTGCGAAAGTTTTCCACGGTTGTTGAGTCGTTGATGTGTAAAAATTCTATTCCCGCCATTTCGGCGAAATTTCTCATATGCTCCGCCGTAAGAGCATACGTAAGAACCGAGTGGTGTGAGCCTCCGGCAAGTATCCACGATGCAGCCGACACTCTCAGAGAGGGTTGCGGCTTCCACAGCGCGCTTGCTACGGGCAAACGGGGCATTTCGGGTCGGTCGGACACGCAATCGATATCGTTAACAATCATTCGCAGCCTTGTGCCCATATCAACAAGTGAAACGACAATTGCCTTTCCGCCCTTCGCATTGAATACCGCGCGCGCGGGGGGCTCTCTGTCGCCTATGCCGAGGGGATGAACCTGTATTTTCGGCTTGTCTGCGGCTATTGACGGGCAAATCTCAAGCATATGCGCGCCGAGTATCATCTCATTGCCCTTTTCAAAATGATATGTGTAATCCTCCATGAAAGAGGTGCCGCCGTCAAGACCGCGTGACATAAGCTTGATTATTCTCGTCAGAGCGGCAACCTTCCAGTCGCCCTCTGCGCCGAAGCCGTAACCCGAAAGCATGAGGTTCTGGCAGGCAAGACCCGGAAGCTGGCGCAGACCGTGAAGCTCCTCAAAATTCGTATGAAACGCACCGAACCCGCCGGCGCGGAGAAATCTTTCAAGACCCAGCTCCACCTTCGCCTGATAGCGTACGGCCTGTATGTCTTCGGTGTCCATAATATATTTTTCAGTATATTGAGCAGTTTTTTCAGCAGTTTCGGCTTCGGAAATACTGTCGATTTCCCCGATAACATCACCGAGTCCGAAGTAATCAACCTGCCAGCCGAGCTTTATCTGAGCTTCGATTTTGTCACCGTCGGTAACAGCAACGTTCCTCATGTTGTCACCCAGACGCAGAACCCGCAGCCGTCTGCTTTCAAGCATGCCGACGGCGGCGCGCATCCATGCCCCGATTTCGGAGAGGAATTCACCGTCCTGCCAGTAGCCGGCTATGACCTTGCGTTTAAGGTTCATGCGGGCGGTGATGTAGCCGTGCTCGCGGTCACCGTGGGCGCTCTGGTTGAGGTTCATGAAATCCATATCTATGGTGTTCCACGGAATATCGCGGTTAAACTGTGTGTTGATGTGAAGATAAGGCTTGTCAAGTCTGCCCAAGCCGGCAATCCACTGCTTGGACGGAGAGAAGGTGTGCATCCAGGCAATAACTCCGGCACACATGGGGTCGGAATTGGCGGAGTCGATTGCCGTAAGAATCTGCTGAGAGGTTGTCAGGCAGTCAAGCACCTCAACGGTGCACGGAATCTCGGCAGCGCTGTTGAAGCCGTCTGTCATAATCCGGGCATGCTCGTTCACTGCGTGCAGAGCATCCTCGCCGTAAAGAGGCTGAGAGCCGACAAGAAATAAAAATTTATATTCCTTCATAAGCTGTATCCGTCCGTTCAAGAAAAGATGTGCATAATATACCAATCTATCTTGTAATTATAAGCGCATTTTAAGCGTGTGTCAATTATTTAATTTTATTTCTAAAAAGATTGACTAAAGTTTTTTATTTGTGCTATCATCTGAGGAATCATGAAGGAATTACGAGGATACGCTAATATAATATGAAAGATAAATATACTTTTAAACAGTCGATAACCCATATGCTTCGCTATTTAAGCTTTTTGCTGAAATGGCTTGTTATTGCTCTGCTTGTCGGCGCTGTCGGCGGAGCGGTCGGAACCGTGTTTCATCTTGCCGTGTCGTATTCAGCGGACATACGCGCCGCATATCCCAAGCTTATACTGCTTCTGCCGCTTGCGGGAGCGGCAATCGCGTTTATGTATAAGCTTGCGGGCATGGCGGATGACGGCGGAACGGATTTGGTATTCACCTGCATAAGAACCAGCGAAAAGCTTCCCGTTCGTATGGCGCCTCTGATTTTTGTTTCAACGGTGCTCACTCATCTGTGCGGCGGTTCCTCCGGACGTGAGGGCGCGGCACTTCAGATAGGCGGCAGCATAGGAGAGCTTTTTTCAAATCTGTTCAGAACCAACGATAAGGATAAGCGTATACTCATAATGTGCGGAATGAGCGCACTTTTCAGCGCTCTTTTCGGAACGCCGCTTACCGCTGCGGTATTCGGTATGGAGGTTATAAGCATAGGTGTTATGTACTACGCAGCAATAGTGCCGTGCCTTTTTGCGTCAATTGTAGCTTATTTTATAGCCTCCTCCTTCGGCGTGGACCCGACACGCTTCAGTGTGCCCGACATTCCGCTTATGGGAGCCAAATCTCTCGGACAGGTTCTTTTACTGTCCGCCGCCTGTGCGGTTATGGGCGTGATATTCTGCTGTGTGATGCACGGAACAAAGGCTCTGTATTCAAAATTGTTAAAAAATACGGTTTTAAGAGCAACCGTAGGCGGACTGATTGTCGCAGGACTCTCCTTGCTGATAAATACGGACCGCTATAACGGCTCGGGTATAGACACCGTGTATGAAGCCCTGAGCGGAGATGTTCCGGCGTTTGCGTTCGCGTTGAAGCTTGTGTTTACCGCATTGACTCTCGGTGCGGGATTTAAAGGCGGAGAAATCGTTCCGACCTTTTTTATAGGCTCAACCTTCGGCAACACAGTCGGAAGGCTTCTGAAAATGTCTCCGCAGTTCGGCGGCGCAATAGGGCTTGTTGCAGCTTTTTGCTCGGCGGTTAACTGCCCCGTATCCTCAATGCTTCTGAGTATTGAGCTTTTCAGCTCTGAGGGCATGCTCTTTTTTGCGGCGGC
>LFSB01000037.1:38248-50632 GCA_001513045.1 Clostridiales bacterium DTU089
CCGCCGTAAGCTATACGCTCAGCGGCAGATACAGTCTTTACAGAAGTCAGAAAATCGTGTATTCCAAGCTGGAGCCGTCCTACGTCAATCTCGATACAAAGTAATTGTCTGCGGAATACAGAGCTGAAAAAGTCCGCAATCTCATTTTCGGGATTGCGGACTTTATAAAAATCGGTATTAATTTTTCACCATTCGACCTTATCGGGGTCTCCTGCGTGGCCGGAGCAATCCTTCAGCTCGGCAATATCAAGCATATCCGGACCTACAAGCTCAAAATCAAATACATCTGCGTTTTCCGCCATTCTTTCTGGACTTGTGGTTTTCGGGAGCGGAAGATAACCGTTTTGCAGGCTCCATCTCAGGCATATCTGGGACGGGCTTTTTTTATACGCCTTGGCGAGCTGCTGAATGAGCGGAACCTCAAGAGCCAGTCCGCTGCCGAGCGGGCTGTACGCCTCAAGCAGTATGTTTTGATCTCGGCAGTAGCGCACGGTTTTTGTGTCCTCATCTCCGGGGCAAAGGCGAATCTGATTGACTGCCGGAATAACCACGGCGGATTCAAAAAGCGCGTCAAGATGGTGCGCTCTGAAATTGCTTACACCGATTGCACGGATTTTGCCGTTATAAAACAGCTCCTCAAGTGCCTTCCAGGAATCCCGGTTCGCCTGTTTCCAGTTGCTTCTGTTTCTCATGGGATTCGGCCAGTGTATAAGATACATATCAAGATACTGAAGCCCCAGATTTTTGAGGCTTTCAATAAACGCCTCTCTTGCGGGAAGGTAGCCGTGAGCACTGTTCGGCAGCTTGCTTGTGATAAAGAGGCTTTCCCGGTCAACGCCGCTGTCCTTAATTGCTGCGCCGACACTTTTTTCGTTACCGTACATTGCCGCAGTGTCAATATGCCGGTATCCGGCTCTGATTGCGGAAAGCACTGCATTGTATGCTTCGTCACCGTCGCTTAGCTGCCACGTCCCGAAGCCCATTTTGGGTATTTGAACGCTGTTGTTAAGACGATACGTGCTTCTTAGATTTTCCATTGCCGGAGCCTCCTTACAACTATAATCCCCATTATGTATATAATAACCAATTTGTGCCTTTTTTGCAAGAGCTTTTTGTTATATTTTTGCGTTTTTTTGTGTTGTTTACACCTCTGTACACACAAGATATAGTACTTGTAAAAAACCATTGTTTATAGTATAATTTTTTATCGGGAGTGAATTATATGGAAAAAAATCTGATAAAAATCAATATCTGCGGAATGGACTATCATCTTTCCAGCGATGATGACCCCGCTTATCTCAAGAGCATCGCTGCGGAGACGGATGAAAAAATAAGAAAAGCGATGTCCGCCAACCCGCATATTTCAACCACGCAGGCGGCGGTGCTTGTTGCGCTGGAGTACTCTGATGCATACAAAAAGTGCACCTCTAGTGCCGATAATCTGCGTGCGCAGCTCAAGGATTATCTTGAGGATGCCGCAAAGGCAAAATCCGAACGCGACCTGTTCAAGCGCGAGGTTGAGCGCCTTAAACTTGAGCTTCAGGATAAAAAAGGCACCTCCGGGCTTTGGGGTTAACAATATGGAAGCATTGAAAATAAAGAAGTTGCGCGATAATGCGGTTATTCCGGTGCGCGCAACCCCCGGCAGTGCTGGAATTGACCTTTGTGCCTGTATAGACGAGAGTATAACCCTTGCCTCTCACGAAAAGGCCGTCGTTCCGACCGGTATAGCCATAGCTCTGCCGTCGGATGCCTATGTTGCGCTCATTTATGCCAGAAGCGGGCTTGCCGTTAAGCACGGAGTGGGCTTGCTCAATGCCGTGGGTGTTATAGACAGCGACTATCGCGGCGAAATTTGCGTAGGTCTTATAAATCAGCTTTCTCAGCCGTACGAGATACAGCCCGGCGAACGCATAGCCCAGCTTGTTATAACGCCGGTTGTCTGTTTGCCTGTGGAAGAGTGCGAAAGCCTTGACGAAACCGAACGCGGAAGCGGCGGATTCGGCTCAACCGGAAAGAAATAAATATCATAAAGCACATGCGCCCGCAGTCCGCAGTAAAAGCCGGACCTGCGGGCTTTTATTGTGTGCAACACCTGTTTTCGGCACGGAAACTCATGGATAAATACAATATGGAAACAGATAAATGGTTTTACAGTGCTTTTTGAGCTGTTTTCCGTAAGGTATTGCTGTTTTTTTCAATAATCATATTGACCTGTAACCGTGGAATATGATATAATAATTTTAATATAACACAACTTTTTGGGGGGTGAAGGATATGGGAATATTTAACGAGGCGGGCAAGCGTATCACACAGTCAACCCAGAACACTGTGCAGCAGGCGAAGGATTTTGCGGAAATTTCAAAAATCAACACCAGGATTGCCGATGAGCAGAGACTTTTAAACAGCTTTTATATGCAAATCGGGCAGAAGTATTTTACCGTATTCGGCGAACAACCGGCAGAGGAGTTCATTCAGCTTTGCATAAATGTGCGTGACAGCGAGGCGAAAATTGCCGGACTTCAGCATGAAATTCTGCAGATAAAGCATGCGCGGATTTGCCCCAACTGCGGTGCTGAATGTGATGAAAAGCTGGCGTTTTGCGGCGCATGCGGTCATGAGCTTCCGGCTCAGAGCGAGAGCGCACACAGGTTCTGTCCGAATTGCGGAGGCGAGCTGACCTTTGATGCGGCCTTCTGTACCAACTGCGGAACAAAAATTTAAAAGGGGGAAATAGAAATGAGATGTACTTATTGCGGCGAGGAAAATCCAAACGAAGCGAAATTCTGTCAAAAATGCGGAGCAGAGCTTCCCGAAGCTCCCGCGCAGGATGATGCGAAAAAGAACATTTTAAAAAGGCTGCCTAAGAAGGCGATTATCGGCGTTGCCGTATGCATAGCCCTCGTAATAGTTGCGGCGCTTGCGGTGAAGATAATAGGCTCAAAGCCCGCTTATCCCGCAAACAGCGTCACAACATTTTTTGACTATGAGGAAGGCCAGACCCTGATAATGGTCAACAACAAGCTGCTTTCCACAAAAATAGAAGGAAACGCGGGCACTGTTGTAGGAGATTTTTCGGCAAAGAATTTTGTGGCCAACACAAGCGAGGATGAGCTTTATCTTATTTCCGGTGACAAGATGGCAAAAATCGCAGAGGATGTCGATTCCTATGCGTTTTCGGCAGACGGCAGCGCGATTGCGTATGTGAATAACGATATGGCACTTATGCTTTACAGCGTTTCCGGCGGAAAGGCGACAAAAATCGCCGATGATGTTGAGGATGAGCTGGCAATATCTCCCGACGGAAAAAGCCTGTTGTATACTATTGAAAATGACGACTACGATATCGAGCTTTTCCTGTATGATTCGGGAAAGTCCGCATCTCTTGGCAAGGAGTTATCTCCGGTTGCGGTATCGAACGGTGCGAAGTATTCATATTTTGTAAATGAAGACGATTCTTTTTATGTATGCCAGAAGGGAAAAGAAAAGGTCAAGCTTGCCGAAAACGTCCAAAGAGGAGCTATGATTAATAAGGACGGAACGGAGATAATCTTCTTCACCGATGACGGCAAATCGTATGTTTCCGTAAAGGGTGAGGAAAAGATGAGGCTGAGCAACAGCGAAATAATGTATGAGCTCAAGCCTTATCATACATCCCGCTTTTGCGGCGGCGGAAACGGAAGTGTCGCTTATGCAGTTAATTCGGGCAGTCTGCTCAACAACACATACGTTTCAAACGGCGGCGACGTTATCAAGGTTAACGGGAAGGGCGAAAGCGATAAGGTTCTCTCCGATGTGGAAATAGAGCTTTCGGATAACGGCAAAACCATTACCTATCTCAAGGACGATTCTATTTTCAGAGGAAAGCTCAGTAAGCCCTCGGAGGCAAAGGAAATCATTGAAGAAGATGCGGATTATCTTGTTACAAGCGACAGTAATTCATTTTACTATTTGACCGACGATTTTGAGCTTATTTTCAAAAAGGGCAACTCGAATCCGAAAAAGATATCGGACGATGTTTATACAAGCTCTGCTGCGGTAAACAGGGACGGCACACTTTTCTTCATTGAGGATTATTCTTCGTCAACAGGCGGAACGCTTTATTACACGTCAGGCGGCAAAGAAAAGGTGAAGATAGCGGATGATGTGGTTTCCGTACGCGCAAACGCAAATGCCGTATATTATAATACGGTTATAGATTCCGACACTGTCAGCGTTTTCGCAAGTGACGGCGGAACAAAATTCACAAAGGTTGCGGATATCTCGAACGCTTTAAGCGCTTATTAAAATCATATGCAGCAGTCTGCTTTTGCGGGCTGCTGCATTTTTCGGTTGTAATCCGAAAAACTATGGTTCAAAGCGGAGATTTCTGAGGAAGTCTCCGTTTTTTTGTGTTTTTTATCTTTCGGGTATACTTTAAAGCGGTTTTGTGGTATACTTCCAACGGTGTTATGCTATATTAAAGTTGTTTTCGGAGGTCATATTTATGAGCGAATGTACACATGATTGCGAAACCTGCTCGGCAAGCTGCTCGGAGCGTTCGGGAGAGAAAACAAGCTTTCTCGAGCAGCCTCATGAAATGAGCAGTATAAAAAAGGTTATAGGCGTTGTAAGCGGCAAGGGCGGCGTGGGCAAAACCCTCGTAACCTCCATGCTTGCGGTGCTTATGAACCGCAAGGGCTTTAATTCGGCAGTTCTCGACGCGGACATCACCGGGCCTTCGGTTCCCCGCACCTTCGGTATAAGCTCAAGGGCAGAGGGCAACGAGCTGGGACTTTTTCCCGTGAAGAGTAAAACGGGCATACAGCTTATGTCTGTGAATCTTTTGCTTGAAAATGATACCGACCCCGTTGTTTGGCGCGGGCCCGTGATTGCGGGAACGGTCAAGCAGTTCTGGACGGATGTAATCTGGAGCGATGTCGATTTTATGTTTGTGGACATGCCTCCCGGAACGGGCGACGTGCCCCTGACTGTGTTCCAGTCGATACCGCTTGACGGAATAATCGTGGTTACATCTCCGCAGGAGCTTGTGTCCATGATAGTTGAGAAGGCTGTCAATATGGCGGGGCTTATGAATATTCCCGTTTTGGCTTTGGTTGAAAACATGTCATATTTTAAATGCCCCGATTGCAAGTCCGAGCACCGTATCTTCGGAGAGAGCCATATAGAAAACGTGGCAGAGAAGCACGGCATAAAAAATATTGCCCGTTTACCCATCGACCCCAAGCTTGCCGCGGCATGCGACAGAGGGACGATAGAGCTGTTTGAATGCGGCGCGCTTGATGCGGTTGCCGATATGATAGAAAAGCTGTGAAGCTATGACACATAAGGAAAAGGCGAGAGAAAACTTTTTGAACGGCTGCAACTGCTCACAGGCGGTTTTTGCCGCATTTTGCGACGTTACGGGGATGCAAACCGAGCAGGCGCTTCGTCTGGCATCCTCCTTCGGCGGCGGTTTGGGCAGACTCCGCGAGGTTTGCGGAGCCGTCAGCGGAATGGCTATGGTTGCAGGTGAGCTATGGGGTTATTCCTCTGTGCAAGACAAGCAGGCGAAAAAGGAGCATTATGCGCTGATTCAGTCCCTTGCGTCTGATTTCAGACAGCGTCACGGCTCTATAGTATGCCGCGAAATCCTTTCGGGAGATGTCAGCTCCTCGGGCGAACCCACCGAGCGCACACCGGAGTTTTATAATTCACGTCCGTGTCTGCGCTGTGTTGAGGATGCGGCTGAAATACTTGATGATATGATAGCAAGGAAGGGTGCGCTGTGAAAATCTTCGGAATACAGAAGCTTTCACTGCTCGATTATCCGGGCAGGGTTGCGTGTACACTGTTTACCGGCGGCTGCAATCTGCGCTGTCCGTTTTGCCACAATGCGTCACTTGTCATATCGCCGGACGGCTCGGATGCCATGAGCGAGGATGAGGTGCTTGCATTTCTGAAGAAGCGCTCAGGCATACTCGACGGCGTGTGCATAAGCGGAGGAGAGCCTCTGCTTCAAAAGGATATTGCGGAGTTCATTCGCGTGCTGCGTTCAATGGGCTACAGCGTAAAGCTTGACACAAACGGTTGCTTCCCCGATGAGCTTGAGAAAATTGTCGGTGAGGGACTGGTTGATTATGTGGCAATGGACATAAAAAACTCACCTGAAAAGTATCCTATTACCGTGGGGGTTCCGGATTTCGATGTAGCTGTCGTCATGCGAAGTGCGGAATATATAATGAAGAGCGGAGTCGATTATGAATTCCGTACCACTGTGGTAAAGGGTCTTCATCAGACGCAGGATTTTATTGATATAGCAAGCTGGCTTTCGGGAGCAAAGCGGATGTTTCTGCAATCCTTTACGGATTCCGGTGACCTTATAGACGGCGGCGGGCTGTCCGCCTACTCTAGGCAGGAGCTTGAAAAATTTGCCGAAATCCTTTCAGGGAGCGTACAAAGCGTCGCTTTAAGGGGAATATAAGTTTGTTGAATTTTTAACAACCAACCCCAAGATGTAGTGAAAATTTTGAAAAATTTTAAAATAGTTGTCAATATCTTGTGTTTCGGTATTGACAATTGTTTTTTTTAATGCTATCATCAAACATGCACGAAAAGACAGGCGGTAGGTTGGAGTGATTTATGTCACTCATGGGAGAAAAGATACAAGAAATAAAAGGGGAAAACGTTATGTACAAGGTAATCAAAAGAGACGGCGGCGTTGTTGATTTCGATATATCGAAAATAAGCTCCGCTATCACCAAGGCGTTTGAGGCGCAAAACAGGCAGTACAATCCGGACATTATAGACCTTCTTGCACTCAAGGTCACGTCCGACTACGAAAAGAAAATAAAGGACGGCATAGTGACCGTTGAGGATATTCAGGACAGCGTTGAATCGGTTCTTATCGCTGCCGATTACGCTGATATTGCCAAGGCATACATCCTTTACAGAAAGCAGCGCGAGAAAATCCGCAACATGAAGTCAACTATCCTTGATTATAAGGACATTGTAAACAGCTATGTCCATCTCACCGACTGGCGCGTCAAGGAGAACTCCACCGTTACATATTCCGTAGGCGGACTCATTCTCAGCAACTCCGGAGCCATAACCGCAAACTACTGGCTTTCCGAAATATATGACGAGGAAATAGCCAACGCCCACAGAGGTGCGGACATCCATATTCATGACCTTTCCATGCTTACCGGATATTGCGCCGGTTGGTCGCTCAAACAGCTTATTCAGGACGGCCTCGGCGGCATACCCGGAAAGATAACCTCATCTCCGGCAAGCCATCTTGCCACGCTTTGCAATCAGATGGTAAACTTCCTCGGAATCATGCAGAACGAGTGGGCGGGCGCACAGGCGTTTTCGTCGTTCGATACATACCTTGCCCCCTTTGTAAAGGTGGACAATCTTTCGTACCGAGATGTAAAGAAGGCAATAGAATCCTTCATCTACGGTGTAAATACCCCCTCACGCTGGGGCACTCAGGCGCCGTTTTCAAACATCACTCTCGACTGGACAGTCCCCAACGACCTTGCGGAGCTTAACGCAATAGTCGGCGGCAAGGAGATGGACTTCAAGTACAAGGACTGCAAAAAAGAGATGGACATGGTAAACCGCGCGTTCATCGAAATAATGATAGAGGGCGATGCCAACGGCAGAGGCTTCCAGTATCCGATACCGACCTATTCCATCACCAAGGATTTTGATTGGTCGGCAACAGAGAACAACAAGCTGCTCTTTGAAATGACCTCAAAATACGGCACACCCTATTTCTCAAACTATATCAACAGCGACATGGCACCCAGCGACGTGCGCAGCATGTGCTGCCGCCTTCGTCTTGACCTTCGTGAGCTTCGCAAAAAATCGGGCGGCTTCTTCGGCTCCGGCGAAAGCACGGGCTCAATCGGTGTCGTAACCATAAATATGCCCAGAATAGCATATATGGCAGAGAACGAGGCGGATTTCTACCGCAGACTCGACAAAATGATGGATATCTCCGCGCGCTCGCTCAAGGTCAAGAGGACAATTATCACGCGTCTGCTCGATGAGGGACTTTATCCCTATACCAGAAGATATCTCGGCACCTTCAGCAACCATTTCTCCACTATCGGTCTTGTGGGTATGAACGAGGCTTGCCTTAACGCCAAGTGGGTAAAAGAAAACCTCACTCATTCAAAGGCGCAGGAGTTCACTAAGGATGTCCTCAATCACATGCGCGAGAGACTTTCCGATTATCAGGAGGAGTACGGCGACCTCTACAACCTTGAGGCAACTCCCGCGGAGTCAACCTCTTACCGCCTTGCCAAGCATGATGTCAAGCGCTTCCCCGACATCATAACCGCCTCCGACGGAAATCAGGATGCTGCGCCCTATTACACCAACAGCTCGCATCTTCCTGTCGGCTACACGGAGGATATCTTTGAAGCACTCGATATTCAGGACGAGCTTCAGACACTCTATACCTCGGGAACCGTTTTCCACGCCTTCCTGGGTGAAAAGCTTCCCTCGTGGGAGGCTGCCGCAAATCTTGTCCGCAAGATTGCCGACAACTATAAGCTTCCCTACTATACTCTTTCACCCACCTATTCGGTATGTAAGAATCACGGCTATATTCAGGGCGAGGTCTATGAATGCCCCGACTGCGGCGAAAAGACAGAGGTTTACAGCCGCATAACCGGTTATTACCGTCCGGTTCAGAACTGGAACGAGGGCAAGAGCGAGGAATTCAAGCAGAGAAAGCTCTACAACATTGCGATATCCAAGCTCAAAAGCGAGGGCAGAGAGCCTCGTGAGGATGCCGAAAAGACAAGCAAGGTTCTTCTGTTCACAACAAAGACCTGCCCGAACTGCAAGCTTGCAAAATCCTTCCTTGAAAAGGCAGGCGTCCCCTATACCGTGGTTGATGCCGAAGAAGATACCGAGCTTGTAAAGCAGTTCAACATCAAACAAGCTCCGACACTTGTCGTGATTGACGGTGAACAGGCACAGCAGTATATCAACGCCTCAAACATCAAAAAATTTGCGGAGACAAAATAAAACCGGAGATTGCTTATGTATGATGTCATTATAATAGGTGCGGGTTGCGCGGGGCTTACAGCTGCGGTTTACGCAGCCCGTGCCGGTAAAAGTGTGCTTGTCCTTGAGGCCGAAAATATAGGCGGTCAGATAAGCTTTTCGCCTAAGGTCGAAAACTTTCCGAGCATAAAGCAGATAAGCGGTTCGGAATTTGCCGACAATCTTTTCGAGCAGGCATCAGCTCTCGGCGTTGAGCTTGAGCTTGAACGCGTAACAAAAATCGTTGACGGTGAGATAAAAAAGGTATACACCGAGGACGGTGTGCACGAGTGCCGTTGCATAATAATTGCAACCGGGGTCAAGCACAGGCAGCTCGGAGCTGAGCGTGAGGAGGATTTTGTCGGCAAGGGCGTATCGTATTGCGCCATTTGCGACGGAGCGTTCTATAAGGGCAAGACCGTGGCGGTTGCCGGCGGAGGAAATTCCGCCCTGCAAAGCGCGGCGCTGCTTTCGGGTATGTGTGAAAAGGTTTATCTCATCCACAGGCGCGACACCTTCAGAGGTGAGCAGGCAAAGGCGGACGAGCTTCGCACAATGCCGAATGTCGAGCTTGTGCTCAACAGCATCATCACAGACCTTGCGGGGGAGGACGCTCTTACAGGCGTCACCGTGTGCACATCTCAGGGCGGCGAATGCCGCGACATACCTCTTGACGGGCTGTTCGTGTCCGTGGGTCAGATTCCGGAAAATTCCGTATTTGCAGACCTTGTTGAGCTTGACGAGAGCGGTTACATTGTTGCCGGAGAGGATTGCAAAACCAATATCAAGGGCATCTTCGCGGCGGGTGACTGCCGGACAAAAAGTATCCGTCAGCTTACCACGGCGGCGGCGGACGGCTCGGTTGCGGCTCTTGCGGCTGTTGACTTTATCGGTTGAATATTCTATAATACAGGCACCGTATTTTGCGGTGTCTGTTTTTATTAAGAAAAAAGAAGGGCGGCAGTGCTCTGCGCTTTGCCGGATAAATGCGAATGAGAAGAACGAAGATTGTATGCACGATAGGACCCGCAAGCAATGATGTGAAAATTCTCGGGCAGATGATAAGTGCCGGAATGAACGTTGCGAGGCTTAACTTTTCGCACGGTACGCATGAATACCATGCTCAGGCAATAAAAAACATCAAAAAGGCTCGTGAGGCTGCGGGGGTACCCCTTGCGATAATGCTTGACACCAAGGGCCCGGAGATAAGGCTGGGCACATTTGAAAACAAGAGTGCGGAAATCAAGGACGGAGACGAATTTGTTCTCACCTCGCGGGAGGTTGTGGGCGGAAGGGCGTGCGTTTCGGTGTCCTTCGGCGCGCTTCCCTCTCAGCTGAAGGCAGGAAACCGTGTGCTGATAAATGACGGAGCGGTTGAGCTTGCAGTAAAGGAATGCACGGATACCGATGTTATCTGCACGGTCGTCCGCGGCGGCGTTCTTACCGACCGCAAGGGTGTGAATATTCCATCGGTACACATAGATATGCCGTACCTCAGTGAGCAGGATAAGTCGGATTTGCTTTTCGGAATCGAAAACGGAGTCGATTTTGTAGCTGCGTCGTTTGTCCGTTCAAAGGAAGACATGATTTCGTTACGCAATTTCATAAATTTTAACGGCGGTCATGATATACGTCTCATATCCAAGATAGAAAATCTTGAGGGCATAGAAAATTTTGACGAAATACTTGAGAACTCCGACGGCATAATGGTTGCGCGCGGAGATATGGGCGTTGAGGTTGAGTACGAACGGCTTCCCGGTCTGCAAAAACGCTTTATAAAAAGCTGCTACCGTGCCGGAAAGATGGTCATAACCGCCACGCAGATGCTTGAATCAATGATATCCAGCTCTACTCCGACTCGTGCTGAAATTACCGATGTTGCAAACGCGGTCTTTGACGGAACCTCCGCCGTGATGCTTTCGGGGGAAACTGCCGCGGGAAGCTTTCCCGTGCTTGCCGTCAGGGTTATGGCGAAAATCGCCGAGCAGGCGGAAACGGACGCCTTCGCCTCAAACGCATATAAGCATATCGGCTATGAAACCGATTTCTCGGATATGACAAACGCGGTTTGCGATGCCGCATGCACCATGGCACGGGATATTGAGGCAAAAGCGATAATAGCTCCCACAAAATACGGCCAGACTGCGCGCAGAATGTCGAAATTCCGTCCGATGCAGCCGGTAATCGCCGCAACATACCTTGAAAAGACCTACAATCAGCTTTCGCTTTCGTGGGGAGTTTATCCGGTAATGTCGCGCTATCAGGAGAATGAGAGCGAGCTGTTCAGACACGCAATAGATTGCGCAAAAATGATTAACGCCGTGTCTGACGGGGATAAGGTTGTAATCGCGGCAGGTATACCGCTCGGACAGTCCGGAAGCACAAATACTCTCAGAGTTGAAATAGTGGGCGAAAAGAAATAAATATACAATATGGGGGGAACCGGCATTGAAAAAGAAGCTTATAATTGCAGCAATGGTTATTGTTGCGCTTGCACTCGTAATAACCGTTGCCGGGGGAAACATACTTTACATCCTTGCACTTAAACCGGGCGGAATGATGCGCTTTATTGACGGCAGCAAGATTCTTGCAACCGATGACAATGTTGAACGCACCAATCTCGATGTTCCGTTTGCGCAGACGGGCGCACAGGAGGATTACAGAAACAGTGCGCAGGAGAGGTACCTTACCTCCTTTGACGGACTCAAGCTTCACGCGTATTACCGTGCGGCGGATGCCGAGAGCCACAAGTACGCTGTTATATGCCACGGTTACACAAGCAGGGGCATCGACATGGCGGTGTTCGGTGAAAAATTCCGTGAACGCGGCTTTAATGTGCTGCTGCCTGACGCAAGAGGTCACGGGGACAGTCAAGGCGATTATATCGGTATGGGCTGGCATGAACGCCTTGATACCGCGGACTGGATAGATACAATTGTTGCCGAGGATTCGCTCGCGCAGATAATTATGATGGGCGTTTCAATGGGCGGCGCAACGGTTATGATGACCTCTGGTGAGGATTTGCCGGACAATGTAAAGCTTGTTATTGACGATTGCGGCTATTCCTCTGCGTGGGATGAGTTCGACTTTCAGATGGGTTCAATGTTCCACGCGCCCTCATTCCCGATGCTCAATGTTGCGGATATCGTATGCCGTATAAGAGCGGGCTATAATTTCAAGGAAGCAAGCGCTGTCGAGCAGCTCAAAAAGAGCGATATTCCCACTCTTTTCATCCACGGAGAGGCTGATACCTTCGTACCGTTCGAGATGGTTCACAAGGTGTATGAGGCGGCGGCCGGTGAGAAATATATTCTTACGGTTCCCGGCGCAGGTCACGGCGAT
>LFSB01000037.1:50644-86528 GCA_001513045.1 Clostridiales bacterium DTU089
AAAATCATAATAAGGAGAATGAGAAATGCTTGACGGATTTTTTAACGGCAAAAGCTTTAAGGGCTTTTTGGTTTCCCTCTATGCTGCAATTTTCATGTTTTTGCAGCTGCTCAATCCCTCTGTCGGAGTGGTGGACACACCGGAAAAGCCGGACGATTTTATCCCGATAATGCGCTTTATAATTGCCAGCGATGTTCATCTTGATGATAACGGAAACCTTGATGAGCGTGACAGACTTGCCGCAATGATTCGGGAGGGCTATGAGCTTGCACAAGCGGACCCCGACTATACTAAGCTTGACGCGGTATGCTTTGCAGGTGACATAACCAACAGCGGCACAGAGAGTACGTTTCAGATATTCAAGCAAATATGCGATGAGAATATACGTGAGGGCACATTGCTTCTGCCCATGCTCGGTAACCACGATTTCAAGACATTAAAAGAGAACACAAGAGACGTGTTTTCAAAGTACTTTTCCTACGGACCGGATTTTGATGTCAGCATAAACGGCGTACATATTATCGGAACCTCCAAGGGCGGCGACGGAAGTGTGCGCGGAGCGGACGGCATGGCATGGTTTGCCAAGGCGGTTTCGGATGCGGCGGCGGAAAATCCGGAATTCCCGGTTTTTGTAATTCAGCACGAGCATCCCTTCAACACGGTATACGGAAGTATAAACTGGGGTGATGTTGAGCTGCTGCCGGTGCTTTCAAGCACCTCGCAGGTAATAGATTTTTCCGGACATTCGCACTATCCGATAAATGACCCGCGTTCAATATGGCAGGGTGCATATACCGCCTTCGGCACGGCAACTCTCAGCTATTTTGAGATGGAGGTTAACGGAATACCCGGCGGACAGTTCCCCGAGGGAAACCGTAACGCAGCACAGTTCTATGTGGTTGAGACGGCGGCGGACGGAGAGACAAGAGTCAGAGGCTATGACCTTCTTGCACATGAATATCTTGTTGATTATTTCATAACCCCCTCCAACCGTCAAAGCTTTGCGTATAACACGGAGAACCGTATAGCACAATCCGAAAATCCCGAATTTGCGTCGGATGCTCAGCTTGTTGTGAACAAAACAGACGGCGGAGAAACGCTGTTGAACTTTCCTGCCGCTACGGATGACCTTATCGTTCATACCTATCGCCTCAAGGTGGTTGAAGCAGTTATGGGTATAGCGGTTTATGAGGATTTCAAGCTGTCGGACTATTATTACACACCAATGCCTACGGAATATTCTGTGAATATCGGAGCGCTTGAAGGCGGCAAACGATATATTGCCAGTGTAATAGCGGAGGACGCCTACGGTATGCAGTCGGAGGCGTTAAGAGCCGAATTTACGGCATAAGGTCAAAAGCAATCAAATAACCGGGGCACAGACTTTGGAGTCTGTGCCCCGGTTTGTGTTATAAGGACGGATTATTTGATAATGAGCGCCGCATTTTAAGGCTCCTTTGAAAGGGGAGCACACCGAAGCGCCGCCGGAAGCGGAAGCAGCGAGATGTGCGAGTGAAGAAACAGGGAGAATTGCGAAGCGCCGCCTATAAAGGCTCCTTTGAAAAGGAGCTGTCCGCGAAGCGGACTGAGGATTGATGAGCAGATAAATTTTACCGCAAAGCCTAAAATTAACCAAACTTAAAAACCAATCAAGCAACAATCCTCCGTCGGGACTTACGTCCCGCCACCTCCTTTGCCAAAGGAGGCTTTAGCTCGCCGCAAGCGCCGCACTTGAAGGCTCCTTAGAAAAGGAGCTGTCCGCGAAGCGGACTGAGGATTGACAAGCAGATAAATTTTACCGCAAAGCCTAAAATTAACCAAACTTAAAAACCAATCAAGCAGCAATCCTCCGTCAGTGCTTGCGCACTGCCACCTCCTTTCAAAAGGAGGCTATGAACCTTCAGCCGACGCATTTGTGTTGCTGCCTTATTTTTTATGAGGGCTTGCACTCACAAAAAACAAAAGCTGCAATCCCTTACGGAATTGCAGCTTTAAAGCCCTTTTTAAACCCGAAATTGAATTCGGATTATGTTGTCAGACAATTAGTCTTCCTTCTTGCGAAGAACAACAACAGCTGCGCCGAGCATAACACAAAGTGCTGCTACGCCTGCAACGGTGTTAACACCGGTGTTGGGGTTCTCGTCGTCCTTATCGCCTGAGGCGGGAGGAGTGTTATCGCTGGTGGGAGGAGTTTTGTCGCTGGTGGGAGGAGTCTTATCGCTGGTGGGGGGAGCAACCTTGATAATTGCAGCAAGGGTGTCAACGAGAGTCTCGTTGCCGCCTGCGATAGTGCCTTCTGTGCAGTCAAGCTCAGTAACATAGAACTTGAAGGTGGTGTTTGCTGCCTCAGCGTTGAGAACCTTAAATACTACCGTGTAGATAGCCTTGGGGCCATTCTTAACATCAGTGGATGAGGGATTCATGAAGCCGATGCCGAATTTGTTGGTGCTGTTTTCCTGCATGCCGACTGCAAAGCTGCCGACAAGGGTGGGATAAAAATCGCCTTCAACTTCTTTGCCTGCAGCGCCGCCCTTGTATATGGGCTTTTCGTCTGCATCTTTGCCGGTAACGATGGGCTCTACAACTGCGGGGTCAAACTCAATGTAAGAAACAAGAGTTTTGAGAGCAGTAAGTGTGGGAGCCGAAAGTGTTACGGTTATTTCGCCGTTCTCAACTGCGGAAGCGGAAAGCTTAAACGCAGGAGCGTCGCCAGCGGACGATACGAGTGCAAGGCTGAAAAGCATAGCAACAGCCATTGCGATTGCGAGTACTCTTTTCATAGTGAAACCATCCTTTTTTTATTTTTTATACTAAGAGCCTTACGACCCTTTAATATACAGCAAAATGAACGGGTAAACCCGATGTATATTTGCATTATAATACAACCCGTCTTATAATGTCAAGACTAAAGCATTAAAAAATAATGGAAAATCGGAAAACAGCGAAAAATAAATATTTTATTCTGATTTTTGAGATTCCATTTTAAGATAGGCGTTAATAAAGCCGTCAAGGTCGCCGTCCATAACGGCATTGATATTGCCGTTTTCAAAGCCGGTGCGGTGATCCTTCGCGAGGGTGTAGGGCATGAACACATAGGAGCGTATCTGGCTGCCCCAGCCGATTTCCTTCTGGTCGCCCTTGATGTCGCTTATCTTGTCAAGATGCTCGCGCTCTTTGATTTCCATAAGCTTGGATTTGAGCATGCGCATTGCAACCTCGCGGTTCTGGTGCTGGCTGCGCTCAACCTGGCACGAACAGATAATTCCCGTAGGAATATGTGTAAGTCGAACCGCCGAGGAGGTCTTGTTGACCTTCTGTCCGCCGGCACCGCTTGCGCGGTAGACGTCCATTTTGATATCCTCGGGATTTATATCTATTTCAATGGTGTCATCGATTTCGGGCATTACCTCAAGCGATGCGAAGGAGGTGTGGCGTCTGCCGGAAGCGTCAAAGGGGGACACGCGCACAAGGCGGTGTATACCCGTTTCGCTCTTCATGTAGCCGTAAGCGTTGAGCCCTTCAATGAGAATACTGGCGGATTTGAGGCCTGCCTCGTCACCGTCAAGGTAGTCGAGCGTTGAAACCTTGAAGCCGTGGCGCTCACCCCAGCGGTTGTACATTCTGAAAAGCATCTGTGCCCAGTCCTGCGCCTCGGTTCCGCCTGCGCCGGCGTGAAAGGTGAGTATGGCGTTCTTTGAATCGAACTCGCCCTTGAGCAGTGTCGAAAGCGTCTGTGCATCGAGATGTGCAGAAAAGCTGTCGACCCCCGAACGGCATTCGTCAAAAAGACTTTCGTCCTCGGCCTCGTCGGCAAGCTCGATGAGCGTAAGTGTGTCGTCGAATTCACCGTGGAGGTCGTTATAGGCGGCAACCTTCGCCTTGAGCGCACTTATGCGCTGAAGCACCTTCTGAGTGTTTGCAAGGTCGTTCCAAAAGCCGTCCTCGGCACTTTGCGCCTCGAGCTCGGCAATTTCCTTTTTCATTTTTTCAAGACCGAGTGCGTCGGCAAGGTCGGCAAGAGCCTCCTTGTGTCCGAGCAGCTCAAGCCGGAGTTCTTCAAACTGAAGCATATATATTTCCTCTCTGAACAAGTATATTATAACTGATACATTATACTATTACATTCGGAAAAAGGCAAGGGAATTATACTCGCATTAAGAGAAAAATAAGAGAAAACGGGCAAAAAAATACATTTTCTTCACAAAAAAGCAATCAAATATTAAAAATTCGTTCATACTGCGATAACAAATGCAGGTTAATATATAGATGTGCTCGACAGGGAACGGAGCCGCACCGAGTACCGACAGAGCGCATTTTTACCCCCTCCTCAAGCAACCCAAAAGAAGACCGGCCGGGAGTTATCCCGACCGGTTCTTCTTTTATTTCTGTTTTAATCTTCAGGATGCAACGGGTGCGCCGAGGGTAATTTCAACGTCGGAGTGCGTGGTGAAATATACGTTCATGACGCTGGAAAGGTTTTCCATCTGTATATCCATGTCGAAGGTCATATCAATGTCATAATCCGCCGCAACCGCATTCCCGGTAGCCGCGCTGACGGTGAGCTTTACCTGAGCGTTTTTATAGCTCGGGCGAACCGCCGTTACCGAACCGCCCTCAAGTGCGGAAAAGCCGGATTCAACCTCGGCTCTTGATGGAAGGTCAAAGACCTTGCCGTGAGCGGTCTGAGTCGGGTCGTCCGCAAGCTCGGAGTAGGTTCGGTCGGTGAGGACTATTGTGACAATATAGTTGTCTCCCGACTTTGAAATTATCGCGGATTTGACGTCCGAGGCGAGCAGCTTGCTCGACCACGCCCTGCCGGCGACGGGATATCTGTTTATAAGTGATTTGCCGGGGCTCACCTTAATAGGCTCAGAGGTCTTGGGAGCCATATCTTCCTGAGTAAGTCCGGATTTAATAAGGGTGTTGAGGAGTGCATTTGAAGAGCCAATTTCCGTAGCCGTGGCTGTGTCAACCCTTGTCATGCCGGGGCGGAGATTCTTTACATCGTTGGATTTTGCATTGAAATAGTTGACGATTCCTTCCTTTGAAGAGGGGATATCAACTGCCGAAAGTCCCGTTGCGGCACGGAGAATAGCGCGTGCGTCAGAGGCGCTTACGCCGGGCACCCAGTCAACGTCGGCGGCATATTCGGATTCCTCATTTTCCGGCGCTTCAAGCTTTGTGGCTATGCGCAGAGCCTTCCTCGCGTCCGCCGCGGTAACTATACCGTCACCGTCAACATCTCCGGCACAGTACGGCTCGCCTGCCACCTGTACTGCCGAAACGCTCAGCGGCATGCAGGTAAGAATAAGCATCGCTGTAATAATAAGGGCGGCTGCTCTCGTTAATTTTTTCATTTTGATTTCCCCTTTGCTTTATTTTGGAAATTTAAAAATCCGGATGAGGCTCATGGCGGCGGTATGCCTCCATGATATCGGCGAATATCTCGCCGTTTGAGGGAGGAGTCCAGGTTATCGCGTTGGCACCTGCCTCAATTGTTTTTATTATACTTTCATCTGTGGGACCGCCTGTTGCAATTATGGGCACCTCGGGAAAGGCGCGCCGTATGGCTGCGACCACCTCAGGTGTTTTTGCGGCGGCTGAGATGTTGAGTATCTGCGCTCCGCTTTCGAGCCTTGCCGCAATATCATCGTCATCTCCGACAACCGTTA
Organism: Clostridiales bacterium DTU089; assembly: GCA_001513045.1. Lineage (GTDB taxonomy): Bacteria > Bacillota > Clostridia > Oscillospirales > Acutalibacteraceae > DTU089. The sequence goes on from LFSB01000037.1 coordinate 56,317, forward strand.
CGACAACCGGAATATCCACCTCGCCGCACAGCTCACGTATGACCTCGTTCGATGTCGGAGCGTTTACCACTACACCGAGCGCTCCCTGAAATTCGGCGTGAAGACCGAGATTCAGTACACGTGTGCCCTGCGTGAGTCCGCCGCCTACGCCGACAAACACGGGCACATCCGCCGCTATCATGAGCGCCTGCGTTATGACGGGCTGCGGAGTGAACGGATAGACCGCTATAACGGCATCTGCGTTGGTGTTGCGGATGATGCTTACATCGGTGGAAAACAAAACGGATTTTATGCGCTTTCCGAAGATTTTGATTCCGCTGCACCGGTATATCGGCTCCGGAACCTTTAGCATGAATTTTCTGAGATATCCCTGAACCTCGGGAACGTTTTGTCCGGGCATAACGCCGTCTCCCTTCAAAAGCTCCCCCTCACAACCCGTATACATCTTAATTATATGCAATCAGCTTTTCTGACCGAGAAACGCGGATTTGATAAACATGAGCATCTGCTCGACGACGAAATCGTCGTTTTCCGCCGCATTGTCTCCGGCAAAAATTCTGAACCTTTCTTTATAATATTCACACGAATAGGAATACTGAAGAAGGACAAAGAGATTATCGAGCATGAACGAAAGCATCCTCGGGTCAATGTCCGTGCGGATTTCTCCGGTTTTCTGAGCCTCGCTTATTGCGGAGGCGTAGACCTTCGCCGAAACGGACTCCATAATGGAGGCTATATGTCTTACGAATTCCTCGTCGCTGTTTTCGCTTGCCAGACGCGCATAAAGCTTTATCAGGCTCGGCTCGGTGCGCGACACTTCGATTATGGTGCGGATTATGGTTTCAGCCTTGAGAAGTATATCCTCATCCGAGGCGTAAAGTCCCTCAAGCAGCTCGCTGAGAGTGTCAAGCCCTCCGTAAACCACAGTGAGAAACAAATCGCGCTTGCTGTCGAAATATTTATAAATCGACCCGACGCTTATACCGGCTCTTTTCGCGATTCTTTCTATGTTGGCATTGCCGAAGCCCTCATTGGCAAATTCCTCGGTTGCCGTGTCAAGCACGCGGCGGCGCTTTTCCTCGGGGATGTTGTCAAAGGTCGGCTTGTGGCGCGGCGGTGTGTTTTCGTACATACTGTGCCTCCGGTTTCGGGATATTTGATTCATCTCAAATGTATCTTATATTGTACCACATATTGAAATAAATGCAAGTGTGTAGTTTTTTGAAGCTTTGCGTATTGACACTGAATATAATTGTGGTATAATATGTGGTGAATAGTGGTTCACCCAACGTGGGTGACATAAATATTTTTATCCGAAAAGGGAGGAAAACACAATGGACAATCGTTTCGCTATCTCGAAGTACAACGACGCTGCGGCAGTTACCAAGCAGCTTGATGAGCTTATTAAGAAGCCCATCTACACCATTAAGCCCGACGTGCTCAAGCAGTACGAGGAGGATTATTACGGAAAGAAGTGCCAGAAGTCAAAGGCAATGATAGACGAGGCGCGCGCCATAATTCCCGGAGGCGTACAGCACAATCTCGCCTTCAACTATCCCTTCCCCCTTGTTTTTACAAAGGCTCAGGGCATGATGCTCAGCGATGTCGACGGCAATGAGTATTTTGACTTTTTGCAGGCAGGCGGCCCCACGGTTCTCGGCTCAAATCCTCCCGAGGTAAGGGAGCAGGTAATTGAGCTGCTTAACACCTGCGGCCCCTCCACCGGACTTTTCCATGAGTTTGAATACAAGCTTGCAAAGAAGATTTCCGACAGCATCGAAACCGTTCAGATGTTCCGTATGCTCGGTTCGGGCACAGAGGCGTGCATGGCAGCTGTGCGTGTGGCGCGTCTTGCAACGAAGAACAAGAACATCGTCAAGATGGGCGGAGCATATCACGGCTGGAGCGATCAGCTCGGCTACGGTATACGTATTCCCGGCTCCAAATTCACTCAGGCGAACGGTGTTCCGCTTTATATCTTCAAGCATACGCAGGAGTTCTTCCCGAACGACCTTGACAGCCTTGAAAGAGTTCTCCGCATGAACCAGCTCAGAGGCGGCACGGCTGCCGTATTCATTGAGCCGGTAGGTCCCGAGAGCGGCACAAGACCCCTCGATTTCGACTTCAACAGAGGCGTTGAGAGACTTTGCCGTAAATACGGCTCGCTGCTCGTGTTTGATGAGGTTGTTACAGGCTTCCGTATCGGCATGGCGGGTGCGCAGGGCTACTTCGGAGTATCGCCCGACCTGACCATATTCGGCAAGGTCATCGCCGGCGGNNCATCGCCGGCGGCTATCCCGGAGCAGGCGGACTCGGCGGAAAGAAAGAATACATGAAATACCTCGGCGCAGGCCTCGACGGCTCAACCAAGGTCAAGAAGGCGCTCATAGGCGGCACCATGGCGGCAACCCCGATTTCCTGCGTCGCCGGATATTACACCCTTGAGCAGATAGACAAGACAAATGCCTGCGCGAAGGCGGGCGAAATGGGCGACAGGCTTACCGCCGGACTTCAGCAGCTCATCAAAAAGCACGGTCTTCCGTTCGTGGCGTTCAACCAGGGCTCGATATGCCATCTTGAAACAGTCGGAACGATGCACTTCTCAATCGACTGGAGCAAGCCGTGGGGTATTCCTAAGGTTCTCTCCGCAACGAGCGAGAGAAAGAAGGAAATGGAGCACATGGGCGCGGCATACATGGCGGAGGGTCTTGTAACTCTCGCCGGCAGCAGACTTTACACAAGCGCCGCATATACTCCCGAGCTTATTGACGAGGCTCTCAACCGCTTTGATAAGGTGTTTGAGAACGTTGCGGTCAAGGAAGCGGCAGCGAAATAATTCAGTTGAGATTTTGTGTCCGGCACAGCTTCATAAGTGTGCCGGACATTTCACAGTAAGGAGTGAGCATAAATGGATATGGATATCATGCAGGCAAAGCAGCTTGTTATTGATGCCGGAAAGACACTTCTCGAAACCGGACTTATCGCAAGAACATGGGGCAACGTCAGCTGTCGCGTGAGCGATACACAGTTCGTTATAACTCCGAGCGGAAGAGCGTATGACACACTCACGCCCGAGGAGATTGTCCTTGTCAATATTGAGAATCTTTCTTATGACGGCGACGTTAAGCCCTCCTCCGAAAAGGGCATACATGCAGCGGTTTACAAAATGCGTCCGCAGATGAATTTTGTAATTCATACACATCAGATAAACGCATCCGTAATAAGCGCGCTCGGCATGGATATAAACAATCTTGAGGGCGATGCAAAGGAGATAATAGGCGACAACATTCCGCTCGCGTCGTACGGTCTTCCCGGAACCTCAAAGCTCCGCGAGGGCGTGATTGCAGCAATGCAGCGTTCGGAATCAAAGGGGCTTATAATGGCGCACCACGGTGCGTTGTGCATGGGTGCGGACTACAACGGCGCCTTTGCCGTGGCTTCCGAGCTTGAAAAGGTGTGCGAGCAAGAGGTTCTTAAAAAATGCAACACAGTTACCAATAAGGTCGCGGACAGCTTTGACTCGGTAATAGAGTACGTTGTTGAAAAATTCGCATCCGACGCGCCGGCAGCCGCCGAGGTGGAGCCGTTTGACAGCGAGCGTGACGGCGAGGTGTTCAACATCACGGACAAAAGCTCCGGTGAAATTGTGCGTATAGATATCGAAAGCGGAGCCCTCGTCGGAGGAAACGATATCCCGGATACCGCACAGCTTCATCTTGCGGTTTATAAAAAGCGTAAGGATGTCAACAGCATTATTCATTCAAAAAGCCCCGACATTCTCACCGCTTCAAGGCTCGACAAAAAAATGAAGCCTCTGCTTGACGACTTCGCTCAGCTTGTAGGTACAAGCGTCAAGACGGCCCGCTACAATCCCAACAGCACCCTCAAATCCTCGAAAAAGGTTGTTAAGGCGCTCAAGGGCAGGAACGCGGTGCTGCTCAAGGACAACGGTGCGCTGTGTGTCGCCGGAGACACGAGTGACGCTCAGGCTGTCGAGATGGTTATGGAAAAAGGCTGCAAGACTCAGATAGGCGCCGACCTTTACGGAAAAATAAAGCCCATAAGCCCCATAGAAGCGAAGCTTATGAGAATAATCTATCTCAAAAAATACTCGAAGCAAAAGAAATAATATCCCGCGGAACAATTGCATATAAATTTAAACCGCCGGACGGCTCCGCTTTTACGCGGAAGGGTTGTCCGGCGGCTTTGTTTATTCGATTTCTCCGCCTCCGAGCACGGTGTCTCCGGAGTATATAGCGGCGGTCTGCCCGGGCGCCGCCGCCCTTTGCGGCAGGTCGAAGACTATTTTTGCGCGTCGGTCGGGGAGCGGAGTGATAACTGCGGGTGCGGGCTTTGCGGCACAGCGGATTTTTACCTCGCAGCGAAGAGCTTCTGGCAGAGGCTTTCCGGAAACGGTGCTTATGTTTTGTATTGTTATATCGTTCGTGAAAAGCTCGTCATTTTTTCCGATTGTTACGGTGTTTGCCGCGGCGTCTATTTTTGTGACATACATCGGCTCCCCGAAGGCTCCCAGCCCCTTGCGCTGACCGATTGTATAGCGGATTATTCCGGAATGCGTTCCGACAACCTCTCCGGAGGAGTTGAGGAAATTCCCGTTCGGCACGGGAGTACCGAGCCTTTCCTCGACAAAGCGGGCGTAGTCGTTGTCCGGTATGAAGCAGACCTCCTGACTGTCGTGCTTGTGCGCGACCGGCAGGGCATACCTTTCGGCAACGGAACGAACCTCGTTCTTGGACAGTGCACCGAGCGGAAACAGGGTTTTCGAGAGCTGCTTTTCACTCAGGCGGCACAGAAAATAGCTTTGGTCTTTTGCGCTTTGCGCTCTTTTCAGCGTGCAGCCGCCGTTGCTGTTGCGTTCGATTTCGGCATAGTGACCCGTGGCAAGAAAGTCGGCTCCCTGCTCAAACGCGGTGTCTGCCATCAGTCCGAATTTTATGAGCTGATTGCAACCGACGCAGGGGCTTGGGGTAAGCCCGCGGGCATAGGCGTTTACAAAATCCGATATTACGCTTTTTTCAAATTCGGAGCGCTTGTCGCAGACGATGAGCCTTATGCCGAGTCTGTCCGCGACCGCCTGTGCGTCGGAAATGTCGGAGTCTGACGCATCAGCCGGCTTCAGGCGCAGTGTGATGCCGAAAACGTCATAGCCCTGCTCCCGGAGAAGCAAGGCGGCGACGGCGGAATCCACTCCTCCGCTGAGCCCGACTGCGGCTGTTTTCTTCATCTGAAAAGCATCCTTCGCAATTTAATATAAGCATTGTACTATATTTTATCTGTGCTTGTAAAGGGCGCCGGAGTAAAATAAAGGTTGCAAAATAAAAGAATGTGGTGTATAATAGTCAATATAGTATATTGCGACATTATGCGCTCAAAAACACGAATATGGAGTTCCGTTTTTTCTGAAGTGCTCTGAGGAGGATTATTAGTGGCAGGAGATTTACATTGTCATACCAAGCTTTCCGACGGTTCAATGGGTATAGAGGACCTCGTAGCGTTGGCAAAAAAGAGAGGTATAGACACCATTGCGCTTGCCGACCATGATTGCATGGCGGGAAACGTCAGAGGCAAAATAATAGGCGAAAGATTCGGTGTGACGGTTGTTCCCGGAGTCGAGTTGTCATCTATTGATGAAAAGACGGGCAGAGAGGTTCACCTGTTGTGTTATCAAAGTGATTTTCCGGACAGGCTTGAGGGTCTGTGTCGCCGGAATTCACTTGAGCGCAAAAAAGCAGCCCACTATATGATGCTGAAAACAGCTCAGCGTTATCCCATAACCACCGAGCTTGTTGTAAAATGTGCCACAGGCTCAACAAACCTCTATCTTCAACATATAATGCACGCACTTATGGAGTGCGGGCTTACAACCGAGGTGTACGGCGAGCTTTATAAGGAGCTGTTTTCGCCCGAAAGCCCTAAAAACGTGCTTGTATCACCAAAATATGCGGAAACCTCCGAGGTTCTTACCGCAATACATGACGCGGGCGGAATAGCTGTTCTTGCCCATGCTCAGGAGCTTGCGGATACGGATATTCTTGAGCGTCTTACGGAGCTCGGGCTTGACGGAGTCGAGGTATGGACTCCGGAAACCTCACCCGAATTCAGCGAAAAGCTGCTTGCATACGCAAAGAAAAATTCTCTGCTCGTAACCGGAGGCTCCAACTTTAAGGGGCTTTACAACAGCAGCGCGGTATCCGTAGGCGCGTCTGTTACTCCGGAGGCACAGCTTAATGAGTTTATGAGCTATAAGGCAAAGCAGCGCAAGCTGCAAAAGAAGGCGGAGGCGGCTGCCGCTGCGGCTGCGGCACAGGCGACTGCAGAATAAAATCAACCGGAGGCATTTTTATTTATGCGCAATGATGACAGTGATATAAAAATTTTCGGTGCTCAGGAGCAGAAACCGGATTATTCAGATGACTTTGCAATAGTTGAGGAGCTTACACGTCAGAGAACCAACGGTAACACAGCGAAGGCAAAGCAGCTCGGCGCGTTTCTTGCAAACGAGATACTCGGCAGACGCTGCGAGGCGACTGTGGACTTTCCGGGTGCACCTCAGGGGATTGACTGCACAGGCGAGATAATGCTTCAGATGCAGGTGCTTATGGTGTTTTCTGCGGAATTTTGCCTTGAGAGATATCTTCCGGTATCCGTGCTGTGTGCAACAGCGGTAAACAAGTTCTATGACGAGCTTTACCGCAATGCGCCGGATTTTCATGAAACGGTTTCCTCCGGTACGGCGTTCACCTTCTATTATCTCGACATAAGACAAACCGGTGATATTGCCGCGCATGTCGGCAAATCCTTTGCCATGCTCTGCGGTGATGAGGATGACGAGAAGCTCGGACTTCTCGGAAAAGAGCTGTTTTTGCGTTACAACAACATGGTAAAAGGAGTTATTGACGGCTACGACTTTGTGAAATAACCGCAGTGGTTTTCTATGAGACTTTCCCGTGACAGGGATTTCTATAAATCCTTTGTTTCCCTTACGAGCGTTATAGCGCTCCAGAATTTAATAACCTTCAGTGTGAATTTGGCTGACAATATCATGCTCGGCGGCTACAGTGAAACCGCCCTGAGCGGAGTGGCTATTGTCAACCAGATTCAATTTTTGTTGCAGATGCTTGCAATGGGCACGACAAACGGAATGGCCGTAATCGCTTCGCAATATTGGGGTAAGCGTCAGCTTCAGCCGATAAAACGTGTGTTTGCTGTGGTGTTCTGGCTGGATTTGACAATCGGAATTGTGTTTATGCTGCTGGGATTTTTTATTCCGCAACAGCTGTGTTCAATACTTACCAATGAAGCCCCGGTCATAGCCGAGGGCGTAAAATATCTGAAAGTAATATGCTTTTCATACGTGATATTTGCTTTGACGACGGTGCTGCTCGGAACACTTCGGGCTGTTGAGGTGGTAAGGATAGGCTTTGCGGTATCGGCTCTGGCACTGGTAGTCAACGTGTTTCTCAACTATGCGCTGATATACGGAAATTTCGGCTTCCCGGAGCTGGGAACACAAGGCGCCGCAATAGCAACGCTGATATCCAGAATTGTGGAATTTACCGTCGTTGCGGTATATGCGCTGTTTGCGGACAAACGCCTGCGTCTGCGCATACGTGACATATTTTTCGTTGAAAAAAGCTACATAAAGGATTATGTGAAATCCGGGCTCCCCGTAGGTCTTTCAAGCGGCTCATGGGGCGTAGCAATGGCGGTGCAAACCGCTATTCTCGGGCGTTTGGGCGCTTCGGTAATAGCTGCCTCATCAATAGCAACCACAATACTTCAGGTTGTGTCGGTGTTCGCTTACGGCACCGGTACCTCCTCGCAGATAATAATCGGCAAGGCTGTGGGCGCCGGAAAAACAGACAAGGTAAAGGAATATTCGCGTACGCTTCAGGTGCTTTACCTGATAATCGGAGTTTTGAGCGGGCTTGTACTGTTTGCGGTAAAAAATCCGGTGCTTTCATTTTACAATGTCTCCGAGCAAACGGCAAAGCTTGCGGGGGATTTTGTCATAGTTTTGTGCTTTGTCGTAGTGGGAACGGCATATGAGATGCCGGCACTCGGCGGAATTGTCGGCGGCGGCGGAGATACAAAATTTGTGCTTTACAACGATATAATTTTCATGTGGTGCATAGTTATTCCGACGTCATTTCTTTCGGCGTTTGTGTTCAAATTTCCTCCTATAGTAACATTTGCCTGTCTGAAGTCGGACCAAATAACAAAATGTATTGTCGCGATATTTAAAGTCAACAGATACAAATGGATAAAGAATTTGACGAGATGAACAAATTTATTGCATTGCGCAACGCAATATTTGTAAAAAACCTTGACTTTTTATGCATAACAGTTTTATAATACAAAAGATAATGTATTATTATGCGGGTATTGTGCATTGTCTCCGGAGGCGGACAGGCGTTTCCGCCCCGATAAATCTATAATATTTCAATCTATACCAAAAAAACGAAAGGGGGCATTATTTTTTGATTGAAGCATGGATAGCAGCCATTATAGCCGTTGTTGCCGCGATAGTAGCGGGAGTTGTCGGCTTTATAATAGGCGGAGCGCATCGCAAAAAGGTCGCCGAAGCAGCCATAGGCTCTGCAACCGACGAAGCAGCGAGAATAGTAAATCAGGCGCTTTCGCAGGCTGAACAGAAGAAAAGAGAAGCAATCTTAGAGGCAAAGGATGAAATCCATAAGCAGAGAACCGAAAATGAGAGAGAGCTGCGCGAAAGACGCAGTGAGGTTCAGCGCCAGGAGCGCAGGATAATCCAAAAAGAAGAAAGCCTCGACAAAAAGACCGAGTCCCTTGAAAAGAAGGACGAAACACTCTCCAAAAAGCTCAAGGACGCGGATGACCGTCTTTCGGAAATTGAGAGCATAAAAAAGAGCCAGTTTGATATGCTTGAAAGAATTTCCGGTTACACCAAGGAGCAGGCGAAGGAATACCTGCTTAAAAATCTTGAGGACTCCCTTGACCACGAAAAGGCGGTTAAGATAATGGAGTTCGAGCAGAGAACCAAGGACGAGTCGGACACGATGGCGCGCGAAATAGTATCCACGGCGATACAACGTTGCGCTGCCGACCACGCAGCAGAGGCAACGGTTTCCGTTGTTGCACTGCCCAACGATGAAATGAAGGGCAGAATCATAGGCAGAGAGGGAAGAAATATCCGCACCCTCGAAACCATTACCGGAGTGGACCTCATAATCGACGATACTCCGGAGGCAATCACACTTTCCTGCTTTGACCCCGTAAGGCGCGAGGTTGCAAGGCTCACTCTCGAAAAGCTCATTTCCGACGGAAGGATTCATCCGGCGAGGGTTGAGGAGATGTACGAGAAGTCCAAGAAAGAGGTCGAGGCGACCATCAAGCAGACCGGTGAAAGGGCTCTCATTGATGCCGGAGTTAACGGCGTACACGGTGAGATAGTCAAGCTTCTCGGTAAGCTCAAGTATCGTACAAGCTACGGTCAGAATGTGCTGAATCACTCACTTGAGGTTTCTTATATAGCGGGTCTTATGGCATCGGAAATCGGAGCGGACGTCAAGCTCGCAAAGCGCGCCGGACTGCTTCATGATATCGGTAAGGCTCTCGACCATGAGTTTGAAGGCTCTCATGTGGAGCTGGGTGTGGAATTCGCCAAGAAATACAAAGAGCATGACGGCGTAATCCACGCAATTCAGGCGCATCACGGCGATGTTGAGGCGAAGACAATAGTTGCCTGCCTTGTTCAGGCGGCGGATGCCATTTCCGCGGCACGTCCGGGCGCCCGCAGAGAGAACGTTGAAAGCTATATCAAGCGTCTTGAAAAGCTTGAGGAGATAGCAACCTCGTTTGAGGGTGTTGAAAAATCCTTTGCAATTCAGGCGGGTCGCGAGGTTCGCATAATGGTTAAGCCCGAAATAATCACAGACGACAAAATGGTGCTTATCGCACGCGATATCGTCAAAAAGATTGAGGACGAGCTTGAATATCCCGGTCAGATTAAGGTCAACATAATCCGTGAGAACCGCGCGATAGATTACGCGAAATAATTTTACACAAAAAGGGGACTTTCCTCCTTGCCCCTTTCGGGGTAGGGAACGAGGGTCCTCTTGTTTTTACGGCACTCCGCCGTTCGGAGTATAGAAACGGAGAGGCAATGATAGTTTTTGTAATAGGCGATGTCGTAGGCGGAGTGGGATGCGCTTTTCTGCGCTCAAAGCTTCCTGCGTTCAAAAAGCTCAAGGGCGTTGATGTCTGCATTGCAAACGGTGAGAATTCCGCCGACGGCAACGGTATAACGCCGCAAAGTGCGGAATACCTGCTTGACAGCGGAGTCGATATGATAACCTCCGGCAATCATGTTTACAGGCGTCGGGAGGTATATGATTATCTGGATTCGGATGTGCCTGTGATAAGGCCGTTCAATTACCCCGCCGGCAATCCGGGCAGGGGAGTATATGTCATAGATAAAGGCAGATTTACACTCGGAGTAATAAATCTTTCGGGCACGATGTTTATGGAGGCTCTTGCAAATCCGTTTGACGCTGCGGAGGCTGCTCTTGCGGAGCTTTCCGGCTGTAATGCAATAGTTGTGGATTTTCACGCCGAAGCAACGGCCGAGAAACGCGCGCTCGGATTTTATCTTGACGGCAGGGTGTCGGCTCTTTACGGCACACACACCCATGTACTCACCGCAGATGAGCAGATATTGCCCGGAGGCACCGGGTATATCACCGACATCGGAATGACAGGACCTGTGCAGTCTGTACTCGGAGTGAAACCCGAAATAACCATAGAAAAATTCCGCACGGCTATGCCGACGCGGTTTGATACGGCGGACGGTGAGTGCATGCTTAACGGCTGCCTGTTTGAAATTGATGCGCGCAGCGGCAAGACCCTGGGTGTCGAAAGGGTTGATATCAGATAAAAAATCCCGGTATTATAAAAAGAATGACGGCGCTTTTTTGTGCTGTCGCAATGACTCTTTTGCTGTGCTCCTGCGGCAACGGTGAAGACGTAACCGGGCAGACGACGACGCTGCCGGTTGCCTCCGAATCCGATCCGCTCACGGCTTACGGTGTTGCGCTCACCTTCGCGTATGCTCCGGGAGACAGCATGAATCCCTATAAGTGTGACGGTGTGCTCAACCGAACGCTTATGCCTCTTATTTACGATTCGCTTTATACGCTTGACGGCAGCTATACGCCCGTGCCGGTGCTCGCGGCGTCAGCCAATATTGATTCGCTTACGCTTACCGTAGCCCTGAATACCTCTGCCGTGTTTTCAAACGGCAAGGCGCTTACATCGGGGGATGCGGTCTATTCGTTTTCGCTTGCAAAAGCAAGTCCGGCGTATTCCTCACAGCTTTTAAACATAGCCTCCGCGACTGCGGTTTCCCCTTCGCAGGTGGAATTCAAGCTTCTCAGGGAGGACATATATGCTCTCAATCTGCTTACGTTTCCGATAGTGCCGGAGTCGAGTGCGGACTCGGCTGAGAGTGTGCCGGCGGGCACGGGCAGATATATTCACGCCGAGCTTGACTCGCAGAAGTATCTTACGCTCAACACCTCGTCGCCGCGCTTCAGGAGTACGGCGGTGAGAAATATAATGCTGTGCCCCGTCAACGAAAACGGAGCGCAGGTTTATCTTATGCGCACAAAAAAAATAGACTTTTTGCTTGATTCTCTTTCGTCGGGGAGCTATGAAAGGATATCCTCCTCTTATACGGACGCTGCCACAAATAATATGGTGTATCTCGGGCTTAACAGTATCACTCCGTCCTCTGTGATGACGCACCAGTGGGTGAGGCGTGCTGTGAGTGCCGGAATCAACACCTCCGCAATAGCGCAGTCGGCATTTCTCGGACACGCTTCGGCGGCATATGCTCCGTTGAATCCCGATTTTTATGAATTGAAAACAGACAATCCGCCCTCGCAGAGTGCGGCGGATATTCTTGATGAGAACGGCTTTTCATCGTTTGATTCCTCCGGAACACTGCGCACCAACGGAAGAAACTCGCTTTCTCTGAAGCTGATAGTATGTAAAGGTAATGCGTTTAAGGAATCTGCCGCAGAGCTAATTAAGAGTCAGCTTCTCGCCTGCGGAATCTCCGTCCGGGTAGCTGTGCTTGAAAGCACGGATTTCCTTACGGCTCTTACTGAGGGCAATTATGATATGTATATAGGTGAAACGGCGTTGCCGTACAATATGTCACTCGGCGCGTTTTGCGGCGGCAGCACACCGCTGTCTTACGGTATTGATATTCAGGCACTTTCCGAGCTTGATGACGGCTTCCATTCGGGAACCGTGAGCTGTGAGGCGTTTGTCAACTCCTTTCGTGAGCTTTCGCCGTTTGTGCCTTTGTGCTTCCGCAAAGGGGTGGCATATTACAGCGGCGGAGCGGGCAGTGTGAAGGCTCTTTGCTGCGATGCATTTGCGAATATACACGAGTGGGAGCTTCCCTCGGCTGCGGAGTAGTTTGCGCGCGCCCAAATATTAACTAAAGGTTAACAATTGTCGGTAAAAATCAAAATTATTGATTTGCGGAGGCTTTTATGTTAATATAATATGACTGATAAGATAAAACCTTAAATTGATATGACAAACCGCGAAGGAGGTCATGGCAGTAATGATTAAGATAGAAAATCACCTCGGGGTAATCGAAATATCCGAGGAGTATTTCTCCGCTCTTGTCGGAAATGCAGCATCATCGTGCTTCGGTGTTGTGGGGATGTCAAACAGCAACGCGCGTCAGAATTTCCGCTCCTTCTTCTACCGCCACAGAAACTATATTGACCAGGGCGTTGTTGTCCGCAGGGATGCGCAGGGTCTTTCTCTGGATTTGCATATTGTGGTGACCTACGGACTGAATATCTCCGCAATCGTAAAAAGCATTGTCAACAAGGTGCGCTATACCGTGGAGGAATCAACCGGACTTGAGGTTAAGCACGTAAATGTGTTTGTGGATTCCATGAAGGCATAATTTTTAAAGAATATTTTTATTTTTGGGGCTGTTATTTTTGATTAACGGACGACTTCTGCGGGATGCTCTGGTATCCGCTTCAAACAATATGAATAACCACAGGAAAAGCGTGGATGCACTTAATGTGTTTCCCGTTCCCGACGGTGACACAGGCACAAACATGTCTATGACCGTGTCCGCCGCTGCGCGGGAGGTCAGTGCATGCAGGGATGACGCATCGGTCGGAGAGGTTTCATCTGTTTGCGCGTCCGCACTGCTTCGCGGAGCCAGAGGAAACTCCGGAGTAATACTTTCACTCATATTCCGCGGCTTTGCAAGCTCTCTCAAGGGCTGTAACGAGGCGACGGGTCCGGTTATAGCCGCAGCGCTTTCGCTCGGCGTGGAGTATGCGTATAAGGCCGTTATGAAGCCCACCGAGGGTACAATACTTACGGTTGTGAGATGCGCCGCAGAGGCGGCATCAAAGGCATCGTTGCCGGATGTGTCGGCGTGCGAGGTGTGGTCTGCGGCATGTACCGGCGCTCAGGCGGCGCTCAATGAAACCCCGTCCATGCTTCCCATCCTTAAAAAAGCAGGCGTTGTCGATGCCGGAGGACAGGGCCTTGTATTCATTCTTGAGGGTATGCGTTCGGTGTTCTGTGACGGCGTTATTATGCAGAGCGAAGACACGGTATCCGCTCAGCAGCCGGACAGCGGCGCAGCGCAGAAGGTTGCCGGAGATGTAAAGCAGGATATAAAATTTGCCTATTGCAGTGAATATATAGTAAACCGCAAGAAAAGCTGTACGCTTTCCCCGGTTAAGCTCAAGGCTTATCTTCAATCTGTCGGTGACTGCGTTGTGGTTGTCGATGATGAGGAGATAATCAAGGTTCATGCTCACTCGAATGAGCCGGGAAATGTCATACAGGCGGGGCTTCAATACGGCGAGCTTGTAAACATAAAAATAGAGAATATGCGTGAGCAGCACGCAAATGCCTCATGGGGGGCAGTTGCCTCCGAAGATGTGCCGCCGGAAGAAACGGTTCGCGAAAATGCCGAGCAAACAAATGAATACGGCTTTGTCGCGGTTGCAGCCGGAGAGGGCATACAGGAGATATTCAGAGAGGTCGGTGTGGACAGTATTGTCAGCGGCGGGCAGACCATGAACCCGAGCACCGATGATATTCTCAACGCCGTTATGGCGACTCCCGCCAAGCATGTCTTTGTGCTGCCCAACAATAAAAATATAATTATGGCTGCCGAGCAGGCGGCTCCTCTTGCGGACCGCAAGGTCAGCGTATTGCCGACAAAAACGGTTTCGCAGGGCATAACCGCGGCGCTGAACTTCGACCCCGAGCTTGATGCGGAAGCAAATCTTCTCAATATGATGCGTGCAGCAGAAAAGGTTTCCTGCGCACAGGTCACCTTTGCGGCGCGTGACAGCTCGGTCAACGGTCAGAACATCAAAGAGGGTCAGATACTCGGAATGGAAAACGGCAAGATAACCGTTGTTGAGAACAGTGTTGTGACCGCCGCATACAAAGCCGCAAAGCATCTTACAAAGCGCGATACCTCCATGATTACGGTTTTTTACGGCGAGGACTCGTCCGAGCAGCAGGCGGAAGAATTATGTGCCATGCTGCGCAACAAGTTTTCAGACGTGGAAGTGAGTGCGGTCAACGGCGGTCAGCCGGTGTACTACTTCATTATTTCAATAGAGTAAAGCTATGGAAATGAACACCGATATAAAATATTTGAAGGGCGTCGGTGAGTCCCGTGCCGCAAGCTTGAAGAAGCTCGGCATAGGAACTCTCGGCGCTTTGTTGCGTTTTTATCCGCGTGCGTATGAGGACTGGAATTCAATAGTGAGCATCTCGGACGTGCCGCTGAATGAAACGCTGTGCATAAAAGGAACCGTGCTTCACAAGCCGTCCGCGTTCAAAACCAGAAACGGAGCCATGCTGTATAAGACTACGGTCTCGGACGGCACGGGGCTTATGAATCTCACCTTCTTCAACAATAAATATGTTGTAAATCAGCTTTCGGAGAACGAGGATTATCTGTTTTTCGGCAAGGTTGCGCTCAATATGTACGGAGCCAAGGAGATGGCGTCACCGCGCTTTGAAAAGGCGCAGGGTAAGGAGAGAATACGCCCCGTATACCGTTGCACTCAAAGCCTTAATTCAAAAGCGATTGAGAAATTTGTTTCAACCGCTCTTGATGCGTTCGCGGGGGATATTCCCGACCCGATTCCCGGCGCACTCATAAAAAAATACAGGCTTCCCGTGCTCGCCGAGGCGTTGCGTATGATTCATTTTCCCGCGGATGAGAGCGAGATTGCGGCGGCGCGCCGCAGGCTTGTTTTTGAGGAGCTGCTCGTTCTTGAAACCGGGCTTCTCAGGCTTCGCGGAGGAGCCGGAATACAGAGGGGCAGAAAATTCAAAGCCGATTACAGCGGTGAGTTTTGGGCTCTGTTGCCGTTTGAACCGACTCCGGCACAGCGCCGCGCTGTTGAACAGGCCGTTGCAGACATGTCCTCAGGCAAGCGTATGAGCCGTCTGCTTCAGGGCGATGTCGGCTCCGGAAAGACTGCCGTTGCGGCGGCACTGATATATAATGCCGCAAAAAACTCCGTGCAAAGCGCGCTCATGGCACCCACAGAGGTGCTTGCGGAGCAGCATTACCGGACTCTTACAAAAATGCTCGGCGGTACAGGGCTGAGTATAAGTCTGTTGACTGGCTCTGTATCGGCGTCGGCAAAAAGAGATATAAAGCAGCGGCTTGCCGACGGCGAAACCGACCTGGTAATCGGCACCCATGCCCTCATTCAGAAGGATGTTGAATTCAGCCGTCTCGGACTTGTTATAACCGATGAGCAGCACCGCTTCGGAGTCGCCCAGAGAAATGCCCTCAGGGACAAGGGCGAGGAGCCGCACGTTTTTGTAATGTCCGCGACACCGATACCGCGTACGCTCGCAATGATAATTTACGGAGACCTCGACATCTCGGTGCTTGACGAGCTGCCACCGGGCAGGCAGCCTATCGAAACATATAAGGTGGATTCCGCGTATCGCGACAGAATACTCAAATTTACGCAGAAGGCGCTTGACGAGGGCAGACAGGCGTATATAATTTGTCCTCTCGTCGAGGAGGGCGAGTCCGACCTGATACCCGCGACGGAGTATGAGAGGCATCTGGCCTCGACGTATTTTAAAAATTACAGAGTGGGGCTGCTGCACGGTCAGATGAAGCCGGCTGAAAAGGATGCGGTTATGCGCAGCTTCTCATCGGGCGAGACACAGCTTCTTGTGTCAACCGTTGTTGTGGAGGTCGGCGTGGATGTGCCCAACGCTACGGTTATGATTATTGAAAACGCCGAGCGCTTCGGGCTGTCACAGCTCCATCAGCTTCGCGGCAGAATCGGCAGGGGTGAGCACAAATCCACCTGCATACTTGTTTCCGACGCTCAGAATGCGGAGGCGGTTGAACGCTTCAAGGTGCTGTGCGAAACCTCGGATGGCTTTAAAATTGCGGATAAGGACCTCGAGCTGAGAGGTCCGGGCGACTTCTTCGGCAGCCGTCAGCACGGCTTGCCGGATTTGAAGATTGCCGACGTTGTTACGGATACGAGGGTGCTCTATGAGGCGCAGCGCGTTGCCTCGGAAATACTTGCAGTGGATCCGGAGCTTTCGTTGCCGGAAAACGCGGGACTCGCCGGTGAAATTTCAAGTCTTTTTTCACGCGCATAAAACATCCGTCTTGAGCATAATTATCTTGACTTTTACCGCGGGTGTGTTAAAATAATAAAGTAAGTTGAAAACAAAGTAATTTTTAACAGGAGGTCATATTATGAAAAAACTTTTTAAGGTTCTTGCAATCCTTGCAGCCATAGCCGGAGCGATAGCGGCGGCTTATGTGGTTATCACAAAAATCAAAGAGAAAAACGCCCCTAAGGGATATGACGAAGAAAACTACGTTTCCTGCTCCTGCCTTGATGACGACTTCATCTCTGAAACCGTCGCTTAAATCTTACACCAAAGGCGGCTTTCGCACAAATGCGAAAGCCGCTTGAATTTTGCGGGTGTGAAATTGACATATGCGCCCGTTTTGTGATACAATAAACTGTATTTTTATTTTTTGCGGAAGGTGTTTTCGCAATATTTTAAGAGGTGTTTTTCATGGTAAGAGCAATAGTCGGCGCAAACTGGGGAGACGAGGGCAAGGGTAAGATAACCGATATGTTCGCCCGCGATGCCGACATAGTAATCCGTTATCAGGGCGGCGCCAACGCCGGACACACGATAATAAACGATTACGGAAAGTTTGCACTGCATCTTCTTCCATCCGGAGTTTTCCGCGGCAATGCCGTCAATATAATCGGCAACGGTGTTGCGCTTGATATCGAGAAGCTCGCCACGGAGCTGAATTCTCTTGTTTCGGCGGGAGTTCCGGCACCCAGGCTGCTCGTGTCGGAGCGTGCGCAGATACTCATGCCCTATCACGTTATGCTCGACACCTATGAGGAGGAACGCCTCAAGGACAGAAAATTCGGCTCAACCAAGAGCGGTATAGCACCCTTTTATTCAGACAAGTATGCAAAAATCGGTTTTCAGGTATGCGACCTGTTTCACGCCGAAAATCTGAAGGAAAAGCTTACCGCTGTGTGCGACACGAAAAACCAGCTGCTTGAGCACGTCTACCGCAAGCCTCTGCTTGATGTTGAGGAGCTTTTCGGCGTTATGATGCATTACCGCGACCTGGTTGCACCTTATGTGTGCGACACGGGAAAGTATGTCCGTCAGGCGATAAAGGACGGCAAAAATATACTTCTTGAGGGGCAGCTCGGCTCACTCAAGGATACCGATTTCGGCATATATCCCATGGTTACCTCATCCTCAACTCTTGCGGGCTTCGGCTGCGTGGGAGCGGGTATACCGCCGTATGCGATAAAAGAGATTGTCGCTGTTACCAAGGCGTATTCAAGCGCCGTCGGAGCGGGCGAGTTCGTCAGCGAAATATTCGGTGATGAAGCCGACCTGATGAGAAATCACGGCGGAGATGCGGGTGAGTACGGCGCTACCACAGGCAGACCCAGACGTATGGGCTGGTTCGATTGTGTGGCAACCCGCTACGGCTGTGAGGTTCAGGGGGCAACGAGTGTTGTGCTCACTGCGCTTGACTGTCTGTCGTATCTTTCGGAAATCAAGGTTTGCACCGCGTACGAAATAGACGGCGAAATAATCCGGGATTTTCCCGTGACACCTCTGCTTAAAAAGGCAAAGCCTGTCCTTACAACGCTCAAGGGCTTCGGAAGGGACATAAGAGGCATTAAAAATTACAATGACCTGCCTGAGGAAGCAAAGGCGTATGTTGAGTTTATCGAAAAAGAGATAGGCTTCAAAATTGATATGGTATCGAACGGTCCGGGCAGAGAAGAAATACTCACAAGATAAAGGTTGTTGAACATGGATAACTACGAAAAAATACTTGTTCTCGATTTCGGCGGACAGTACAATCAGCTTATTGCAAGGCGTGTGCGCGATTTAAAGGTTTACGCGGAAATAAAGCCCTATACCGTGTGCATTGACGAGATAAAGGCTGCGGGATATAAGGGGATAATCTTTACCGGCGGCCCCAACAGCGTGTATGAGCAAAGCTCTCCGCGTTACAGTGCGGACATACTTTCGCTCGGAATTCCCGTGCTCGGGATATGCTACGGCGCGCAGCTGATAACCTTCCTTGAGGGCGGCAAGGTCAGTTCAGACGCTCACGCGAGGGAGTACGGCAAGGTCACGCTTGAAAAGACCGGCGGAAAGCTGCTCGAAAATTTCCCTAAGCACAGCGATTGCTGGATGAGCCACGGCGACTACATCTCATGTGTGCCGGACGGATATACCGTTACCGCAGTTACTGCGGATTGTCCTGCCGCGGCTATGGAAAACTCAAGCAAGCGCGTGTATGCGGTGCAATTTCATCCGGAAGTTCTCCACACGCAATACGGCAATGAAATATTCAAAACCTTTCTTTTCGATATATGCGGCTGTGCAGGCAATTGGGTGATGTCGGATTTTGTTGAAAAATCCGTTGCAAAATATAAAAAAGAGCTTGCGGGGAAAAAGGTGCTCTGCGCCCTTTCCGGAGGTGTGGATTCCTCCGTTGCTGCAGTTATGATACACAAAGCGATAGGGCAGAATCTGACCTGCGTATTTGTTGACCACGGTCTGCTTCGTAAGGATGAAGGGGACATGGTTGAGAAAATCTTCCGTGAAACCTTCTCGATGAATTTAATCCGGGTTAACGCACAGGAGCGTTTTCTCGGCAAGCTTGCGGGTGTGTCGGAGCCTGAGCGCAAGAGAAAAATAATCGGTGAGGAGTTCATCCGCGTTTTCGAGGAGCAGGCACACAAAATCGGCAAGGTCGATTATCTTGTGCAGGGCACGATATATCCGGATGTCATAGAGAGCGGCACGGGTGATGCGGATGTCATAAAGAGTCATCACAATGTCGGAGGTCTTCCTGAGGATATTGATTTTCGGGGTATAGTCGAGCCGCTTCGCGAGCTTTTCAAGGATGAGGTTCGCGCTGCCGGAATCGAAATGGGAATCCCCCGTGACCTCGTCTGGCGTCAGCCGTTCCCCGGTCCCGGACTTGCAATCCGTGTGATGGGGGAGATAACCGAGCGCAAGCTTTCAATTCTCCGCGAATCGGATGCAATTTTCCGCGAGGAGATAGCAAAGGCAGGGCTGGATAAAAGCATAAATCAATATTTTGCCGTACTCACAGAGGGCAGAAGCGTCGGTGTTATGGGTGATTCACGCACCTATGACAGCGTTTTGGCACTCAGAGCCGTCACCACAGATGATTTCATGACCGTCGACTGGGCAAAAATCCCATATGACGTTCTCGCCGCCGCCTCCAACCGCATTACCAATGAGGTCAAAGGCGTCAACCGCGTGGTGTACGATATCACAACCAAGCCTCCCGCCACGATTGAGTGGGAATAGTAGTGTTTTTTCGTCTGAGGGCGGCACAAACGATATATCTCCCGAAAAGAAATACAAAGTCCGGACAGAGAGCTTTATTCCGACCTGCGTAATTGGAGAGTACATAATATGCAGCATGAATTTGATGTTTACAAAAGGCCGTTGAAGCATACACGGGTCGAGCCGGTTTCGCTTGTCGGAATAGATGAGGAGCCCGATGCGTTTCAGGGCTATGCAGTAAAAAGGCTTGAGGATATTTCCTTCCCTCTTGTTCTGGGTAAGGATGAGCTTGTCATTGACTTCGGCGACCACTACACGGGTTATCTGCATCTGGAGCTTGAGGGAGGGTCCGACGGTCACATCGCCGATTCACCCACTAACATCTGCTTCTCCTTTGCCGAGATGCCACTGGAGCTTATGGAAACGATAGAGGACGACTCGAAAACGCTTTCCGTCGGCTGGCTGCAGAACGATTTCAAAACAATACCCTTTATGCCGTACAGCGGAAGTCTCGAACGCCGCTGGTCCTTTCGTTATTTGAAGCTCAGGCGTGTTGATTCCGTAAGATTTCTCATAAAAATAACCTCACTTTATATCGATGCCGTTTCCGCCGTGAGGCTTGAGGATTGCCTTCCGGTGAGCATTCGGGATCCATTACTTGAAAGCATAGACCGTATTTGCGTTAAAACCCTCAAGGAGTGCGAACAGGACGTGTTCGAGGACGGGCCGAAGCGCGACCGCAGACTCTGGATAGGCGATTTGCGGCTTCAGGCACTGGTCGATTACGGAACTTTCCGCAATATTGAGCTTGTCAAACGCTGCATTTATCTTTTTGCGCGCAGGCTTAACAAAGCGGGACTGGTTGCGCCCTGCGTGTTCCCCGATACCAAGCCCTATGTTGATGAATGGATATTCCTTGATTATTCGCTTTGCTTGGGTCTGTGCCTTGGTGATTATCTTGAAAACACCGGTGATGACGACCTTCCTCGTGAGCTTTATGAGGTTGCGGCAGCACAGGTTACATACGCCGATTCGGTATTCAACACCGAAAAGGGCTGCTTTGATGCGAGATTCTTTATAGACCACGGAAATTATGACCGCAGCACCGCGGCTTTAGGTTATGTCTCATACGCTCTGCGGCATATGGCGGTTCTGGCTGAAAAGCTCGGTGAACCGGTCGATTTGATTTATCAGCTTCTCAATAAAACCGATGCCGCTCTTTTGAACCGGAGAGACGCCGGAACAGGATTGTTCGCGGCACAGGACGGTGAAATATCCTGGCAGTCGCAGGTCTGGGCGGCTCTTTCGGGTGCGCTGACACCCGGTGAGGCGCGGGCTTTGCTTGAAAGAACGGAGGAGTACAACCCCGATATTCACATGTCATCTCCGTTTATGACTCATTATTATCTTGAGGCTCTCTATTCCTGCGGAAACGGCGAAAAGGCAGTTTCATATATGAAGGCTTATTGGGGAGACATTCTTAAAGCGGGCTTTGATTGCTGCCCCGAATGCTTTGACAGCAGCAACGAACGCCTGAGTCCCTATTCTGCGCCGGTGCTTAACAGCGCCTGCCACGCGTGGAGCTGTACGCCGTCGTATTGGATAAGAAAATATCACACAAAGTAATTATAAACGGAGGAATGAAAAATGGAAAACAATAAACGTCCCGAGACTATGGAGCGAATTTCCGGAAAAGCGCTTGCCGATGCGTTTATCGCCGAGCAGGTTGAACAAATCAGAGCACAGGTGGGCGACAAAAAGGTTCTGCTTGCCTTGTCGGGAGGAGTTGATTCCTCTGTCGTCGCAGCCATGCTTATCAAGGCTGTCGGCAAGCAGCTTGTATGTGTGCATGTAAATCACGGCCTTTTGAGAAAGGGTGAGCCGGAGCAGGTTGTAGAGGTGTTCCGCAACCGTATGGACGCTAATCTGATTTATGTTGATGCCGTTGAACGCTTTCTTTCAAAGCTGGCAGGTGTTTCCGACCCGGAAAACAAGCGCAAGATTATAGGCGCTGAGTTTATACGTGTTTTTGAGGAAGAGGCAAGGAAGCTTGAGGGTATTGAATTTCTTGCACAGGGTACTATTTATCCCGATATTATCGAGAGTGACGGAGTAAAGGCGCACCACAACGTAGGCGGACTTCCCGAGGACCTTCGGTTCAAGCTTGTTGAGCCGCTCAAATTCCTTTACAAGGATGAGGTGCGCGTTGTCGGTAAGGCGCTCGGACTTCCCGATTCGATGGTTTACCGCCAGCCGTTCCCCGGTCCGGGACTCGGTGTGCGTTGCCTCGGAGCCATAACACGCGACCGTCTTGAGGCTGTGCGTGAGTCCGATGCCATACTGCGCGAGGAATTCGCCAAAAGCGGCCTTGAGGGTAAGGTCTGGCAGTATTTTACCGCTGTTCCGGATTTCCGCTCGGTCGGTGTAAAAAACAATACGCGCTGCTTTGAATATCCCGTAATACTTCGAGCCGTCAATACGCTTGATGCCATGAGCGCCACCATCGAGCATATCGACTGGCAGCTTCTTGACAGAATCACCAACCGTATTCTCGCCGAGGTTGAGGGTGTAAACAGGGTGCTTTACGACATCAGTCCCAAGCCTCCCGCCACGATTGAGTGGGAATAAGTTTTTAGGGAAATACAGAGTTGAGAGGTCTGAAAAACCCAGTAAAATCAAGGTTTTTCAGACCTCCCTTTTTATGTCCTCTCTTGACTTTGCGGAACATTTGCGGTACACTATGGGTACAATTTGCGGAACAACATGGAGGACAGAGCATGAAATACACAAGCGTAAGCGTTCATCAATTATCAAAACGCACAGGCAAGCCGTGGCAAGCAAGAGCAAAATATAAAGATATTTACGGCAACTGGAGAGAAACAAGCGTAATGTTGCCAAATGCAAAAGGCAAAAAAGAAGCGCAAAAAATGGCAGAAGAATGGATGAAAGAATTAAACGCCACAGCGGATTTAATGCCAAATGCGGAAAAGGATAACACATTAGATAAGACTTATAAGGAATATCTAAAATTTCAGTTAAACACAGGCGTAATTGAAAAGAGTACATACAGTAATAACCTTTACTCATACAACAAGTACATTAAACCTTATTTGGGCAATTATGTTTTTGCGTTAGTAGATAAAACGGTAATTAACAAATGGATAACACAGTTGTATCAGTTGGGATTATCTCAAAATACCATTCATACAACTTATGCAAGGCTTAAAAAGGTTTATAATTACTATTACAATAGCGGCGAGCTTTTAACTGACCCCTTTAAAGGCGTAATTATGCCGAAAAAGGGAGAGCCGAAAGTAACACACTTGACAAATGAACAAATGGACAATGTGTTAAGTGCCGTTTATTTGGATTATGAGCCGCAAGACCCTATGTATATCGGAATACTGTTAGCGTTTTATGCGGGATTAAGGCGCGGCGAAATTTGCGGTTTACGATGGAATGACATAGACTTCTATCAGAAAACAATAACAGTTAGATCGGCAATAGGAGTAAGTGAGGGCGAGGGCGCAGGCGATTATACAAAGAATCCTAAAAACAAGAGTTCCAATAGAACATTTCCCATGTTGCCGCATTTGGAACAGGCGTTAAAAGAAAGAAGAGCAATATTAAATCCGAAAGACAGTTGGTTTGTTATCGGTGAAGAAGAACAGTTTATGCGTCCGCAACAGTATAACCGTCTGTTTGCCGAATTTGTAGAAAGGCATAATTTAGTTGACGCTTATGGAAAGAAAATTGCGCCGCATGGTTTAAGACATAACTTTGCAACAGTCGGAATAAGGGCAGGAATGGACATTGCAAGTTTATCTCTTATGATGGGACACGCAAGCAGAGCCATGACATTAGATACTTATGGGGACGCAAACGCAGACGCTTTAAACCTTGCAAGTACAAAATTAAGCGAAACATTTAATGATAATACTTCTTTTTACGGAGAAAGAGAAGAAGATAAAGAAGAAAGCGCAGAATAATAAAAAATAAGGGTACTTTGATGTTGTTTCAAAGTACCCTTTTAATTTTAACTGTTACAGACTATCAACTTCTGATAAGAACGCATCAACAGTAGAAGAAGTTGCGGCAAGGTTTGGGAAGAAGCGCAGGACAAATTCATCACGCATTTTCTTCATGTCAAAGCCTTGTCCTTTTTTGTTATTCAGTTTGTTTACCTTTTCGATAACGCAGTTATGCGCAAGTTCTTTAAACCATGCTTTATCTTTTTGCGTGCCTTTTGCACGAACATAAGCAAGCATAAAGTCTTTTGTAATTTGTGTTTTGTTAGCAGGAGTATCAGTTAAAGGATTTAAGGTAGTTTTTTTAGCCATTATAGCGCGCCCCTCTCTTGTTAGTTGTAATAAGAATAACACATATTCAAGTGATAATCAATAGAAAAAAGAAAATTTGAAATTTTCAAATTTTGTGTACGAAAATTGTAAAGAGCAAAGAAAGAAATGCTACTTAAATAATGAAAGGACAAAGACGGGAGGTTTTAATAATGGATTTGTTTCAAATGCTTGTAAATGTCATACAAGAAGATAATTTTAGTTTACTGGAAAACTCAACGGATAGCAATTTAATTAAACCTATTCTTGAAAGGGATAGCGCGCATAAGTTCATCAAAGCATTAAAAGACTATCTGAAAGAAAACGATACTACAATCACGATTGTAGAACAGCAAATGCGCGGAAAGATACTTGAATATCTCTTTATTTTTGAAGATGAAATTGAACGGAAAATGCCATTAACAAGAAATGAAATTAGAATTTAAGGAGAAAAGCAAATGAATAATATGTATAAGTGTGTTGAAGATATGGCAAAGAGCGCGCTTTTATGTGAAGTGTTACGCAGATTTGATAAGTACGGTATTGCGCCATATACACTTGAAAAAGAATTAGATACTAAAGTATGCGGCAAGACACTTTACAACTATATAAACGGAGATACAAAGCCGCGCGCAAGCGTATATAATCCAGTATTAGCAGAAATCAAGAGTAAGTATAGTAAACTCTATGACTTTGTTATTGATGAGATTATAGAAGAATACGGCGCATTAAACTTTTCAAATGTCATTAAAGAAATGGAAAGAGAGGGCGCGCCCATTAAGTAAAACAAGCATATTGCGCGCTCTTTTAAGAAGTCTTTTTGAGAAACAAATATAAGTTCTATCCTCCTATCCTTGTATTTGTGTGCTTCCCTTAAAAAGACTTCTTAAAGGGGCGCGCACAGATAGGAGGAAACACAATGGACGATTATAGTAATTTTGTCTTTTATGGCAGTTGGAAAACCTTATTAGACGGATTTGCGAAAGAACAAGCAAAAGAAATTCTATGGCAAATAGTAAATTATGGCGTAGGAAATTCTTTTGATACAGACGATAAAATGATAGTTGCGATTGTTCAAGGGGCAATAGCACCAACAATAAATGCGGCGCATGATAGGTATTTGCAAAGCGTTATCAATGGCAAAAAAGGCGGCAGACCGAAAAAAGAAATTGATATGAAAGAAGTAAATGAAATGCTAAATAAAGGAATTAGTAAAAAGAGTATTGCCGCAACTTTCAATATTAGTACAGATACATTAGACCGCAGATTAAAGGAAATGGAGCAAAACTCTTTTGCGGAAGAAATACCGCAAAACCGTACCGCAAAAACCGCAAATGCGCAAAACCCCTATAAAGATATAGATATAGATAAAGATATAGATATAGATAATGATACTTGCGATTTAGCGCGCTTCGCGCGCAATGAAAGAAAAGGGAATGAAAAGAAATTGCATGGAATGGATATAGCGGAAATAGCGCGCGAATTGGGTTTTTAATTTCAAAGTAAATTGTAGGCAGGTAATAGCATTTTTAACGATGAAAAGCGGAAAAATCCCGTAATATACCCCCTATAATCAAGTAAAATCAATGAAATTCAATGCAAGGAGTAATAAAAATGAGTTGGAATATAGACGCATTTACAGGAAATTTACAGTATGTTACTTCCTCTTATACTCTTTCAGACACGCATGGAGGGCATGAAGATTTACATTTACATGAGTTTGAAAGGGTTTGTAATGAAGTAATAGACAGAAAAATAACTCTTGCAATGCAAAAGTTAGAAAAGGCATTACCGCAACTTATAAATGATAAGTTAGAAGAAGTTGCCGCCGCCTATTTAAAGGGTACTGAATATGATGTTGATGTTGTGGCGCAAGTCGCATTAGATAGCGGAAATGAGATATATAGAGGGGAACAAGTAAAGAAAGTAATTTCAGACGCTATTTTCAATGAGATTAAAAAGCAATTAGACAAAAAGACATTCACAATTTGACTTGCGGCAGACACACAGAAAGGCGCATAAGGGCGCAGTATGTGAGCGTACAAGGCGCGCCGCCATTGCGCAAACACAAAGAACGCGCTTATTATAAGCCAGCGTATAAGAAATATGATTAGTTTTCCTTGTCTTTTCTTTAATGTAGTCTTTTCCTTTTATCTCTCTACAACTTTAACTTTAGGGTATAGTCTAAAGTTGCACCGTCGTAGTGTAACTTTAGGATTATAAAAGAAAATATGTTATATAACTCTTGACAAACGCACCCTAAAGTTATATAATAAAGACAGACCAAAAGAAGAAAGGAACAAGGGAAATGAAAGTATTTTATATTAGATGTTCAACGGAAGAACAGAATGAAGCAAGACAAGAAGAAATGGCGCGCGCAAATGGCGCAGAGCGCATTTACAAGGACAAAGCAAGCGGAAAGAACACAGATAGAACAGACTTCAAAAAGATGATGGAGTTTGTTAGAGATGGCGATACCGTAATAACAGAGAGCATAAGCAGAATAGCGCGTAACACAAAAGACCTTTTGAATATAGTTGAAGAATTGCAAGGTAAAGGCGTAAACTTCATTAGCCTTAAAGAAGCAATAGACACAACAACGCCGCAAGGAAAATTCATGCTAACCGTATTTGCGGCAATGGCGCAATTAGAGCGTGAAAATATATTGCAAAGGCAAGCAGAGGGAATAGCCATTGCAAAGGCAGAGGGCAAATATAAAGGACGCAAGCCGAAAGACATTGATACAGACAAGTTTAAAAAGGCTTGTAAGGAATGGCGCGCAGGAGAGCGCACAGCAGTATCTATTCAAAAGGC
The DNA here is from genome assembly GCA_001513045.1 of Clostridiales bacterium DTU089. GTDB lineage: Bacteria > Bacillota > Clostridia > Oscillospirales > Acutalibacteraceae > DTU089. The sequence continues at coordinate 83,421 of LFSB01000037.1, forward strand.
GTTTAGTATCACAGGCACAACTTTTTACAGATGGGTAAAGGAAATGCAGTTATAACAGTAAAGCGGCGCAGAGGGCATTTAAAAGCCTTTTACGCCGCTTTAATCTTCTCTAAAGTCAAATAACTGTTTAGGCGTTACTTCAAGCACTTCACAGAGCCGAAATATAACATCAAAGGAAACGCCAACATTACCTAATTCAATCGCGCTAATATGTGTTCGTGAAATATCCAAACATTCCGCAAGTTGAAGTTGTGATAGTCTTTTTCGCTTTCGATAATAGACAACATTCAAGCCGAATTTTTGATAAAGTGGCTTATAATTTTCTTTCAAGCGTATTCACCTACTTTCACATAATATTTTAATCTGAAAACAGAGAGATTAAAACAATGTGAAAATGGCAATATGCCATTGACAGTTATCAAAATAGAGAGTATAATAGCAAATGGACAAGCACACATATCAATTAACAAGGAGAGGTTATCAAAATGAAACGGATTGTAGCACTACTTTTAGTTGCGCTTATGCTGATAGGGCTTTGCGCTTGCGGCAATGGGGCGCAGGAGGGCGAACAGAGCGCGCAAGGAACAGACACAAGCAAAGCAGAAGCAAATTTAAGCAGTAACGAAAGCATACTGTTATCTGGTTATTGGATTGATAAAGATGAAATTACATGCACATTTAACAAAAATGGTACTGCTCATATTGAAGGTGGGGACGCAACTCCGCACGATGTAAAGTGGACTTTGGAAGATGATACAGTAACTTGTGAATGGATGGGAATGGTAGAAACTTTCACATTAGAAAAAACGGATACTTCATATACTTTAACTTCATACGAAACTGTTTTATCTCTTGTTACTGAAAGTTCAGCGGAGAAAAAGGAAAACAAAAAAGAGAAATATGTTATTCTGAATAATGACGGAGAAAAACACGAAGTTAGTTATTTGTTTGACATGGCAAGAAACAATGAATTAAAGTGGAATAAGTTTAAAGAAGATGGCGGCTATATTGAAATGGTTGCTACTCTAAATGCAATTAAAGGCGAAACACGATATAAAATAGATAGTTATAGCAAATATCTATCTTCTTATGTTATATTGGTAGAGGATGATATGCACGGCGGCAATCAGTTAATTGTTGATACAAGCGGACTTGAAGATATTATAATGGATTGGGAGTTAGGCGATATAATTAAAATTAAATGTAAAATCACTCATGGCAATTTGAATTTGCTTTACACTTTCCAGACAGATGATAATGAAATAGAAATAGAGAAAGTACAGTAAAGGAGAGTACAAACAATGAATATTATCAAAATGAGTTATGAAAAGGTTTATGAGAAATACTACAAGAGATTGCCGAAAATAGTTGCAGTTATTGTTACTGTATTTATCGCGTTTATCGGTGTAGCAGATGTTTTAGCGGCAACAGAATTTTTAGGTTCTTCCTATGATGGTATTTTGTCTTTCATCGTTGGAAATGAGGTTTACACATCAGGTATTTTTGCCTTTATCATTTGGGCTATTCTTGCGGTTGCCCTTTACTTCATCATTTACATTGTTTCAAAGATTGCCATTTCTCAAAAAATTATGGTAGTACAGAGATTGACAGAAATCAAAGAGAAGTAAAGAAGAATATACGAAAAGCGGCGGCGCGATTGTGCGCCGCCTTTTCTATTCCCTCTTATATGCCGTAGGACGCGCACAGGAGCGCGCAAGCCGAATATACACAACTTTTACCGATGAAAGAGAAAAACGCCACACAGAGCCATTTAAACGCCTTTGCGCGCGCCCCATGATTGCGCGCAAATGTGCCACTTTCTTTCTTTGCGTCCTTTCCCCCCTCTCCTATTTGCATTTTGTGTTGTTCCGCAAAAAAATTTTTGAGAAAATTTTTCCGCAAAAACACGCCAAATATGCGGAACAAAATGCGGAACAAATAGAATTAGATATGCTAAAAACCCTTGTATATCAAGGAAAAACAGATATTTCACCTTATAGAGTGGGAATAAGTTTTAAGTGGTTTTGATGTGCCTGAAAGCCTTGATATTAGTGGGTTTTCGGGCATTTCTAATTTTGAGTTATAGCGAGTTGCAACACTTTTGCAACTTTTTGAGTTGAGAAGTGCTTGTTTTGCCGGACGAAATAGTGACAAGTGGCTTACAAGTACACTAATAATCGATTAACAAAAGACGGACATTGATCTAATAAAGGTCAGTAATCGGTCAGTAGAGGATGATACCTACTTACAGGAATTTCAGCAAATCTCCAACCGGATGTATTTAAGGTGTTACCTTATGAATACTTGGGACAGCGCGCCAGAGCATCAAGCTGTCAGAGGAACAGTGGGTTGCAGAAGCGTCTAAGCCAGACAAGCGTATAAGGCAGCGGAAATCAGCGGTGAAGACATCTAAAGATTACTTAAAGAAATATTGAACAAAAGGGTACTGCAGTCATCAAAAATGATTGTCAAACATAAACCATTAGATATAAACAACTAACGGCATACAACTTAATACTACACAAAATACCATAAAGATATTGATATTGCTTCTCTGGGATGTTATAATTATCTCATACATTATTGATTAAATAGTTAAAGAGAGGTGGCATCTATGTCTGAAACATTATATAACGACAGATGGATATCTTTGCAAGACGTTTGCGACTATCTTGGTGTTAAGCGCCATACGGTTATGCGTTGGATTGATCAGCGCGGTATGCCAGCATCCAAGGTTGGAAAACTTTGGCGTTTCAAAACCGCTGATATAGACGAATGGATCAAAAAAGGTGGAGCCTCCGATGAGCAGGAGGTTATAAATGAAAATGTTCAAGTTTAAAGCTTTAAATACCCGTAGACTTTCTATTACCGGGTTTTCATTTCTCTTCGCTTATATTTTGTCGTTCCAGTTTGAGGGGCAGGTCCTATATAACCTGCTGGAAATGCGTGAGATAAATGCCTCTTCATACATAATGGCCGCCATGATTGCACATTTTGCGGGGCTTTTTACCTGCGGTCTGTTTGTCAAATCACAAGCGGCCGCCAGAAGCATGATGCTCGGCGGCATGGGCTTATGCTTAGCCGCTTCTGTTCCCTTCTTTTTTGCTC
>LFSB01000027.1:0-114215 GCA_001513045.1 Clostridiales bacterium DTU089
GCTACCAGGCGTATATGTCCACCTATGACCCGATAAAAACGCAGGTTGCGCTTGAAACAACCGTTTATGACGCGATAGATACGGATGTTTTTGTAATACGCGATGAACAGTACATAGTCAAGGATGTATCCGGTACTCTTGTTCCGCTTGTTGAGGACGGAAAGCGTGTGGCAAACGGTGATACGGTTGCTGTTGTGTTTTCCGACGAGGCATCGGCATCGTCCTACACAAGGATACGTGAGCTTGAGGATGAAATAAAGCATTATACGGAGCTTTCCGGTCAGGCGAATTTGCAGACTATGGATATTTCAACTCTCAACACCCTGATTCGGACGCGATGGATAAATGTACTTGATGTTATGGACTCCGGTGAGCTTTCACAGCTCAAGAGCGCATCAAACGAATTCCGTGACGGACTTACAAACTATCAGATAGCCACAGGAGAGGTTCTTGAGCTTTCGGACAGATTGTCCGCCCTGAATACAGAACTCAATCAATTAAAATCGGTTTCCGCAAACTACGGAAGCGTTACCGCCGGAACATCCGGCTATTATATAAGCAAGGTTGACGGATACGAGAACACGGTGCCGTATTCCTCGGCTGAAAATCTTGATATTGATACAATAACGCCTCTCATCGGCGCCCAGCCTGCGGCGGTTGCTTCAAATATCATGGGGAAGCTTGTCGGAAACTTTAACTGGTATATAGTATGCAATGTGGAAAGCAAGCGCATTTCCGAGCTGAAGCTCGGTCAGACCATAACGGTTGATTTTCCCGTGTCGGGTGTATCGGGGCTTCCGGTTAAGGTGTGCAAAATAGGCAACAACACCGACGGCGTATGCTCACTGATACTTTCCTGTAATATGATGAACGAAAAGCTTGCTCTTCTCAGAAACGAGAAGGCAAGAATAATTGTAAATGAATATAAGGGTTATAAGATACCCTCGGAATCAATTCGCATGTGGGACTCAAACAAGGGCGTATACGTCATGATGGGCAATGTTGCTAAATTCAAAAAGATAAATATAATCTATTCCGCCGATGAATATTGCATAGTTTACAATCCGGATGGTGCAAACGGCTATGTCAAGCTTTATGATGAGGTGGTAACGGAAGGGACTGATTTGTATGACGGAAAAATCATCGGCAGATACTGATGTGCGCTTAGGATATATATCGGAAAATCTGCTCGAAATACGCGAAAACATCGCTTCTGCCGCAAAAGCCTCGGGGAGAAAACCGGAGGATATAAGGCTTATGGCGGTTACAAAAACGGTTGAACCGATATATATAAAATACGCTATCGAAAACTGCGGCATTGACCTTATAGGCGAAAACAAGGTTCAGGAGCTGCTTCTCAAGGAGCCGCTGCTTCCGCTTGAAAATGTCGAGTCACACCTTATAGGGCATCTTCAAAGCAATAAGGCGCGTAAGATAGCGGGTCATGTGTCAACAGTGGAATCTGTTGACAGTGTTGAGCTTGCATGTGAGCTCGGAAAACGCTCTCTGGCGGTCGGCGTTGTAACGGATGTTTTGCTTGAGGTCAACATAGGCGGGGAGGAGTCAAAAACCGGCATGAGCCCCGATGAGCTTCCGCATACTCTCGAAAAAATTTCCGTAATTGACGGAATAAAGGTCAGAGGATTGATGGCAATACCCCCGATTTGCGAAAATAATGATGATTTGCGAAGATTTTTTTCATATATGCGCAAACTGTTTGTTGACATTGGGGACAAAAACATAGATAATGTATATATGGATATCCTTTCAATGGGGATGTCCGGCGATTATAAAACAGCAATTGAGGAAGGCTCGAATTTGGTAAGAATAGGCTCCGCAATTTTCGGAGCCAGAACATATTAAGGAGGAAGAAAAAATGGGATTCAAGGATAAGGTAAAAAAATTCATCAACGTTTCTGAGGAGGATTATTACGACGATATGAATTCGGAGGACTTTGTAACATATAAGCCGTCCGAGGAATATGCTCCCGCAAAGCCCGCGGTTCGCGAGCGCTTCAGAGGCGATAATTCCGACCCGAACAAGGTTGTCAACATTCATACAACAGCACAGCTTCAGGTTGTGCTCGCAAAGCCCGAGCGCTTTGAGGACGCAAGCTCAATAGCTGATAATCTCAACGAAAAAAGAACCGTGGTTCTCAACCTCGAATCTGCAAACCGCGATGTTGCAAGACGTCTGGTTGACTTCCTCAGCGGAGTGGCATATGCAAATGCGGGTCAGCTTAAAAGAGTTGCGAACAGCACATTTATAATCACACCTTATAATGTTGATGTTATGGGCGACCTCATAGATGAGCTTGAGAGCAACGGCATGTTCTTTTAACAGCCTGAACTATTGTGAAAGAGAAGCCGCCGGAGGCGGTAAATGGAGGGAATAATCATATGCTGACACCGGTACAGTTAAAGTCACATATTTTTCAGCAATCTGGGCGAAACGCATATAAGGCAGAGGATGTCGACGGCTTTTTCGAGGAGGTAACCGCCTCCTATGAGCAGATGTTCAGAGAGAACGGCGAGCTTATAAAGCGAATAGGGCTTCTTGCCGACAAGCTTGAGGAATATAAAAACGATGAGGATGTTATAAAATCGGCAGTCCTCAGCGCTCAGCGCNNGCTCAGCGCGCCGCCGACCTGATAGTTAAGGAGGCAAAGCAGAGCGTAGAGGGAATAACAGATACAATAGATGAAAGGCTTGCCGTCGCCAACGAAGAAGCCGAGAAAATTGTTTCAGAGGCAAAGGAAAAGGCGGAAAAATACGAAACCGAGGTAATGGGTGGCGTTGATGCAAGGTATAACGATATCATAGCCGAAGCACAGCACAAGGCGGACGATATACTTTCGCAGGCTGAAGCCGCAGCCAAGGACAAGGTCGGAGCGGCTACAAGGAACATAACGCATGAGAGCCTGGTTTATGACATGCTGAAAAAAGAGGTGTCGGAATTCAGGGCCGAGCTTCTTGCAAAATACAAGGCGCATATAGAACTGATATCCGGTCTGCCCGAAACGGCGGCAGAGCGTCTGAAGACGCTTGAGGAGATAGAAACACGCGAAAAAGAGGCAAACTTTGTCCGCACACTCGGTGAAATGCCGGAAGATACATCGGATACCGATGAAAACGAGCAGCAGATAAAGCAGCTTGAAGCTGTTGCCGAGGTTCAGGACGAGGATACGAACGACATTTTCTCCGGCGCTTCTCCGGAAATTCCTGAGGCTGCACAGGTTGAAGCAGAAGCCGAGGAAATCGAAGAAATTGAAGATGAGCCGCAGATAGAATTTATATCCGAGCCTGAGCCCGAAGAAATTACCTCCTCAGATGAAGCGGCAGGCTCCGGATTTGTATTTGAGTACAACGCCGAGGACGAGGCTGACGAGTCCGATGAATTTGTTGTAAAAACCCGGCTTCCCGATGAGCTTTTTGATGAAAATGCCCCGGGTCTTGAATTTGTCAATGAGGATGACTCCGCAGAAACGGACAACAGCCGCTTTGAGATGTCCGGATTCTCTTTCAATGATGAGCCTGAGGACGAGTCGGAGCCTGAGGCTGATGCCGAGGAGCTTGTGGAAAAGTTTGAAGAGCCTTCGGATGATGAGCCGGTTGAGGCTGTGCCTCTTGACAAGGCGAAGAATAAAAAAGGCTTTAAGCTGAATCTCAGCGCCCTTAATTTCGATGATGAAGAGGATGCTCCGGAGGAGCACGACAAACCCTTCCGGTATGAGGTTATCCGCGATACCACACAGGAACAGTCCGAGGGAAAGAGCGATTGGCTCACCCCCGATGATGAACCAGTGCATAAAAAGGGCTTTTTCAAAAAGAAAAAATAAATTTCGAGCGGTACGGAAATGACAGCTTTTGTTTCAATTTTTACAATTTTAATGCTTGTTTTAGCAGACCAGTTTATTAAGCTGATGGTTGTGCTGAAGCTTGAGCCTGTCGGGGTGCATGAGGTTCTGACAGGCTTTCTTCAGTTTCGCTATGTTGAAAACACCGGTGCTGTTTTCGGCTCGTTTTCGGGCAATACCGCAATTCTTTCTGTTGTTTCAGCCGCTTTGCTCATTGCGGTTATTGTGTATCTCGCGATGGGAAAGGTCAAGTCAAAATTCGCTTTTGTATGTCTGATAATGATAGTTGCGGGTGGTGCAGGCAATCTTATTGACCGCATTTTTCGAGGCTTTGTTATTGATTACATCGAAGTGCTTTTTGTAAATTTTGCGGTTTTTAATTTTGCAGATTGCCTTATAACCGTCGGCGCTTTCTCGCTTGTCGGTTATCTGCTGTATGACCTGATTCGGGAAAGGAAAAGCAGTGCGCCTCCCGCGGCGGAGGACGAGGCTTTATGAACACAGAAATCGTTACCGTGACCGATGAGCTTTCTGGAATACGTGCCGACAAGCTTCTGACCTCTGTGCTGCCTGATTTAAGCCGTAGTGCCGTCCAAGCCCTGATGGAGAAGCAGGCGGTGCTGCTCGGTGGCAAACCGATAGATAAAAAATACCTCCCGAAAGCCGGAGATGTCATAGTAATTGAAATCCCGGAACCGGAGCAGCTGTCAACGCAACCCGAAAATATACCTCTTGATATAAGATATGAGGATGATGACCTGCTTGTGGTCAATAAGCCCAAGGGAATGGTTGTGCATCCGGCCGTCGGAAATTGTGACGGTACTCTTGTGAATGCACTGCTTTATCATTGCGGAGCTTCACTTTCCGGCATAAACGGTGTTATACGTCCTGGCATAGTTCACCGGATAGACAAGGACACAAGCGGCTTGCTCATAGTTGCAAAAAATGATTTTTCACATGCCGCCCTTGCCGAACAGATAAAGGTACACAGCTTTAAGCGCGAATACCGCGCAGTTGTAGTCGGAACACTCAAACAGGATGAAGGCACCGTGGATGCCCCTCTCGGGCGTTCGGTGTCTGACCGTAAAAAACAGGCTGTTACCGATAAAAACTCACGCAGCGCGGTTACGCATTACAGCGTCATCGAGCGTTACAGAAACTTCACTTACACGGCTCTGCGTCTGGAAACCGGGAGAACGCATCAGATAAGGGTGCATATGGCGTATATCGGGCATCCTGTTGCGGGCGACGCGGTTTACGGCAACCCTAAAAAAACCTACGGGCTTGACGGTCAATGCCTTCATGCCGGACTTATAGGCTTTGTTCATCCGCGAAGCGGGGAATATATTGAAATATCCTCAGAATTACCGGAATATTTCACAAGCTTTCTCGGGAGAATACAGCTCGGCGGAAAGGAATGGTCATAAGAATGAAAAACGCCCCCGATATGTCGGGATGGCTTGTTGCATCGGATATCGACGGTACACTTAACGGTAAGCTGCGCTACATGCCCTCTGAAAATGAAAAAGCAATAAAGGATTTCACCCGGCGCGGCGGACTTTTCACACTCGCCTCAGGCAGACCTCCGGAGTCAATGCGACGCCACTATATGAAGGTTTCAGCCTATCCCACTCCGGCGATATTCTTAAACGGAGCCGGAATATATGATTACCGTTCCGAAAAGGTACTTCACTTTTCGCCGCTCGATAAAAACGCAAAGGAGATTGCACAGGATATAGCCTCGCATTTTAAAACAGCGGAAATTATAGTAAATACTCTTGAGCGAACTTATGTTGTCAGACCCGTGGTGTTCGGTGTGGGTATGGCATTGTCGGACAAAATGCCGTTCACTGTTTATCGGAGCATTTCCGAGGTTCCGGCGGAGGGATGGGGAAAAGTCGTCTTCTTTGCCGCGCCTCCGGTTTTACGTGAGCTTAACGAATATGCGTGTTCACTGCAAAACACCGGATGCCGTTTTGTTATTCCTTCTCCCGTAACCTGTGAGATGCTTACTCAAGAAGCGGAAAAGGGCAGGGCATTCGTGATTTTACGCGATATGCTCGGCATTTCTCCGGAGAAGACCGGCGCGATAGGCGATTATTATAACGATATGTCGTTCAAAGAGGCGGTAAAATATTTCGCTGTATGTGCGCAGGCTCCGGCGGATTTAAGAGCACAGGCAGACTACGTTGCCTGTCATTGCAACCGCGGAGCGGTAGGGGACTTCCTCAAATATCTTTCGCAGTACTCTGAAAACTCATAAACAGCCCTTATTTTCCGGAACGCCGGAAATATCATATATTTTTCAAGGAGGATGCATTTATGGATGAAGCAGCAAAGAAAGCTCTGAAAATCCAGGCATGCAAGGTTCGCATGGGTATAATTGAAGGGGTATACAACGCAAAGTCGGGACATCCCGGCGGCTCTCTTTCATGTACCGACATCATGACTTATCTTTATTTCAAGGAGATGAATATAAGACCGGAGCAGCCCGTGTGGGAGAATCGTGACCGTTTTGTGCTTTCAAAGGGACACGCAGCGCCGGTGTTGTATTCCGTTCTTGCCAACAGGGGATACTTTCCTGTTGAACATCTAAAAACACTCAGAAAGGTCGGCAGCGACCTTCAGGGACATCCGAGCATGAAGCTGCTTGAGGGTGTTGACATCAGCACAGGCTCTCTCGGTCAGGGAATATCTGCGGCAGTAGGTATGGCTCTCGGTGCAAAGATACAGAATAAGGATTTCCGCGTTTATGCGGTTCTCGGTGACGGTGAGCTTCAGGAAGGACAGGTCTGGGAGGCGGCTATGTACGCGGCCGCGAAGAAGCTCGATAATATTGTTGCTTTTATTGACAACAACAATCTTCAGATAGACGGTGCTATTGATGAGGTTAACTCGCCGTATCCGATTCCGGAGAAGTTTGCAGCGTTCGGCTGGCATGTGATAGAAATATGCGGAAATTGCTTTGAGCAGATTGAAAAAGCATGCGAGGAAGCAAAAACCGTTAAAGGTAAGCCTGTCGCTGTTATTGCAAAAACCGTTAAAGGCAAGGGCGTATCCTTCATGGAAAATCGGGTCAGCTGGCACGGTGCCGCTCCGAATGATGAGCAGTATCAGCAGGCAATGACCGAACTTAACGCCGCGCTTGCGGAACTGGAGGGCTGAGAATATGGCAGATATAGTAAAAATGGCTACCAGAGAGGCCTACGGAAAGGCTCTCGAGGAGCTTGGAAAAGTTGACGATAAGGTTATCGTTCTGGATGCCGATCTCGCGGCAGCCACCAAAACAGGCATTTTCAAAAAAGCGTTCCCCGACAGATTTTTTGATACGGGCATTGCCGAGGGAAATATGATGTGCGTAGCCGCAGGTCTTGCATCCACCGGGCTTACGGTCTTTGCGAGCAGCTTTGCGATGTTTGCCGCCGGCAGAGCCTTCGAGCAGATACGCAATTCAATCGGCTATACTCACCTTAATGTAAAAATAGGTGCGACTCATGCCGGAATATCCGTCGGAGAGGACGGCGCAAGCCACCAGTGCTGTGAGGATATTGCGCTTATGCGTACTATTCCCGGTATGGTAATTATAAATCCCGCCGATGACATTGAAACCAAAAAGGCGGTATTTGCCGCAGCGAAGTATAAGGGTCCCGTTTATATGCGCTTCGGCCGTCTTGCGGTTGAAAGAGTTTTTGATGAGGATTATAACTTTGAAATCGGCAAGGGTGTATTACTCAGGGACGGTACCGATGTAACTATAATTGCAACAGGACTTCTTCTCGGCGAGGCGATTATTGCAGCCAAGGAGCTTGCCAACGAGGGAATAAGCGCACAGGTCGTCAATATGCCCACAATAAAGCCGCTCGACAAGGAGCTGGTCATTGCTTGTGCAAAAAAGACCGGCGCTGTTGTCACCGCGGAGGAGCACAGCATCATAGGCGGACTCGGCGGTGCTGTTTCGGAAGCTGTGTGCGACGCTTATCCTGTACCGGTTCTCAAGGTGGGTGTCGAGGATATCTTCGGAAAATCAGGTCCCGCCAAGGAGCTGCTTCCGATATTCGGTCTTGACAGCAAAAACATAATAAATAAAGCAAAAGCCGCGATAGCCTTAAAAAAATAATCGGAGGTATTACAGAAATGTCCGAAGAGAGATACGAGTACGCAAAAAGACTGTACAAAAGGCTCGGAATAAACACGGATGAGGTGCTTGATAAGCTCGGAAAGGTGTCTATATCTCTGCATTGCTGGCAGGGTGACGATATTGCCGGCTTTGAAAACGGAGCTGTACTTTCCGGAGGAATTGCCGCAACCGGAAATTATCCCGGTAAGGCGAGAAATCCCGAGGAGCTTATGGCGGATCTTGATATGGCGCTTCTCCAGGTTCCGGGAAGGCACAAAATAAATCTCCATGCAATATACGCGATTCCCGATTCTCCCGTGGAGCGCGACAAGCTTCTTCCGGAGCATTTTGAAAAATGGGTACAGTTCGCCCGTGACAGAGGCTTGGGTCTGGATATAAATCCCACGCTGTTTTCACATCAGCTTGCGGCTGACGGGCTTACGCTTTCCCATCCCGATGAAAACGTCAGACGTTTCTGGATTGACCATTGCAAGGCAATGCGTCATGTGGGTGAGTACTTCGGCAAAGAGCTGGGCAGAACCTGCGTTAACAACGTTTGGATTCCGGACGGATATAAGGATACCCCGGCAGACCGCTTCGGACCGAGAGCCCGTCTCAAGGCCTCTCTTGACGAAATATTTTCCGAGCAGATAGATCGCAAATATCTTATTGATACCGTGGAATCGAAGCTGTTCGGCATAGGTGTTGAGTCGTATACCGTCGGTTCGCATGAGTTCTATATGAATTATGCTGCAAACAATGATGTTATATGTCTGCTTGATAACGGACATTTTCATCCCACAGAGAAGGTTTCCGACAAAATCCCGTCAATGCTGCTGTTTTCCGAAAAGGTTGCGCTTCATATTTCCCGCGGCGTTCGTTGGGACAGCGACCATGTGGTTAGCTTTGACGATGAATTAAAGGAAATCGCAAAGGAAATTGTTTGCAATAACGCTCTCAACAGAGTAATAATTGCCCTTGACTATTTTGACGCATCAATAAACCGCGTTGCGGCATGGGTAATAGGCATGAGAAACGTTCAGAAGGCTTTGCTTTATGCAATGCTTACTCCTCACGATAAGCTGAAGCACGCACAGGATACGGGAGACTTCACAAGACTGCTTGCTATGAACGAGGAACTGAAGACCTATCCCTTCGGCGATATATGGGATTATTTCTGCGAGAGCAGGGGAGTTCCCGTCAGGGAAGATTGGTATTCGCAGATTCTCGATTATGAGGAAAACGTGCTCAGCCACCGCTGATGGGTTTTGTACTTTTCACTATACTTTTTCAAAAATATTAGAATTTATTATTGAAAATGTATTATATATGTGATATAATATATGAAACTTGCACCGTTGCGGTGCTTCCTGCTGTTTTTTTGTTGCGGGAAACAAAATTTATTTGAAGTAGGAGAAATTGATATGGCAACTTGCCCGAAATGCGGCTACAAGCTTAAAATTAAGGATTATAAGCCTGAGTGTCCTTCCTGCGGTGTAAACCTTATCTATTACAACATGGAGGAGCGTTTGGCGGCTGATGCCGATAAGGCAGAGGCAGAGCATATTCAGTTCCAGCCCAGAATAGACAGGCTGAAGTTCGCTTTTATAGGCACCAAGATGTCAATAGTCAGAATTATTTGTTGCCTTCTTCCCATCGGAATGCTTTTCCTTCCTCTTTGCAGCATTAATGTTAACCTTCCGTATTCTCCGATAAAGGCATCCGGTGTCAGTGTTCTTACGATTGCGATGGATGTTGTCGCAAAGCTCAATTTTGACGCTTTGCTCAAGCTTTTCGGCTCCGAAATAATCGGGAAGATAATGATATTTTACGCCCTTGCAATCGTTATGCTTCTTCTTGCCGCTGTTATAGCAATAGTAAATCTCCTTCTTCTCATGCTTTCGGCATCTCCTCGCGGCTTTAAGCGCAATTTCACCTTCTGTGTTCTCGGAGTGGTGTTCAGTGCACTTTCGTTTGTATTCTTTACAATCATGAACGGTGAGCTTAACTCCACCTTCCCCGGAATCTACACCGGTTCCTCGCAGTTCGGAATCTTCTGCGTGATTGCCGCCTTTATAATTCTGTTTGTCGTCAATCTCATAATAAAGAAGCAGAATGTTCCGGTAAAATACAAGGACCTTTCGGAATTCAAGGAGCGTCTTGCCAAAAATGCAGCTGAAAGAGAAGCACATGATGCCGCTCTCAAGGAAGGTCAAAAGGAAGCCGTTGCTGCTGAATAACAGAAACTCAATATTATCGGCGGTAATCGTTATGCGATTGCCGCCAATGTATTTTCGGAGGTGTTTATATGTTGATTCCGTCATGGGAGAGAATAGAAAAATGCGTTTCGGATGTCCGTAAAAAAACCGATTTTGTTCCCGAGCTTGCCCTTGTTCTCGGTTCGGGTCTCGGAGATTTTGCAGAATCCGCGGAAGCGGTTGCGGTTGTGAATTATTCCGAAATAGACGGATTTCCGGTTTCAACGGTTCCGGGACACAAGGGGAGATTTTTTTTCGGATACGTAGAGGGCGTAAAATGTGTAATCATGCAGGGACGGGTACATTATTACGAAGGCTACACAATGGAGGAGGTTGTGCTTCCGGTGAGGCTTATGAACGCCTTGGGAGCCGAAACACTTTTCCTTACAAATGCGGCGGGCGGAATATCTCCGACCTTTTCCGCGGGGGACTTTATGCTGATAAACGGACATATCAGCAGCTTTGTTCCTTCGCCTCTTATCGGCAAAAATATAGACAGGCTCGGTGTCCGCTTCCCGGATATGAGCGAGGTATATGACAAAAATTTGCGTGAAATAATCAAACAATCAGCCTCCGAACAGAATATCGCACTTAAAGAAGGTGTATATGTTCAGCTTACCGGACCTAATTTCGAGACACCTCAGGAAATAAAGATGCTTTCCATGCTTGGTGCCGACGCAGTGGGAATGAGCACAGTGTGCGAGGCTGTTGCGGCAAAGCATGCGGGAATGTCGGTATGCGGAATAAGCTGTATTTCAAATCTTGCCGCCGGAATCTCCAAGACTCCGCTGTCTCATGCCGAGGTTTCCGAGACTGCGGACAGAGTGGCACCGGATTTTAAAAGGCTTATTTCGGCGTCTGTAAAAAAAATGAAAAAATAAATAAAAAAAGTATTGACTCTTACGTTACGTCATAGTATATACTTCTCATTGTAAGGAGGGATGAACAGTGAAAACAGTCAATGAAGTTGCAAAATTATCGGGACTTACAGTGCGCGCACTGCACTATTATGACGAGACCGGTCTTCTTAAGCCCGATGAAGTAACATCAGCCGGATACAGAATGTACGGCAGCACGGCTCTTGAGCGGTTGCAGCAGATACTGTTTTTCCGCGAGCTTGGCTTTGAGCTGAAGGAAATCAAAGCCATAATCGACAATCCGTCCTTTGACAAAAACGAGGCTCTTTTAAAGCACCGCGAGCTGCTGAAAATGAAAAAGGCGCATATCGACGGGCTTATAGAGCTTACGGATTCAGTGATGAGAGGAGAAAAAAACATGAGTATTGAAGAATTCAACAAAACCGAAATGGAAAATGCAAAGGAAAAATATGCTCAAGAGGCAAAGGCCAAATGGGGCGATACACACGCTTACAAACAAAGCGAGGAAAAGACTGCAAAGTACGGCAGTCAGGACTGGAATGTCGCACAGGCGGCGGGAGAAGAGGCTTATGCGAGATTTATATCGGTCATGAATGACGGCGGTTCACCGCAAAGTGAGGCTGCAAAGCTTGCGGCGAAGGGCTGGCAGGAGTATATATCAAAGTATTTTTATGACTGCACCGATGTGATTCTTGAAAGTCTGGCACAGATGTATGTAGGGGACGAGAGGTTTACCGAAAATATTGATTCCAGAAAGCCCGGACTTGCAAGCTTTATGTCTGATTCCATAGGCGCATATCTCAAAAAATAAAAAAAGCGTTTTTTCGGAAAGCTCGATTTTGTATTGAGTTTTCCGTTTTTTTATGTTACTATATTTCCGAGGTGGTTTTTTGGCACAGCTTTTTGAGGCGTTTATGGTCATAAGCTTCGGCATTTCCTGGCCGCTTTCGATATATAAGTCGCTCAAATCGAAAACTGCAAAGGGAAAAAGCCTTCTGTTTATGTGTTTTATCCTTTTCGGATATGTTTGCGGTATTGCGGCAAAGCTTATTTCGGGAAATATTACGTATGTCTTTATTTTTTACGTGATAAATTTTGTCATGGTTTTTGCGGACATAGTTCTTTACTTCAGAAACAAAAAATATGACAAAGTTAAGGAGTGTTCACAACAATGAAAAGAGCGGTGGTTTTTGCCGGAGGAGGCTCTAAGGGTTCGTATCAGCTCGGTGTATGGACGGCGCTTAATGAGCTCGGAATATATTTCGATATTGCCACGGGAACGTCTATCGGTTCAATCAATGCCGGTTTGTACGTGCAGAACGACTATGATAGAGCTAAGGCGCTCTGGGCGGAAATGGATATGTCCCACGTCATGGTCAACGGTATAAATATAAGCAAAAGCATAATGTCGCTTGTTGACCACATGGATTCATTGCGCCCGTTCCTGAAAAGCTATTTAGGAGGTCCCAAGGGAGGGGATATAACCCCGTTTCTTGAAACACTCGATAAATATGCGGATGAAAAGAGGTTCTTTGCCTCCGGAATAGACTACGGCGCAATTACGGTAAAATTCCCGTCACTTGTACCCGTTGAAATAAAAAAATCGGACATACAGCCCGGGTATTTTAAGCGTTGGGTTACAGCGTCATGCTCGTGCTTTCCGGTGTTTCCAACCTGCGAGATAGACGGTCAGGCATATATAGACGGCGGATATTACGACAATTTGCCGATTGCAACCGCTTTACGGCTCGGTGCAGATGAGGTAATTGCCATAGACCTCAATTCGGAGTGCGGACACCCCAACTACACCAACAACCCCAAGGTGAAATATATACGTCCTTCACGCGACCTGGGTACTTTTTTGTGCTTTGAGAGGGATGTTATAGAGAAAAACATCGTTCTCGGCTATAACGATGCGATGAAATTTTTCGGTAAATACTGCGGTGCAAAATACACCTTCCGCTTTGAGGCGGACGCGGAGCCTCTTATAGATAAGCTTTCAAATGAGTTTGCAGATGAGATGAGCCTGTTTGAAACCGAGCAGCTCAAGGAGGTGCCCAGACTTTTTGCGAGGAATGCGGTTAACGCCCCGTGTACACAGCTGATTTCGGAGTTGTATAAGGGCGAAAAGCTTGACAGGCATAAATATTTTACAGGCGCACTCGAAATAACCGCTTCGGTGTTCGGAATAGAGCCGGATGAGGTGTATTCATTTACCGATATAACAGGCAGACTTATAGAAAGAAGCGAAAATTTCAGAGAGTATTTTGAGGGCACTACAGAGGAAGCACTTTCACAGCTGTCGAGTCTTGCAAAAAAGCACAACACCTACCGTCTGCTTGATGCAAAAATGCTTGAGAATAACTATGATGAAATGATAGCTCTTACCGTGCTCAGACTTATATATAAATATTTCAAATAAAATACCGGAAAAAAATCAACCTCCCGTGAATATAATATTTCACGGGAGGTGTTTTTTTGAATTGCTGTGTTACTGATTTGAGAGCCAAGGAGGTTGTAAACGTCGCGGATGGCAGTCGTATCGGCAAAGTGTGTGATGTAGAGGTTGACACCTGCAGCGGACATATAGTTGCAATAATAATATTCGGAAGCGGGTGTGTGCTTTTCAACAGGAGCGACGATATAAGGATTCCCTGGAACGAAATAAAGGTGATAGGAGATGATACAATACTCGTGCATCTTGATGATTGCCGTTGTCCGCCGCGCAGAAAGGGGCCGTTTGACGGGCTTTTCAGAAAGTGATTATTTTTCCTCGTGATAGTCCTTTTCTGTATTTACATTCCATATTTCGGTTTTATCGGTTTTGCCGGACATTATCGCATCTGCGGCTCTGAACGCAGTTACCATTGAATGGTCCATGTTGTTGTAGCGGTGCTGACCGTTCCTGCCGATGCAGTATAGGTTTGAATATGTGTTAAGATAGTCTGTGAGCTTGTCTATATCTTTGTAGGTGTCAAAATAAGCAGGGTATGCTTTCTTTATGCGCTCGCGGTGAGAGTCAAGCACGGGTGCGCCGCTGTCGATTACACCCATTTTTACAAGCTCCTTTACCGCATACGAGGTGCATTCGTCTTCAGTCATATTCCAAAACGCGTCACCCTCGGTGCAAAAATATTCAAGACCTACCCAGACGGTGTTTTCCGGGTCGGCAACAAGATAAGGAGACCAGTTGTTGAATATCTGAATTCTGCCGAGCTTTACCCCGGTATCCTGAACGTATATCCAGCAGTCCGGAACAATGTTAGCGAGGGTTCGGATGTCTGTTTCATTAACAAGATTGAGTTTTTTTACAAGCAGACCCACAGTTACAAAATCGCGGTACGGGAGACCGGCTGCGATTTTTGCTATATTCTCAGGAACGTCGTTCATTCCCTTCACAAGGTCACAAAGCGGCATGGATGATATAAAGTAATCTGCGTCAAAAACGGTCTGCTTGCCCTCGAAATCGCATATAACACGGGATATCCGGCCGTGCTCGGCGCTTTCGGTGTTTATTACCTTGCAATTTCGTATTATACGCCCTCCCATAGCTTCAACCTCGGAGGCTGCGGTTTCCCAAAGCTGACCCGGACCGAATTTCGGATAGCTGAACTCCTCTATCAGCGAGGTTTCGACCTGTTTCTTTTGCTCCTCGGAGCGCGGGGTGAGCTTTGCAAGCATATCCTTGATAACAGCTGTTACGGAAAGTCCTTTCACGCGTTGCGCGCCCCAGTCGGCCGATATTTCACTCGGATGTCTTCCCCAGAGCTTTTCCGTGTAGCCTTCAAAAAACATGGAATACAGAACTTTGCCGAAGCGGTTGATATAGAAATCCTCCAGAGAGTTTTCGGTGCGTTTTTTAACACAGGAGCCGAGATAACTCATGCCGGCGTTTATGGTAGTTGAAAAGCCCATATTCTTTATGGTTTGCGCCTTCATGGATATCGGATAATCAAAAAATTTGCCTCGGTAATATATTCTGGAAATACGGCGGCGGGTGAGCATAACCCGGTCTTCCTTTTCGGGGTCGGGTCCTCCTGCTGAAAGCGGGGACTTGCGTCCGAGCAGTATATCATCATGCGACGGTGCGCCTTGCAGGGGCATTATTTCATTCCACCAGCGCGTCACCTCTGTATCCTTTGAAAAGAAACGATGTCCGCCGATGTCCATGCGGTTTCCGTTATGTCTTACGGTTTTCGAGATGCCGCCGATATCATCGGATTCTTCTACAACCGTAACCTCATAATCGCCTCCGCTTGACAGAAGGCGGTGTGCTGCGGTTATTCCGGCAGGCCCGGCACCGATAATAATAACTTTTTTCTTCATAGTCCAAGACACACTCCAAGCTTTTTCCTTAGGATATTAAAGAATATTTTACCACAAGTTGCAGGATGTGTAAACCTCGATAAACAAATGTAACAGAAATTTTATTTATTATGTTTTTGTATTTCAAACGGTTGACATATTTTGGTCTAAAAGCTATAATGTTATACAAGCTATTAAATTTATTAAAACGGAGGTAAAAAAATGAATCGCACATTTAAGAAAATTACCGCTACCACTCTTGCGATTATGCTTTTGCTTTCCTGCTTCGGCGTATCGTCTTCGGCTATCGATCCGTTCGCAGAGGTAAGGTCAAGCTGGGCAATGAACCAGGAGGAGTGGAACACCTATTTTTCCGACGCGCGCATAACCAAGGATGTTGTTGAACTCACTCCCGGCAGTGATGAGTCACAGATGAATTTCTCGTGGCAGTCAGATGTCGAAGAGGGAACACCGGTTGTAATGATTTCGCTTAACGCTGATATGACCGAAGCAGTTGAATTCAAGGGTGAAGCGTCTATGGCGGGTACGAGATTCAGTAACAAGGTAACCGTAACCGGCCTTGAGGCATCTTCGATATATTATTATACCTACGGCAAGGGCGTTGCCGACAGTGAGCCTGAGCGCTTCCGCACCGGTGATGCGGACAGCTTCACCGCTCTGTATTGCAGTGATGTTCACATCAGCAACGACAGCACCGAGGAGCCCGACAGTCTCAGCACAACCTCTTATAAATGGCACAATGCTCTCAATAAGATGGTTAACGATAACATCGAGGCAGATTTCATCCTTTCAGCAGGAGACCAGGCCTCCGGCGGACTTGCAAGTGAAATGTTCGGCTTCTATTCCCCGAGTGTCCTCAGAAATGTTCCTATTGCTTCTTGCATAGGCAACCATGAGAAAAAAGCCTATGATTACGGCTATTTCGGAAACAAACCCAACGAGTATAAGGGTATAAGCACCAGCTATATAGGTGGTGACTATTGGTTCACCTACAACGAGGTTCTTTTCCTTGTTATGGACAGCACAAACGGCAGCTCGGTGGACCATCTCAGATTTGTTCAGGATGCGATAAAGGCGAATCCCGATGCAAAATGGCGTGTAGGCATGCTTCATCACGACCTCTACGGAGGAGCATATTCAAGAGCCGACAGCGACAATGCACTCCTTGAAGCGCTTTTCAACCCCATCTTTTCCGATTATGACTTTGATATCGTTCTTGCCGGTCACAGCCATTATTACGGAAGAACCCACGGCATGGAAATGGATGCGGTTGTAGAGGATTATACCGGAGTTTCCGATATAACCAATCCTGACGGTACTATCTTTATGGTATCCACGTCAATTAACAGAGTAAGAGATGATACGTATCCCGAGAGCAAGGATGAAAGCATTGCCGTAAATAAAATAATTAACGACACCATATATACCTCACTTACCTTTGAGGGTGACTCTATGGAGATAAATTCATACACTCTTGCGGAGCACGAATTGGTCGATACTCTTACGGTACACAAGACCGATGCACCTGAAAACGATGATGAATTCTTCGGCTTCACAATATTTGCCGGCGTTCTCGGCACTATCTATTCACTCGTAAACAAGTTTATCGAGCTGTTCAGAAAAATGGGCATCGAAATAAAGCTCTGAGTTAAGGCAAATTGAAACCGGCGCACCGTAAGCGGTGCGCCGGTTGATTTTTATCTGAATTTTCCTCCCTGCGGCGGTGTGATTCCTCCGGGAGCCCCCATGCCTCCGAAGTCCGAGTAGGAGGAGCTTCCCGCAGCAGTTATAACAGATGTCAGAGTTACGGTCTCAAGCTCTGTTCCGGGGGTATAGCTTCCGGAGCTCATCAATCCGTCCTTAGAGATTCCCGAATGACTTCCTGCGTAGTATACGGTGTATTTTTCACCTGATTTTAATAGCGGAGAGGCTATTATTACAGATTGAAACACCTTTGAGGGTTTGTATGTAAGAACCTCATTTCCGTTTGAATCAACAATGCTTACGGGAGTTTGCGCCTCCTGCTGAGAGGGAAGAGAAACGACAATTGAACAAACGGAGGAAGTGCTTCCGGGGCTCTGCGCCATTCCTATGCTGCCGGCGGCTATAAGGGTTCCTCCGCTTATTGTGCATCCGGTGGTGTAGTCAAGCGCTCCGTTTCCGCTGTTTGTAGGGCCGTCGGTAATTATTGTACCTCCGGTTATAAGAATTGCACCGTTTGAGTCAAGCCCGTCACCGTCTGAATTGACATACAGATATCCGTTATTCATTGTGAACACGCGTTCTGTCTCGTCTGCGGCATCATTGAAGGTGTTTTGTCCGGGTCTTCCTCCGAGCGCGGACGCATCATTTCCGCCGTAGACGTTGATTCCGTCATCACTTGTCTTGAGATGAATTTCTCCGTTATTTATCGTTATTGTTGTACTCTCGATACCCTCGTAGGCCTTTAAAACATCAATTGTTCCGTTGTTTATCTCTATTGAGGTATCAGCGTGAATCGCATCGTCACCCGAGGAAATCGAGAACGTTCCGCCGGAAATTTTTACAGCGTTGTTTGAGTGCAGGGAATCGTCGCAGGAATCAATTTTAAAATTGCCGTCCTTTATTTCCGCAAGAGAGCCTGCCTTGAGTGCCTTGCAGCTTGTCTCGGTGTCGGTATATGATGAGGAAAATCCTCCGAAACCGGGAGCGGCGGTAACCTTTGCGGCGTTTCCGCTTCCTCCGCCGGTAACAATATTAAAATCTCCTCCTGTTATGTGCAGCTCGGTAATTGCCTGTATACCGTCGCTTTCGGAGGTTATATCATAGGTGCCTGAGTTGATTGTAATGCTTCCGAGAGAAGTGTCCTCATCGTTGGTGGTCTTTAAGCCGTCGCCACCGGATTTTATTTTCAGTGCTGTGTTTTCCGAGCTTACAATTGCATCTCTGCCTATTATTCCATCGTCAACAGAGCTTACGGTAAGGGTTCCTCCCAACAGCTTCAGCACATCCTTGCACTTTATTCCGTCGGCGTAATTCGCTGTGACTGTAAGGGTACCGGTTCCGTTTACAGTGAGGTCACTCTTGCAAAACAGTGCGGCATCCGGTTCGCTTTCCGCGGCAGAAGCAAACACATAATTTGAGGTGTCGGTAAGTGAGTTGTCTCCGTAGAGTGTAAGCACCACTTTCTTTGCATCAACGACATAAATCGGTGCTGATGAGCTGCAGGCGGCGGAGAAATTGTTGAAAACAATAAATACGGTTTCCTTGTCCTGCGTGTTTACGATTATTTGGCCGTCGGAAAGTGTTCCGTCGATGATGTATTTGCCGGCTTTGTTTATGGTTACGGTGCTTCCGGATACAGCAGCTCCCGTGCCGGAGATTGTTGCTGAGGTTCCGGATGCGGAAATTTCAGTTGCGGAGCTGTCGGTAGGTGAGGTTATAATAAGGTCATCAGACTCCGCTTGAGGTGTGATTGTATCGGTGGATGCAGTCTCGGACGCATTTGTCGTATTGCTTTCGGGTATAGAAGTCCCGTTCCCGCTCTGAGTTAATCCGGAACAGGCGCAAAGCGATACGGTAAGCGCAAGAGCGAGCATCATTGCAAGATACTTACGCATAACGACATCTTCTTTCTTCAATTTTCAAGCGGCTTTGATTACAGCTCGGTGATATCGTTTGTCAGTCTGCCGCACATTACCGTGAGGTTTCCGTTACGGCAGCGGATATCATCTATCATAGCCTTTTGTTCTTTGTTGTTTTTGAGTGTTATAACGTAGGTCAGCTCAAACAGGCTTCCCATATTTGTGGTTTTAACCTTGTCAAGGGTATATTTTTTTGTGTACTTTTTAAGGATAGGCTCAAACGCGTCATCGTAGTTGAGCTGTTCGGGCACTGTNNAGCTGATGCACGGTTGATACGTTGCCGTCTCCGAAACTACTGATGTTGAGGGCAAGCATTATTGCAGAGATGAGAACCGCCATAATTGCGGCGAAGGATATGTAGCCCATACCTGTTGCAAGGCCGATTGCCATAGAAAGGAATACGGCTGCGATTTCCTTTGAGCTGCCGGGAGCGGAACGGAAGCGCACAAGGCTGAACGCGCCCATAATTGCAACACCGGTGCCGAGATTGCCGTTTACCATCATAATTATTACCTGAACTATGAGTGGCAGAATCACAAGACTTATAACAAAGCTCTTTGAATAGGTGTTCTTTATCATATAGAATATTGCAATTACAAGCCCGAGAACAAGCGAGACTGCAGAACAAATTAAAGCAGTTGTCATTGACAGTCCGTTTGTGATAATTATACTTTCAAACATATTTTTTCCTCCGTACCGTTAAACAGTTTTTCTTTTTTATAAACTTCACCGATTTTTGAAAATGAAGCGGGGAAAACCTCCATATCTCCGAGAGCGCGGCTTAACCAGAGCGGAACAGCGCCGAGTGCCTTGATTTCCATAAGATACCTGTCCTCATCGAGCAAAAGCTTGCCTCGGTCGCCGTGCCTGACGTCGAGGTCGTCTGTGCGGTAGCGGACATTGTGGTCAAAGGTTATACGCAGCTCTGTGTCAATATCGGAGGCAAACGCCTCGCGGTCATAGGCGAGATACACCTGAGGAACCGGCTTGTAATGTGAGATAAAATAATCAAGCTCTTTAAATATTTGCGTATCGGAATCAGGCGGAGCAACTGCATAATTCAGATATGCGTACGCGTCTGCGGCAGTGAATTTCATACGCCGTTTTCCTACAACACCTTTGAATTTTTTCTTGATTTCAAGATATACTGCGTCGGAGTCGGTCGGAACACCGTAGCAACGGAGTCTCAATTTTTCTTTGTATACCGGTTTTTCAATAGAATTGCGTATAAGCTCAAAGCGATCGTTGTCAAAATAGATATTTCCTATGGTGTACTTGCCGTATGCGTCAGGGGACATGTATTTTTCGGTTATACGCTCCATACCTCTGAATTGCTCTGGATTGAGCAAATACTTCATTTCGGTACGCTGAAAAACAAATTTTACTTCATTCATGCAAACCCTCCTTTCTCAACAATCAGCTTGTTGTCATTATCCCGCAAAAATGTTTTCGGGAAATGAATTCAAAACAAACTAATTGTTAAAAACGGAGGGGAAAATGAACATTTATCGTATGTTCTGTAAACAAAGCAAGAACGCAAGATTTTTTAATCATGATTTTACAAGATCCTTCATCGTATAGAGTGCCGCAGATTTTTCACAAATGAATTTTGCAGCGTTTACCGCACCCTGTGCGAAAATTTCCTTTGAACGTGCGCTGTGGCTTATTTTTACTAGCTCATCGTGACCGGCGAATATGATTTCATGCTCTCCGGTAACCGTGCCGCCTCGTAAGGCGTGTATGCCGATTTCGGATTTGCTGCGCTTTTCACGCTTGGAGTGACGGTCATATTCATAATATACATCGTCATCGAGCACGGTTTTTATTTCGTCCGCAATCATGAGTGCTGTTCCGCTCGGCGCGTCAAGCTTCTGATTGTGATGCATTTCGACAATTTCGATGTCAAAAGCTTCTCCGAGCACCCTTGCGGCGGTTTTTGCAAGCTCGCATACAAGATTCACTCCGAGAGACATATTGGCGGAACGGAAGACGGCAACCTTCTGTGAGGCCTCATGTATTTGCGCGATTTGCTCATCCGAAAGTCCCGTGGTTGCCACAACAGCGGGAACGGAGTTGTCAACAGCATATTTAAGCACGGATGAAAGAGCGGAGGGGTGGGAAAAGTCAATTATTACATCAGCTTCTATATTAAGCTCCGAGAAGGAGAGAAACACGGGATAGGGGAGTGCTGAGTTTTCAAAAATATCCACACCCGCAACTATTTCGCAATCGTCCGTGGTTGCGACACATTCTGTTATGGCTTTTCCCATTTTTCCGGAGCAGCCGCTGAGTATTATCCTCTTCATGATTTTCATCCTTTGCTTGTTTGTTAGATGCTTAAACGAGTGAATGGTTTTTAAGTGCCTTCAGAACAGTTGCCTGAGCGGCATCGTTAAGAGTGCCGAGAGGAAGTCGGCATCTGCCGACGTTTATTCCCATCATGCACATTGCGGCCTTTACCGGTATTGGGTTTACGTCACAAAACAGGTCATTGCAAAGGTCAAGGTACTCAAGCTGAAGTCTTGCACTTTCCGCGCAGTCTCCCTCAAGGTATTTTGCGGCGATATCATGAGCGATTTCGGGAAGAATATTTGAGAGAACGGAGATTACGCCCTTACCGCCCAAGGACATTAACGCTGTAATCTGGTCATCATTTCCGGAATACATATAAAGCTCATCACCGCACAGCGCAATGGTTTTCGCAAGTGCGGAAATAGAACCGTTAGCCTCCTTGGCACCCACAATCTTAGGGTTCTTAGAAAGCTCAAGGTAGGTTTCAGGCTTAATGTCCATACCGGTGCGGCTCGGCACGTTGTAGGTTATTATCGGTGTGGACACGCGGTCGGCTATGAAGTTGTAATGCTCAATAAGACCGTGCTGTGAGGTTTTATTATAATAAGGGGTTACCATCAGCAGCGCATCGGCTCCTGCCTGCTCGGCTTCATTTGAGAGGCTTACGGCATAAGCCGTGTCGTTGCTTCCCGTTCCGGCGATTACGGGAACTCTTTTCGCTGTTGCGCTCACAGCGCATTTTATCGCCTCTACATGCTCTTCGTTGTCAAGTGCGGGGGATTCACCTGTTGTTCCGCATATAACGATAGCATCGGTCTTGTGCTGTATCTGATAATCAACAAGCTCCTCAAGCAGGGAGAAGTTTATTTTTCCGTCCTCGTACATCGGGGTTACAATTGCAACTCCCGCGCCGGTGAATACGGGCTTTTTCATAGCAGTGACCTCCTTAAAAATATAAAAGATTAATCTATGTAGCCTTTTGCACAAAGCAGCTCAGCCATAAGAACCGCTCCTCCGGCTGCGCCTCTGAGCGTATTGTGGGACAGGCAGACGAATTTATAATCGTACTGTGTATCCTCTCTGAGTCTGCCGATTGATACTGCCATTCCACCCTCAAGCTCACGGTGAAGCTTTGTCTGCGGCATGTTATCTTCAACAAAATAGTTAAGGAATTGCTTAGGAGCGCTCGGAAGCTCCAGCTCCTGAGCGGGGCCTTTAAAGTCGTTCCAGATTTTTATGATTTCCTCTTTTGAAGGCTTGTTTTCAAAGCGCACAAACACTGCGCCCATGTGACCGTTGCTCACGGGAACGCGTATGCACTGTGCGGTGAAATTGGGTGAAGCGGCAGGCACTATTTTGCCGTCGATTATTTTTCCCCAAAGCTTGAGCGGCTCTTTTTCGGATTTTTCTTCCTCGCCGCCGATATAGGGGATAACATTGTCGAGCATCTCCGGCCAAGTTTCAAAGGTTTTTCCGGCTCCGGATATTGCCTGATATGTGCAGACAAGAACGTCCTTTATGCCGAATTTTGAAAGCGGGAACAGCGCCGGGACATAGCTCTGGAGTGAGCAGTTGGATTTCACGGCAATAAAGCCGCGCTTGGTTCCGAGTCTTTTGCGCTGGAAGGGGATTATTTCCGCATGCTCGGCGTTAAGCTCCGGCACTATCATGGGAACATCCGGTGTAAAGCGGTTTGCGCTGTTGTTTGATATAACAGGGCATTCTGCCTTTGCGTATGCTTCCTCAAGGGCTTTGGTTTCCTCTTTATTCATATCGACTGCGCAGAAAACAAAATCGACCTGCGCCGCAATTTTTTCTATATCCTCCGATGCGTTCATAACGACGATATTTTCAAGGGATTCGGGGATGGGCTCGGTCATGCACCAACGCTTTGAAACTGCCTCTTTATATGTAAGCCCTGCCGAGCGCGGGCTTGCTGCGAGAACCTTGACCTTGAACCACGGGTGATTGGCAAGCAAGAGGGAAAAACGCTGACCGACCATGCCCGTTGCTCCGATTATGCCTACATTGTAACTTTTCATAATGACTACCTCCGGTAAACTTTGCAAAATAGGGTTGCCAATGCACGGAATTTGCAATATAATAAGCAGGATATCTGCGCAGCGCATTGGCTTACCGTATTTTTAACTTAATGTTTATAATATCATTTGTATGCGGAATAGTCAAATGTTTTTGCTGAATTTTTTAATATCCGGAGTTAAAAAACATGAAAAAATCAGACTTTTTTTACGAGCTTCCAGAGAGGCTTATAGCTCAGCATCCTCTTGAACACAGAGACACCTCAAGAATGATGCTGCTTGAACGCGATACCGACAAGATACAGCACAAAAGCTTCTATGAATTACCGGATTTTCTCAATGAGGGCGATTGTCTGGTTCTGAACGATACAAGAGTGCTTCCGGCAAGACTTTACGGCACAAAGGACGACACGGGGGCAAGGGTTGAGTTTTTGCTTCTCGAGCCGAGAGAAAATGACGTCTGGGAAGTCATAACAGGCCCCGGAAAGCGCGCAAGGCAGGGCTCGCACTTTACCTTTGCAGACGGAGTACTCCGTGCCGAGGTGCTTGAGGTGCTTGATAACGGCAATCGGGTGGCTCGCTTTACTTATGATGGGAGCAATTTTTATGAGGTGCTTGACCGTATAGGGCAGATGCCGCTTCCGCATTATATTACGGAGGAGCTTAAAGACAAGGAGCGCTATCAGACCGTGTATTCCAAGCAGCCTGGCTCGGCGGCGGCGCCTACGGCCGGCTTGCATTTTACTCAGGAGCTGCTTGAAAAGATACGGTCAAAGGGTGTAAATATTGTTTATGTAACGCTTCATGTAGGCTTAGGCACCTTCAGACCGGTAAAAACCGATGATATCGAAAAGCATCATATGCATTCAGAGCATTATTTTTTACCCGAGAAGACTGCGCTTGCGATAAACGAGGCAAAGGCAAACGGGAAAAGAGTTATAGCCGTCGGAACCACAAGCTGTCGCACACTTGAATCGGTGGCAAGCTTTCGCGGATGTATCTGTGAGGATGAGGGCTATACCGATATCTTTATTTATCCGGGGTATAAGTTTAAGTGCATCGACGGACTTATCACCAATTTTCATCTTCCGGAAAGTACGCTTATAATGCTCGTTTCGGCTTTTTACGGCTACGATAAGACCATGCTTGCCTACAAGACGGCGGTCGAAAGGGAATACCGCTTTTTCTCCTTCGGCGACAGTATGGCTATTTTATGAGGAGACACATTTTATGTATACGCTTTTAAAAACCGAGGGCGCGGCAAGGCGCGGAGAATTCAAGACAATATACGGAACGGTTCAGACACCTGCATTTATGAATGTTGCAACCTGCGGCGCCATAAAGGGTGCTTTGTCGTCGTATGATTTGCGGGATATAAGCTGTCAGGTTGAGCTTTGCAATACCTATCATCTCCACGTGCGTCCGGGTGACGAGCTTGTAAGGGAAATGGGCGGATTAAACCGTTTTATAGGTTGGGACGGTCCGATTCTTACCGACAGCGGCGGATTTCAGGTGTTTTCGCTCGCAAAGCTCCGTAAAATAAAAGAGGAGGGCGTGAGCTTTTCATCTCACGTGGACGGCAGACGCATATTCATGGGTCCGGAGGAGAGTATGCGTATACAGTCAAATCTGGCATCCACAATAGCAATGGCTTTTGATGAATGTGTTGCCAATCCGGCACCCTATGACTATGCAAAGGCATCCGCAGAAAGAACCGTGCGCTGGTTGTGCCGTTGTAAGGATGAAATGGAAAGGCTCAACTCTCTGCCCGATACGCTCAATCGCAAGCAGTTGCTTTTCGGTATAAACCAGGGCAGCACCTACGAGGAGCTTCGTGTGGAAAATATGATTGAAATAGCCAAGCTTGACCTTGACGGCTATGCAATCGGCGGTCTTGCGGTCGGAGAGCCCAAGCAGGATATGTACCGTATAATTTCCGCCGTTGAACCGCATATGCCCAAGAACAAAATTCGCTATCTCATGGGTGTGGGTACTCCGGGGAATATTATCGAGGGTGTCAGCCGCGGAGTGGACCTTTTTGATTGCGTTATGCCCAGCCGCAATGCGCGTCACGGACATCTTTTCACAATGAACGGCATAATAAATCTCAACAATGCAAAATATGAACGTGATGAAAACCCAATAGAACCGGGATGCGATTGCCCGACCTGCACAAAGCATTCAAGAAGCTATATAAGGCATCTTTTTAAGGCCGGGGAGATGCTTGCAATGCGTCTTTGCGTCACACATAACCTTTATTTCTATAATATGCTCATGCAGCGCATACGTGATGCTCTCGACCGGGGTGAGTTTGAACAGTTTAAAACTGCCTATGTCGATTTGCTGGATACAAGAATATAAAGAGGAGGACAAGGCTTTGAAAGAGGTAAGATGGGGAATTATAGGCACCGGCGGAATAGCTCACCGCTTTGCGCAGGCCTGCAAAAATTCCGATGGCGCGGTGCTTTCCGCCGTTGCTTCAAGAAGTATTGAAAACGCAAATTCCTTTGCCGATGAGTTCGGCATACCGCAACGCTTCGGCTCATACAAAGAGATGGCGGAATCGGATGCAATTGATGCGGCGTATGTTGCGGTTCCTCACGGATTGCATGCCGCGTGTGCGATTTTGTTTATGAATAACGGTAAGCACATACTTTCCGAAAAACCGATAACTATCAATTCCTCTGAGTTTTTCAAGATGACCGAATGTGCAAAGCGCAACAAGGTTTTCCTTATGGAGGCCATGTGGGCGCGTATGGTTCCGGGCACGCTCAGACTTATGGAGCTTGTAAAAAGCGGAAGGCTCGGGCGTATAAAGGGAATACAGGGAAGCTTCTGCTATGATATGTCGGACGAACCGAACCATCATGCGTTCAGCTCCGACAGCGGCGGTTCACTGCTTGATGTGGGTTGCTATGCTTTGAGCTTCGCCTCCTGGTATTCCTCTGCTGCGGTAGAGAAAATTACGGCGGTGGCCGATATAGGTAAGCTTAATCATGTTGACGAGCACTGCTGCATACTCATAAAATATACGGACGGCACAATAGCGTCTCTTTCAAGTGCAATGATGCTTAAAAAGCCCAACGAGGGCTACCTTTTCGGAGAGAAGGGATATGTAAAAGTCGGGCGATTCTATGCTCCGGAGAAGCTTGAGATATTTATCGACGGCTGCCCGGAGGAGATAATAGAAACTCCGTATAAAGGAAATGGCTTCGAGGAGGAAATACAGGAGGCATCACGCTGTATTTCCGCCGGACTCACTCAAAGCCCGCTTATGCCGCATTCGCAATCCGCTTACATACTCTCGCAGATGGATGAAATACGCTCACAGATAGGTCTTACATTTCCCTGCGATGTTAAGTAATTGTAAATTTTAAAAATTTTTCTTGTATATTCGCCGGTTTGCGGTTATAATGAACAAGTTATAAAAAAACGGAGGGAAAACACGAAATGAATTTAATAAACAACATCCTGCTTTTTGGTTCAACAGCAGCATCGGGTACAGGCCAGAATAAGGTAACACCCATCATCCTCATGGTTGCTCTTTTTGCGGTCATGTATTTTGTCATGATAAGGCCTCAGAAAAAGAAGCAAAAAGAAGAGCAGACCATGCGCGACGCTATTCAGATAGGCGATGAAATCACCACAATAGGCGGTATCATTGCCAAGGTTGTCACCGTAAAAGAGGATTCTCTCGTTATAGAAACAGGTGCCGACAGAACCAAGATGAAGATTATGCGTTGGGCGATACAGACCAACAACACGGCAAACGAGCGCATGGAGGCCGAAAAGGAGGCCGCTGCAGCCGCCAAGAAGGCAGAAGAGGAAAAGGCAGCAATAGATGCCGCCGTAAACGGCAAGAGACCCAAGAAGACCAAGACTGTCGCCAACAGAGATGCCAAGATTGAAGAGCTGCATGCCGACAAAGCGGATACCGACGAGGCTGCGGAGCCGGAGAAGGCTCCCGAAGAAGCTTCCGAGGATAAGACCGAGGAATAAAACAAGCATAATAAAGAAATTCTCCTCATATCATTTACAAAGATATGAGGAGGTTTTTTTATGCCTAAATCCAAAAGGAAACGCAGGGAAAGAACAGAATCCGACGGCAGGACCCTGCTGATAAATACCGCTGTATCGGTTTGCGTCGGGCTTGCAGTGTTCTTTGCAATCATAGTTGTAATTTCGGCAATAACGGTAAAGGCTGATTCGCCTTCGGATAAGCTTCCTGTGTTTGCGTATGCCGCAGTCGGGGTGGGTGCTCTTGCTTGCGGCTTTACAGCGTCAAAAAAGCAGCGCAAACGGGGGGCGCTCAACGGTCTGGTGTGTTCAATTCCTTTTGTCACAATAGTTTTGATTACCGCGCTTATTGCCGCGTCCGGAGAGCCGGAAACAGCAATAATTTATAACATTCCCATAGCGCTTGCCGCATCAACCGCAGGAGGAGTTCTGGGCGTAAACGTGTAAAAATAAGTATGGAGGTAAAAAGCAATGAAGGCATACGGAATAAGGATATCGAATACCGCAAAGGGCTTTTTGAAGGGCGCGGCGGACAACTGGAAGCTGCTTGTGCTGGCGTCATTATTTATCGCAGGCATGGTTTTCGGTGCGGCGGCAGCCAAGACCTCCGGAAGCGAACTTATACAAAAACTCACATTAACATTTATCAACTATACAAAATTACGGATAACGCAAGGGATGTTTGCAAATTTCTGCAATTCTTTTATATCGGTGATTGTATATCTGATAGCTGTTTTTATATCGGGTCTGTGTGCTGTGGGGCTGCCGTTCATAGGGGCCGTACCGCTGTTTCGCGGACTCGGTCTTGGGCTTATGTGCGGCTATCTTTACAGGGCGTACGAGCTTACCGGAATAGGCTATTGTCTGCTTACAATTTACCCGGGTGCCGTTTTATCGGTGGCGGCTCTTATTTATGCGTGTAACGAGGGAGCGATAATGTCTGTTGATGCTTTTTCGTCAATATCGGGCAAAAAAGAAAGAACCGCCGAAAGCACTATCAAGCTTTACTGCACGCGCTTTGCAGTGCTTTTTGCAGTAACGATACTCTCGGCGGCTGTTGATGCTCTTTTCACAAAGGCGTTTTCCGGATTCTTCACTTTTTAAGCGTTTAGCTTTCTTTATCTTCGGAATTATCGGTCGGGATTGCGGGCGGACGGGGAGGGGAGACATTGCTTAACGGGTTTGCGTCAGCCGCCTTACGGAGCTGTTCGTTGACAATATGAGTATATATTTCGGTAGTTCCGAGGTTTTCATGTCCGAGAATTTCCTTGAGAATCAGCACGTCTACATGGCCGTACTGATACATAAGCGTCGCTGCTGTATGACGCAATTTGTGAACCGAAAATCCCTGGTTGTCAAGACCGCAATCGGCAAATACGGATTTTACGATATACTGAACGGTCTTAGGACTGATTCTTTGCATGTGACGGCTTAAAAATAACGCTTGCTTGTCGCTTGCTTTTACGCCGTCAACCGGGCGCACCGCCATATATGCCTTGAGCGCTTCGCGGCAGGCATCATTGAGATATATTGTACGCTCTTTGTTGCCCTTACCGGTAACTCTCATTGTGCCGTCCTCGCGCACATCGGTATAATTAAGACCGACAAGCTCCGCAAGCCGGAGCCCGCAGTTTAAAAACAACGTGAGTATGCAGTAATTGCGCTCCTTATATTTTCCGTCAACGCTGCCGAGCACATCGAGACTTTGTTCAAGAGTCAGATATTTCGGCAGTTGTTTTTTTGTTTTCGGAGTATCAAGCTCGCGAAGGGGACTGTCATCAAATATACGCTTCTGAAGGGTAAGATATTTATAGAACGCCCTGAGACTTGATACCTTGCGGCTGCGTGTGGCAGCGTTATTTTCGCGTTCGGACTGGCAATAGGCAAGATATTTATATGCATCGTCCAGCGTAACGCTCTCTATAAGCGACTGATTGACATCGGAAATATCTATTTCACCGAATTCAACGGATGCATCAACAAGACCGCGGCTGATTTTCAGAAATCTGAAAAACGTGGTCAGGTCATTGGCATATTCGTTTACAGTCAGCGGAGATTTGTTTTTTACTACCGAAAAGTATGTAATGAATGATTGCACAAGCTCCGGTAGCTTATCATAATTTTGTTTTTTCATAAGCTTTCACCAAGATGTGTGATGTAACAGAATAAACCCTCATGTGCGGCGGGAGGCATCCGGCAAAATAAGAGCCTCCGGTTAAACGGAAACACCTGAAAATTCCGGGACAGACGCCTAAAGGGGAATCCGTCATTTTGCACAACGAGTTATACAAAAGAAATATTTTGTATAACTCAGGGGACAAATTGCACAAGAAAACAGCCTGAAAGTATGAAATTCGGCTTTTGAGGGCTTTCTTACTCGGTGCATCCTTCCTGTCACTTATAACATCTTCAGTCCTTGTATTTTTTTACAACTCTCTTTATTGATATTGCCAATACTGCAAGCACTACGACGTAACCGATTTTTGCAACTGTATCGTTTTCTTTTCTGCTTTTCATAGTTACAATCACATACCTTTCTGAATATTAAAAAACTTCGGATATCGGCAGAAATCCGCCTATATCACGCAATTCTCCGTCCGATAGAAATTTTTCATTTAATGAGAGCTTGTCTAAAAAATTCTGAACGGCTGTACAGACCGATTCATTTTTTATGTGTCCGGTAAAAGCTATCGTATCATATGAGATTTTACCGCAGGCGCCGCCGATAAATCCGTAATCATATCCGTCAAGGCGCACACAGCCTTTATTAATAAGCAATACATCCATGCCGTATTTTTCGGTGCAAATTTGCGCAATTCCCGCATCCTCGGTAATTATCGCCTTTTCGGTCAGAACCGCAACAGAACACTTTGTATAGCCTTGTCTTACGTTTTCTAAAAACAAATGTTCGTTTTGTGAAAAATGGAGCAGGGTAGACGAAATATTGTTTTTATTGCACAGCAGAACATTACCGATTCGTGCCGCATTCAATAATATGTCTCCTGGATATTTTTCACCGAGCTTCTCAGGGATGAATTCGGTTATAAAGCCATCGCGTTCAAGCAGTTTGCATAATTCATTCTGGCTTTGTGCTGCAAGGATTCGGTTTCCGCCGAGGTGATGCACGAGCATATCGGCGTGAGAACGCACCGGATATGACAGCGCAGTATCCGCAGATGCGGTAAAGACTTTTATTCCGAGCTTTTCAAAAGAGGGAAAAAATTCCGAAGCACCCTCCCCTGCTATGACTGCATTTACTTTTCCGTAAGGCAAATTCGGATTTTTTATAAACTCAGACATGTTTTTCTCCGTGCTTTGAATAAATATTTAAAAATCAGAAAAAATACTGCCGAGGCAAGCTTTAAAAGATAAAATTTGAACCTGCCTGTTATGTGTAACGAAAGCTGAAAGGAGCTGTAAAAATGGATATAATTCCTTGCGGCGAGGGATGCAAATATCAGAAGGACGGATATTGCAGCCTGAAGCGAATATCTCAGGTAAGTGCGGAATCGTACGGGAAATGCGCACACTATACGCCTATAAGCAAAGGCTCAGCCGATAATCGAGTCAAAGGCGTCACGGATATTCCGGACTCCGATAACTTCAATGCCTATTGATGCGGAAGCTGTAAGACCTTTGAGATTATGGTAAGGTACAATGCAGCGTTTGAAGCCGAGACGCTGAGCCTCTTTTATGCGTTGCTCGCAGGCGCCCACAGCGCGTATTTCTCCGGTTAGCCCTATTTCGCCGAAGGCGAGAACATCCTCGCCGATTACGGTGTCCTTGAGGCTTGAAACAAGCGCAAGTGCAACCGAAAGATCACATGCGGGCTCATCAGCTCGCAGACCTCCCACGACGTTTATATAACAGTCCATATTGCCCAGAAAATATCCGGCGCGCTTCTCAAGCACCGCAATGAGCATGGACATGCGGTTGTAATCGAAGCCGGTTGCCATTCTTCTCGGATTACCGAACCCGGTGGGTGCGACCAGCCCCTGCATTTCCGCAAGAATCGGGCGCGAACCCTCCATTATGCATGCAACGCATGTTCCGGAGGCATTTTGCGGTCTTCCGGCAAGCAGCATCTGTGACGGATTTTCAACCTCTGCAAGTCCGCTTGAGAGCATTTCAAAAACACCGATTTCATTGGTTGAGCCGAAACGGTTTTTTACCGCCCGCAGAATCCGGTAGCTAAGGCTTCGTTCACCCTCGAAATAAAGCACAGTGTCAACTATATGTTCAAGTACCTTGGGTCCGGCTATGTTTCCGTCCTTGTTGACGTGGCCTACAACTATTATGGATATATTAAAGGTTTTTGCAACACGTGTAAAAAGATTTGTGCATTCGCGCACCTGAGTTACGCTTCCGGGCGACGACGGCAGCTCTGAAATACTCATGGTTTGAATAGAGTCGATTATAACGACGTCGGGCTTGTCCGACTGTATGTATTCCGAGATGTATTGAGCATCGGTTTCGCACATAATCATGAGAGAATCGCAGCTTACGCCCAGACGCTTTGAACGCATTTTCAGCTGATGTGCAGACTCCTCGCCCGAGATATATAATACGCGAAGTGATTGCCCAAGATATTGGCATATCTGAAGCAGAAGTGTGGATTTTCCTATCCCGGGATCGCCGCTGAGAAGCACCAGCGAACCTTTTACAAGACCGCCTCCGAGGACGCGGTCAAGCTCATTCAGACCGGTGAGGTAACGGGCTTCGCGGGATGAATCTATATTTTCAAGAGAGAGTGCTTTTGCGCCGCTCCTTGACGGAGTTGAGGGCGATTTTGCCGACGCAGGTGAACGTACCTCCTCACTGAGAGTGTTCCATTCTCCGCAGCTCGGGCATTGGCCGTACCACTTCGGGGCTTCATAACCGCATTGTGTGCAGACATATACAGATTTGAGCTTCTGCGCCATTCTCAGATTTCCTCCGAATTTAAAATTCCGCCGAACACGGCTAATGCCATTTCTGTGCGGTATACCGATGTTTTCAACTTTTGCGCCTCATTATAATTTGATAAAAAGCCGCATTCAACCATTACTGCCGGAATCTTTGCTTTATAGAGAATATAAATCGAAGCTCCGGAGGGCTTTATCTGCCGTGTGTTATCCGGTTGAAGCTGTGAGGCGACGCTTTGCTGAATGTTTTGTGCAAGTGCCTTGCTCCTTTCAGAGCCGGGTGCATAAAAGACCTGGGCACCTGAATATTTAGCTTCAGAATAGTGGTTCTGATGAATACTTATAAGCACCGCATTGGGTGTGGACTCCATGATTTTCATGCGATTGTGCAAATCGGAGGTCTTTTGTGCGCGTATTGTTTTGGCATCAGCGTCATGCAGAGAGATATCCTCCGAGCGCGTCATAACCGTTTTATAGCCGAAAAACCGAAGAGCCTGATCAAGCTTTGAAGCTATTTCGAGGTTTACATCCTTTTCAAGCATACCGTCAGACGTTGATGCGCCTCCGTCAAGACCGCCGTGTCCCGCATCAACTACAAAAACCGGAAAATTATTC
This sequence comes from Clostridiales bacterium DTU089, assembly GCA_001513045.1. Taxonomy (GTDB): domain Bacteria; phylum Bacillota; class Clostridia; order Oscillospirales; family Acutalibacteraceae; genus DTU089. The sequence goes on from LFSB01000027.1 coordinate 32,927, forward strand.
ATGGATTCGGCTGAAGCGGCGGTAAAATCGAATTTATCATCGTAGAACACCGAAGCTATAACTATCAGAACTATAACAAGCAAAACCGAAAAAGCGGTTGCCATTCTCTTCAAATCCACCGAAATCACACCCCCGGTAAAGCCTATGACCGGGCGTTGCCGGGTATGTCAGCGGACAAGAGTGATTTTTTCTTCCGAAACAAGTCCGGCACGTTTATAAAAGGATACGCTTGCGGTGTTTCCGGAAAAAACAAGCAGTGTACCGCAAAAATCGCCGTCCGTCTTGCCACCGTCAATAACGGTGGGATACGGGTGCCGGGCGTCGGGCGGATTTATTTTTGCCGTATGCTCATGACCGCTTACCATCATGTCCGCGCCGAGTCCGGCAAGCGGTTCATCCCATGACTCCGGAGCATCCGGTATGTGCTTGAAAACGAGCTTGTATGAGGCGTTGTCGTCAAAGCAAGTATTTTCAAGCCATTTTGTCTGTTCGTTTTTATACGGTTCAAATGCGGCAAGTCCGCCGTATTCGGTGTGATTATCGGCTTTGTCCTCGGCTGTGTCAAGAACAACTGCACAAAGAGGTCCCCATGAAAATTTGTAATAAAAGCTTCCGATTCCGAGATGACCGAGCAGATGTGAGGCGTATTCTCCGCGCGTTTCGTGATTTCCTCTGACATATACGGTCGGGCATGAGCTGTGACTTATCTCCCCCGCCGCAAAAAGGATGGATTCCGATATGTCATCTGCTTTGTTGAGCATATTTACCGGATCGCCGAGTATTACAAACAGGTCGGGTTGACGCTGCATGGCGTTTGCGGTGGCGACAGCTCTCCCCTCCTGGTCGTGCCAGTCCGAGAATACGGTTACGGACAGCTCCGCGCCTTCGGTGTAGGCTCTCAGGGTGGATTTTTCGCTTGAAAGTGTTTTTCCGAGGACGGTACTGTAACCGAGATGCTCCCAAACGCGCTGCGAGGATACGGAGTACGTATTTCCGTCGAGCTGTTCACGCGGAACGCTGACGGTGTGTATTTTGCTGTCGGAGCGAATGTTACCGCTGAGCGTGTCATATATTTTGTATTCAATTCCGTTATAGGTGTACTCGATATGTCCGGTGGCTCTTTCGCTTGTGCTCCATACAACGGAATATGTTTCCGGGTCATCGGTAATAAATACAACGGGCGCGGATGTGAACTCGAATTTTCCGACCGTGAAGCCCACAGAGATAAGCGAAACGAGAACGGATACCGTCAGAACGGCAGATACTGCCTTTTTTGCTCCGCTTTTAATATCGGGAAGCACAAGCAGTGTGAAATATGTCAGGAAAGCTACGCCGATATACGGCAGCTCGCGTGTAAAGTAGTAATAATACGTGTGCAGCTCGCTTGCTCCGGCTACGGCAAAAGCGACATTTACCGCAACAAAGAGAGCGTTAAAAACGATACCGCATATACAGAGCCGTTTGAAGCTTTTGTCGGAAACGGTCTTTTTAGCGCAAAGGAAAATCCACAGCGCGGTGTTCGCAAGCATAAGCAGAAGAATAAGATGTGTAAATCCGTTGAATACGGCTGTATCTATAAAAGTAAAGGTTACACGGCAGGAATAAAAAAGGAAAGGATTGAGTATTGCAACGGCGCACAAAATTGTAAGTGCGGATTTGTTGCGGAGTCTGCCCATGAGAAGTACACCATCCTTATATGTTATCTGTTGTTTTTTCTGTAGTCTAAAAAGTCCTGCAATATCATAACAGCCGCAACCTCGTCAATTATCGCCTTGCGCTTTTTGCCGCGGACATCGCTTTCGTTAAGCACATTATGTGCCGAAACCGTAGTGAGTCTTTCATCCCAGAGACTTACGGGCAGAGCGCAGGCTTTGCCGAGCAACTGAGCAAACTCCATGCATGCCTGAGCGCGAAATCCGCAGCTGCCGTCCATATTTTTAGGACAGCCAACCGCAATGGCCTCACAGCCCTTCTGTGCCGCCACAGAGGCGATTTTAGACACCAAACGTTCTGTGTTCCTCTCGCAGATAACTCCCGCGGGAGAGGCAAGTAGCTCGCTTTTATCGCAAACGGCAAGACCGGTGCGCGCATCACCGTAGTCAACACCGAGTATTACCATATTTCAACTCCTCCGGTAAGCTCGGAAACCGAGGAATATCCGTTTTCATCAAGATATTTACGGAGTCCGTCAATAATTTTCAAAGGGGCAAATACATCATTGAAGCATGCGGTTCCGACCTGTATTGCCGAAGCGCCGGCTAGCAGCATTTCCACCGCGTTCTGCCAGGTGGATATTCCGCCCATTCCCACAACAGGTATGGATACCTTATTTGCGACCTGCCAGACCATGCGAAGCGCAACAGGAAAAACCGCGGGTCCCGACATTCCGCCGATGTTGTTATGCAGCACCGGACGTCCGGTTTTTATATCTATACGCATGCCCGTCAGCGTGTTTATCAAAGAGACTGCGTCTGCTCCGGCAGCTTCTGCGGCGAGAGCTGTTTCGGTTATATCAGTGACATTCGGAGTAAGCTTCACCATTAAAGGCTGTTCACAAACCTTCTTTACTGCCGATGTTATTTTTTCAACGCTTTCGGGTTTTGTGCCGAATGCCACTCCCCCCTCTTTTACATTGGGGCATGATATATTAAGCTCCACCATATCAACGCAGGTGCCGTTAAGACGTCGCACGGCTTCAACATATTCGTCCTCGGTGCTGCCGGCTATGTTGGCGATGATTACAGCGTCGTGCTGTGAGAGAAATGGAAGATGCCGGTCGATAAACTCGTCAACTCCGGGGTTTTGAAGCCCGACACTGTTGAGGATTCCCATTGGGGTTTCCGCTATTCTAACGGGCGGATTGCCCTCACGCGGATAAAGCGTGGTGCCCTTGCAGGAGATTCCTCCCAACAGCGATATTGAATAAAATTTGTTATATTCCTCGCCGAAGCCAAAGGTTCCGGAGGCTGTAATTACGGGGTTTTTGAATTCTACACCGGCTATGTTTACCGAAAGGTCAGCACTCAAAACGCCACCTCCTCTGCATTGAAAACAGGACCGTCTGAGCACACATGAGAATGCTTTATGTCCCCGTTTTCATCTCTGGTGCGGCAGGCGCATACGAGACATGCGCCAACTCCGCAGCCCATGCGTTCTTCAAGCGAAACATAGCAGTCCACGTTATACATTTTTGCAAGAGCTGCAACGTTTTTAAGCATTATTGTCGGTCCGCATGCCGCAATTACCTGAGGCGGGTCGTTTTCAAGACGCTTTCTGAGTACATCGGTGACAAAGCCGTGTGTTCCGAGTGAGCCGTCATCGGTAGTTACACTCACATCTCCGCACACGTCAAAAAAGTCATCTATGAGTATAGCGGCCTCGCTGTTGCGGAAGCCGAGTATGGCATCGCAGGCTCCGTTGAAGGATTTTGCAACCTCCAGAAGCGGAGGCACACCTATTCCTCCTCCGACAACCACAGCGGAGTCATAGGCGTAAAGTGCGGTAAAGCCCTTGCCGAGAGGTCCGAGAATATTCAATGTATCGCCCGCTTTTTTTCCGGAAAGAAGACGTGTTCCCTCCCCGCGCTGTTCAAAAACAAATCTTATTGTTGAGTTGGTTTTATCAATCTCGCAAATGGAAATGGGGCGACGCAGAAGCTTTTCCGCAGAGCATATAACATGAATAAACTGTCCCGGAAACGCATCTGAGGCAAGCTGCGGACAGCTTACCTTAAAATCAAATACGGTGTCGGAAAGCTTTTCGGCGGATACAATTGGGAAATCATCCTGATATACAGCCACTTTCAACACTCCTTTCCGCCTTAAAGATTGTTTACATCAAACAGCGGAAGCTCATCAAGCGTGCGCTTTCTTTCCAGACAGGCAGCAAGAGCCGCTGCCGTATCAACAGATGTGAAGGTTGGGATTTTGCGCTTCAAAGCGGTACGCCTTATAATGATATCATCGGTTATTGCTTTGTTGTCATTAAGCGGGGAGGTGGAAATTACATACACTATGCGGTTGCTTTTTATAAGCATGAGTGTATTCGGTTCACCCTCATGTATCTTCTTGACGGAATTTGTTGCAATAAACTCCGAGTTGAGCATCTTTGCGGTATTTGCCGTGGCAAACATTGAAAAGCCGAGAGATGAGAGCTTGTCGGCGACGGGTATTACGTCCTGCTTATCATAGTCCTTCACTGAAACAAACACACCGCCGGAGCGTTTTATACGCATTCCGGAGGCTATCAGAGCCTTCAAAAGAGCATCCTCAAATGAATAGGCAATACCCAAAACCTCTCCGGTGGATTTCATTTCCTCGGTGAGCTGAATATCGGTATCGGCAAAATTTTCAAAGCTGAACACGGGCACCTTTACCGAATACAGTCCCCTCTTTTCAACAAGACCTATTCCGCAGTCAATCTCAGTGAGGGTTTCTCCGAGCATACAGCGTACAGCGATGTCGGTTACCGGCAGACCGGATGCCTTGGTTATAAACGGAATATTTCTGCAATGATTCGGTGTTATTTCACTGACGAAGAACTCGTTATTGACGCACACAAAGCGTATGTTGCAGATTCCCTTATATCCGAGCTCAAGAGCAATCTTAACCGCGTAATCGTAAATCTGAAGCTTTTGCCTTTGGGTAAGTGAGACAGAGGGATACACGCATATTGCGTCTGCGGGATTGACCGAGGAACGCTCTATGTGCTCGTAAATTCCTGGCACAAGGCAATCCTTTCCGTCGGTTATAACGTAGCAGCCCATGCTTTTGCCGACCTTATCGGAATAAGGAACGGATATCTTTTTCAGCAGCTGCTTGAGCGCGATTTGTGTGACCATACGCTTATAGACATTGGCGTCAGCGCCGAGGATTTTTACGCCGTGTTTTTCGAGAATCTTCGATTTATCAAGACATTTTGCTCCGCCGAATTGAACAACCGCCATATCCGGAGCAAATTTTTCGGTGATTTTTTCAAGCTGTCTGTCGTTTGACGGTTCAAAAACGGTTATGTCTGCCGCGCTGCTGTCAACAGATACAGCGGCTGGATTGTTGTTAACATATATTGTTCCGAGTCCTTGACGCGAAAGAGTTTTCAGGCAGTTATAGGCGGCAAAATCATAGTCGGTGCCGTACTCAACCGTTGTTGCTCCGGGTCCGATAACAAGAATGTTTTTTTCTCCGGAGTGTTCACGGTTTTTGTAATATTTTATACTTGCAGAGTCAAAAAACGCCTCGTCATCCTTGGCAATACGTCCCATTTCGGAGATGAAGAAGGGATGTATGTCCGATGCGGCACATATTGTGTTTTCCGATACTCCCCTTTTGAGAAGCTCAAAAATTTCAAAGATGTGCTCGTCATCCATAAGCTCAACGGCATTGAGCAGCTCATCGTCCGTCTTTGCGGAGAGTCTTTGAAGAAATGCAATTTTGCCCTCGGGATTTATTGCAGAAACCGCCTTTACAAACGCGCCGCAAAAATCCTTTCCGAAGCCGAGAACCTCTCCCGTGGAGGTCATACTGAACCCCAGAGTGCGTCTGGCGGGATTGAAATAATCATATGACCACTTGGGTGCACGCACTGCGCAGCCCTCAAGTACAGGCTCCCTTGAAGCGTCAAAGCCGTTTTCAGCATTTTTTATTCCGTCGAGCGAATAGCCCAAAGCAAGCTTTGCACATACATAGAATACCGGATAACCAACCGCCGAAGATGCAAGCGCGGTTTCGCGTGAGGCACCGTAATCCACCCCAAGCGGATAATAGATGTCTGAGTTGTTTTTCAGTGCAAAGCTGACATTGAAGCAGCCGTATATTCCGAGAGCTTTGACGATACGAAGGGCTGCCTTTTTAAGCATGGCAAGCTCTTTTTCTTCCACTGTCTGTGCGGGAATGACGCTTATGCTGTCGCCGGGGCTTATCCCTACCGGATCCACACATTCGGAATTTCCGAGAATTACGGACGTACCGAAGGCATCGCTTATTATCTGAATTTCAATCTCCTTGTAGCCCTTTATGGACTTCTCTATGAGAAGCTGCTTTATCATAAGACTGTCCAGATAAGCTGAGGCTGTGTCGAGAAGCTCGCGGATATTATAGCAAAGGGTTTTGTCTGAATTGTTCTCCGAGTATGCGGGGCTTACGATTACGGGATAACCTATACTGTCGGCGAATACGCATGCGGCATCAACTCCGCCGACAACCGCAGAAGGTATGCTCGGCTCGGATATGGAATTCAAAAAAGCGTTGAAGCTCTGATTGTTTTCGATTGTATAAAGTGTATCGGGGTCTATGGAAAGAAGGTCTATTTCGTTATCCTCGAGAAAGCCGCTCTGCGAAAGCTCCGCAGCAAGCTCAAAACCGTGAACGCCTCCCGTAAATGCCATTAAAGCATCGGGCTTTTCGGATTGAATTATACGTTTTATAACATCTGTTTTCAGAGGCTCGGTATAGACGTGGTCCGCTATTTCCCTGCATGTGATTATAGAAGCCGGGTCGGGATTGATTACTATTATTTCGGCGCCGTCCTCACGCAGGGCACTGCAAGCCTGCACGGCGGCGAGGTCGTATTCGGAGGATTTCCCCACAACTACAGCTCCCGATGAAATAAGTAAAACCTTTTTATAGCTTTTTATAGCGTTATGCATTGTGTTTCCTCCGGTTATTTTATATATGAATTGATTTCGTCTCTCATTCTGATTGCCTCTGCGCGTGCTGCTGCGGCGTATTCCTTTTCATCGCGCCCTTGCTTTTTATATGCACACATTATCGCACGGGAAGAGTTGATTACGGCACCGAGCGAATTTTCATCAAATGCTCCGCGAACATCAGCGGCGCTTCCGCCCTGTGCTCCGTATCCGGGAACAAGGAAAAAAGTATGAGGCATTGCCTGTCTGAGCAAATTCAGCTGTTCGGGATAGGTCGCTCCTACAACGGCTCCGACAGCAGAATAACCGTATTTTCCTACGGTATCCTCTCCCCATTTTTCGCACTTTTCGCCCATGGTTTCGTATACACTTCTGCCGTCATCAAGCTTTCTGTCCTGAAGCTCTCCGGAGGACGGATTTGAGGTTTTCACAAGAACAAATATACCCTTGTCCTGTTCTTTACAGACGCCCAAAAGCGGAGCTATTCCGTCAGTGCCGAGATATCCGTTAACCGTAAGTGCATCTGCACCGAATGCTGCAACGGTTTCGCTGCCTATTGCAACAGTGCCGAGGTGAGCGGTTGAGTACGCCTCCATCGTTGTGCCGATATCGTTACGCTTGCCGTCGGTTATAACAAACATACCCTTCTGTTTGGCGTAATCAACAGTTCTTTTGAGTGCGCGTACTCCCTGCCAGCCATACATTTCATAGTAGGCGCATTGGGGCTTTACCGCCGGAACAATATCATACAGTGCATCTATGAGCCCCGCGTTAAATCTGAACAGAGCTTCAGCAGCTCCGTCCGGAGTTTCTCCGTATTCCGCAAAGGAAGCGTCAAGTATGTACTTGGGTATGAAATCGAGCTTGGGGTCAAGCCCTGCGACAGTGGGATTTCCGGTGAGACGGATTTTTTCAATAAGCCTGTCAAACGACATGTTCTTTCTCCTTATCAGTCCTTGAAAACGAGTTTTCCGTTATAGACGGTATATTTTATTTTTGAGGTCAGCTGTACGCCTTTAAAAACACTGTTATGTGACTTTCCGTGAAGCTTTCCGGGCTCCGGACACCATTTTTCGTTAAGGTCAATGAGCGTAAAGTTGGCAGGTGAACCGACTCTTATGCTTCCGCCGCCGGTGCAGAGTATTTTTGCGGGCGCCGCCGACATCAGGTATATGAGCTTGAACAGACTTATATATCCGCCCTTTACAAGATATGTATATGCCGCCGAGAAAGAGGTTTCAAGCCCGATTGTGCCGTTGGGTGCGGTGAGGAAATCGGCTTTTTCCGCCGCTGTATGCGGTGCGTGGTCGGTTGCTATGGCATCTATCGTGCCGTCAATCAGACCTCGTATTATCGACTTTCTGTCCTGCTCGCTTCTGAGAGGCGGATTCATTCTGTAATCAGCATCCTGTTGTGCAAGCAGCTCATCATTAAATGAGAAATAGTGAGGACAGGTTTCCGCGGTTACACGTACGCCGAGATTTTTGACCGCTCTGATAAGCTCGGTCGAATTTCCGGTGCTCACATGGCATATATGAAGCTTGGCTCCGCTGCCGGCGGAGAGAAGTATTGCCAAATCACGTGCGGTTCCCGCATCCTCCGCAGCAGAAGGTATGCCTTGGACGCCGAGCATTTCACTGACCGTTCCCTCGTTCATTATGCCGCCCTGCGAGAGAAACGCATCCTCGCAATGAGCGAGAATCGGCACATTGTACCATGAGGACATCTTGAGTGCTTCAAGCATGAGGGCGGAATCACTTACACTTTTTCCGTCCTCTGAAAAAGCAACGGCACCGGCCTTTACAAGGGCTTCAAAATCCGTTAGCTCTTTTCCCTGCATCCCCTTTGTTATAGCTGCAACGGGAAGCACCTTTGCGGTTGCGCTTTTTGCCTTGTCAAGTATGTAGGATATGGTATCCGGCGAATCGGCAACGGGATTTGTATTCGGCATTGTCGCAAGAGCCGTTATGCCTCCGGCAGAGGCGGCTTCGCAACCGGAAAGAATATCCTCCTTATCCGTAAAGCCCGGTTCACGAAGATGTGTATGCATATCAAGAAATCCCGGAGCCGCAACAAGGCCGTCGGCATCTATGGTCTGAGATGCGTCCTGTTTTATACCGCTTCCCATTTCGGCAATTACGCCGTCATTGACAAGTATATCTCCTGTGGAGTCGATTGAGCCGACAGGGTCGATAATTCGTGCGTTTTTTATCAGTAAGCTGTTCATAAATATCTCCTTCTGTTTTTAGCTTTTTAAGGTTCAATTTGTTCGGGCGGAAGTGTGCTTTCTTCAACAGGCTCCGTGGGATTTGAAGAATCTTCTCCTGTTCCGACGCAGGAGGTACAGGTTGACGGAAGCGATGACATTTTATACCATCCCATTGATTTTGAAGTACAGCCGGCGGAGGCAATAAGACCGGTTCTGGTGCAATATGCCAGCTTTACAACATTTTCATTTGAAGGAAATTCTTTTATTTCAAGGTTTTTATGAACCTCTTTCATTATTTCAAGATATATTTTTCCGGCAGGGTTTCCCGAAACATTGCGGATTTCCGTGTTCACGTCGTAGCCGTACCAGACTGCGGCAACGTAGTACGGAGTTCCTCCGCAGTACCAGCGGTCAAAGTAGTCACTTGTGGTACCGGTTTTTGCATACAACGGCATACCGCTTTTTACGGAATATCCTGCGGCAGAACCGGACACGACAACGGTTTCCATCATGCGTCGCATAACTTCGGAGGTATCCGGAGCGATTGCTTGCTCATAGCCGTTTGCGGTGCTGTTGAGAAGCACCTCGGAACCGTCGTTATTTGTTACGAGAGAATAGCTGCAAGGAGAGTAGTATTTGCCGTTGTTTCCGAAAATCGCGTAAGCGGATGCCATCTCAAGTGTGGTTACACCTCTGTACATTCCGCCGACAGCCATTGAGGAATATCCGATATCCGAGCCTTCTCCGCTTTCATTCAGTGTGGTTATGTGGAGGGTGTCCTTCAAAAAATCGAAGCAGCTTTGAGGAGTCATCATCTTTGCAAGCTGTGCCGGAACTGTGTTGAGAGACTGCGCTATGGCGTATTGTACGGTTACAAAGGACGACGGAGAACCGGCGCTGCCGCCGTAGTTGTGCGGCCATACTATGCCGTTGAGAAGTATGCCGTAGTTCTGGATTTTTGAAGACCAGCTGATGTAGTTCTTTTCCACAGCCAGAGTATAAACGGATAGGGGCTTAATTGAAGAACCGGGCTGACGCGGAGAATTTGTCGCTCTGTTCAGGCAGCGGAAGCCGGGCTTCTCACCTGCTCCTCCGACCATCGCAACAACTCTGCCCTCATAGTCCATGATGGTGATTGCGGACTGCACGGCAGGCTTTTCAGGGGTGTCCTGTTCCTTTGGGAAGGTTATGCGGTTTACATAGACGTTTTCGGCGATGCTCTGTACCTCAAGGTTCACATAGGTATATATTTTCAGGCCGCCGTAAAACACCTTGCGCCATGCGTCATAGTATGTGAAATTGTATTTCTTCTGCATATCACGTATTACGGAGTCAATTACATATTCAACGTAATAACTGGGATATTCGGACTGGGAGCCGTTTGTATAGGTGTCCTTTAAATCTTTTTCTTCCTTCTTTTCAGAGGTGTCAACGTAATCCGGACTGTTGGTGAATACCATTTTGTACGCCAGCGCGTCATCATGCTCCTGCTGTGAAATATAACCGTAGATAAGCATGTTGTTCAAACATACCTTTTGCCGCTCGGCGTTCTTTTCGGGATGAAGCAACGGATCGTAAGTGTATGGCTCCTGAGTTATAGCCGCCAGTGAAGCGCATTCGGCAAGATTCAACTCACTTACCTCTTTGCCGAAATACAGCTCCGCTGCGGTTTTAACTCCGTAGCAGCCCTGGTCGAGATAAAGAGTGTTGAGATATGCCTCAAGTATGGTGTCCTTTGAGTAGTGCTTTTCCAAATTCAGGGCGTAGAGTATTTCATTGAATTTTCTTTTAAATGTGCGCTGATTTTCTCCTGTAAGGTTTTTTATAAGCTGCTGTGTTATGGTTGAACCGCCCTGCTTGAACCTCTCCTTGACAATGACGCTTGCGGTTCTGAACCAGTCAACGCCGTTGTGCTTAGGAAATCGCTTGTCCTCAAGAGAAATAAAGGCATCCTTGAGATCCTGCGGCATTTCTGATATGCTCAGCCATATTCGGTTCTCCTCACCGTGCAGACGCGTAAGCTCAACAGGCGTATTGTTGTTGTCGTACGCATATATGATGGTGGTTTGGTTCTGGTTGTTTTTGTATTCATCCAGATTTATAGCGAGGTCTCCGTTTGCGAACGATACTGTATATGTCAGCACATATATTCCCACACATGAGCAGACTATTACACCGATAAGAAGACAGGAAAGAAATATTACAAAAAGAGTATTGAGAACAGGGTGGTTTTTCTTCAGATTTTCTCTCCTGTTTTTCTTGAGTTTTGATTTTTTATCAGGCTTTTTATTCATTTGTATACCTCCGTGACAGAGAATTATCAAATTTTGCGAAAACAAAACCGAAGTGTAAAAAACTATAATATATATTGTACCATATTTTTAAGTATAATTTCCATTATTTTCAAAAAATATTTAAATATTTATCGGCGTTTCGGCATATTTTTTCTCCTGCAAGTCAAAAATATCCATTGTATACATTATAAAGCAAAAAAGAGGAATAAAAATGAACAGACAGAAAAACATTGCGGCCGTTCTCATTATTGCGTTAATCCTTTTTTTCGGACGCGGCTGTTCGGACGAAACTCCGGATATTACCGTTACTCATACTCAGCAGATAACGACGGCAACCGGGGAAGCGTCCGGTTATGTAGTAAAAACCTACAACGGAAAGATTGCTGTTTTTCATAAGAGTGAAAATGTACCGATGACAGTGTTTGAGGTGCGTGCGGACAGCTTACCTGAGGTTGACCGTGAAGCTCTTGAGTCCGGCATATTTGCTGCCGATGACTCGGAGCTTCAGCGTTTGATTGAAGACTATACAAGTTGATTTTTAGATATGCGAAAGCTCTTTATATAAGGGTTTAAGTGCGGGATATATGTCCTTGAAAACCGCATAAAACTTCATATATTCCTCATGTGATGCAGCATCCGGCTGTTGCGCCGGTCCGTGTTTTACGGCACAGTCACACGCCTCGTGCACGGTAGAATATATTCCGGTACCGACTCCTGCAAGCAGTGCGGCTCCGAGAGCGGGACCCTCCCCTGACAATACCGTGTCGCAAGGACAAGCGTATACATCTGAAAGCATTTGTCTCCAGAAACGGCTTTTTCCGCCTCCTCCGCAAACCGTCATGTTTTCAAAGGAGATTCCGTTTTCGGCGAACACCTCAAGACAGTCTCGCATGGAATACGATATGCCCTCCATGATACTGCGAAGCAAATGGCTTTTGGTATGTCTTGCGCTGAGTCCGAAAAATACGCCTCGCGCGTCCGCGTCAAGATGCGGAGTACGTTCGCCCATCAGATACGGCAGATACAGCAATTTATCCGAGCCTATCGGAATTGTTTCCGCCATACGGTCAACAAGGGCATATACATCCTCGCCGGAGTCTTGGGCAAGGATGTTTTCTTCATTGCAGAAATTGTCCTTAAACCATTTCAGAGACAGCCCTGCCGCCTGTGTGACACCCATCATATGCCATTCGCCGGGTACAGCACAGCAGAAGGTGTGAAAACGACCGCTTTTATCCACCGCAAAACGGCTTGAATGTGCAAAAAGCACACCGCTCGTGCCTATCGTGGTGAATGCGGCGGAATCTCTGACAACGCCGGTTCCTACAGCTGCGGCGGCATTGTCCCCTGCTCCGCCGACAACGGGAGTTCCGGCAGCAAGACCTGTTTTCTCCTCTGCAATTTTACTTATAACTCCGGTTATTTCAGGTGATTCATACATTTTTCCCAGAAGGGAACGCTCTATTTCGAGCTTGTCAAGCACCTCGTCCGACCAGCACCGGTTTTTTATGTCGAGAAGCTGCATTCCGGAGGCATCGGAGACCTCGGTTGCAAATTCACCGGTGAGTATATAACGTATATAGTCCTTAGGCAGCAATATATGCCGGCACTTCCCGTATATATCCGGCTCGTTATTGCGTACCCAGAGTATTTTTGACGCGGTAAATCCCGTAAGAGCCGGATTTGCCGTTATTTCCATAAGTCTTTCCGCTCCGACGCGAGAGGTTATCTCGTCACATTCAGCCGCGGTTCGCTGGTCGCACCATATAATTGATTTGCGAAGAACCGTTCCGTCCGAGTCAAGCATAACCAGACCGTGCATCTGACCGGAAAGCCCGACTCCGGCTATTTCATGCGGATTTATACCGCTTTTTGTAATAACCGCACGTGTTCCGTCACAGACAGCTTTCCACCAGTCCGAGGGTTCCTGCTCGGCGTAGCCGTTTACAGGCTGATATAAGGGGTATTCTCCTGTATATGAAGCGAGCGCCGTGCCGTCTGCAGTGAAAAGCACCGTTTTTGTTCCCGAGGTTCCTATATCAATTCCGAGAAGATATTTTTCATTCATTTCCCTGTACGTCCTTTCCGGTATCGTTATAAATAGCCTGCGCTATGCTCATATCAAAAGGTGTTGTGATTTTTATGTTTCTGTCGTCCCCCTGCACAAGACGCACCTTTTTCCCGTAAGCCTCAAATATTGCTGCGGTATCGGTGTATTTTGCCATGTCCTGTTCGGAAAGCGAGCCTAACAAAGTGTAGAGAATTTTAAGGTTAAAGCTCTGGGGCGTCTGAACACGGAAAAAGGAGCTTCGGTCCGGCGTCGAGAGTGCAAATACGCCGTCGGAGCTTTGTGTAAGGGTGTCATAGGTCGGCATTACGGTGTTTGCGGCGGAATACTTTTCTGCCGCTCTCTCATTTTCCGAGAGTATGCGGTTGTCAATGAAAGGTCTTACGGCATCGTGTGTGATTATTATATCCTCAGGATTTATGCCGTATTTCTGGTTGATGTATTCAACTCCGCACATCACAGAGGTGTTGCGGTTCTTTCCTCCGGTTACAACCGTGATATTGCAGGACTCTCCGAAGTATCTTGATATAAGCTCACGTGTATAATCGGTCCACTCGGCGGGCGCGCAAACTATTATCTCCCGGAATGCTGAATAGGCTGCAAATTTCTCAAGTGTATGTATGAGCACGGGCATATTTCCGAGCTTTAGAAATTGTTTCGGTACGGGTGCTCCCGTCATTCGTGTGCCGCTTCCACCGGCGAGTATTTCGGCATAAAGCATTGTAATTACCTCACAATAAAAAATCTTTATATAAGGGACTTGCACAAAAAACACCGCTGCGGAATATATTGATTTTTGAGGTGATTTTTATGCTTGAACTGCTCAGATGCATATTTGACGGACTTTTTTGTATGGTTCTGCACATAAGCGGCTCGGATTCATTTCCGCCTCCGCTGAGTGCAAAGGCGGAAAAAAGCGCATTAGAGAAGATGAAGTCCGGTGATGATGCCGCTAAGAAAGAGCTTATTGAGCACAATCTGAGACTGGTGGCACATATTATAAAAAAATACTATGCTGCATATGATGAACAGGATGATTTGATATCCATAGGCACAATAGGTTTGATAAAGGGCATAAACACATATGATTGTGATAAGGGTACGCGCCTTGCGACGTATGCCGCACGGTGTATAGAAAATGAAATACTTATGTATTTCCGCAATCAAAAGAAAAGCTCACAGGATATGTCAATGAATGAGCCGATAGAGACGGACAGCGAAGGGAATCCGTTAACCCTTATGGATGTAATGTATACCGAGGATACCATCGTTGAAGACCTTAACCGGAAAATTCTTTCGGAAAAGGTAAGACGTTATGTCTCTGAAATACCCGATGAACGGGAAAAAGAAATCGTCGTCTCGCGTTACGGCTTGGACGGCAGTGAACCGCGTACACAGCGCGAGGTTGCGAAAGAGCTGAACATATCCCGTTCGTATGTTTCGAGAATAGAAACCCGGGCTCTGAAAAACCTCCGCAAGAGATTTAAAGAGTCCGGGAAATAGTTATCCGAGCCAGACACGCATATCGGTTTCTCCCCTGTTGGCAAAAGCATAATAAGGTATCAGCCTTATGGTTTTCGGACATACGGCGGTTCCGTAGCGGTTGTAAAGTCCGTCAAAGTGCTCCGAATCGAAGCTATAGCCCTCAACATCAAGCACCTTGCAACCGAGTTGAGCATCTCTGCATTCTGAATATTTAAGCGGCACGTGCAGCTTGAGAGCGGAAAGATTTTCGCCGTTGTCCACGCCTTCTGCGCAGTATATCACCGGACCGAGCCGAACCGCCGATTTGAGGCAGTCGGCACGAACCTTAGGATTTGCAGCTATAAGGCTCGCTTCCATAAAGAGATTGAGGGTGACGGCAACGGCGTCGCCCTTGCATTTTATGTAAATATAGCCCTTATCCTGTGTGTATTCGGCTTCCTCACCGTCAAGCATAACCGAAAAGCTGTCGCACCAGCCCGGAATTCTGAGTGCAAGCTGCTTAGGCGGATTGCTTATTGCGAGATTTATTTTTCCGCTGTCGGGATAAGATGTGCGCTGTTTTATAACGGTTTCTTTTCCTGCGAAGTTAACGGAGGTGTCCGCACTCATGTATTGATGAACCCAGAGCGTGGAGTCGTTTTTGGAATACAGATAATCACCTATTGACGCTATAAATCGGGTTACGTTAGGCGGACAGCATGAACAATTGAAAACCTCAACTCGCTGAGTGATGGGGTATTTCTCCTTTTTGCCCTGTGCTTTTTTGAATTCACGTTCCTGTAAATCAATTTCAAGCGGATTTTCATAGAAAAAGCTTTTGCCGTCAAGCGACATTCCGGACAAGAAGCCGTTATACATTACAAGCTCGGCGATGTCGGCATATTTGGAATTCTGAGATATCTGCAGCATCCTTCCCGCAAACATTGCAAGTGATATTGCAGCGCAGGTTTCGGCATATGCAGTGGCATTCGGAAGGTCGTAGTCGACCGTGAAGCGCTCCCCCTCACGGGTGGAACCGAGTCCTCCGGTGACATACATTCTTCTTTGTGTCATGTTATCAAAAATAGCACAACAAGCATCAAAAAGCTCTTTATCGTTGTATTCTTTTGCAAGGTCTGCCATAGCGGAATACAAATAACAGGCACGTACGCAGTGCCCTTCGGCTGTTTTTTGAAGGCGCACGGGAAGATGGCTCTGATTATATTCGGGAGAGAATATTGCCGCGTCCTTCTCGCTCGTTCCCCTCTTGTCAATAAAAAATTTGCTCAGCTCGAGATAGCGTTTTTCTCCTGTGGCGTGATAAAGCCGCACAAGCGCAAGCTCTATCTCCTCGTGTCCCGGAGTTGAAAACTCCGCGCTGTCGTCTGTTTTAAACACCTTTTCGATATAATCGGCATAATCGCACATTATATCAAGAAATTTCTTTTTTCCTGTGGCTTCATAATATGCCACAGCCGCTTCCATTAAATGTCCGGCGCAGTAAAGCTCGTGCGCGTCACGCACGCACCAGCGGTTATCCGGCTCACACACGGTAAAATAGATGTTGAAATAACCGTCATCTCCGCGATTCTTTTCGATTAGCTCAACAACCTCATCAACCTTGCTCTCAAGCTCATCGTTCCCTTGTGCCTGTATTATATAGGCGACGGATTCAATCCATTTTGCAATGTCCGAATCCCAGAATATATGCGGTCGTATACAGCCTTCATCCTCTTTGCTTTCATCCCAAAGACATTTAAAGGCTTCAAAACGACCAGTCTCTTCAAAGCGGTCACGTACGGCAAAAACAGTAGTATCACGGTTAAGAGCTTGCTTTTGTGCCCAAAAACCGTCCGTAAGCTTTGTGTGAAAATAGGGGATTTTTTCCGTGTTATTCATAATAATGGCTGTGCGATACGGACATGCGCCCAAAGCCGTCGGTATGGCTTTGGATATCCGGTATCTTTACCTTTCTGTTATTTTTCGGGGTTATTTAATCGGCAGGGTCCTCCTCCTGCGCCGAACAGCTGAAGCCGAGAACCTCTGTAACAATTCCGCTCTTGTCGGTAGAGGGTGAAAAGTAAAAATGCCTGTAAATATATTCGTGCTCGGAATCGTTTTTTATAAGCACACGAACATCGCATTTGGTGTCCCTTTCGCCGTTTTTAGCAGCAAGCAGAGCGCCTGAAAATATCTCGACATCCGATTTGAATATATTTCCTCCGGTTTTGAGATTTTTGAAGAAATTGCCGTTCGGCATATCGTAGCCGTGAACTGCGGCAAAGTTTGCAGAGAATTTTATGGTATCATCGGACGGCGTCCATTCAAAAATGACCATATCACTCGAAACAATCGCAGAATTGAAGCGTTCGGGATTTATACGCAGAATGAGGCTGTCATCCTGCTCTGAGCTTGCACGGCAAGGAAGCGCGGTTTTGCCGGATGCAAGGGTTTCAAGGAAAAGGTCAACGCCGTTTATCGGCGGCAGATAAACAGTGAAGCATTCGGCACCCGCATCATGAAGAGATTTTATTTTTTCTTCTGAAAAACAACAAGGCAAGGAAACACAGCTGTCGAATTTTTTGAAGAAATTCAGAAGGTATACAAATTCTGATAATTCAAAAGAGCCGTTAAGGGCGTTTTCTACAAAATCGGAGGCAAGTATTACGCGCTCATATACCCCGTGCCTGAATGCGGAAAGATGCATCGAGACATCGCCCACGAGATATATATTAAGTCTGAAGCCCATTTGTTTTATGTTGGTAAAAAAGCGCATCAGATCCTGCGGTTGTATTTGCTCAATTATTTTTTGCGGTATACACAGGTGCAGCTTTTCGGGGTTTACGGTACCCTTGAACCGACCCAATAATTCAGTGATGCTGCGTACAAGGGAGTCGCATTCCGACGGGTCAAAGACCAGATAGTGTGACAGCGGAACATACGGAACCTTCAGCGCCTCAACCTGTGCGGCAAACTGGAAAAAATCTCGCAGACCGACAACGCAAAGACGTGTTACATTCTTGGATTTGCCCCAAATATTGTAATAGTTTTCAGCGGGATATACCTTTCCTTCGCCGTCAATCAGCGGGAAAGAAAAATAATCGTACGCAATAACCTTGTTCTCGCAGCAGTTATATACAGGAATTATTGACGGGTCAAGAGAAAGCTCAACCCCGGATGCGTTTTCGTCGAATTCCAAAACCGTTTTTTCGGTGTCGTGACGGCGCTTCATATGCTCATTGAAAAAGGCGAACATGTTTTTGCCCTGAAGCTTGGCTGTATCAAGCGCAAATTCAGCGGCGGAAAAGAGCGATGAAATATCTCTTCCGCATTCCGGCATTCTGGCAATACCCATACTTACAGAAACGTTAAATTCCGCTCCGTTGAATGTATAGGTTTTTCGCAATGCTTTATGCAGACGTTCTATGCGAAGTATGGATTCCGCTCGTTTGTATGTGCCGGAAATATATGCGACAAAATCATCGCCGTAGCGGCGGTATATTATAGCTTCGGGAAGATTTTCCTTTAAGAGGAATGCAAAATCCTTGAGGACGCGGTCACCGAAATGATGACCAGCCATATCGTTTATCACCCTGAAGCTGTCAATATTTATGCAGATAAATTCACCGCATATGTCGTCATTACTGCGGAGCTTTGTGTTTATAAGCTCCTCCCCTTCTGCGGTGTTTAAAAGTCCGGTAAGCTCATCGTGAGTTTCGAGGAAGAACCTGTGATGCGGTGAATTCTCTGTAGCCCTGCAGTTTATATCAAACGCGCCTATAAGACGACAAGGCTTGTTGTCCGCGACCTGTGTTACAGCAACAAATCCTCTTATGTATGAGATATGGTCGTTTTCGGGCTTCGTACGGAACTCTCCTGAAACCTTTTTTTCGCCCTTTGCGTATGATTCGCAGATGTTTTCAAAGGAAAACATCTGGCTGAAAATATCCGCATCCTCATCGTGGCAAAGCTTGAGACACATTGAGAAAATTTCCTTGTAGTTCTTAGGAACATAAGGAATATATTGCGTTATATTGCCGGAGGATACGCAGAGGGTATCTGCTGTTATATCAGCAGTAAACACCAAATCATACGCCGAAAACAATTCACGGTTGAGTATGAGCTCATTGGTTTGCGATTCATCCGCGGAGGAGCCGGTCGCGGGTTTTGGCTCCGGTACGGGAATTTCAAACTCATCACGAATATGTCCGGTGTCAATGTCGCGGGAAAACTCGCTGTCGTATACCGTACCGAGAACAGCAAATTTTTTAGTTTCCTGGTTTTCTTCCGACTGCTCCTCGAATTTTTTATATTCCGGGAGAGCCTTTTCAAAGCATTGTATTAGCTTGGGAGAAAAAGCACCGCATGCACCCGCTTTTATCATGTATGCGGCTTCCTCATGGGAGAGAGCCACCTTGTAGGGGCGTTCACTTGTCAGTGCGTCGTAGCAGTCGGCCACGGAAACCACCTGTGCTCCTATGGGTATGTCGCTTCCTTTAAGTCCGAAGGGGTAGCCCTTGCCGTCCCAGCGCTCGTGATGATACAGACAAATGTCGCGACAGTTCAGGAAATATTCGCTGTCACCGATGCCGTCGAGCATATCAAGCAGCTCGCAGCCTCTGGTGGTATGGGTTTTCATAATATCGAATTCTTCCTTGGTGAGTCTGCCGGGTTTAAGCATAATGGCATCGGGAATTGAAATTTTTCCTATATCGTGTACAGATGCCGCAAGAGAGATTACCTCAACCTTTTCATCGTTAAGTAAATATTCCGGACATGTCTTGGCAACTATTTTCAGCAGAATTCGGGTAAGGTCCTGTATTCTGCGTATATGCTGTCCGGATTCGAGGTCGCGGCTTTCAATGGCTGCACCGAGAATTTCTATAAGGTCAAAGTTGAGCTTATTGAACTTCTCCGCCTGCTCACGCAGCTTGCTGGCCTGGTGGCTGAGCCTTTTGCCGTGTGATTCCACGAGGCTTTCCATCTGGTGTTTAAGAAGATTAAGCTCAATGATGTTGTCGATTCGCTTTCTGGCTATATACTTGTCATATGGGCGCTGCATAACATCGGTTATGTGAATGCTGTGGTTATATGCTGTGGTATCGTCACCGTTGTCGGAAAAGAGTATAACAGGAATTTTATCATCCTGATTAAGCTGTTTAAGCTGGCTTAATACAGAATGAGAAGCGTTGTCGCAGGGAGCGGCTCCGAATACGGCAAGACAGATATTGGAAAAATTATTTTTTACATAATCAACAGCCTCGGCGTTAAGAGCGAGAAACCTAAGGTCATAATCACCCGAAAGCAGAAGGCGCAGCTCGTCGCGCTCCTTTTGCCGTTGTTCAAAGACCACTATTGTATACCGTTGTTCCATCGTTATCCCCCAAAAGAAAGATTTTTGCAATGAAAAGCACAAGTAACCACTATCCGAATTATGATACTCTCAGGAGGCGGAAATGTCAATAAAATCCAAGAATTTTTGACGCAATTTTTATATATTACGCCAAAAAAGAATGCCGCTCACACGAGCGGCATTATCAGCGACACCGGTATTTATCGCATAAGCTTCTTAAAAAGCTTTTCCGAACGCCTGATATAAAGAGTTATAACTCTTGTCAGTGCGATATCGTAAAGTATAAAAACGGGATTTGAAACACCGAGAAGAATCCATGAGGTGTATTTACCGAAGTCATCCATCTCATCAAAGGAAACCCCTAAAACGTATGTTGCCACGCAGTATCCGGAAACCACGGCGGCATTGAATATGAGCAGCTTAATGATGTATTCGGGAATCTTGGGCAGCTTTGATTCTATCAGGGATTTGATAATGGGATAGTAACCGAAAAAGAAGGTATACATAACCGCAGCTTCCTTGTCAACCACAACAAGCAGACTGAGAATACTTACAACCGCATATACACAAAATGCCCATTTTCGGTTAATCTCAATTACTATTATCGTGAGAAGCGCACCGCATACAGCGGGAAGAGCATAAGTGAGAAACGGTATGACCGATGTGCAGAACATGAGCGCGACTGAAATTGCCGCAATTATTCCGCCGAGAGCGGTCTTTACGCTTTGCTTCATCTTTATGTCCGCTCCCCCTTCCCTGAATATCAGCAGCAGGGAATGAGGTCTCCGCCCATGCACTCACAGCAGCAATCGGCACATATAAGACCGGAGCACACATCACAAAGCTTTCCGCTGTCGCTTTTATTGCTTGTTTTAAAACCGCCGTTACGTTTGTTTACAAGGTCATTATACGTTGCGGCATATTCCTTGTTATCCGGGTCGAGTCTGCAGGCCTCCGAAAAATTACCGGCAGCCTGCTCAAACCAACCTCTGCGGTGCTGAATAAGCGCCTTTAAATAATGCCATTCGGCGTTTCTGTCCGCAAGTGGAATTCCGTCAAGAATTGTTTCGGCATCGTCAATTCTGCCGGAATTTATGGTTGTGCGTACATCCGAAAAATCAGAGCCTGACGGTGTATAATAGGTCTGATTGTAGTTGCTTCCGTAAGTGCCGCCGGCGCCTCTTGAGGCAATAATCGCATCATATGCCTCATCGAGTTCTTTCATTTTCTGTGCGGCAATATCCGACAGCGGTCCTGAGGCATATCTTTCATCCTGATATTTTTTAGCGAGTGCCTTGTATGCTTCGCGAAGCTGTGCCTCACTTGCGTTTTCAGAAATACCGAGAATCTCATAGGGGCTTCTGTCCATCTTCCGCACCTCTTTTCCTTTTTTTCTTTATTACGTCCGCCGAGCTTGCTATTCGTGAAGCTTCGGCATCAAGTCCGTCATATATTATGTTTTTCAAAACCCGGTTAAACGGTCCGGGCTCAAGCAGGTCACAGGCGGCTGCCGCCTCCCCCGCCGTAAGCTCAAGAATTTCGTTTATACGTCCGGAGTATTCTTTTATCTGCCCTGAGCTGTTTATGCCGAATTCAAAAACATACGGATTAAAGCTGTGGCTTTTTAAATCAGCCGCAAGGTCATCGAATGCGTCCGCAAGATACACCCATCTGCCCACGCAGTAACCGAGACGGTTGAGAATACGCTTTTGTGTTTCGTTCTCGGAAAGCCCGCCGAAGCACGAGGCAAGCGCTTTTGCAGACGAATCCGCGGCGCTGTCAATAGTGGCGCTTTTACTGTTTTCAATTGTGTTTTGTTCGGAAATACATTCTGATATAATTTTTGCTTCATCGGGTCTGAGTGAGGCGGCTTTTTTGAATTTGCGGCTGTAAAACACGCTTAATACGCGAAAGAAAAGCCTTTTTAATCCTTTTGAATCCGCGGCATTGTCCTGAAGCTTGTATTTCAGCATAAGCATGGCGAGGTCTGCGGCACGAGCCGTGATTTCGTTTTCGCAATCAAGATAATGACATTTCTTGGCGGGATTAAACCGGCAGCGTCCGCTTGAAAAGGCGCAGCCCTCCCCTTTTACCTCAAGACCGGTAACAGCGAAAAAAGTAAGGTCATAATTCAATATAAAACGAGCAGATATACCGTACCGTTTACCGAGCGTCCGGCAAACAGAGCAATATACTCCGCGATACGCCTCATAATCTTTTACCAGAAGCTCCGGCTTGAAAATCCTGACATATCCGAACACAAAAAGAACCCCCGTTCGACTTATATAATTATTATACAAGTAAAACAGGGTTATTTAATTAACATATTGTAAACTTTATTCTTTTTTTACCGCGCCGAACCTCTTGATTGAATTTTCTCCGCTCTCAAATGCTTCGGAGTCGGTTGCCGTACATTCGGCAAGCGGTATACCGTTATATATTTTAAGCGCTTGCGCAAGCGCATCCGGGTTTTCCGAGGATATAAGCAACGGGACGGATATATATGTCTGAACCTCCGAAACAAGGCGCGGAAGGATTTTTACCGTGTCAATTCCCGGAGCATCCGCACATACGGAGTATATTTCGGCACCGGACGGGGCATTGTCGAACACGGCATCGCAGACGCAGTCCAAGTCCCCTTTTGCAAGATTTTCGGAAAGTGTTTTATCCGAAGATGCGTCAAGCAGGATTCCCACAGATGTCTTTCCCTGAATATATTCAACACATACAGAGCCTGATGTTACATATTTCTTTGCGGATTTTGACAACGGCGGAACAGCAATACTACCGAACATTTCCGAAAGCGTCTTTATATGCTCCGGAGTTGTGCCGCAGCATCCGCCGACTGCGGAAAGCCCGTAACCGACAGCCGACTGCATCTGAGAGGCAAAGCCTGCGGCATCGAGAGAATAGCATGCCGCTCCGTTTTTCATTTCGGGAAGTCCGGCGTTAGGCATAAGCAATACAGGCATACCGGAAAAGTCAATAATTTCCTTTGCAAAGCCTGTCGCAAATTCGGGACCGAAGCCGCAATTCAGGCTTACTCCGTCAACTCCGAGCGACATAAGCAGAGAGTACGCGGTTTTGATGTCGGCGCCGGTTAGCAATCTTCCGTTTTTATCAAGTGAAAAGCTTGCTATAACCGGCAGAGAGGTGTACTCCTTTGCCGCAAGCACGGCAGCCTTCATTTCGTAGGTGTCGGTCATGGTTTCAATCAGAATCAGGTCGGCACCTGCACGTTCTCCTGCCTGTGCCGCCTCCCCGAACGCTTCATAGGCGGTGTCAAATTGCAAATCACCTATCGGATACAGAAAACGCCCGGTAGGGCCGATATCCATTGCGGTAAATACATTTTTGTTCGCCGACCGTGCACATTCAACCGCACATTTCACCGACGCTTCAACTACCTGAGAGGCTGTGTATTCATCACTTTTCAGCTTCAGTGAGTTTGCCCCGAAGGTATTGGCGGTTATAACGTCACATCCCGCTTCTATATATGCGCGATGTATTTCCGCAACCTTTTCCGGCTCCACAAGACATGCAAATTGTGCGGGACATTCAAGCTCTGCATTTTGAAGCATTGAGCCCATTGCACCGTCAAATATCATTATGCGTTTTCCAAAAGAATCCAAAAATTTCATATTTATTGCCTCAAAACCCGGTATTATTGTTAAAAAGATTCCAGTCCGGTCGCAACACGAAGTATTTTTCTTGCGTCCGCTGCATCAATCTGACCGCTTGAATTTATATCTCCGAACTGTACTTGCTCTGCGGACGGGTTTTCAAGCTCTGTGGCAAAGCGCAAGGCCATCCTTGCGTCATATGCCTGAACAGTACCGCTTCCGTCAACATCGCCCATCATGAAATATCCGAAGCTTTTTAATTTAATCTTTGCACCGTTGTTTAAAGCGTAAGCGTATGCGGCCGAGCGTTCGGCGCAGGTTATGGTTATGTCGTGCGATATTGCGCTCGCTTCATCCTCCATAAGAGCAAACGCCCTGGAACCGACTGATGAAACCGTAGCCGGAACCGTAACCTCTTTAAGCTCGGGGCAGTTTTCAAAGGCGTCGGCTCCTATGCTCTTTACGCTGGAAGCAAATGTGACAGCGGCAAGGGTTTTGCAATTGAAAAACGCGCTTTTGCCCACAGCTTCCACAGGCGACGGAATATCGACCGACGCAAGAGCCGGACAGCCGGAAAATGCGTAATCGTCAATTGTCTTCACAGAGCTTCCGAATACTATTGTTGCAAGAGCGGTACAACCCGAAAACGCATTTCTCGATATTACCTCAAGTGCATCGTTGACTCTGAGAGAGGTTATTTTCGTGCACTTCTGAAAAGCATACGCTCCCAGATTGCGCAAGGCGGCGGGAAGCACAAGCTCGCCTTCAAATTTTATTCCGGAGAACACATTATCCTCTATTGTTTCAAGAGTAGCGGGGAAAATGATGCTTTTTATTCTGTCCTTGACAAAGCCGAGTGAACCGCTTGCGATTTCGGTAACGGGTTTTCCGCCGAGAGTATCCGGAAGAGTAAGCACTCCGTCGCTTCCGACACACGAGGCCTTGGCAGTGGTGATTTTTGCCGAGCTTCCGGAGTTTACAAGAACATAATTGAATCCGTTTTCAAACTCAACGGCATATGCCGGAATTATTACTGCACTTACAAGCAAAAGCACAGCAAGGGCAATTGCGGCAATTTTCGGATATTTTTTCATAAATACACACTCCTGTTTCTTTATGCAAGCACTACCTCGTGACCTGTTCTTGCGGATTCATACACCGCGTCAAGTATGCGCATCATATCCACACCGTCCTGTGCCGGAGCGCGGCACGGCGTACCGTTTATTACGCAATCAACATAGTGATCCATCTCTCGTGCAAACAATCCGTCAAAGCTCAGCGCTGTATCGCGGTTAAAGTCGATATTCACAAGATAATCGTTTATCTGCGAGTATATTTCGATTTTCGGGTCAAGCTTTGCGCCTGCCTTGGTTCCGAAAAGCTCTATGTCTCCGGTATCGTTTTTCAGATTGAGGCTGAAGCTTGCCTCCACGGACAGTACCGCTCCGTTGTCGAATCTTATCATTGCCGAAGCGAGGTCTTCAACATCGCATATATCGTTTGTTGCCCTTCCGGTGGAAACATAGGCGCGCTTGCCCTTGATTTCAGGACGGTTAAAAAGCTTTTGAAAGGTTGCGCCGTACACGGAGACCGGCTGGGGGTTGCCCATGAGGTAACGTACCAGGTCGATTACATGTACGCCGAGGTCTATGAGAGGACCGCCGCCGGAGCGTGAGATGTCACCGAACCAGCCGCCGGGATTTCCGTTGCGGCGCAGATAGGTCGCCTTTGAATAGTAGATATCGCCGAAAAAGCCGGAGTCAATGTAGTCCTTGAGAATTTCACAATCGTTACCGTAACGGCGAACAAAGCCTATCATAAGCAATTTTCCGGCTTTGTCCGCGGCGGCTTTCATAGCTCTCGCCTGCTCGGCGTTCATAGCCATGGGCTTTTCACAAAGCACATGCTTACCCGCTTCAAGTGCGGCAATCGAGCACTCGGCGTGAGCACTGTTCCAGGTGCAGACGCTTACCGCGTCAATTTCCTTGAGCTTGAGCAAATCCGCTTTATCGGTAAATCTGCGCTCTGCGGGAATACCGTATTTATCGCCCATTATGTTAAGCTGCTTTTCGTTTATGTCGCAGAAGGCGTAAAGCTCGACCTCCGGATTTTTCAGATATCCGTTGATATGCTCATTGCTGATTCCGCCCGTTCCGATAATTCCTACCTTTATTTTTGCCATATTGACACTTCCTTTATTTCGTATATTTTTATAATAACACATGCGGCGCTTTTTTCAAGGAAAAAATCAAAAGTTTTGTCGGATATTTATGGACAAACCGCCGTAACCAATATATAATGTAACGGTATTTTTTGAAAAGGAAGCGTTAATTTATGGGATTTCTTATGGAGATGCATGCGCACACCTCCGAAACAAGCCGCTGCGCACGCGTTCCGGCAGAGCGTGTAATCGAAATTTATAAAAACACCGAGTATGACGGGATAGTAATTACCGACCACTTTAACAGGTATACCTCTGACCGCTTCGGTGTGGACACTTGGGACGAAAAGGTTACAAGATACCTCGAAGGCTATAAAAAGGCGCTGGAGGCTGCCGGAGACGATTTTAAAGTACTTCTCGGCATGGAGCTTTGCATAGACGAGGACACGAATGACTACCTGTGCTACGGAGTAACCGAGAAATTTCTGCGCGCACACCCTGAAATTTTTTCTCTTTCTCTCGAGGATGTATCGGAGCTGCTTGAGAAAAACGGTATAGTTTTCACACAGGCACACCCGTTCAGGCGTTACATGACTGTTGCGGATTGGAACTGCCTTAAAGGCATGGAGGTACATAACGGCAATCCGCGCCACGACTCCAATAATGAATTTGCTCAAAAATGGGCTGAAAAGCGCAATCTTATTCCCCTTTCGGGCTCTGATTTTCATCAGGAGGATGATTTCGGTACGGGAGGAATATACTTTAATTCCGAAATCCGCTCAAATGATGACCTCGTTAAAGCTTTGCTCAGCAGAGACTTCTCACTGAAATAAGAGTAAGTCTTTTCCGCTTGAATGTCCCCAAGCGCTATGGTATAATTGTATTGCGGCGAAAAAATATGTATACGGAGGCAATTATGAAAAGTACAACAGAGCCCCAAAATATTATTGAAAGCGTACCGGCTCACGGGAAAAAGAGAAAGGGAAAAAAGATTTTCATGAAGATTCTTTCGGTATTTCTTGCCGTTGTTATTCTGTTTGTAGGGGTTACAACAGTACTTACGGTTGTCTTTCTTAATTCTGCAATAAAAAAAGCAAAGCTCATTCCCAACGCAGGCTGCGCTGAGTTGAAAATAGATAACTATGCCGACGGCTGCTGGAATATATATTCGGATGACGGCTTAAAGGTGCTGCAATTTACCGATGTTCACCTCGGCGGAGGCTGGATGTCGAAAAACAAGGATGCCATGGCTGTCAATGCGGTAGCCGCCATTATTACCGCGGAAAAGCCCGACCTTGTTATTGTTACGGGTGATGCTGCGTATCCGGTTCCCTTCCAGGCGGGCACCTTCAACAATAAATCAGGTGCAAAGCTGCTTGCCGAATTTATGGAGTCGCTCGGTGTGTACTGGACGCTTTGCTTCGGCAACCACGACACGGAGGCTTACAGCTACTATTCACGTGAGGATATGGCTGAATTTTATTCAAGCGGTGCATATCCGCACTGCCTGTTCCAATCAGGCCCGTCAGATGTTGACGGTTCGGGAAATCAGGTTATAAATGTTGTAAATTCCGACGGAATAATCACACGTTCATTCATTATACTTGATTCCCATTCCTATGTTGACGGGGATTTTCTCGGAATCCAATGGAAATACGACAACCTTCATGAAAATCAGGTTGCATGGTACAAATCAACAGTGGAAGCACTTTCCGAGAAGAATCGTGCGGTTGTTTCGGGATTGGATGCTAAAACGGCTGAAAAATATTCATCACTTTCCGGCGTTGTGCCCACGAGCATGTTCCTGCATATCCCCCTGACCGAATACAAGGATGCGTGGACTCAGTATTCGGAAAACGGTTTTAAGGATACAGCCGATGTTAAATACAATTACGGTGTTGCCGGAGAAAGCGGTAAAATAGTTTACTGCGGTATACATAACGATAATATGTTTGAGACAATGCTCTCGCTCGGCAGCACAGATTCCGTGTTCTGCGGTCACGACCATCTCAACAACTTCTCGCTCAACTATAAAGGAATAAATCTTACATACGGAATGAGTATTGATTACCTCGCGTATTCGGGAATATCAAAGCAGGGCTCTCAGCGCGGGTGCACAATCCTTGACATTGCGCCGGACGGCGAGATAACCTTTGAACGGAGCAATTATTATCAGGATAAATATGTACCGCTTACCCCAAAAGAAAGCGTTACAATGCAGTAACAAAAAATTAACGGTTGCTTACAAGCTGTAAGCAACCGTTTTTTATATGCTGTTGATTATTTAATCATGCCTGCGACTTCGTCTGCGAAGTTGTCTTCTCTTTTCTGAAGTCCCTCGCCCTTTGCAAAGCGAACGAAATCAAGAACCTTTATGCTTGCGCCGAGAGCCTTTGCGGTATTCTCAACGTACTTTGCAACTGTAATGTCGCCGTCCTTAACGAACTGCTGCTCAAGCAGGCAGACTTCCTTGCAGAACTTTGCGATTTTGCCGGAGATGATACCCTCGAGAACCTTTTCGGGCTTACCCTTCATCTTCTCATCCTCCTGCATCTGAACAGCGAGGATTTCCTTCTCGTGAGCTATAACATCGGCAGGTACTGAGGCGTTGTCAAGATACTGGGGGCTCATTGCCGCTATCTGCATAGCAACATCCTTACCCATGAGCTTGAATTCGTCCTTCGCTGCGGTTGCGTCATCAACATCAAAATGAACCATAACACCGACGGTGCCGCCCATGTGGATGTAAGTTGCAACAACGCCTTCTGTTCTTGCAAAACGGCGAACCTTGAGGTTCTCGCCTATTGAAAGGATTTTATCCTGAACGTTTTCGGTAACTGTTCTGTCGCTTCCGGCAAGCTTCATTTCGCCGAGAGCTTCAACATCGGCAGGATTGTTGTCCGCTACGGTATGAGCTATTGCGGCAGCAAGCTTCTGGAATTCCTCGTTCTTTGCAACGAAGTCTGTCTCGGAGTTAACCTCAACGAGAACGCCGACCTTACCGTCACTGTATGCGACAACTGCGCCTTCCGCTGCTATTCTTCCCGCCTTCTTGGTTGCGGCGGCAAGACCCTTTTCGCGGAGAAAGTCGATTGCCTTATCCATATCGCCGTCTGATTCGACGAGTGCTTTTTTGCAGTCCATCATGCCGACTCCGGTCTTTTCACGCAGAGCCTGAACATCTTTTGCTGTGAATGCCATAAATTTATCCTCCTTAAAATCGGGGCGGAAATTGAATTCCGCCCTTATTTATTCTTTCTTTTAAGCGTCTGCTTCTTCCGAAGCATCCTCATCCTCTATCTGGGGAAGATTCTGCTCGCCCTGTCTGCCTTCAATAACAGCATCTGCCATTGCGCCTGCGATAAGCTTAACTGCACGGATAGCGTCATCGTTTCCGGGAATTACATAATCAATCTCGTCGGGGTCGCAGTTTGTGTCAACAATTGCAACAATCGGAATACCGAGCTTCTTGGCCTCTGCTACGGCGATTCTTTCCTTGCGGGGGTCAACTATAAACATAGCTGCCGGCTGCTTCTTCATTTCGGTGATACCGCCCATGAACTTTTCAAGCTTTTCCTTCTCGAGGTTGAGCTTTATAACTTCCTTCTTGGGAAGAAGGTCATAGGTTCCGTCGGTCTCCATAGCCTTGAGCTGTGCGAGTCTCTTTATTCTTCTCTGAATGGTGTTGAAGTTGGTAAGCATACCGCCGAGCCAACGTGCGTTTACGAAAGACATTCCGCAACGGATTGCTTCGTCACGAACGGACTCCTGAGCCTGCTTCTTGGTGCCGACAAAAAGAATGTCGCCGCCGTTTGCCGAGATATCACGTACGAACATGTACGCTTCCTCGAGCTTTTTGACCGTCTTCTGAAGGTCGATGATGTAGATGCCGTTGCGCTCCGTAAAAATATAGGGAGCCATTTTGGGGTTCCACCTTCTGGTCTGATGACCGAAATGGACGCCTGCTTCGAGCAGTTGCTTCATGGATACTACTGACATTGATATTTCCTCCTTTTTTCTTAAAACCTCCGAGCCGGTTCAATTCAAGAGACACCACGCATTGCTGCGCAGACGGCATCTCCGATCGCCTGCCCGTGTGTTTTGCCCGCAAATTATATCATAACAATATCGTTATTGCAAGTGATTTCTTTTAAAAAAACCGATATTTTCGCCTTATTCGCAGCTTTTTTTACCGAAAAGTTCATTTTGAAGCTTCAGAAGTCCTTTTTTACGCTGCTCCTCGGCTTCCTTGTTGATTACGGTTGTGCCGTCGTCCTCTACATCAAGCACAGAGCCCTCCTTCACATCCGCCGGAAGCTGTGTGAGAACAAGCTTTATCATTATTCCGTCAGCAAGCTCGCATACGGCAAATTCGCCCTCTATTCTGTCAACTATAACGCGCAGCATAAGCTCATACTCCTTTAAATGTTTTGCAGCTTTTTCCGTCCGTGGCAATTATAACGGTGCCGTCAATATCCGTTCTGAAAAGAGAAACACCGAGGGACGTTATACGGTTTACAATTTTTGCGTTGGGATGGTTATAGCTGTTGCCCGCCCCGCAGGATACAACCGCATATCTCGGTTTTACCTGTCTTAAAAACTTCTCCGAGGATGAGGTGTCGCTGCCGTGGTGACCTATCTTTATGACGTCTGAACTCAATTCAAGCCCGGATTTTATGATATCCTTTTCCGCTTCGGTTTCCGCATCGCCCATAAAAATATATGATATGCCGCCGTAGGTGAAGTGCAGCACAACGGACATATTGTTCAAATCCTCATACTGCTTTACGGGAGAAAGCACCGTAAAGGCGGCGTCACCGAGTGTGTATTCGTCGCCGCACTCCGCGGCAATTATATTTGCTCCGCTGTCTTTAAGTGCGATAAGCAGGTTTTCGTATACCTTTGTCGTGGGAATATTTTCCTCGCTCAGACGCGGCATTATCACATTCTCAACCGGCATGCTTCCGATTATTTCCGCCATACTGCCTATATGGTCGGAATGCGGGTGCGTAACTACTATGTAATCGAGCTTTTCAACGCCGGCGGATTTTAAATATGAGAGTATATTTTCCGAATTGCCTGTCTCCCCCGCGTCTATCAGCATGGATTTTTCGCCGCAGATTACAAGCTCGCAATCACCCTGACCGACATCAATAAAGTGCGCCGAAAAAGGCATGGATAACGCCTCTGAGGAGTCTGTCATTCCCGAGGCGGAAAAGATATCATCCCATCCCGGCACCTCGAACGGAAGATTCAGCTTAGGCGCAACAGTGATAAAAAGAGAAACCGCAAGCAGTGCAAGCGCAAAGGCAAAGGCGATTTTGCGCTGCAATTTATTTAGCTTTCCCGCGTTTAACATTGCTTTTGCCGCCTTTCGGTTTTTTGCCGGGCGCTCGTGTGTGTGAATTTGCCGCCGTGCGGGCATTAGGGGCATAAGCGCCCTTGCCCTTGGGCTCCGGCACAAGACAGCTCTTTGCCGTGCCTATCAGGTCATAACGATGCTCGATACGCAGCGCTTCGAGCACAAGCCCCTGTGACGATTTATCAAAATAGCGCAGCAGCGCCCTCTGCATAGCCTTTTCATGAGGATTTTTTGCAACATAAACCGGCTTGAGTGTATACGGGTCAAGTCCCGTATGATACATGGCAGTGGATATCGTTCCGGGTGTGGGATAAAAATCCTGAACCTGTTCGGGACGTATATCCTCCCGCTTTAAAAATTCGGCAAGCTCTATGGCTTCCTTTAACGAGCAGCCCGGATGCGAGGACATGAGATAAGGAACTATATACTGCTCCTTGCCGAAGCCCTTTGTGTATTCAAAATACTTCTTTGAGAATTTCAGGTACGCCTCTATATGCGGCTTACCCATTTTGTCAAGCACAGCCGCTGAGCAGTGCTCCGGAGCGACCTTGAGGCGGCCGCTTACATGGTAATGCACAAGCTCGCGGAAGAAAGCATCGTCCTTGTCCTCAAGCATATAGTCATAGCGTATTCCGGAGCGTATAAACACATTTTTAACTCCGTCAACCGCTCTGACGCTGCGAAGTATGTCAAGATATTCCGAATGGTCGGCAACAAGATTCGGACAGGGCTTGGGAGCGAGACATTTTTTACCCTTGCACAGCCCCTTTTCCATTTGAATCTTACACGACGGAAACCTGAAATTAGCCGTGGGTCCGCCTATATCGTGAATGTTCCCTTTAAAGCTGTCGAGCGTGGTGAGAAGCTTGGCTTCCGCTATTACGGATTCCTTGCTGCGCGAGGTAACGTATCTGCCCTGGTGAAACGCAAGCGAACAGAAATTACACGCTCCGAAGCAGCCGCGATTGTGCGCTATTGAGAACTCAACCTCAGAGAACCCCGGAACGCCTCCGAGAGCCTCATAGGACGGGTGCGGTTTTCTGACATAGGGTAACGCATATACCTCGTCAAGCTCCGCGGTTGTCAACGGAGGCATGGGCGGATTCTGAACGAGCATCATTGAACCGTGACGCTGCTTGAGAAGCTTACCGCGTATATGGTCCTGCTCATCGAGTTGAATTCTTGCCGCCACGGCGTACTCCCTTTCGGATTTTACAACATTTTCAAATGACGGACATTCCGCACCGTACAGAGGAGTGTTCCTGACATCCACCGCGTAGCAGGTTCCGCGTATATCGGTCATATCCTTTATGTTTTCTCCGGCGGCGAGTCTGCGGGCGATTTCACGCGTCTGGTTTTCACCCATACCGTAGGATATCATGTCCGCCCCGGACTCAAAAAGTATTGAGGGGTGAACGGTGTCATCCCAGTAATCGTAATGTGCGAAGCGGCGAAGCGAGGCCTCAAGTCCGCCGATTATAATGGGTATGTCCCCGTATATTTCACGGATTTTTTTACAGTAAACGCTTACCGCCCTGTCCGGACGCTTGCCCGTAGCTCCGCCGGGAGTATAACAATCCTCATTGCGCCGGTGTTTGGCAACCGTGTAATGAGCAACCATTGAGTCGAGATTGCCCGAGGACACAAAAAAACCGAGCTTCGGTCTGCCTAAGCGAGTGAAATCCCGATCCGACTTCCAGTCCGGCTGCGAAAGCACGGCAACGCGAAAGCCCGCATTCTCAAGGACACGGGTTATTATCGCGGGACCGAAGGACGGGTGGTCAACGTAGGCATCGCCTGTGACGTATACAAAATCCGCTGTATCCCACCCGAGCTGTGCAATCTCATGTGCAGTTGTAGGTAAAAACTTATTATTCATATATCTTCTTGACTGTCCGCGGAGCTTGAAAATACATCCTCAAACACCTCTGCGGCACCGACTTCCTCGTCCTCTGTTCTGCGCGGAGTGGCAGTGGCCATTGCGTTCATCTCATACCATTGCTGTTTTGAAATGAGCACCTTTCTCGGCTTGCTGCCCTCAAAGGGACCGACTATGCCGCGCTCGGCAAGCTCATCAATTATTCTTGCCGCTCTCGCGTAACCGAGCTTGAGCTTGCGCTGGAGCAAGGTCGTGGATGCCATTTGCGCTTCAACTACAACCTCTATCGCTTTCGGCAACAGCTCGTCCGATTCGGAATCTGCGTCATCCGAATCGCCGTCCGAAAAGATGCTTGAGCCCTTCTTTTTTGCGGGCTCTGCCGCCGCCTGACGCTCGATTTCCTCCATAACGCTGTCGTCATAGGTGGTTTCGGACTGCGCCTTTATGAAGTTTATAACAGTCTCTATTTCCATATCGGAAACATAGCAACCCTGTATTCTGATAGGCTTTGAGGTTCCCACCGGAGCAAAGAGCATATCTCCGAGACCGAGCAGCTTTTCGGCACCTATCATATCGAGAATAGTTCTCGAGTCAACCTGAGAGGACACCGAAAGCGCTATACGGCTGGGAATGTTGGCTTTGATTATACCGGTAATTACATCGACGGACGGTCTTTGTGTCGCAATTACAAGATGCATACCCGCGGCACGCGCCATCTGAGCAAGGCGGCATATGGAGTCCTCAACCTCGTTAGGGGCAGCCATCATAAGGTCCGACAGCTCATCAATGAATATTACTATGTGCGGAATTTTTGCCTCTCCCCGCTTTTCAAGCACCGAGTTATAACCTGCAATATCGCGCACGTTGTTTTCGGAAAACAGCTTGTAGCGGTTGAGCATCTCGGTCACAGCCCAAGCAAGGGCGCCGGACGCCTTTCTCGGGTCTGAAACCACGGGCACAAGAAGGTGCGGTATACCGGAATATATAGTGAACTCAACCTTTTTCGGGTCTATCATTATGAGCTTTACTTCATCCGGTGTGGCGTTGTAAAGGATGCTTAATATCATCGTGTTGAGGCACACGGATTTGCCCGAGCCTGTTGTTCCGGCTATGAGCAGATGCGGCATCTTGGCAAGGTCCGCATACGACGGAGTGCCCTGAATATCTCTTCCGAGAGCGACGTTCAGCTTGCTTTTTGCAAGGCGGTATTGATTTGTATCAATTATTTCACGCAGACTTACGGGATTCCTCTCGCGGTTCGGAACCTCAATTCCGACTGCAGCCTTGTTCGGTATCGGAGCCTCTATTCTTACGCCTGCGGTTGCAAGATTCAGCGCAAGGTCGTCCGCAAGACCGGTTATTTTGCTGATTTTAACTCCTGCCGCCGGCTGAAGCTCATAACGGGTCACGGAGGGACTTCTGCAGATATCCACTATTTTTGTTTCAACTCCGAAGCTGCGCAGTGTATCAACAAGCTTCTGGGCGTTGAGCTTGAGCTCGTCGCCGTAATCAGCGCTTTCGGACGCTCTGGGCGGATTAAGGCAGTCAATCGGGGGCAGCCGGTAGCTCGGCTTTTCCTCCTCAACAACCGGCTCTGCGGGTGCCGGAGGCGCCTTCTTTTCCGTTGCCGGAATTTTTGAAGCTTCCTTTTGTGATGCCTTTTTTATTATATCATCAAGCAGCACGGGCTTTGAATCCGCATGAGTCTCCGCTGCGGGCGCCGGCTTGGGCTCCTCTGTTATGGAAACGACCGTGCCCGGCTTTTTGATATGCTTTTTCTGCTCCTTGGTTTCGTCTATAAGCTCATCAATAACAGAGGGTGCTGCGCTTGCCGCAGGACCTAAATCCACATCAAAGTCAAACTTTTTTCTCTCCTCGCGCGCCTCGCGCTCCTGCTCCTGATGAGTTTTCACAAGCTCTATTTTTTCTTCGGTATATTCCGAAACCTTTTCAACCGGCTTCCAGACTGTACGGAAAAGCTTGATAAGTGTGGTTCCGGTCATAAGCATAAACGCAAGGAAGATAAAGAGCATGTCTGTTATTCCCGCGGCAAGCTTATTTGCACCGGTGCACAGTAAAAAGATTCCGCCGATAAACGCTCCGAGAAAGCCGCTCCCGGCTACCGAACCGGTGGTCTTGAAAAAGCGGTAGCCCTCCTTGAGCTGTTCAAGAAATGACAGGTTCAGCGAGGTGTCGCACTTTACAATATGTACAAAGCCCAGAATGAGCACAAGGAAAATACATGCTTCGACAACCTTGGTGCCTACGCTGTTGAGAGGCTTATCCATAGCCGCCATGATGGCTATATATATCAGCAGCAGCGGCAGCAAAAATGCACCGAAGCCGAACATCCCGAAAGCGAAGTTGCGAAGTGCGCCCCATACCCCGTTTGCCTTTATAAAGGTAAGGCACAGCATAAATACCGATATTACGAACAGCACCACAGCGTATAGCTGCTTTTTTGCCGCTGTGTCCGCTTCCCTGGCGGGCGCCTGACGTTGTGCCGGGGCGGGTTTTTTAGGCGCGGTTTTTGTTGCAGCTTTTGCGGGAGCCTTTTTGTTTCCCGAAGAGTTTGCCATTTGAAATTACCAATCCTTTCACAAAGGTGAAGTTTATCTTTTTAATGTATACCGATGTATACGTTTGCAAATTTTTCAATAAGTCCGAGAATAACGGTTATTCCGCCGAGCGCAAGGCAATAGTAGCCGAAATATTTGAACATGTCCTTCTTCAGCAATATGCGTAACAGCTTTATGCACAAAACACCGACAACAGCCGCAACAACTATACCTATGAAGACCGGGAAGAAATCAAAGGTCTCCCCTGCCTCTACGGCATCCTTCAGCTCCATTACATTTGCCGCAAGCACAGCCGGAATACCGAGGATAAATGAGTATTTTACCATGTAATCCTTGGACACGCCGCACATAAGTCCGGTTGATATTGTTGAGCCGGAGCGCGATACGCCCGGAAGCAACGCCGCAACGGCCTGAGCAATACCTATAAGAATCGCGTCGAGAGTGTTTACCTTGCGATTCGATTTTTTAAGCTGTGCGGTTCTGGCACCGGCAAGAAGCAGCAGTGCGGTAAACAGGAAGCAAAAGCCCTCTGCGAGTATGCTTGTGTCCTCGGAAAAGCGTTTGAAGAAGTCCATGATGTTCTGGTCGTTTCCGATAGGTATCAAAAGGAAGAGCAGAGGTATGCAGGAAAAGAAGAACATAACGAGCATACGGCGGTTTCCTTTTATGTCCTTGTATTTGAATTTCCGGTGAACGACATCCTTTATCACGGAAATAAATTCAAGCACAAGCTCCCATATGGTTTCGTAATAGACAATGAAAACAGCCGCGAGCGTACCCATCTGTAACAGTACCGAAAACAGGAGTGAGGATTCGACTCCTACTCCGAGCCAGTGCTGAAACAGTGAAAGATGGCCGCTGCTTGATATCGGCAGGAATTCGGTAATTCCCTGCACTATTCCGAGTATAATTGCTTTAATGATGCTCAATTTAAGTCCTCCCCAAAATTATTATGTGTTGTTTGAATCCGGGCTTTCTATCATGGAATAAAGTGCGTCAAGCGCATCGGACAGACTGCCGAGGGAGTCAATCAGCCCTTCCTCCACAGCATCCTTTCCGTCAAGAACCGTGCCTACATCCATAACAAGCTCACCCGTGGCGAGCATGAGCGAACGGAAGCGCTCTTTTTTCATGCCGGAATTTGCCTCTATAAAGCTTACTATACGCTCCTGCATGCGCTCGAAATATGAAAGTGTCTGAGGTACACCGAGCACAAGACCGTTCATGCGAACGGGATGCACCGTCATAGTTGCGGACGGAGTAATGAATGATTTTTTGGCAGATACCGCAAGCGGAACTCCTATGGAATGACCGCCTCCGAGCACAAGCGAAACTGTCGGCGTTTTCATGCCGGCAATAAGCTCTGCAATGGCAAGCCCCGCCTCAATATCACCGCCGACGGTATTGAGTATTATTATAAGCCCGTCTATTTCGGGGCTCTCCTCTATCGCGACGAGTCTGGGTATAACGTGCTCGTATTTTGTGGTTTTGTTTTGAGGAGGCAGAATATAGTGCCCTTCAATCTGACCTATAATTGTGAGACAGTGAATATATTTTCCGTTTCTCTCAACGGTAACGGAACCATCCTCTGCCACAGGGGTGCGAACCTCGTCCTCGGAATTTTCGTCGGTATCAGATGCCGGTGCCGGTTCTCCCGCAGGAGGTGCCGGTGTAATAAAATTGCGGTTTCCGTGTTTAGTCTCATCAGCCATATTTTTCACCTTTTCTTCCATAAAGTGCGCTGTGCGCCGCACTCGGTATTTTGCTCCGAAAAGGTGAAAATATTATCAGATGTCTCCGACAATTGCACATAATACCACATTTTGTATGCAGTATACCACTAAAATCAAAAAAACGCAACATTTGGCTTTAATAATATTTATATGTTTTACTGAGTTTTCAAGGTTTTTATGCGAAAGTTTGAAAAAATCCTTGTTAAATTGTTGACAAAATCCCCTGCTCGGTTTATCATAAGTAATTGTTAAATTTATAAACAAGTTTATACGGAGGCGGTTATTTTGGGACTTAATTTGGCGCAAAAGCTCATAAAAGCTCATTTGCTTGAGGGCGATATGACACCCGGAAGCGAGGTAGCAATAAGAATAGATCAGACCCTCACACAGGACGCAACGGGAACAATGGCGTATCTTGAATTTGAAGCAATGGGAGTGGAGCGTGTAAAGACGGAGCTTTCCGTTGCTTACATAGACCACAACACCCTTCAGACTGGCTTTGAAAACGCGGATGACCACCGTTTTATTCAGAGCGTATGCAAGAAACGCGGAGTGAGATTTTCACGCCCCGGCAACGGAATATGCCATCAGGTACATCTTGAGCGCTTCGGAATACCCGGAAAAACGCTCATAGGCTCAGACAGCCACACCCCCACCGGAGGCGGAATCGGTATGCTGGCAATCGGTGCCGGCGGACTTGACGTTGCGGTTGCAATGGGCGGAGGCGCATACTATATCACTATGCCCGAGGTCATCAAAATAAATCTTACAGGCAAGCTTTCACCCTATGTTTCGGCAAAGGATATTATTCTCGAAGTGCTTCGCATACTCAGCGTAAAGGGCGGAGTAGGTAAGGTTGTAGAATACGGCGGTGAGGGCATAAAAACTCTTTCCGTACCCGAAAGAGCCACAATAACAAACATGGGCGCGGAGCTCGGCGCAACAACCTCTGTGTTCCCGTCGGACGACATAACCAAGGCGTTTCTCAAGGCACAGCAAAGGGAAAACGACTGGGTTGAGCTTCTGCCGGATGCGGATGCCGAATACAGCAGAGTTATTGACATAAATCTTTCTGCACTCGCTCCCCTTGCGGCAATGCCTCACATGCCCGACAATGTAAAATCCGTTAACGAAATCGGTGCTCTCAAGGTTGACCAGGTGCTTATAGGCTCCTGCACCAACTCCTCGCTTTTCGATATGCTTAAGGTTGCGGCAATTCTCAAGGGCAAAACCGTTGCACCTAATGTAAGTCTCGGAATAGCGCCCGGCTCAAAGCAGGTTCTTACCATGCTTGCGGAAAACGGAGCACTTGCGGATATGATAGCCGCCGGAGCGAGAATACTCGAAAGCGCCTGCGGACCTTGCATAGGCATGGGTCAATCTCCCTGCTCAAAGGGTATTTCGCTGCGCACCTTCAACCGTAATTTTGAAGGCAGAAGCGGCACAGCCGACGGTCAGATATTCCTTGTAAGCCCTGAAACGGCTGCAGCTTCGGCAATATCCGGAGTTCTTACAGATGCACGTACTCTCGGCGGCGAAATCAGTGTTGATATGCCCGAAAGCTTCCTCATAAACGACAATATGGTTGAGCTTCCCGCTTCGGTTGACGAGGCAAAGAATATTGAAGTTATTTACGGCCCCAACATAAAGCCGTTCCCGTCAAGCGATGTGCTCGGCGAAAGCATAACCGCAAAGGCGGTTCTCAAGGTCGGCGATGACATAACCACCGACCATATCATGCCCGCGGGAGCGAAGATACTCCCCTACCGCTCAAATATCCCCTTCCTTTCGCAGTTCTGTTTCCGTCAGTGCGATGAGCATTTTGCCGAAAACTGCAAGGCTGCCGGAAGCGGAATTATTATAGGCGGCGCGAATTACGGTCAGGGCTCATCGAGGGAGCATGCCGCTCTCGTACCGCTTTATCTCGGAATCAAGGCGGTTATCGTTAAATCCTTCGCAAGAATACATCGCGCGAACCTCATAAACGCCGGCATACTGCCGTTTACCTTCTCGGATGCAGCGGATTATGACAAAATATCCAAGGACGATATTCTTGAGCTTCCCGATTTAAGAGCGGCGCTTTCGGCGGGTACGCAAATCAGGCTTGTTAACAAGACCAAAAACGAGGAATATTCGCTGCTTTGTCCCCTTTCGGACAGACAGCTGAAAATAATCCTCGCCGGAGGACTTCTCAATTATACTAAACTTGGAGAATAAGCTTGCGCCTTGACGGTCAACAACCGTCATTTCGTAATGAAGCAGGACTTCGTTTGCCGAAACCGCCACAAAGTTTGCGGCTCGGCGGAAAGGAATGGTTATAAAAATGACAGAAGTACAGATTAAAAACGCGCTTGATAAGTTTGAAGCGCTTATAAGAGAGCAATCCGCAAGAAATGAAAAAATCAAATCCGTCAAGGAATTCACCGATTATAAAGCGCTTGACAAAATAATCATAGGCGTATGCGGCGGAGACGGTATAGGTCCCGTAATTACGCGTGAATCCGCTGCCGTGCTTGAATATATGCTTGCCGACGAGGTGAAAGCGGGTAAGGTTGAATTTAAATTCATTGACGGACTCACAATTGAAAACAGAGTTGCCGCAATGAAGCCGATTCCGGATGACGTGCTCGACGAGCTGAAGAGCTGTCATGTCATACTCAAGGGACCGACCACTACCCCGCAGGCGGGAGACGGACTGCCGAATATCGAAAGCGCAAACGTTGCAATGCGCAAGGCGCTTGATTTATTTGCCAACGTGCGTCCCGTAAAGGTTCCCGCTCAGGGCATTGACTGGACCTTCTTCCGCGAGAACACTGAGGGCGCTTACGCAGTGGGCTCAAAGGGTGTAAATGTCGATGATGAGCTGGCAATGGACTTTGTGGTTACCACCACGGAGGGCTGCCAGAGAATCGCGAGGCTTGCATACGAATACGCCAGAAACAACAACAAGGAAAGAGTCTCCATTGTCACAAAGGCAAACATTATAAAAACCACAGACGGTAAATTCCTTAACCTCTGCAAGGAAATCGGTGCTGAATATCCGGAAATAACCACAGATGAATGGTATATAGACATTGCCACGGCAAAGCTCGTTGACGAGAAGCGCCGCAAGGATTTCAAGGTGTTTATCCTCCCGAATCTTTACGGAGATATAATTACAGATGAGGCAGCCGAGTTCCAGGGCGGTGTGGGCACAGCCGGAAGTGCAAATATCGGCAAGCGCTATGCGATGTTTGAGGCCATTCACGGCTCTGCTCCCAGAATGATAAAAGAAGGTCGCGGCAAATATGCCGACCCCTGCTCGATGCTCCGCGCATCGGTGCTTCTGCTTTCTCACATAGGTATGCAAAAGCAGGCCGATACACTTGAGCGTGCGCTTGATATATGCATGCTTGAGGAGTGCAAACTGAAGATAACCGGACGCGAGGACGGCTGCACCTGCGAAGAATTCGGAAAATACGTTATGGAAACGGTAAAGAAGCTGAGGTAAAAAGCTATGGCAAAGAGTGAAAATGTATCTATTGCGGTAATAAAAAGGCTGCCCAGATATTACAGATATCTCGCAGAGCTAAAACGCGAGGGCATTGTGCGCATATCCTCCCGCGAGTTATCCTCAAGGATGGGACTCACGGCATCACAGATACGTCAGGACTTAAACTGCTTCGGCGGCTTCGGTCAGCAGGGCTACGGCTATAACATAGATATGCTCTATATAGAAATCGGGCGTATACTCGGTGTTGACAGCGGATACAAAACTGTTCTTATCGGTGCCGGAAATCTCGGAAAGGCAATAGCCACACACATGAACTTCGCAGAGCGCGGTTTTAATCTGATAGGTATATTTGACCGCAATGAGGCCATTGCGGGGCAAATGATAAACGGAATACCCGTTCATCCCATGAGCGCTCTTGACGATTTCTGCAAGGATAACAAGCCTGTCGTTGCCGTGCTTTGCATTCCTCCCGAAAATGCCGAGGCTATAACCGCTTCGCTTGTCGCGCTCGGAATAACCGGCTTTTGGAATTTCAGCCACCGCGATTTGTCGGCCAAATTCCCCGAGGCGGTGTTTGAAAACGTACATCTCAGCGACAGCCTGATGACGCTTTGTTATCAGGTGAAAAATGATTGAATTCGCGGGTGATTCATTATGAAATGTCTCATGGACATCGATATAATCGATATTATACCCTTCTCCAAAGGGCTTATCTTTGCGCGCAAGGAATCACTGCAAAACGACTCGGTAAAGGTTTCGTTTTTCAGCTATGACCTGAACACCGAACGTGCGGCTCCGGTGACAAAGGGTGTGTATCTGCTCAATAAATTCGGCTCGGCATATAAGCCCATCGTTGAACAGATAGGCGATTACATATCCTGTGATGTTGCCGCTCTGCCGGGTTCACAGACCTCGGTGGTTTACCCTACCGGAGAAATGGGACTTTTCGACCCGGAGGGCGTGCTGTACTGGACGGGAGACCTCATGTATCATGATTTTCCGGTCAGGGGTGTAGCTGCCGATAACAAGCATATATGGTGTGTTGTGCCGGACAACAATTCGGTAATCCGGTATTCACTTGCCTCCGAAAAGGTTGTGCTTCGCATCGGCGGAGACCGTTCAACCGCCTTCGCCTCCCCTGTTTCCCTTAACATCTTTGACGGTGAGCTGTATATCTGCAATCAGGGAACCTGCCGCATCAGAACGATAAATCTCAAGGATTATTCGGTTAAGGACTACAAGGTCTTCGAGGAGCCGGTGCATCGGTATATCCGCTCGTGCGGAAAAGAGATTGTGGTACTCAATTCCGGCGTTTATCAACTATAAAAAATGCAAACTAAAAGTCCGCCGGTTTTCGGCGGACTTTAATATTTGTTTATTCATTCATACTTTGCAAGCAAGCGTTCGAGGTTGCCGTGGTATATCATTTCGCGCTCCTCATCGCTTCGGAGCACCTTGTCAAGCATTTCTATTTCGTCCTTGGGGTTCCACATCGGGTAATCCGAGCCGAAAAGAATCCTGTCCGTGCCGAAGCCGTCTATGAGAGCCCGGACCTTTTCGGGTGTAAGAGCATACTGAGAGCTGGAGGTGTCAACATATATATCCGCTCCTCCGAGTATGTCCAGCCCTTCCTCCCATTGCGACCAGTTGCCGAAATGAGCACCTATGACATCGAGCTTCGGAAACGCTTTTTTTACATTGAGAAGGCGCTGCGGTCTTGAATACTGCGTACGGTAATCTCCGGTGTGGAAAAGTATCGGAAGACGCCCCTCGGCCGCTTCATATATTTTCATTGCCTCTGGGGAATCGATATTGAACTTCTGAAAATCAGGATGAAGCTTTATACCCTTCAGTCCGAGGGAGAGTATATACTCAACATCTGCGGCGACATCCTCACCGTCCGGATGCACCGAACCGAAGCCTATGAGCTTGTCCGGAAATTGACGAACCTGCTCCGCGATAAAATCGCACAGATGGCGGGTCTGCCTCGGCGTTGTGGCTACGGAATGGACGAGATATTTGTTGACCCCCGCCGCATCTCCGAGCTTGAACAGGGTTTTCAGCGTTCCGTCGCAGCTCATCTCTATGTCGTAAAATTCACTTATTCCCTTCACGGCCTTTTCGGCGATTTTTTCAGGATATATGTGTGTATGTGCATCTATTATCATGCTGTTTATCATCTCCGTTTGTGTATTATATACCTTTGGGCACATTAAAGTAAATAGCGTACGCAAAAAAAGACGAATTTTGTGGATTATTTTTGAAAATTGTATTTACAAACACTACATGTTGTGGTATATTCTTCCTAATACAGGTTCGGAAACGGGCTTGAAAAAATGTATGGAGGGGAAGGTTTGAAAGGGAAATCTTTCAAACTGCAGATTTGTGCCTTTGAAAGCCGGCGCAAAGCTTGCGGCCTCTACGAAAGGAACGGTCACAAATATGAAGCTCATTTACAATGTCAATGACAAGCCGAAGTTCGGCCAGCTGATTGTTTTTGCAATCCAGCAGCTGCTTGCAATTATGGCAGCAACACTTGTCGTTCCCGTCATCATCAACGGTAATGCAAACCTCGAGGGCGAGGATGCAATGAGTACCGCAGCCGCACTTTTCGGAGCCGGTGTAGGTACTCTTATTTATGTCCTCTTCACCAAGAAGAAGAGCCCCGTGTTCCTCGGCTCGTCATTTGCCTTCCTCGGCTCAATGACCGCAGCATTCGCAGGTGCGGTCTCAGTGGCAGCCGGATATCTCGGCCTTATCCTCGGCGCTGTTTTCGCAGGTCTTGTGTATGTAATTATTGCAATTAT
Organism: Clostridiales bacterium DTU089; assembly: GCA_001513045.1. GTDB lineage: Bacteria > Bacillota > Clostridia > Oscillospirales > Acutalibacteraceae > DTU089. The sequence continues at coordinate 76,595 of LFSB01000027.1, forward strand.
TGTTAAGGTTGCCGGTGTGGGCTGGATAAACAAGCTTATGCCCGCCGTAGTCATCGGACCCACGGTTGCAATTATAGGACTTTCGCTTGCAGGCAATGCAATCGGCGACCTCACAAAGGCAAACGCCGGCGGAAGCGTTCTTGTAGCTGTTTTTTGCGGACTTGTTACGCTTCTCGTAACAATGCTTTGCTCTACATTCGGCAAGAAGACCGCAAAGCTCATTCCGTTCATTCTCGGCATACTTGCCGGTTACGCTGTGGCGGCAATATTCACATTCATAGGTAAGGCGACCGGCACAGATGCGCTGCTTATAAGTGATTTTGGCTCGCTTACCGCTCTTACTGCAAACGGTGTAGGACTCAGCACCTTCTTCCAGGTTCCGGATTTCACCTTCCTTACCGCAATAAAGGGCGTTTCAGCAATTAACGGTGCATACATAGGAACTATTTTTGCTGCTTATGTTCCGGTTGCGTTCGTTGTTTTCGCAGAGCACATAGCCGACCACAAGAATATCTCCAGCATCATTGAAAAAGACCTTCTTGAGGAGCCCGGCCTTTCGAGAACACTTCTCGGCGATGGTGTCGGCTCAATGTTCGGTGCATTCTTCGGAGGCTGCCCGAACACAACATACGGCGAGTCAATCGGTTGCGTTGCTATAACAAGGAATGCTTCCGTTGCTTCAATAATCGCAGCTGCAATCGGCGCAATACTTATCTCCTTCATCTCTCCGTTTGTGGCGTTTGTAAATTCCATTCCTTCCTGCGTAATGGGCGGCGTTTGCATGGCACTGTACGGCTTTATCGCTGTCAGCGGTCTGAAGATGGTTCAGAAGGTTGACCTTGAGGAAAACAAAAACCTCTTTGTTGTGTCCGCTATCCTTATTGCGGGCATCGGCGGACTTACCTTGAACTTCGGAAAAATCACCATTACCTCCATTGCATGCGCCCTTATCCTCGGCATAATCGTAAATACGGTTCTTAATGTTAAATCAAAGGGCAAGGAAAAGGCAAGCAAGTAAACTCCACTGTAATAAACGCAAAAGCATTGTGGTTTTTTCCATGATGCTTTTGTTTTTGAAAGGATGAAAAAGATGATATATACGGCTGAAAACGAACTGTTCACACTCGGAGTAAAGGAGATGGGTGCGGAGCTTACCTCCTTTAAATCCAAGAAAACCGGTAAGGAGTACATCTGGTACGGGGATGAAAAAATCTGGTACGGTCAGGCGCCGGTGCTGTTCCCTGTAATCGGCAAGGTTCTTGAGGATAAATACAGGCTTGACGGTGTTGAATATGAGATGCCGAAGCACGGGCTTGCGCGCAAAAGGCCGTTTGAATTTGTCAGCAGTAAAAACGGTTCGCTTGTGTTCGTGCAGCGCGAAAATGAGGATACGCTTAAAAAATATCCGTACAAATACGAGCTTTATATCACCTACACAATTGACGGCAGCACACTGCATGTGAATCATCGCGTGGTTAACACAAATGAGAGGACAATGTATTTTTCAATCGGTGCGCATCCCGGCTTCAACTGCGAAATCGGAGATACTCTTGAATTTGATGTTGCACAGACGCTTCGCACCGAGCGCATAGACGCCGATTCCGTAATAATCGACGAGACCTTCCCCCTGCTCGACAATGAAAAGAGCATAACCGTGACGGAAGATATCTTTAAAAATGATGCTCTGATTCTCTCGGGACTCAAGGGAAGCGGAATATCGCTTGTCGATAAAAGCGGTAAGGCGTTTGTAAAATTCAATTACGGTGATGCTCCGTTTCTCGGAATATGGGCAAAGCCGGGCGCGCCCTATGTTTGCATAGAGCCGTGGTACGGCGTCAATGACTCCTATGACCGCAAGGATGATATATCGCAAAAGCGCGGCATAAACGCCCTTCCGGCAGGCGAAAGCTTTGAATTTGAGTGGTCTGCGGAAATCTGCGAGTAAGTGACAAAAGAACGCCCTCCGTTCCTTTACACGGAGGGCGTTGGTTTATTATAGGTAAATTTGCCTGTCTGTGCGGGAAATGAAGCTTTTGCGATTTTCCCGTCAATCACCCGCCGAGCATCTGTAAGACTCCGCCCGAACGGCAATCGCGGTTAACACCCGATTGAAACAAGCTGTTTTCGGTATGCGGGTTGCTTCAGATGAACTCACGGGCGGATACCGCCTGCGGGTCTGTTGAATTGTACATCGGTATCACCCCTTTCGGTTCAATCAAACGAAGTGTAGGATGAGTCTTTATAATCCACGGTCTTGCCGTTAAACTCTGTTCTCACTTCTTTTGTCATCTATAACATACCACATCTTTTGTGCATTGTCAACAGTTTTTATAAACATTTTTTGATTTTTTTGTGAAATCCTGAATGGAAGCTTTTTATTGTTGACTAATTTGAGATTTAAGGTTAGAATAATATCAAGGTAAATCCGAAAACTATGAGAGGAAAAATACCGGGCTGCAAACAACAGCCAACCGGTAAAGACTGCAAACTATGATTGATGATGAATTCGGACCGGATATTGTCAGTGTCGTTGATGAGGAAGGCGTCGAACACGTATTTGAGGAGCTTGACCGCATAGAAACCGACGAAGGAAGATATGTCGCCCTTCTCCCCGTCTATGATGAAGCCGAGAAAATCCTTGATGAAAGCGGAGAGCTTATTATCCTGCGTGTCGTTGAGGACGAGGAAGGCGAAACATATCTTGAGCCGATTGAAGACGAAGAGGAATTTAATGAAATAGGGAAAACGTTCGAGTCCCGGCTTGAGGATTACTTTGAGTTTGATGACAACAACGCATCCTCTTCCGATGCAGACTGATTATTCCCTTTACCGCAACTGAATAACTACCCTGCCTTGTGCGATAATTACGGCTAATATTAACCCAACGATTTATTTAAGGGAGCAGTGACTCCGAGCGGCGGATTGCAGACCTCCCGGCTTTTGCCGGACGAAGGGAGCGCGAAACCGCGGGCACGCACCCACCTGCTTTGAGCAGGTTATTATTACCGTTTCCGGCTTGGCGGGGCTTGTTTATTTTTGGACACAAAAAACTCCGTGCTTTTAATGCACGGAGCCTTTTTTATTTTATTTCCGCAATAGTTACGCCGTTTTCGCCCTCGCCGTAGGTTCCGAGGCGGAAGGTTCTTATTTGAGGATGCGCTCTCAGATGCTTTTGAACGGCAGCACGCAACGCGCCGGTTCCCTTGCCGTGAATTATCGTTATTTCCTTCAGCCCCGACATTACGGTGCTGTCTATGAAGGCGTCAAGGTCAATGAGTGCCTCATCAACCATTTTTCCGCGCAAATCGCAGCGTGTGTTGACCTCCATGTTCAGCCGGCTCTCCGTACCGTTATTTCTCGAAAGCGATGCTTTTTCACTCTCTTTTTTCGCTCCGCTTACAAGGCGCAGCGATGAAATATTCGCACGCATCTTGAGCATGCCTGCACTTATTTCGACATTGCCGTTTTTATCCGCAATCCTTGTGACGGTTGCATTTTTGCCTATAAGCTTGCAGTATACGGTATCTCCGGGCTCAAGCTCACGCGGGAGGACATAATCCTCCTCATCATCCTGCACATCTATTACGGGGTCTACAACCTCTCCTATTGCGTTCATGCTCTGTTTTATCTGTGCGCGCGCACGACGTGCCAGCTCCGCCGTATCCTTTGCTGCCTTTGTCTCTTTTTTCAGCGATTCGATTTGCTGCATAAGAGCTTCCGCCTCGCGTTTGGCACGCTCAACAATACGTAACGACTCACCTCGCGCCTTTTCAAGCTCGGCTTCGCGTAATTTTTCCATCTCCGCCTTATAGCTTTTTGCGCGTTCCTTTTCATCTGCGGCCTCAAGCTTCAGCTTTTCAGCAAGCTCGCGCTCGCGTTCCATGTCTATACGGCTCTTTTCAAGAGAATCCACAACATCCTCAAAGCGTATGTTTTCAGTGGATACAAGGTCCTTTGCGCGCTGTATCACCTCTGAGGATATTCCCAGACGCTCTGATATTGCGAATGCGTTTGAGCGCCCCGGAACGCCTATAAGCAGCCGGTACGTGGGCTTGAGCGTGTTTACGTCAAATTCGCAGCAGGCGTTTTCCACTCTGTATGTCTGAAGGGCGTATGCCTTCAGCTCCGCGTAGTGCGTTGTGGCAGCCACCTTTGCGCCCTTTTCAAACAGCTTTTCAAGTATTGCCATGGCAAGCGCCGCACCCTCGACAGGGTCTGTGCCGGCACCGAGCTCATCTATGAGCACAAGACTGTTTGTGTCCGCAACGGCAAGAATATCAACGATGTTTGTCATGTGAGAGGAAAATGTGGAAAGCGATTGCTCTATGCTTTGCTCATCGCCTATGTCGGCAAGCACATAATCGAAAACCGAAACCTCGCTTCTGTCATCCGCGGGTATCATCAGCCCGCACATTGCCATAAGAGTGAGCAGACCTATTGTTTTTATGGCAACCGTCTTACCGCCGGTATTAGGACCTGTTATGACAAGCGTATCAAAATCTCTGCCGAGAGAAATGTCCGTGGCAACCACCTTGGACGGGTCTATAAGAGGATGGCGTGCGCGTTTGAGCGTTATTACTCCGGAATCATTCAACAGCGGAACGCTCGCTTTCATTGAGTATGCAAGCTGTGCCTTGGAAAAAATAAGATTAAGCTCAACCGCACATTCATAGCCCGCCTTTATATCCTCTGCAAAGCTTCCCGCCTCCGCCGAAAGCTCGGATAAAATACGCTCTATCTCATCGCGCTCCCTGGCTTTGAGAACGCGTATTTCGTTGTTTGCCTCTACCACACCCATGGGCTCAACAAACACCGTGGCTCCGCTTGAGGAGGTGTCGTGCACGAGGCCTGATATCTCAGAGCGGTTTTCGCTTTTTACAGGAACCACGTAACGTCCGTTTCTCTGCGTAACGATATTATCCTGCAAAAACTTTGAATATTGAGCCGAGCGTATGATTTTATCAAGCTTTTCGCGCACAGATGACTCCTGTACACGGATTTTTCTGCGTATATCGTAAAGCTCCGGAGAAGCCGAATCCGACATCTCCTCATCTGATATTATTGCGGAGTTTATTTTGTCCTCCAGATATTTGTTGGGCGTTACGGAGTCGAAAAGGACATCTATGCATGTCTCCCCTCCCGAATTGCGCCCGCGCCACTCAACAAGTGAGCGCATCACGCGCAAAACCTCTGAAATTTCCATAAGCTCATGCATTGAGAGCGTGCTTCCTGCATCCGCGCGGCTCAATGCGTTATTGATGTTGTGAAGTCCGCCGAAGGACGGGCCTCCGAAACGGGCAAGCAGCGAATGTGCTGCCTGGGTTTGATTAAGCAAAGCCTGAGCAAGACTTATGTCATGCTCGGGCTTTAAATTCAATGCCAGCTCGCGGCTGTCCTCATTTGAGGTTCTGTCCGCGAGCATGGCAAGCACCTTATTTAGTTCAAGCGCCTTAAAATGTCGGTTTACAGTTTCCATTTATGTGTATCAGTATGCCTTTGCCCAATAGAGTGTATACTTCGCTTTTTTTCCGCAGCATACGCAGTTTTCGGCAAGCTGCTCCTGCTCAAACGGGATGCAGCGCGAGCCGACTCCCGTAAGCTCCTTGACTTTATCCTCGCACGCTTCCTCACCGCACCACATGGTTTTTACAAAGCCGTCACCGTTATCGGCAAGAGCTTTTATTATACCGTCTGTGCTTGTGCAGGAATAGGTACGTTTTTCAAGATTGTCCAAAGCCTTATTGTAGAGCGAGGAAGCGAGCTCATCGAGCAAAGTTTTTGCAACCTTCTCCAATTCTTCAAATTTTACAAATGTCTTTTCACGGTTGTCGCGCCTTACAAGCACACACTGACCGTTTTCAATATCCTTGGGTCCGACCTCAAGCCTGAGAGGCACGCCCTTCATCTCGTATTCCGCAAACTTCCAGCCTGCGGAGTTCTCAGAGCAATCCGCCTTTACACGGAAGCCTGCAGCCGAAAGACGTTCTTTTAGCTCCTGCGCCTTTTCAAGCACACCGGGTTTGTGCTGAGCAATGGGCAGAATCACTATCTGTACGGGAGCAACCGCAGGAGGAAGAACAAGGCCGTTATCGTCGCCGTGTGACATTATAACCGCGCCTATAAGACGAGTAGTCACGCCCCACGAGGTCTGATGAACATACTGCTGCTTGTTGTCCTTATCCGTAAACATTATGTTGAAAGCCTTTGCAAAGCCGTCGCCGAAATAATGGGAGGTTCCCGCCTGAAGCGCCTTACCGTCATGCATAAGCGCCTCTATGGCATAGGTTGCCTCTGCTCCGGCGAACTTGTCGCTTTCCGTCTTTCTGCCTTTAACAACAGGCATACAAAGCTCTTCGCGGCAGAAATCGGCATAGACGTTGAGCATACGCTCGGTCTCCTCGATTGCCTCCTGTGCGGTGGCGTGAGCTGTATGCCCCTCCTGCCAGAGAAATTCCCTTGAACGAAGGAAGGGACGCGTGGTCTTTTCCCAACGCACAACGCTGCACCACTGATTATACAGCTTAGGCAGGTCGCGGTGAGATTGAATTATATTTGCATAATGCTCGCAAAACAGAGTTTCGCTGGTCGGACGCACACAAAGGCGCTCTGCGAGCTTCTCGTTTCCTCCGTGTGTAACCCATGCGACCTCGGGAGCAAAGCCTTCAACGTGGTCCTTCTCCTTTTCGAGAAGCGACTCGGGAATAAACATCGGCATATATACATTCTCGTGCCCCGTCGCCTTGAAGCGAGAGTCAAGAAGCTTTTGAATATTTTCCCAAATAGCATATCCGTAAGGGCGTATAACCATACAGCCCTTAACGCTCGAATAATCTATGAGGTCGGCTTTTTTAACAATATCCGTATACCATTGAGCGAAATCAACGTCCATTGACGTTATTTCGTCCACCATCTTTTTCTGTTCTGCCATAAGTTTTACTACTTCCTTAATTTATTATCAGTTTTCTTCAATGAATTTTACAATATCGCCTACGGTTTTTATGCGCGCTATCTCCTCATCGGGCACCTCAAGGTCAAACTCATCCTCAATTGACATTACAAGGTCAACGACGTCAAGGCTGTCGGCTCCGAGGTCTTCAAGAATGTTGGAATCAAGATTTACCTCGCTTTCCTCAAGATCAAGCTGCTCACAGATTATCTCTCTGAGTTTTTCAAATATCATAACAACAACTCCCATAAAATTTTTAAAAACGCCATGTACATGAAGATATTATTTATTTTTCGGGCATTTGTCAATACCCTTATTCAAAAAAGAGTTTATCCAGCCACTTTTCACACATGGGAATCCAGTCCGACACCTCCGGATTTACGGCTCCGGTGACTCGCTTTGCCACAGCAAGTCCGTGTGAGCCGCTGCCGAATACATGCAGCTCGAACGGAATCTTTTTCTCGGAAAGGGCGGAAGCAAAGGAGAGCGAGCTTCTGATGGGCACACAGGAATCATCGGCTGTTGAAAAAATAAATGCGGGAGGGGTCTGCTCATCCACCTCTGTGTCAAGCGAAGGAACATGTGTCGCAAGCGTCTTTGAGTTGCAGATGTCCTCGGTTATGCACGGATAGCCGAGAATCATTGCATTCGGGCGTATTTTTCCCATGGTTCCCAGAGCGGCGGCAAGATGTCCGCCTGCCGAGAAGCCGCAAACGGCTATTTTTTCCGGAATAACACCCCATTCGGCGCTTCTTTCGCGTATGAGCGCGAGCGCCTGCTCTGCGTCGTTGAGAGGACGCGGAAACTCCGATGCCTCCTTTAAAGAATAGCGAAGCACAAACGCATTATAGCCCATCGCCAGAAATGCCATTGCTATCGGTTCGGCTTCTCTGTCTGAGCACATATAATATCCTCCGCCCGGACAGATAAGTATTGCCGGCCTGGTTTTCATGTTCGGCATTTCCGCAGAAGAGTCAAGTATATAGGTTGTGAGCGTTACGTTTTCGTTTGTCAGCTTTAAAGTTTCGGTTTTCATACTCCGCCTCCCGAATATATTATACAATATGTTATACTTTAATACTTTTCAGAGCCTTTTTCAAGGGGATATACAAAATAAACGACCCTACGGAATTTATAATTGCCTTCAGAGCGTTAAAAGGTATTATTGCGGGTATGAGCATATCGGTGACCGCCTGACGCGGTGTGCCCAGGAAATACACGGTGAAAATAAGGTTTAACGGTATCATTGCGGCAACCATTACAACAGAGCCGCACACAAGCCCGAGCACCACTCCTTTTACAGATGGTATCTTTTTATATATAAGTCCGGCAGCAATCAGGAAAAGTCCGGATGCCGCAAAGTGCATGACAAAGCCCACCCAGCCGCTTGCGGCGCTTACGGTAAGCGCCTGTATGAGCGAAACCACCAGCAATATAAGAAGTCCGGACGGTACGCCGAACATGAATGTGCCTATCAGCACAGGCACATCGCCCATATCGTATTCAAGGAACGGCGCAGCCGGTATAAGCGGAAACCTCACCACCATCATCATCACAATTGCAAGCGCTGCGAGCATCGCCGAAACGGTAAGACGGCGTATGTTCATCTGTGATTTCTTTTCCATTTTCAACCACCCTTTCGGAAAAATATAAAACGCCCCGAATATTCTTCGGGGCGCGACATTGTGTGATGTCACGCAGATTCTCCTCTCATCCGGACTTTACCGTCGGCTCGGGAATCACACCCGATCAGCCTTGCGTGCAAAGATATTTCTTAAAACACGCCCGCTCGCGGGCTCACGGCAATTTGTGCCGCTTACCGCCGGTGGGGAATTTCACCCCGCCCCGAAGACATCTGACAACATCAGTATAAGCCCGTGAGAGGAATATGTCAACCGGGCGGGACGAATTTTTTTGTTAAAGACTTCGTATTTAAATCCCTCCTCTGTCGCATTGCTACCTTTGACAAGGGAGGCTTTAGCTTGCCGCAAGCCTCAAAAAGCTTATCCCCTAACCCGTAAATCCCGCTATTGACTTTTCTCGGGACATGTAATATAATCCTTCCATCGGCTGTGACGGGAAGAAGTACCGTTTTGTGTGTCCGGCAAAGAGAGCCTCCGGTTGGTGCAAGGAGGCGCGGAGAGCACGGGAAATACATCCCCGAGCTGCGAGGCTGAAAGCAGCGTCAATTAGGCTTCGCCGTGTGCGCGCGTTAAAGCGTTTGGGTATAAAAGGGCACACTCCCCTTTCGCACCCGCAAAGGCAACAGCTGTGAGGCTGCTGCAAACAAGAGGTGGTACCGCGATTTATTCGCCCTCTGTCAATCAGACAGGGGGATTTTTTATCCCCCGAAACAAAACACAGGAGGAAAATCAGATGAAAATTTATGAGGAACTCGTAGCAAGAGGGCTTATTGCCCAGGTTACGGATGAGGAGCACATCAAAGACCTCATCAACAACGGCAAGGCTACATTTTACATCGGCTTTGACTGCACGGCGGACAGCCTTACCGCCGGTCACTTCATGGCTCTTACACTTATGAAAAGGCTTCAGCTTGCCGGCAACAAGCCCATAGCGCTCATCGGCGGCGGTACAACCCTTATAGGTGACCCCTCCGGCAGAAGTGATATGAGAAAGATGCTCACAAAAGAAGATATCGACCATAACGCCGAGTGCTTCAAGCGCCAGATGGAGCGCTTTATCGACTTCGGCGAGGGCAAGGCGCAGATGATTAACAATGCCGACTGGCTGCTCAAGCTCAACTATGTTGAGCTGCTCAGAGATGTCGGAGCGTGCTTCTCGGTAAACAATATGCTGCGCGCCGAATGCTATAAGCAGAGAATGGAAAAGGGTCTGAGCTTCCTTGAATTCAACTACATGATAATGCAATCCTATGATTTCTATTATCTTTTCCGCAACTACGACTGCAACCTGCAGTTCGGCGGCGATGACCAGTGGAGCAATATGCTCGGCGGCACCGAGCTTATAAGAAGAAAGCTCGGCAAGGACGCCAACGCGATGACAATAACTCTTCTTACGGATTCACAGGGTCACAAGATGGGCAAGACTGCCGGAAATGCAGTATGGCTTGACCCGAACAAAACCTCACCCTATGATTTCTATCAGTATTGGCGCAATGTCGCCGACAGCGATGTGCTCAAATGTATACGTATGCTCACCTTCCTTCCGCTCGAACAGATTGATGAGATGGATTCGTGGGAGGGCAGCAAGCTTAATGAAGCAAAGGAAATTCTCGCCTATGAGCTGACAAAGCTTGTTCACGGCGAAGAGGAGGCGCAAAAGGCGCAGTCGGCAGCGAAGGCACTTTTCGGCGGCGGAGCCGACAGTGAAAATATGCCCTCAACCACAATAACCGCAGTGGACTTTACCGACGGTGCAATCGGAGTTATAGACCTGCTTGTGAAAGCCTCTCTCGCCTCCTCCAGGGGCGAAGCAAGACGACTTATCGAGCAGGGCGGCGTAAGCGTTGACGATGAAAAAGTCGCCTCATTTGCAGCTGTAATAAGCACTGATGCTTTTTCAAAGGGCAGTATTATAATCAAAAAGGGTAAGAAGATATTCCACAAAATCGTGCTTGCATAAGACAACAGACAAACAAAAAGCGCGGCGGACCGAGAAGTCCGTCGCGTTTGCTTTTTATTAAAGCATTTATATGGGATATCAAAGAAGTTTAAGCGACTCTGCCGTCTCTGCGCTTTGCATGAGAAGCATTGCGTGAAGCGTATACCCTGCCGCCGTTATCGACCGCAAGCACAAATTCACGATTGCGGCGCTGCTTTTCAAGCATACGCGCACGTTTGTAACGGCGATAATTCACCACTATTATAAGCTTTATTCTGTGCTCAAAGCGTACAAGCTTTTCTTCATTGAAAAGACCGAATATAACAAGCATTACCGCCGCTATCTCCAAAACTGTTCTTATTGCAAATGCCGTTGACATAACAGCCACCTCCGAAGTTTTTTGTTTGTGAACATTTGTTCTTATAGCCTTATTATAACAGCTTTTTTGGGGTTGTCAATACAAATGTTCGTTTTTTTGTAAAAATTTGTTTAAAAAGCGTGATTTTTAATATTTTTTTAAATTACTGTTTATTATTTCCGTTTTTTATAGTACAATATAGTGTAATATATAAATAAGGCAGTTAAGGATTGGTAAAACTTATGTTTGTTGATGTGGCAAAAATTAAAATAAAGGCAGGCAACGGCGGAAACGGTGCGGTTGCCTTCAGGCGCGAAAAGTATATCGCATCCGGAGGACCCGACGGCGGAGACGGCGGAAAGGGCGGAAATATTATCTTCCAGGCTGACGATAACCTCTCTACCCTTTCGGATTTCCGTTACAAGCGCAAGTATGTTGCGGAAAACGGACAGGGCGGCTCCGGCTCGCACAAGAACGGCAGGGACGGTGCGTCTCTTGTCATCAAGGTTCCGCGCGGAACTTTGATTAAGGAAGCCGAAAGCGGCGCTGTTATGGCGGATATGTCCGACAACGACACCTTTATCGCCGCAAAGGGCGGCAGAGGCGGCTGGGGCAATCCTCACTTCGCAACGCCCACGCGCCAGACTCCCCGCTTTGCCAAGGACGGCACTCCGGGCGAGGAATGGGAGGTTGTGCTCGAATTGAAGCTTCTTGCCGATGTCGGGCTTATAGGCTTCCCGAACGTCGGAAAATCCACACTTGTGTCGGTGGTCAGCGAGGCGAAGCCTATTATTGCGGACTACCACTTTACAACGCTTGTTCCAGTTCCCGGCGTTGTACGTATGGGTCCCGAAAGCAGCTTTGTAATTGCGGATATACCCGGACTTATTGAGGGCGCGAGCGAAGGCGTGGGACTCGGTCATGAATTCTTAAAACATATCGAGCGGTGCAGAATGCTCATTCATGTTGTGGATGTCGCCGGAAGCGAGGGACGTGACCCGATAGAGGATTTTGAAAAAATAAACAGCGAGCTTAAAAATTTCAGCGAGGAGCTTTCGGAATACCCCCAGATAGTGGCGGGAAACAAGGTCGATCTCGCAAGCGACGAACAGCTTGACCGCTTTGAAAAATATATACGCTCAAAGGGTCTTGAATATTACCCGATTATTGCCCCGATTGCCGAAGGTACACAGGTGCTAATGAACGCTACGGCGGCGATGCTTGCTTCTTTGCCCCCGATAAAAAAGTATGCAAGTGAAGAAATACCGCTGGAGACCTTTGTTAAAAAACAGAACACCGGCTTCACCGTGAGTGTTGAGGACGGTATATACTTCGTTGAGGCGGAATGGCTTCTGAAAATCCTGCGCAGAACCGACCTTGATGACTATGAATCCCTCCAGTATTTTCAGAATGTTCTCCAGACAAGCGGAATAATTGATGCACTCAAGGAAAAAGGAATACACGAGGGTGACACGGTAAGCATATACGATTTGGAGTTTGATTATGTTTCTTAATGATGAATCATACAATACACAAAAGCCTCAATTATACAGTCCGCTGACGCTCGCCTTTCTCGGAGACGCGGTATACAGTCTGCTTGTCCGTGAATCGCTTGTATGCGAAGCCAACCGCCCCGTAGGAGAGCTGCACAAGCGCTCTGTGCGCTATGTGAGTGCTTCGGCACAGGCGGCGGCGGTAAGGAATATCTTACCTATGCTTACGGACGAGGAGGAAGCAATACTAAAAAGAGGCAGAAACGCGCACTCGTCCCACACACCGAAAAATCAATCAGAGGCGGATTACCGCTATGCAACGGGCTTTGAAACGCTTATGGGATATCTGTATCTGAAGGGCGAAAACGACAGACTCAGGCAATTGTTTACAATTGTAATCGGAGGGATACAAGAACATGAAAAAGAGAAAGGCTAAAACCGAAAAGCAAAAGAAAATAAAGAAAAAGGCCGCTCCGGATAAAACCGGAAAAACCGGAAAATTAAAAACCGGTTTTATTGACCTGCTTTTTTGGATTGTCGGCTGCTCATTCTATGCTCTTGCGGTTGATACCTTCACCGCTCCCAATCAAATAGCTCCGGGCGGATTTACCGGTCTGAGCACACTCATAAACTTCCTCACCGGCGCACCGATAGGCGTAACCGTGCTTGTGCTGAATATTCCCCTTTTCCTCATAGCCTTTAAGGTTTTCGGATGGCGGTTTATATTGAAAACTCTGTTTGCAACCGTAATGGCATCGGTTTTCATTGATGTTTTCGCGCTGTTCGTTCCGCCGTATACCGGTGACCGTCTTCTGGCGGCACTTTTCGGAGGAGGCTTTTCCGGCATAGGTCTGGGGCTTGTCTTCCTGCGAGGAGCAACCACCGGAGGCACGGATATTCTCGGCAGACTTCTGAAGCTGAAATTCCGGCATATATCCATGGGTACACTTGTAATGTTTATGGATATGTTTGTCGTAGCATGCTCGGGTATTGTATATAAAAATATTGAAAGCATACTCTACGCTACCATAGTTTTCTTCGTCTCCTCAAAGGCGATTGACTACATTATCTACGGCACAGGCAGAGGCAAAATGCTCATGATAGTAACCAAGCAGCCTGAAAAGATTTCCCCCAAGGTTATTGAGGGCTTGCATCGCGGTGTATCACTGGTTCCGGTCAAGGGCGGATATACCGGGCAGGACCAGCACATGCTCATTTGCGTTGTGCGCCCGAGTGAGGTTGCAAAGCTCAACAAAATCGTTAAGGAAAACGACCCTGCGGCATTCATCATAATCTCGGATGTAAGCGAGGTTCTCGGGCAGGGCTTTAAAAATGCCGGAGAAGACCTTATATAAAAAAATCCATACCCGAAAGGATATAAAATATGGCTCTCGTAAAAAAAGAAAATATCAGAAACTTTTCAATCATCGCGCATATCGACCACGGCAAATCGACGCTCGCCGACCGTTTGCTGGAGCTTACGGATTCCGTGGCTCTGCGCGACATGACGCAGCAGCTTCTCGATAATATGGAGCTTGAGCGTGAACGCGGCATAACCATAAAGGCTCACGCCGTAAAGCTTGATTATAAGGCGAAGGACGGAAACACCTACGAGCTTAACCTCATTGACACTCCCGGTCATGTCGATTTCAACTATGAGGTGTCCCGCTCTCTTGCAGCCTGCGAGGGTGCGTTGTTGGTGGTTGACGCCTCACAGGGCATCGAGGCGCAGACGCTTGCAAATACATATCTTGCACTCGACCATAACCTTGAGCTGATACCGGTTGTAAACAAAATAGATTTGCCGTCGGCGGACCCGGAAAGAGTCTGCTCGGAAATCGAAGAGATAATCGGACTTTCATGCGAGAACGCTCCTCGCGTATCCGCAAAAACCGGTGAAAACATGGAAAGCGTGCTCGAACGCATAGTCGCAGACGTTCCCGCTCCTCTCGGGGATGATGACGCTCCCCTGCGCGCTCTTATATTCGATTCCGTTTACGACAGCTATAAAGGTGTAATAGTATATGTCCGCGTAATGGACGGCAAAATAAAAACCGGCGATACGATGAAAATGATGGCAACCGGAGCGCAGTTTACGGTTGTTGAGGTCGGTTATATGAGGGCGACCTCCATGGAGAAGACCGCCGAGCTTCGCTCCGGCGAGGTCGGATATATTACAGCCTCAATAAAGACCGTGAGTGACGCGCGCGTCGGCGATACCGTAACCCTTGCCGACAACAGTGCTCCCGAGGCTCTTGCAGGCTACCGGAAAGCCAATCCAATGGTGTTTTGCGGTATGTATCCTGCGGACGGTGCCGATTATGAAAATCTCCGTGACGCACTCGAAAAGCTTCAGCTCAACGACGCAGCGCTCTCGTATGAGCCGGAAACGTCGGGCGCACTCGGCTTCGGCTTCCGCTGCGGTTTTCTGGGTCTTCTGCATCTTGAAATAATTCAGGAGCGGCTTGAGCGCGAATATGACCTTGACCTTGTAACCACAGTGCCGAGCGTTGTATATAAAATACACCTCACAAGCGGTGAGATGACCGAAATTGACAACCCCACGCATTACCCCGACCCCGCCACAATAGATTTTTCCGAGGAGCCGATTACCGACGCGCGTATTTTTTCACCGCCGGAATATGTGGGTGCGATAATGGATTTGTGCCAGGAACGGCGCGGAACCTTCAAAAACATGGACTATCTTTCGCCCGACAGAGTGGAAATAAAGTACGACCTTCCGCTCAACGAAATAATATACGATTTCTTTGACGCTCTCAAATCGCGCACTCGCGGCTATGCGTCGCTTGACTACGAAATATCCGGCTATAAGCAGTCAAATCTCGTAAAGCTTGATGTACTTCTCAACGGTGATGTTGTTGATGCACTTTCATTTATTGTGCACTCGGACAAAGCATACGGCAGGGCAAGAAAAATCGCAGAAAAGCTCAAGGATAATATTCCGCGCCAGATGTTTGAAATTCCGATACAGATTGCCATCGGCGGCAAGGTTATCGCACGCGAAACCGTTAAGGCCATGCGAAAGGATGTTCTCGCAAAGTGCTACGGAGGAGACATAACGCGTAAGAAGAAGCTGCTTGAGAAGCAGAAGGAAGGCAAGAAGCGTATGCGCTCGTTCGGAACGGTTGAGGTTCCGCAGGAAGCGTTTATGGCAGTGCTCAAGCTTGATGACGATTGATAAAAGCAGGAGGTATTTTCATGAGCATGTATTCAAGAAATATATTCCTTGAAAAGCGTTTTCGTAAAGCGCTCTCGCGGCTTCACAGAGGTCTGCCGGATATGAAGGAGGAGACTCCGGAGTTTGCCGGCAGGTATTTCCCGGGAAATGCCGCTGTTCTCCCCTGTGCGGAAAAGGACGCGGTGTGGAGTCTGGGATACTCTCAGGCGAGCACTGTGCCGGAGGATATCGCTTCCGGTCAATACTGCATAGCCGGAAACATCAGACCTCCCGCCAACTATGCAAAGGGCGTGCTTAATGAGACAAGAGTTCGCGCAATTGCTCTTGATGACGGGAGCGGCAGAGGCATAAATCTCTTTGCCGTTATTGACTGCATAGGGCTTTCCAACTACTACATACGAAAAATCAGGGGTATGCTTTCGGAATATATTGCCGAAAACCATATAAATACCGTCAATATATCCTCAACTCACTCCCACAGTGCTGTTGACACCATGGGAATATGGGGTCCCCTCCCCGTTTTACGCAATAACCGCAGGGTTATAAAAAAGGGAAAGGGCAAAATACTCTCCTCGATAGATGAGGAGTACATGGAGTTCCTTTGCAAAACAACGGCTCAATGTCTGAAAAACGCCTGCGGGGACATGAAGCCCGGCAGACTCTTTGAAGCAAAAATAGGTCACAACACCAAAGTCGGAATCAACGATGAAAACCGCACTTCAATGTCAATTGAAGATAAAGGCATCGAGCGCTTCGTATGGGACAGACGCGCACCGTTCGACTGCTCGGCACAGCTGCTGCGTCTGCGCTTTGTGCCGGATGACAAGACCTGCCGCGAAACCGTTATAATCAACATGGCGGCTCATCCGTATATAGATGCTATGAAAATATCGGGCAAGGGAAACGGCGACATGATATCCGGCGACTATGTATCGCATATGGGTGAATATTTCGAGTCCGCCGGCTATAACTTTCTGTTCTTCAACGGAGCTGTTGCGGGTGTATATCCGGCAAGACTCTATTCGGATGTTCTTTCCCTCGACGGACAGGCAAATGCGGTGGGCAACGAAATAGGACGCGTGGCTCGCGCCATGACAATGACAAAAGAGCAGATATATGCCGACAGGCTGACAAATCCGGACGAATACGAAAAATCGCTCGGCATATTCAATGAAAGCCGCAAGTGCTTCTACTCCTCGTGGCTTTCGGAAAAAGGTGATTTTACAGTTAGTGAAAAAGAGGTTTCGCCGCTGCTTAATATAGTTATACGCGAAGCGAGCCTGAGGGTGGATAATCCCATATATATTGCCGTGGGCAAGCTCAGCGTGGGTAAATTCAATTTTAAACATGACGGAAACGGTAATTACACCGGCACAACCGAGGTCGGATATCTTCAAATCGGAGAAACGCTAAAAATCGCCATGATTCCGGGAGAGCTTGAGCCGTCAATCGCCAGCGGCACACTGGTTATGCACGCCGCAAACAGCTTCTCCGGTACGGACTTTTCACATAAACCGCTGTGCGAGACTGCCGGCGGTGACAACCTGTATGTTTTCGGACTTACCAATGACGCAATAGGCTATATAATCCCCGATAACGATTTCTGTATGCTCTTTCTCGGCACCAAAAGGGCTGCCAAGCTTTTCGGGAATCACTATCTTGAGATTTTCTCTTACGGCAAGACTACGGCATCAACCGTCGTTAAGGCATTTGAGGACGCGGTAAACAAATCGGTTCCGGACTGAAGGCTTGCAATAAGGGGATTTTCAGGGTAGTATTAAATAAAAAAACAAAAAAGGGGTGTTATGTTAAATGTTAAAAAAGACTCTGGTCGCATTGCTTGTGTTTTCAATGCTGTTCTCGGTTTTTGCCTTACCTGTAGGCGCAGCCGGAATATCCCGCACCGAAAGCCGGGTAACCGCCGCGGCGGACGAACCGTCTTCCTTCCTTCAAAAGCTGTACCACATTCTTGACAAGCTCCTCAACTGGCTGCTGAGTTATATGAATTTCTATATGCCGAAAGAGGACTGGACCCCCAAGGAGGACTATGAGCCTGTTGAGTTTTATGAAGGACTCGAAACATTTGATACCGCTGCCGATGACGGAGCAAAATGGTCGGTGGGCTATGCCAACGCCTCTCTTATAGCCGGACAAAATATAACCGACGGCAAGCACTACATGGGCGGAAGCCTCTCGCTTCTTGAGCCGAAAACCTGTACCGGTATAACCGACGACATGAAGGTGCGAACCTTTGCAATAAGCGACGGTGATGACGGAATCGCGGTTTTTGCCGTGCTTGACGCATACGCACTGTGCAGCGGCGATGTTATAGAAATCCGCAAGCTGCTCGCTGACTTTGCAGAGGAAAACAATATTGTCAGCATCAACTGCTCGGTGCTCCATCAGCACAGCTGCGTGGATACTCTGGGAATGAACGGAGAGCTTATCCGGGCGCTTGTTCAGAATACGGCTACACATTCGGGACTTATTGATGTCGGGATTCACAGCGGCCGCAATCCCGAATTTATGGAAAATCTTCACAAGGTGGTCGCCGCTTCGGTAAAGAATGCGGTAAACAGCATGACAGAAGGCTCGCTCTATTACGGAACGGCTGACGTATCCGAATTTGTCAAGGACAAACGCGACCCCCAGGTGTGCGACAAAAACCTTAACCGTCTGCGCTTCGTTCCGGATGACACATCAAAAAAGGAAACCTGGATAGTTTCAGGAGCCATGCACTGTGTCGGACTCGGCGCGGACACCACTGAGGTTTCCGGCGATTATCCGTATTATATTGAGAAAAACGTCCGCCAAAACTACAACGCAAACTTTGTGTACATTCAGGGCGCACAGCTCGCCATTACCGTCAGCAATCCCTATGAGGGCGAAAGACTCGACAGGGTTATGGCGCTCGGAGAAACTCTTGCCACAAGACTCGGAGCAATAGACAACGAGGTAAGCGTTGCTCCCCTTCTCAATATAAAGCTCCGCCAGATTTTTGTACCCGTTGAGGGTCAGGTTCTCACGCTGTGTGCAAATGTGGGACTGTTCAACACCACGGTTGTAGACGCCGGAGCCGGAAAATATGAAATGGTTACGGAAGTCGGCTATATGGAGCTCGGTAATGAGCTTGCATATTTCTTTGCTCCGGGTGAGCTTGCTCCCGAAATCGCCTACGGCGGAGCAATAAGCGCTGCCGAAAGCCTCACCGGCGAATCATGGGATTATCCCTCAATACAGGATTATATAGGCTCGGGCAGAAAGCTTCTTGTTTTCGGACTTACGAACGACGAGGTGGGTTATATCCTCACGGATAATGACTACCGTTCAATGTTCTCCGAAAATGAGGAAATAAACTGTGCCGGAGATAAAACCGGCTCGGCTGTTATGGAAGGCTTTATGGCTCTGTATGACAGCCTTGTATACGTAACCGACTGAATATAAACAATCAATCCGGCGCTCTGCGTTTTAACGGAGCGCCGGATTTTCTGAAAGTATTTTTTTATGGATAACACACAAGCACAACTGAAAAAACGGCTGTCGGAGCTGGCGGAAAGAGCCGCTGCGCGCAGCTGCTATACCTATTCGTCCTTTTTGACCGCCGACGAGCAAAGCACGGCTCTCACGCTCAAGGGCATATATGATATGCGTCTTGAGGGTGGATTTGAGCTTGCGGAAAGAAAAACAGCTGTCTTCGGCAGCGAAAGCTCATGCGGATACACCGAGAATCCGCCGATAGATTGCATTAAAATATCTCCCGTAAACGAAAGATTTTCGGACGAGCTTACTCACCGCGATTTTCTCGGCGCTCTTATGAATCTGGGTATTAAACGTGAAATGCTCGGTGACATTGTCCTTCAGGGCAATACCGCGTACCTGTTCTGCCTTGAGACAGTCTCCCCTTTTGTTATTGAAAATCTTGAAAAGGTACGCCATACAAGCGTAATTGCTGTGCGTGAAGACGAAATTCCGGAAATCACCGCAGAGCTTCCCGAAGTAACAACGCTTACAGCAGCCTCACCGAGAGCGGACGCCGTTGTCGCTGCCGTATACAACCTTTCGCGCGGAATAAGTGCGGAGCTTTTTGAACAGGGGCGGATATTCATAAACGGCAGAGAAATGTCTTCGGCGTCACATCCGCTTTCACCCGGAGATACGGTTTCCGTTCGGGGCAAGGGTCGCTTTATATTTGTGGGACTCTCCGGAAGAACCACAAAAAAAGGTCGTGAATATATACAAGTCAGAATCTTCGGAGGCGCATGACTCAGCTGCCCGTCAAAAAAGCTTCCTTTATAGCAAAAAGCGCTCAAGCAAAAGCATCCGCTGTTTTAGAAGCTTGCGAAAGATTTCTCTTTCCCGTAATTGTTTTCAGCGTGATTTTCCCTATATACAGATTATCTGAACGCCCGCATTGTTCAAGCGTATAATCCGAACAGCCGTAATGATTCAATATTGCTTCCAGACCGTTTCTGATTTCGTCAGAATCCTCTGAAAGCACACAAGTGCCGAAGCCGATTACGCTTTCATATCTTGCAGTGATGCCGGATTGTGTTTTTTCGACTTTATCGAATATATCCCCTTCAATACATATATTAGGGTTTTTGAGCAACAAGTCAACCTTTTCGCCCTGCTTTGCACAATGAAAATATATTACAACAGTTCCGTTATGAATTGTTGTTCCGAAAGATACCGGAACAACATACGGAAATTCATTACCTTGTATTCCTATTCTTATCGTTTTACATCTCATAAGTATATCTGTGATTTCGTTTATATCTGTAACCTCTCTGTCTTTTCGCCTCATGCTTACCTCCGAAAAGCCTGATTTATTTTGATTGCTCGGTTCTTGTTGCAGGCTCCGATGTTATAATAGCATAAAAAACAAAGTATTTCTATGCAATATGAAACAAAAATAAATCCCTCATGCCCACAGGCATTTCATCCGCCGCAGGCGGCGCTTCGGCGGCGTTGCCCGGCACGTTCCACGTGCCTCGGTTTCAATATATTAGCTCTGACAAAGCAAACAGCCCCCGCCAATGCGGAGGCTGTTTGTTTGGCAGGGGCAGAAGGACTTGAACCCTCGGCACGTGGTTTTGGAGACCACTGCTCTACCAACTGAGCTATACCCCTATATTTTTGTCGGACGCGAACAAGTGACATTATAACCTTTTTACTGTACCTTGTCAATAAAAAAACCTGCAATAATTGCAGGTTTTTAAAAGTTTTCTTTATAAAGAAGCGAAACACAGATTCAGATATTGTGTACGCCGTATAACCCTGCTTTGTGCACGGTTTTT
Organism: Clostridiales bacterium DTU089; assembly: GCA_001513045.1. GTDB lineage: Bacteria > Bacillota > Clostridia > Oscillospirales > Acutalibacteraceae > DTU089. Next base: position 97,470 of record LFSB01000027.1, read on the forward strand.
CAGCTGTTCAGCACGAGACTTTATCTCCCGCGCTGCCGAGTAAATCCCGTACCCTCACCATATATGTATTGATTTTTTCCGGCTGACTCTCGTCAAGCTCAAACACACGTGCTCCGCGCAGGTCATCATGCTGATATGAATTGTAATCCATACCCGCATCATATCCGAGCATTATTCCGCAATATTTACCCGTAAAATCGTTTACATGGTCATGTCCGAAAAACATCGCTTTTACATCTCCGCGCTGAAGACACGCGGAAAATATGCCGGAATTCATCTCTCCGCAACCGACCTGCTCGCGTGAATTGCCCTCATATTCGCAGGCATTGCGGTTATTAAGCACCAGGCAAAGCTCCGGAATCGGAATATGCATATACATCAGTGCCGGGATTTTTGAGCCGTTGAGCTTTTCAAGCTCCTCCGATGCGGTATAATACCATCTCACCTGGTCGAAATGCAGGGTATCATAGCCTCTGCCGAAGCAGAAATGCTGATTGAGCACATATTTTGTATCCTGAGAAAAGCCGTAGCAGTCATTAAACTTTCTCATATCGTCATGTGAATCGAGGCCGAAAACATTAAATTTTATTTTATCGCTGTCGGAGGCCAGAATCGGCAAAACATAGTTTGCAACACCGCTTACGTCCTTGTCTCCCCTCTTTGATACGCAATAGGGATACGCCTCATAAACAGGCTCCTGTTCCTCATTTTTCAAGCCGTGATTGTCGTCGTGATTTCCGAAAACATGCGCCCACGGTATTTTATTTTCCTCCATCGGCGCCGTTATTATATCCAGTGAGTTGCGAAGGTCATCCTGAGTTTCAACACACACTCTGCCGGGACCCGAGGTATCTCCGCCGAGCAGCACAAGGTCGGGCTTACAGTATTCAACCATTGCACGTATTGCAACGGGCAGCTGCTCGCTCATGCCCACTCCGCCGTGCAGGTCGGACATCATAAGTATTTTAAATTTTCCGTCCTTATTAAAACGAAGCGTACGCTTAAGCTCAAGAAGCTGATTTACATCCATATATATTTCCTCCGCATGTTATTTTTTCACAAAAAGAGTGCAGCCGCTTTCGCGGTACATCTCTATCATTGATTTTGCCTTTTCAAGACTTATTCCGAAATATTCCGCCAGACACTGTGTGCACATAAATTCCGTTGCACCGCGGTTTATCATCTTTTTGTGGAAGCCTATGTCATCATTGCAAAGCTCGGCTCCGCATGAGATACAGTATTCATCTGAGTTCATAAAAACACCCTGCTCAATATTACAACTTCGCGCAACAGCCGTCAATAACAAACATTAAATTTGTTGATATTTAAGCCGGAAGATGTTAAACTTACGGTGATAAGCATCGGAGGGATTTAATTATGCGTATTCTTATTGACGCAGACGGCTGCCCTGTTGTTGACGAGGCAATCCGCATCGCACAGCTCAACAAAACAGCGTGTATTATCCTTTGTGATACCTCGCATGAGTTTTCACGCGACGGTGCAAAAACCGTGACGGTTTCAAAGGGCGCCGACAGCGTGGATTTTAAAATCGTGAACATGCTTTCGGCGGATGATATTGTTATTACCCAGGATTACGGACTTGCCGCAATGTGTCTTGCACGCCGGGCGGCGGTGATAAGCCAGAACGGCATGATATATGATGAATATAATATAGACGCCTTGCTCCTGCAGCGCCACACAGCAAAAAAGATACGTATGGCGGGCGGTCACCTGAGCGGAAATCCAAAACGCACAAAAGCACAGGACGATAAATTCTCCGACGCTCTCGCTTCACTCATAAAAAAACGGTCAGCTCTTGAATGAGCCGACCGTTTCATTTTTTTTACCAGCGGTTATCCGAATATTCGCAGAAGGCTATCATGTCCTTGATTTCGACCTTTGTTCCGTCATCAAGCACAACGTAACCGTTCCACTTGCCGAACACCTGATGGCACCAGTTTCCGGCAACGACAACGCGCGTTGTTGTATAATTGTCGTAATACGGTGTCATTGTCATTTCAAATCTGCCGTCGTTTGAGGTGAATTTCCATTCCTTCATCCAGCCGTCATCACCCTCGGCTTTTTCAAGGAAAACATGCTCAAGCTTATGCGCCACAAGGTTTTCGCCCTCGCTTATGAACAGTGTGTTCTCCGTAAACTTTGTCATATCTCCGAAGCCGAAGCCTATTTCAAAGCCGAAGGTTCTGCCGTCCTCGAGAACCGTTGAGCCGTTGCCCCAGTACCAACCGCTGCGATACGGCCACACGCCTCTGCCCCAGTCAAGCAGCATAAAGGTTTTAGCCGGGTCAAATTCGATTTTTTCGCCGTCAACCGTTACGTTTCCGGACACTGACATGCAGTTGATTTTCTGGTCAAGATAGAAGTAGTTCGACCACTCAAAGGGCACTGCCATAGTCAGGGATTCATGGTCCGTAAACTGTGAGGCGGTGAGGTCGCAGGTGAGCCTTTTGCCGCTGCCCTCACCCTCAAAGGTGAAATGGCGTTTCCCGTTTTTGATATCCATGGTGAGCTTGAAATTCTTCTTGTCAACGCTTATGGTGTGGTCCTTTTCGGCGTTTGTTTCAAGGTTAAGCTTGCCCATGGTGAAAAGCGACATCGACATCGCCTCGTATTTGTCTCCGGTTTCCAGGTCAACAAAGGTGAAGAAATATCCGCCGCCGAGACCTATATCCGAAGCAATTATCTGAATCATATACCGTCCGTCGGTGAGCTGATAGAAATCCCATTCCTTTATTCTTAACGAGCCTGCCGTAACGGCGCTTCTGTCGTACTGATACTGATTATGTACGCAATAACCGGGCGATACGAGCACACCGTCGCTGTTGAGCAGCGGAGTCGGAACGGTTACTTCATTCTGCGTAAGTGAGCCGCCGTTGTAATCCGCAAGCTTAGGCAGAGCCTGACCGTAAACCGTGTCGGTCCGGAACGTGGAAACCCAGCCGCCTATAACGGCAATAATGAGTACAATTGCTATGATTGCTTTAATGCCCTTTTTCATTTTCACTTATCCCCTCTTATTTTTATTGATTTTTCATACGAAAAAGAATCCGCTAATCGTTTTCACAGGAAAATTTTAGCAGATAAGCAAACGAAATGCAATACTTATATATAACAAATTATTTCTCGTCAGCATCAAAGCCCAGCTCGTCAAGTGCGCTTATTGCGGTTTTGACGCAATTGTCGCAGCCGTCTATGCTTACAGTCTTGTCGGCAAGCGAAATACTGAATTCAAGCCCCTGAGCCTTTAATGCCTTTTCGATTCTTTGGGTGCATTTCTCGCAATGCATACCGGGTACACTTAATGTTCTCATTTTTTCATTTCTCCTTTATTTCATAAGCTTTTGAAGCGTAGCAAGCAGCTCGTCAACCACCTCATCATCCCCGCTTTTTATGCCGTCCGTAACGCAGGTTTTTATGTGATTTGAAAGCAGCTCCTTATTGAACGCCCCCAATGCGGATTGTGCAGCCGACACCTGAACGATAATGTCTGTGCAGTAGGTGTCGTTTTCGAGCATAGCCTTTATTCCGCGCACCTGACCCTCAATTCTGTTGAGCCGGTGCACGAGCGAGCGGTACTCCTGCGGGTTTCTGTGCTTGGTCTTTCCCGTACATTCGCAGCAATCATTCACAGCCTTTTCCTCCCCAACCTCAGTGCATTTGTAACAACACACAACGAGCTTAATGACATCGCAAGCCCCGCAAGCATAGGCGAAAGCATGGTACCATTGAGCCAATACAGTGCTCCCGCCGCCACCGGTATGCCGATGCTGTTATAGCAAAACGCCCAAAAAAGATTTTGCTTTATATTGCGCATTGTCATTTTACTCAGATGAACCGCCGCCGGCACACCGGAAATATCGCTTCTCATGAGTACTATATCTGCGCTTTCTATGGCGATATCGCTTCCTCCGCCGACCGCACAGCCGATATCTGCCGCCGACAGAGCCGGTGCGTCGTTTATACCGTCCCCGACCATCATCACGGTGTTTCCCTCGCTTTGAAGCCTTTCTATTATCTTCGCCTTGTCCTGCGGAAGCGTCTGTGCGAAAATATCGTCTGTGCCGCACTGAGAGCCGATATATTCTGCGGCGAGACTGTTGTCGCCCGTGAGCATAACCGTCCTTATTCCGGCGTCTGAGAGCGATTTTACGGCATCCGCCGCGCCCGGCTTTATTGTATCGGCAACCGCAAGCAAGCCGAAAAGCTTTCCGGCGCGAGCAACATACACAATTGATTTGCCCTGAGAGGCAAGCCTTTGCGCAGCGTTTTCAAGCCCGGAGATATCAACATCGTTTTCATGCATAAGCCCGGCGCTTCCGGCAAGCAGCAAATCTCCGCTTTCCGCCGCGGCGCTGACACCTCTGCCTGTAATATTTTTGAACCCGGATACACTCTCCGGTACGATACCCTTATCCGATGCGTATTTTACAACCGCAAGCCCAAGCGGATGCTTTGAGCCGGATTCCGCCGAAGCTGCGGATAAAATAACGGAATCCTCGTTTAAATCCGCCGCCGTTATTACATCTGTGACAGCCGGCTTGCCCTGAGTAAGGGTACCGGTTTTGTCAAAAACCACAACCTGTGTCTTGTGTGTGGTTTCGAGCACCTCGGCATTTCTTAAAAGTATGCCGTTTGAGGCACCGAGCCCTGTTCCGACCATTATTGCCGTGGGAGTTGCAAGTCCCAGCGAGCACGGACACGCTATTACAAGCACACTTGTGAATACGCGAAGCACAAACGCTGCATCATGGCCGAGAATAATCCATATAAGCGCCGAAATAACGGCAATACCCATAACAACCGGCACAAACACACCGGCGATTTTGTCCGCAAGGCGCGAAACGGGTGCCTTTTTGCCCTGCGCCTCCTCAACGTATTTTATGATTTTCGACAGCGTTGTATCCTCGCCTGTGCGCGTTATTCTGATATACAGCACACCGTCACCGTTGAGGGTGCCGCCGGTAACAGAGCTGCCGGAGGTTTTGCCGACAGGCATACTCTCTCCCGTAAGCATTGACTCGTCAACACTGCTGTCTCCCTGCGTCACAACGCCGTCAAGCGGTATTTTCTCTCCGGCTCTTACAACAACCTCGTCCCCGGTAATCAGGCTGTCTGTGGCAACCTCAAAGCGTTCTCCGTCAACCAGCTTTACCGCTGTTTCGGGCTTTAATTTTATAAGCTTGCCTATTGCGCTCTTTGTTTTATTCACTGCCGAGTGTTCAAAGTGTTTTCCGAGCATTATAAGCGTGAGCACCACCGCCGCGGACTCATAATACAGATTATGCACATTTTCGGGCGCATCGGTTATTAAAAATGTGGTTATGAGACTGTATATAAACGAGGCGGTGCATCCGAGCGCCACTAAAGAGTCCATATTCGGATGCAGCTTAAACAACGAGGAATAACCGTTGACAAAGAATTTACGTCCGAAAAACATAACCGGAAGCGTAAGCACAAGCTGTATTACGGCATAATTTACGGGATGAGTTCCGCGATTGATTATTTCCGGAAGCGGCAAGCCCTCAAAAAGCATGCTGCCCATTGATATATACAGCAGTACAACACAAAGCAGCGCAGAGAAAACAAGTCCGGTTTTCTCCGGATTGCCGTCCTCAGGTGAGGTTTTACCTGACTTTTCCGGCTTTGCGGGCGGTGCATCCGGGCGAATACCGAAGCCTGCCTTTTCCACAGCCGCGATTATTTTTTCTGAGGAAGCAACCGATTCATCGTAAGCTATGTTCATTTTCCCGGTCATAAGGTTTACGTTACTCTCGCTTACTCCGTCAATTTTACGCGTGACACGTTCAACCGCGCTGCTGCAAGCCGCGCAGGACATTCCTTCGATTATATAGACCTCGTTTTTCGTGGTACTCACCTCGTTTCTGTAAATATTATATACCCCCAGGGGGTATATGTCAATCACTTACAGCTTTATTATAAGCCGCCGAACGCTTTTTATCCGCACTTGATTTCACAGAAAAACAGCGTATAATAAAAGCATCTTTTTCAGGAGGCGCGCCGTGGATATAATCGCTCACATAAAAACCGATTTCCCGACTAAGTTCGGAGTACCGCGCCAGAGCGGACTTGTTGAATCGCTTCATTCAAAAATAATATTTGAGCCTGAATACAGAAGCCCGGACTGCATAAAGGGGCTTGAACGCTTTTCGCACATCTGGTTGCTCTGGGAGTTTTCACAGGCAGCTCAAAAGGACTTCTCCCCTACCGTACGGCCTCCGCGGCTCGGAGGCAATACCCGCGTGGGTGTGTTTGCCTCCCGTTCACCGTTCCGTCCCAACAGCATAGGTCTTTCATGTGTAAGACTTGAGAAAATAGAGTACTCAAAAGCGCTCGGCCCCGTGCTGTGTGTATCGGGAGCGGATATGACAGACGGCACGCCGATAATCGACATAAAACCGTACCTCCCATACACAGACAGCCGCCCCGACGCACTCGGAGGCTTTGCGGATGAGGTTAAGGATTATTCGCTCAGGGTAGACTTGCCAGAGGCTCTCACAAAAGGTATGACAGAAGAACAGCGAACCGCATTGACCGATATTTTAATGCAGGACCCGCGCCCCTCATATCATGATGACCCGGAACGCATATACGGCTTCGGCTTTGCGGATTACGAAATAAAATTCAGGGTGTGCGGTGAGGTTTTAACAGTAACAGACATCATAAAAACCGATATTAAAAAGCCCGTCGACCGTTAAGGCGACGGGTTTTAATCTTCAAGCAGATACTTTATCATTTTTTCGGGATTGTCCAAAAAGCTCTTTGCCACCCTGTAATGCTCTGTCTGTTTATAGTCAACGGATTTTATCCCCTCCGCGGACAGCTCCATAACCTCTGCGTCCGGAAACGCCAGAAGCATCGGCGAGTGCGTCGCAATTATGAACTGTGAACCCTTTTTAACAAGCTCATCTATTTTTACCATCAATGTCATCAGCCGCATCGGAGAGAGCGCAGCCTCAGGCTCGTCAAGTATGTATAAGCCGTGCCCGGAGAATCTGTTTTCCACAAGCGCCATAAAGCTTTCGCCGTGAGACTGCTCATGCAGCGATATGCCGCCGTAGCTTTCCATTATCCTGGGACTCAATGCCTCTATCTCATCCAGCTGTTCAATGTTGCTCGCCACGTTGTAAAAGCTCTCCGCGCGCAGAAAGAAGCCGTCACGGGCAAAACCGGATTTCGACAGCGTAAGGTATTTGTATAACTCGGAATGGCTGCTTCGTGTTGAAAAGGTGAAATTTTTTGTTCCACCCTCGGCATTGAAGCCGAAGGCTACTGCAATAGCTTCTGTAAGTGTTGATTTTCCGGTACCGTTTTCACCCACAAAAAACGTAACACTCTTGCGAAACGAAAGCTTACCATGTTCGCGAAGATGCTTTACCGCCGGAAGCTCATACAGATATGAGCCCTTATCAACCGCGCCTGTGTATATCACTTCATCAATATATTGACCGTTGAGCACCAATATCCCTCCGATATACACCTATTTCTCATCTGCAAACACTCTGAAAAGCGGCATACAAGCATCAAAAAACGCCCTGTACGCCTCGCAATAATCTCTGTCCGCCCTGCTGCGCTTACATCCGCAGCCGCGGCAAATCGCATAATATCGGCATTGTCTGCATTTTTCGTCAATGCTCATGCTTTCCTTTAAAAACTCCGCAGCGCGAGCGGATTGCGCCATGACACGAAAATCGGTATCATTGATATTTCCGAGAAGCCATTCATCAAGGCAGTAAAAATCGCACGGATAAATGTTTCCGTTTCCCTCTGCGACAAACTGATGCATACAGTGTCCGCACATTCCGCACTGCTCCGGCTGCTTGCCGAGCCAAAGCTGAACAAAATTGTCGAATTGACGCACGCTTGTGTATTCGCCCCTGACGTAATCCTTAACATAGGCGTTAAACGCATGTATCAGAAAATGTTTATAGTCCTCAACCGTCATATACATATCATTTTCGGATTTATCTCCGAACGGACGAAGACAGGGAATAAACTGCAGATATTTAAAATTTTTGCTTTTGAAAAAAGAGTATATTCTGTCAATATTCCGAGCCGAATACCCCGTAAGCACCGCGAGGATATTATATTCAACTCCGCAGCGGTCAAACAGTTTTGCGCACGAGCACACGGTATCAAATACTCCGAGCCCGGAGGCGTCCTTCCGGAAGCGGTTTGCCTGACGGTCACCGTCAAGCGACAGACCGATAAGGAAGCCGTTTTCTGAGAAGAAGCGCGCCCATTTTTCGTTAACAAGCGTTCCGTTGGTCTGAAGGCCGAAGAAAACAGGACTTTTTTGCTTATTAAGCCGCTGTGCCTGACACACAAAATCCTCAAAATACTCCATGCCGGCAAGCAGCGGCTCTCCGCCCTGGAAAGCAAACGCAACACTCTCTCCGTCGGCAAAATCGAATGCCTTTTCAAGTATATTCCCAACCGTATCGCGGCTCATTACCCCGAAGCTCTCGCTTTCGCGGGATGAGGCAACATCGTGATAGAAACAATATTCGCACCGCATATTGCACAGGCTTGAGGCTGGCTTTATCATAATCGAAAGCGGCGGCATTACTTTATCACACCCCTGCGGTTAGTTGAAAAATCGCTCATAATTTCATCCATTTTTTCGCTCATTTCCGCGGCAACCGTCGGATAAACAGGCGTCCTGTTGTAGTTTTCGCCCTCGTCATCATTGAGTATGTGCAGCCAATTCTTTCTGAATTTGTCGAAAAATGCGGAATTGTCGTTCTGTATTCGCTGAAAATATTTAAAGGTTACGGTATCGTTGTTTTTCAGGACATCGAAATTATATCCGCTGTACTCACTGCGCGCGAGAATTTCGGAGGTGGGCACGGTGTATTGAATTGATTTGAGCTTCTCGCGCTTCATATACAGTATGGGGTGCTCCGGTGTATGAATAACCGTTCCGTTTTCAAGCAACGGCAGCATGGATACGCCGTCTATAATTCTGTCGGACGGCAAAAACGCCTGTGTTCCGCCGTTTCCGGTTATTCCGCAAAGGTCAATGAGTGTGGGATACAAATCAACAAGTGTGGCTGATTGCTCAAGGCTTGACCCCTTTTCAATCACATCACCGTTATCCCAGCGCATGAGGAAGGGCACCTTCTGACCGCCCTCATAAGCGAGATATTTACCTCCGCGCAGGTTATCGGTCGAGCCTTCAAGAGCCGGACCGTTATCGCTTGTGAATATTATTATAGTGTCGTCAAGCTCGCCCAGGCGCTCAAGCGTATCAAAAAGCTTTCCGAGATAGTGGTCGAACTCTGTTATACAGTCAACATAGGTTCCCATGCCGCTGGTTCCGTCAAACGCATCCCCCGCATAAACTGGCGCATGCGGCCACGGACTTGTGTAGTATGCGAAAAACGGCTTTTCACCCTGAGAGGCGTTAATTATCCAGCTTTCAAGCTCAGAATATATCCATTCGGTTGCCTTGCTCTGGTCCTTGAGCTCATCATAGCCATGAACAATTTCATATTCTCCCCCCTGCTCACGCACGTGGTAAAACGGCGTCATGTCATTGACGTGATGGCTGCCGTAAAAATAATCAAAGCCCTGATTTGTCGGAAGATACTCTCCGTAATCTCCTAGATGCCATTTGCCGAAGCAGCCGGTAGTATAACCTGCCCTGCTGAGAGTCTCCGCTATTGTTATTTCGTCCCCAAGCATACCGTCCGCGTTGTTACCCATTTCAAAGGAGTTGTAAAGGCGCGTCGCACAAAACTGTGATGTGGAGTTGACAGTCGGGTATATAACATTATCGGCATAGCCTCGATAGGGATAGCGTCCTGTGAGCGCCGCAAAACGAGACGGCGAGCACACCGAGTAGCTTGCATAGAAGTTTGTAAGCTCAACACCGTTTTCGCCGATGGAATCTATATTCGGTGTATCATAAATTGCGCCGTTGAGTGAAATATCACCGTAGCCGAGGTCATCCATAAGTATGAACAGCACATTCGGCGAGTCCTTGGTTTTGGTTTTGTCAACAGCCTTGAGGTAATCGTCATGACCCTGCCAAAGCCTTTGGGTATTCGGCTTTGAACGCAAATTCACCGTAAGAAGAAACGCAACCGTGGAAATTATCAGCGCAAGACTTATAAACGCAGAAAGGATTTTTTGAAGTAAAGCCTTTTTGTCTGCTTTTTTCACAATCACAAGCAATATTGCGGCGATAATCACGCTCGGCAGAACCAAGAGGAGATTTCCCGCAAGCCTTGTAAGGAAGCTTCCGCTCCCCGTAAGCAAAGCGTGCTCAACAGATTTAAAGCCTGCAAGACCGTTTGTGAAGCCTCCGAAGCCGGCATCGGCACCGAACACAACGAAGTACAGAACTACGCCCGAAAGCGCCGCCGCATAACCGGAAAGCATCCAGAGATAAAGCCTTTTCTTAAATAATATTCCGAGAAGCATCGCCAGAGAAATGACGGCACAATATCCCAGAGCGGCAACAGCCATCGCATTAAGCCTCAATATAAATGTAAGCACAAATGCAAGCGCCCCGACCGCAAAGGCAGCGACCGGAAACACCTTTAATGATTTGTCAAGCGTAATAGTCTTTTTTTCCACCGTAACGCCCTCCCTTTTTTGATGGCATAATTATAGCATAGTCCGATTGATATGGCAACAAAAAAAGCCCGCCTAAGCGGGCTTTCGTTCGAGTGTTGATTACTTTGCAATGTAATCAAGAATTCCGAGCTGTGAAAACAGAGAGTTAATTATATTGAATATTGTCTCAAGAAGACCGAGTATCCCTATCTTTTCAAACTTTTCAACCTGCTTGTCGCCTATTACGGCGCGAAGACCCATTGCACAGTCCGCATCTACGAAGGTGTTTTCCGCATCAAACACTGCGGGAGTACCGTTCATTATGGTAAAATCAAAGGTGCGTCTGCCGGTGGGCGCGAGAAGGTTACCGTCCGAATAATAATCAACGGAAACCTGCATAAACTGACGGCTCACATCGGGAAGTGTACCGGTAACAGGAATCTCAACACTCTCGCCGGGAGCAATTTCCGAAAGACCGAGGGTTGATGCCTTGAACTCAACTCCGCCGAAGGTGATTGCGGTTATCTGAAGCGGATGCTCTTTGGAAATGTTGGTTATCACAAGTGAAGTGTCCGCGCTGCTGAGATAACCCTCCGCGCTGTTGTTGAAGCGCGCAAAAACAACATTACAGGCGTTGGTTGATGCGTGGAACTGCGGATAAGCCGAATCGGAGTAAACGTCGGTTATTTTATCGGTAAGCAATGTGGTGATTGCGAGCTGACGCGAATATTGGTCGTTAAACGTCATGCCGTGAAAAAGCTCATTGACATACCATGTGTTTTCGGGGATATACGCAGAGGAGCCATCCACCTGCATATCGGGCGAAATGTGGTTATGTGAAGCATCGGTGCAAGTGAGGTGATTGCCTGTATAGCCGTCATTAAAGCGCTGACCGTAAGGGGCGGTCGTTGCGCCGGTGGAGTCATTTGTTGTGATTATAGCATCGGCATTCTGCTGAAGTCCGGTAACACTCGGATTGCCTGTGCCGGCTATTATGGTGACATTCATGCCGTAATCATCAATACATTTCTGAAGACTTTCGGAGAAGTTTGCCATTATATCGTTATGGAACGCGTCGCTCTTCGCAATAAGCCCCGCATTTTCAACCGGGTCAAGATTCTGAGCCTTTACGTCCTCATAATATTCCGCTGGAATGAAATCCCATATACTGCAAAAGTTGCCTATTACGCTCTTTACATAGGGCACAAGGGCATGTATAACATCATCAAGAAAACCGAGCTGCTGAGCCTGAACAAGCCATTTGAATTCGGTTTCCGATACAAAGCCATGCTCAAGGAAATACACAAGTGTGTATTCATCAAGCTTTACAGTATCAGACATTATATCGTAAGCGAGCGCGGCGCCGCCGATTGCGGGAACCGTAAGAACAGCGTTGTCAACATCCTGCTTATATCCGAACATTGAAAGGTATGTGGCGGTAACCTGTCCGCCGTGAGACACCGCAAGAAGGTTAACCTTATCTTTGCCTGTATATTCCTTGACCTGCTGAATATATTCATCGAGCCTTGTCGCGCACTCCGGTACGCCCATACGCCAATCCTCTGTGAACGAGAAGCACTTCGCCTCACCGATATATGACGCTATTTCAGGGTATAAATCCGGTTCGCCGATATAGTTTTCGGGAAGTCCGTTTTCATGGATGTAAGCGGTGTTTGTCTCCTCAACGGAGGGATTGAGAATTTTTATATTGTTGACGCTCGTGCCGTCGGGATTGCATGCAAGAACACCGAGCATATCAACTATCTCGCCGCCGACGACATCGCCTATATACTGTGCATCACCCTTGGCAGTGAGAACAAGCCCCTTGCCCAGGTCAACCACTCTTGCGAGAACACGCTCAAGAACCTTATCCATATCCAGACCCCACACGGGAGTTTTGGTTCCGTCATCGTTTTCGAGCACGAGCTGTGTTCCGCTGTAGCCCGGAACAAGGATAACGGGATAATCGGTTATGCCGTCCTCAGGTGTCAGCGCAAAGGCGCTGACGGAGCACGAAACCGCAATAAGTACAAACGAAAGAAGTACCGCCGCAAATTTTTTAAACATACATTTCTCCCCTTGCAAAAATTTCTTCGATTATTATAATACGTTTTTCCGGTTTTTTCAAGTAATCGGCAGAAGATTGTGAAAAATATCCGACCTGCTTTTGCATTTGTGTCGGCAACAAAAACGGCGGCCCCTTTCGGAGCCGCCGTAAATCTGTAAAATCATTTCGCCCTTACGGATTCAAAATCCTCCTCAATTTCCTTTGAGGGCGGAGCTGTCACAAGCGAAACCACCACGATGCACACGCAGGAGAATATGAACGCCGGAAGAAGCTCGTATATTCCGAAGGCACCGCCAAGCTTTGATATGACGAGCTTCCACAGGAACACCATTCCGCCGCCGCCTATCATTCCCGCTATTGCTCCGGCGCGGTTGGTTCTTTTCCAGAAAAGAGAAAACAGAACGAGGGGTCCGAAGGTTGCGCCGAAGCCTGCCCACGCAAAGGAGACTATTGAAAAGATGACGCTTTCCTCGTCAAATGCGATAACCATTGCAACTGCGGCAATTACAAGGAGTGTAACGCGCGACATAACCATAACCTGCTTATCATTTGCCTTTTTCCTTATGATGCCCTGATAAATGTTCTTTGCGAACGCAGATGCTGCAATAAGCAGATATGAGTCCGAGGAGCTTATTGTGGCTGCAAGTATTCCAGCCATAACAAAGCCCGCAAGTATGGCAGGCAATGAGCTGGTGGCAAGGGTTATAAATATGTTTTCCGCGGATGATTTAGTAAGAAGCTCCGTCGGGAAAAGCTGACGTCCGACAATACCGATAAATACAGCAACCGCGAGAGAAATAACAACCCAAATCATTGCAATTCTTCTTGAACGCTTGAGCTCTTCCTCCTTGCGTATAGCCATAAAGCGAAGCAGAACCTGAGGCATTCCGAAATATCCGAGACCCCATGCAAGCATTGAGCACACGCTCAGCGCTCCGTAATTTGCGGCGGCACCGAATACCGGCTTGCCCGCCTCAACGAGCTGCACACCATCGGCGCTGAGGGTGGGGGTTGCAAGTCCGAAAAACTCAAGGAATCCGGGTATTGCTCTTGCATTTTCGATTACAGAAGCAAGTCCTCCTGCCTTAACAACACCGAGTATAACTATAACTGCGAGCGCAATAATCATTACTATGCTTTGCATAAAATCAGATGCACTTTCGGCGAGGAAGCCGCCGAGCAAGGTGTATATCAGAACAAATATCGCTCCGACAATCATCATCGCCACATAGGGTGTACCGAACAGGGTTGAAAACAGCTTGCCGCAGGTGACGAAGCAGCTTGCGGCGTACACGGTAAAGAAAACAAGTATAAATGCAGCGGATATTGTCATAATCAGCTTCTTGTTCTCGCGGAAACGGTTTGAGAAAAATTCCGGAAGCGTTATGGAATTGTTTGCTCTGATTGTGTAGCGTCTGAGTCTTTTAGAAACTATAAGCCAGTTAAAGTATGTACCGACAGCAAGTCCGATTGCTGTCCATGCAGCATCGGCAAGTCCGCACCAATAGGCAACGCCCGGCAGACCCATAAGCAGCCAGCCGCTCATATCCGAAGCCTCTGCGCTCATTGCCGTTACCCACGGACCGAGCGAGCGTCCGCCCAAAAAGTAATTTTCCGAATTCTTGTTTGCCTTTTTTGAAAACACTATTCCGATACCTATAACTGCCGCCATATATATTATCATGGCAATAAGTATCTGTACGGTATTTCCGTCCATAATAAAACCCTCTCTCTTTCGTAATATCACGGTTTATTATTATACAACAAGCTATGCATGAAATGCAAATAAAAAATGAAAAAATATACAAAAATGCTGTTGCGTTACAGTTGCGCACACAGCCCGGCATTGCTCCATATTGAAAAATGGGGCAAAACATGATATTCTATGTTTGTTGTCCGTGTGCAAAAGCAAAACGGTAAATAGATTTTTAAATATGCAGTGCCATGCAAATTAAGAGGTTATTTTCAATAAACAAACAGGAAATGAGGAGTTTATATGAATTTCCCGAATTGGCAAAGAGAAAACTGGGTTGATTTCCCGAATAATCCCGTAGTCGGTTATTGGGGTGAAGGTCAACCGCATGCCGCTATCGGCGATCCCCAGGTGTTAATACCCGGAGAATTTGACGGCAAGTGGCATATGTTTTATCATGGATTTTATGACGGCAGCTACACACCGTATTTTCATCACATTGTATCCGATGACGGCTACAACTGGGAAATGCTCTATAAGCTGCAATGGAATGTCAACCCTGTAAATCTCTTTCATGATAAAGGCATTTGGTATGTGTATTATTCCGCTGTGATTGCACACGGAACAAGTGAGCGCGAGAAATACAGCAGTGTTAATATCATCAGAGTAAGGCAGTCAAAGGATTTGAAAAGCTGGAGCGAGGCAACGGATATCCTCGTTCCCGAGCTTGATTGGGAAAAGGAGTTCGACCCGTCACAGCCCGGACTTATTGAAGCGCGCAATCCCTGTATGGTAAAAATCGGTGAAAAATACAGGCTGTATTACAGCGCAGGAACCGTAAAATTGCACGATTGCGGTTATGAGGAGCCGAAATACATCGGCTTTGCCGAGGCGGACACCCCTACGGGACCCTTTACAAAAAATCCGTCACCGATTATCGCACCTGATAAAAATATACCTTACCGAAACTACGGTGCGGGTGCCATCAAGGTTTTCGGCAGCGGTGACGGGTTTATCGGACTGTATAATTCAATCTATACAGACTCCGACGGCTGCTCGCGTTCGGCAATTAACCTCATTAAAAGCCGCGACGGAATAAGCTGGGAGGAAGCGCCGTTTAACCCTATTATTATTCCGGCTGATGAATACGCTTGCGATAAATCAAAAGAAAACGTCATGTGGAAGCGCACACTTGTTTATCAGCTTGATATTGTGAGATGGCATGATGAATTCAGGATATATTACAACGCTCGCGAGGGTACAGCCGACGGCATTGAAAAAATCGGCTGCTCTGTTATTAAGGACACATCAACAGATTTGCATAAGCTTTGGGATATCCCCCCTGTTTTTCTCCCTCATTCTAAATGACATCGCAAAAGCGCATAATGTTACTGAAGAAACTTGTTAACCGGTTTAACATATGTTATATTAAAACAGCTTAACGAATTAATAAGGAGGCGGGTCTGAACATGGATTACTCTGAAAAGCTCAGCTTTCATTATCAAACCGCCAAGGGATGGGTTAACGACCCTAACGGGTTGGTTTATTTTAGAGGCTAACATCATGTGTTTTACCAGCATCTGCCGGATTTTGAGGTGCCTGTGGGGCAGTATATGCATTGGGGTCACGCAAGAACAAAGGATTTTTTAAGCTGGGAGGAGCTTCCCCCGGCGCTTTGCCCTGATATGCCGTACGATGCCAAGGGCTGCTGGTCGGGCACGGCAATAGTGAAGGATGACACTCTGTATCTTTTTTACGCCTCGATTTACAGACCGCAGGACGAACAGTGCGACCTGCAAACGGTAAGTGTAGCTTATTCCTCAGACGGTGTACATTTTGAAAAATACGCACACAACCCCGTTATACAACATTATCCGTGCGACGGCGGGCCGGACTTTCGCGACCCGGCGGTTTGCTTTGCGGACGGAAAGTACCGCTGTGTTATGGCAAGCGGAAATCCCGAAAGAAAAACCGCGCTGCTGCTCCTGTACGAAAGCAGTAATCTTTTGGATTGGGAATACACCGGAATAATGCGCGAGTGGGAGGATGCAAAGTACGCGGAGTGCCCCTCATTTACACATATGGGTAACGGATATCTCCTTTCGGCGTCTGTATGTAAGGATGACCGCCACTTCTTTTTTATATCCACCGGAAGCTTTAAAGACGGCGTGTTCACGCCAGAGATTGAGGGCGAGGTCAACAAGGGGCCCGACCAGTATGCCGGGCAGGTGTTCAGGGATAACGAAGGAAGGAATATACTCATTTCTTGGATTCCCGGCTGGAGCTACATAGGATATGCCGATAAGGATGTGGGCTGTATGTCCGCTGCGTGTGAGATAAAGCTTGCGCAGGGAAGGCTCTGCGCGTATCCGGTGCACGAGCT
>LFSB01000027.1:114244-132517 GCA_001513045.1 Clostridiales bacterium DTU089
TGCACGAGCTGCAACATCTGTTGAAGACCGAAGACCCCGCCGTAAGGCTGACACAATCCGGTTTTGAAATTGAGCGCACGGGGCGCGACCCCGTGGTTTATAACGGACAGCTGAGGGATTTAAAAATATTGCGCGATAAATACATTCTGGAGGTTTACGTAAACGGCGGGCAGGAGATATACACCGTGCTGCTTTAACAGCGACCGCAAGCGGACATGAAAATCAATATAAGACAACCTGATTAAAAACTCATTGAAAAAAGCAGCCTTTCGGCTGCTTTTAGCTTTATAATACTAAATATCCGCTTTCTTCAAAAGAATACTGTTTCCGTTTAGATTTGTACACGTAGCGGCAATTAGCTCATTATCAATGCAGAACACTGCGCTCCAAAGCGCATATTTGTCGTCCGGCATTTCAAACGGCTCCTCAGGCGATGAAAAAACAATACGCTTTGTTAATGACGTTACGGGACGAGAGGACACCATAACTTTCATTGTGTAGCCTTTTCCCTCAGGTATACTGCCAACCCCGGCACAGTCCTCATCGGTTTGAAAGGAGACCGCAATTCTGCCATCCGGCAAACAGGTTATTCCCGGCGCACCTGCACTGCGCGAGGAATCCTCCGGATAATAAATATTAATAGCTTTTTGGGCATCCCAATTCAGTCCGTCCTTTGAAATCATGAGCTTAATAAACATTCCGTTTTTTATGTTTTTGAGGCTTGTTGACTTTGTACCCTCTACAACAAGCGCATATGAGCCATCGAGCAAACGGCACAAAACCGGCATACCATCGCGCGAATTTGTTTCAACTCCGGACGAAACAATATGCTTTTCGCTCCATGCTCCGTTTTCAAACAATCTGTATTCTATGTTCTGTTGCCAGTCCTTTAAATCGCCGTTGTTAATAAGACTGTCATTAGCATAAAACACCGCGAGAGTATCGCCGATGAAGAAAAGGTGCGGTTCCCAGACACCTTTAAAAAGCTGATTTGTATATTCAACAATCAGCGAATGAGCAGACCATGTTTTGCCGTTATCGTGACTGACAGATGTGCGAAGTGAAGTATAAGTTTTATCGTTATGGGTAAGCACCGCACGGTATGCAAGCAGTAAGTCGCCGTTTTCAAGCTGAATAAAATTGGCATTATCACAGTTATATTCCGGATTGCAGCTTGCAATAACCGGCTCATCGCTCCAACTGTTGCCGCCATCATTGCTTGCAAGCACCTTAACTGCGGTTTTACTTAAATTATCGCTTGTAGTAAAGCCGCATAAAAGCGTACCGTTGTCAAGCTTGATAATACGCGGATAATATGCGCCGTTCACTGATGAATAAACAGTGATATTATCCTTTTTCCACTGAAGACCGCTTTCCGCCGGCAAAAATACAGATGAAAAAAGTATTGAAATAATACATATTATACTGTTAAGCAATGATAAAATGCTGCTCATATTTATCGTTCACCCTTTACTATATCTATACTATTGGTGCAATTAATGCGCCGGAGCCGGTAATATTTATCACACTTTATGAAAGAACACACAAAAATCAATAAACAAAAATGGTTGTTTTTTTTCAATATATCACAAGAGCGTTTTGGTGTCAACAACAGCAAAAAAGATTCGTCCGTTTCCGCAATAAAAGGTCGCCAAAAGTATATCCGTTTGATTTTTTGAATGAGGACTTGAGCAACGCATAATTTACTCGACAAACACTCATTTGTGCGCTTACGCGCAAATTCCGATTTACCTTTCTTCTTGTTCAGTGACTAATCCGAGCTCTCTGTTAAGCATTGCCGTTGCAGATGGCGGCGTATGTTTCCTCCGGAATCATAGGAACCGCAAGTTTTTCTGCTAATTCGTCGGATATTATACCGAACTCTGCATATTCCCGTCCTGCATGCCGGACAAGCTCCAGAAACGGTGCCGTTACAGCAGCCGCCTCAATTGCGCTGAACATGGGGGCTTCGGATACCGTAAGCATAAAGACACCGTTCGGAAAACGAAGCTTAAATTGAAGCCGCAGAGCGTCAAAATTGTGCTGCGCGTTTGGAAATCCGCAACCGCTGATTACGGCATAACGCAGATGAGAAAAATCCGCCTGCTCAACGTGCTCATAACGGTCCCCTACCTTTCTCATAGCCAGCGAGCCGAGCGGCAGTGTTCTGTCAAGCAGTGCCTTGAGAGGCGCCGGGACTCCGAATCCGTAAAGAGGGAAGCTAAAAAGCAGCATGTCGCTTGTGAGAATATCTCCGAGTATCTGCGCCATATCGTCATTGTGAACGCATTTGCCGCCGTTTTTCATACAACTAAGGTCGCCGAGACAGTATTCAATATGCTTTTCGGCTACATTTATATATCTGATTTCGTTTTCATGCACGCTGTTCATCCCGTCCAAAAATGCGTGGGTCAAGTGCAGCGTATCGCTTTTCTCGCGTTTAGGCGAGCCGTTAATAACAAGTATTTTCATTGTGATATCCTTTCAGATTCAGATTCAGGCGTCTGAGATGCCCTGGGAGATTATCGTATAATGGACACAATAAGCAACCTAACGCATACAAAAAGAGCAGATGCAGAGTTCAACCTACAAACGGAAATTTGACGGCGTGTCGCCGTTGACAATTCGGGCAGACAGATTGTTTTTAGAATAACCATTCCGCCGACCGAAAAAAGAATAAACAAATCAGAATTTGTGCGCTTTTGCGCAAATGAATAATGAAGTCGCTGCGCTAATGAATAATGAATAATTTCGGGTGCTGCGCACGGCATTATAATCGGGTGCGGGTGTCCCGCCTACAATTTTTCATTATTCATTATTCACTATTCATTAATTTGTGCGCGCACGCACAAATTCCGACTTTGTAGAGTTGTTCATGAAATTATTATACAATATCGTTGTTTATTTTGCAAACGATATGCCAATTTTGTCAGGGTGATATGCTTGCCTTACGACAAGAGTGATATTTCTCGCTGCGCTCGAAGTGATATTCTATTCGCGTCTGAATCGCGTGTAGCGCATATAACTGCCGAGGCAATATCACGCGCCAGCAGGCGCATACAACTCGCGCTTGCGCGAATAGAACTGCACCAAAAAGAAAAGCCCGCCGAAGCGGACTTTTCTTTTTGGTGCCGGTGGCGGGATTCGAACCCGCACGGTATCGCTACCACCGGATTTTGAGTCCGGCACGTCTGCCAATTCCATCACACCGGCGAAAACATATGGGTTATAGCATAAATTTTTATATTCAAAAATACAACAATATTTTTCTACGCAATAAACTTGTTGAGTTATTCCCATCCCGGAAATTACTTTGAGAATCCACTCGGTTCTTATCCGTATGTGCCCTACCCGTAATTGCGTAATTATCGGTTGAAAAATTGTTCCAACTATGATAGAATAGTCATGTAAATGATGATGCGTGTCAGCATCACCGTGCGCGAGGCGCTGACCGCCGGAGGTACGCGATTATATCGTTGTGCATGGCTGTGTCATCAATTGAAAATGAACCATTCATCGCGGTTTTAGGCGAGGGTCGAGTAAACATTCCTTACCCGGCTTCTTGCTTTTTCCACACCGTTCGATTCCGAGGATTGTTTGTCCGAGCAGCCGGGAATAAAATGCGAACGGCATGCACGGAGATGAAAATTCTGATTTTTATTGTATATTGTTCGTATAAGCGAAGAATAATGCGGTGCAGATGATTGCATAATTGGAGGGGCTGTTTTGAATTATATAACCGTGACACAGCTTAGTGAACGCTGGAGTATTACACCACGCTATATACAGAATCTTTGCCGCGCCGGGCGTTTGCCCGGCGCTGTACGCTTCGGAAGACTTTGGATGCTTCCGGAGGATGTGCAGCGTCCGGCAGACCGCAGACACAAAGACGTCGCGGAAACACAGGAAGCCTCCGCTTTGCCGGAGGAAATCTGTTGGTCGGTGCTCGGTGCGGCATACCATATGCCGGGAACGGAAGCAGAATTGCTCAAATCGCTTTGCGCATATCCCGAGGCGGCGGAGCTTACGAAAGCGCAATTTGCCTATCTGCATGGCGATATTCATGATTCTGACGTGTTATCAAAAAAGCTGTTTGACTCCTCCGAAAGCTTTGAAATCAGAATAGGTGCCGCCTTTCTCATGGGAATTTGCGCGTTGTACCGCGGGGATGTTGACGACTGGCTGAACACACGGAGCCTGATTCAGAAAATGCCTTGTCCCGACAACGACTGCCGGGCAAGAAAAGAGCTATGGCTTGCTGTTTACGGCGCTTCGATTTACGATATGTCCGCCTATCCGGACTGGTTTTGCCGCGGCTGCTTTGATTCGCTGCCAATCGGCTATTATCCCGCCGCACGGGTTCACTATATCAAATACATATACATCCGCGGTGACGCGATGGTGAAAAATCAACCACTGGACAGCAAAGATTTTAACGGTCAGTTGTTTCTGCTTCCCGCCATTTGCGAGCCGCTGATTTCTCAGACAGCGAGAGAAAAAGCAATTATCCCCGAGATTTATATGCGACTTATATGCGCTTCCAGTTATCACCACGCCGGGAATGACGACCTCGCCATTGCTCATATTGACCGCGCGCTTGCCCTCGCGTTGCCCGACCGTATCTACGCGCCGTTTGCCGAACAACGGTTTAATCTGGATTCCCTAATTGACGAACGCATGAAAAGGCTTGACACCGGCGCGTTTGCTGAGATGAAAGCGCTGTACAACCGTTTAATCGGCGGATGGGCCACCGTTCACAATACCATCCTGCATCGCAGCCATACAAATGAGTTGACCGCAAAAGAGCTGGAGGCAGCGCGGTTAGCCGTGTTCGGATTAACGAACCTTGAAATTGCCGCCCGTATGGGCATTTCGATTAACAGCGTCAAAACATATTTGCAGGCGGCAAAGGATAAAACTGGCGTAAAAAAGCGTTCAGAGCTTGCCGCATTTGTCTGAAAATCCCATACTTTTTTGACCGTTTTCGGGTGTACCGAAATAATTTGCTATCCTGTATACTGTATTATAATCAGTATACAGGATTTTTTTGGAGGTGCAGTATGAAACGATTTACAAAACTGTTGGTCGGCCTGTTTTTGGTTGCGGCAATGTGTTCTTTCCTCTCAATACCTGTGTCGGCGACAGAGACAGTCCCGAATGTGCCAACCAGCGCTGCGGTAAACGGCGGACTTGAAGCTGAGATATTGACAGACGCGGAACAGAACAACACTGTTCCGGTCAAAGTGAAAATCACAAATACCAATGCATATGAAGTAACAGATGTAGGCTATCAGCTCACCGCAACGGATAACGGAAAGCTGTCGGGAAGAATGTCCGACAGCAATCTTTCCATTGCCCCCAACGGCAGCATTACGACGGATGCGTTGATATTATCAGCCGTACCCGGCGAGCCTTCGCCCGATACGGGCGCTCACGCAAATCCTGCCTTTTGGTTTATTCTTTTCGCCGCATCTCTTGTGACGGCGCTTTTACTGATTGTAAAGAAAAAGAAAATACGGCAATCGTTGTCGATGATTTTGACCCTCGTTCTGATAGTGGGCACTTTTGCCACAGTAGGCGCATCTCTGCCTGCCGCTGCCGCGGACGCGGAGACAACCCGGATTCCTTTTGTTGTAACAAAGGACGTTTTTGTCAACGGCGAAACGGTTCGCCTGACACTTACGGTCACACTGCCCGATTCGGCAGGCGGCAGCAATCATACCGTCAGCTTTTTGGATGCAGAACAGAAAACCGTGAAAGCCTTTGCCGTGCCGGACGGCGGCACCGTTCCAGTTGATGAGATACCGATATTAACCAAATCCGGAAAATCATTTGACGGCTGGTTTTTAACCGCTGACACTACGCAGCCGTTTTATTCAGATGATCCGGTGAAAAAGGATTTGACGGTTTACCCGATATACAGCGAGCTGGATACCGATGCGTATTATATGCCTGTATGTCATGACGCGGGCTTTGTCGAGCCGACGCACCGCATCGTGATTGTCTCCGAGCGCGAAATAACTGCTGCAAATCTTGCGGATTTCGCTTGTCTTGAAACACTTTTCGGCGAAACACCGGAAATCGCGGTAACGGCGCTCGGCAACAATCAATATGAATTGTCCGCTGTATATACATCCAAGGGAACCTATTGGTGGAAGCTGGTGGATGAAACCGTCTCGTTTTACGGTCTTGACACCGGTGTACGTGAATACAGCTTTACGATTCTCGGAGAAGAAACCGAAACATATAAGCTTTCCGATGAGCTGCGCGATATCAGCGCCTGCGATTTAATTTCGCTTGAAGAAACCAGTGATGAAGCCCAAAGTATTCTCCATGTGTACGGTAGCTCGTATGCTGTCGGGGCAAGGCTCGGTGTGCCGAGTCTGGACGGTGGCAAAATCTATTACAAGGTAACAGAGGTTCTTCAGCATACTACCAATCAGGAAAACGGGAGAACAAGCTGGAGTTTGCAGGTAACGCCCTGTGCCATTGAAGAGGTTTACGATGAAATTGATGTCAATCAGCAAAACAGAGAAGCAGATGAAATCATTGACATCAGTAACCCGGAGGACATCCAAAATTATATACATGACATAGAAAACTCGGAGCAGATGCGCATATACGCAGATTATATTGCGAGCGCCGTAAACGATTCTGAAACATTCCAACAAGCCGTGCTGGCGTCCTACGGCAAACCTGCTTATATCGACTATCAATCAAACACCATGCTTTTGGCACAATCCAATGACTTGTCCGCTCAAAACGCCGAAAAAGCCATGGATGAAGCGCTTGCGCTGGTGGGAGGCATAGATGTTGCGAAACCGGGAGTAAATATCAGCATCAGCGCCTCCGCGCCCGTCGTAAAGACGAATGATTTTAACAGCTATTGGGACGAAAGATACGCGGAGGTCGGCGAAATCGATCCCAAGACGGGACAACGAGTCAACCAGGGCAAAAAGGACTTTTTCGGTAACAACTTCGCAAGCATCGAAACAAATGTTTCAATTACCTTCTCACTCAACGGAGGAACAAAAAATATCGCGGTGGAAGCGAAGCTGCTCCTCAAACAATATGTAAAGATTTGCAGCGCCACTCAGGTGAAGCTGGAGGTGGGCTGGAACATCTATACCGGCTCCGAAATCAACGCCGGCGCCACCGCTTATACCGATACCTCTGTGGATTTTACGGTTACGCTGAAAACAGATAACGGCGGATTTGACATATCCGAGGAGCTTGACGATATTATCAGCGCGGCAAATGGTGAAGAGTACAAATCGGACAATAAGTATATCCGGCGCTTCCGTAATTTGTACGACGGAACCGAAAGAGACTTCGTCGAAGTATACCGTAAGGATTTCTGCAAATTCAGATTTACCATCGGTCCTGTTGAAATCAACATACCGGTTGCGTTTGTTGTCCGATTCGGGCTGAGCGCCGGCGTTGGCATTGGCTATGATTACGCAACCACCTACACCATCGGCGTGTATAAGGACAAGAACAGCGATAAAATAGTTCCGTATCACAAGCCGGGGGAGCCGGGCTGGGAATTCGACTTTTACGTTGCCGGACACGCGGGTGTAAAGGCGGGGCTGAATGCACAATTAGGTATTACGATTACATCGTGCTCCAAGCTGTTTGAAATCGGTCTGGAAGCGGAGCTCGGCATACGGGCGGACTTTTACGGGTATTATCTGCTGAAAATGGAAAAGGACTGGAAACAGTCCGGATTAATCGAGGCGGATTCCGGCGCTTATTACTTCTGCACAAAAATTTATTTCGATCTCAAGTTGTTCGCGAAAGCCTTTACCTTTGAGAATAAGTGGAATCTGTATTCCTATGACGAAGTAATTTACACCGCCGGAAACCGATATGTGCTGATGGATTTCAACCGCAGACATGAGACGCAAACCGAGCCGATTGTAATACCGGTCACCAAGGATTCAAAATTAACCAAGGTAAAGGACGGCAGCTTCACCTATGACACCGTATGCTTTAACCTGAAAACCTATTTTGATTCCCTGAAGCCGACTTTCTTTGATTTGCAAAAATCAAACGAAGTATTCAATAAATCGGAAGCGAAGGAACTCATAAACAAGTATACAACCGTAACCGTAGGCGGCTCACTCACCCTTCCGAACGGCGCGGTCAAGGCTACGGGCAATACAACCGTTCATCTCAGACCGGCGGTGCTTAACGCACTTCTGAACGAGGAGTATAACGAGATAAACACCTCCATAACCTTTGTATACAACGGTCCGATGTTTACCTTCGGTGACGACAGACCGTCGGTGACCTATAAAATTAAGCTTGTCAGTCAAAAATATTTGACCGGCAAAAAATACAATGTCCAATTTATGGTTGACGGCAAGCTGTATCAAACCAAGCAATATCTTGAAGGAACCTCCATTTCACCGTGGGATGCTTATGTATCCAATGAATTCTGCGATTCCATCGGCATTAGCCATGCAGAATTCGATATTCCGGTTGAAAAGGTTACGCAGGATATGGTGTTGCATGCAAACTGCCGGTATGAACCGAACAACACCGTTAATTTTGAGGAAAAAACGCTCACGCAAGCAGGTTTCGTCACCGGCTACACCAAATATTTGGAAATCAGCAAGGGCTATGAAGTCGATCATGTAAAGCCGCGTGCCGGAGTGATGGCGGCGTATTTCCTCGGCTGGGATCTTGAGGGTGACAACAGCGACGAGTTGAATGTGCCGGTACCGGGTCAGAATACGACCTATACCTATCAAGCGGTTTACAGCGAGCTGCCGGAATACACCGTAACGATTGTTGACAGAACAGCCGGTCGAACGATTTCGCAAAAAACGGTCAAGCTGGGCGAAGCTGTTACGATTGAGGAGGCGGCTCCGCCTGATGACGGGCGCAGATATACAAGCCGGATTACCTGTGAAAGCGGCAGCTATATCAGCACGTCTTATGCGCAGAGTTACCTGAACGCCGCGAGCATTATCTATCCCACCTCGGATATCACACTTGCGTGGCATCATCAGGTGAATACTTGGACTGCATTCTTCTATACATATACCGGTTCTGAGGGTAATTTGTATACCACGCAGAAAATCACGGACGGCGGCTTCATCACCGACCCCATCGGCAAAGAGAACTGGTCGCAGCTTGACGAATATGAGGGAAATGACTTATATCGTGAGTTTATCGGTTGGGAAATATGGGACGGAACCGCTTTTGTAGATGCGACAACAGTGCCGATTACCGAGAACTGCGGTATTCATGCGAACTATCGGTATGCGAGAAAACATAACATTACCTTGCTCGCTGAGGACGGAGAAACCGTTCTGTTCTCCGGATTTATCTATCATGACATACCGTTAAGCACTAAATATTATACGACACGGCTTCCGGATCAGGAAAACACCTATGAGATGTATTGGAAGTCGACAGACGACGGCACGGTTGCCGAAAAAGCCGAAAAATCGGGAAGCTATCAGCTGTGTTGGGCAGAGAAAGCGAGAGAATACAACATTGAGCTGGATGCGGAAGCTGCGGTGCTTGCCGGCGATGCAATTACCTTTGAATCCGGCATCGCTTACGAGGAGCTTTATGACCACATTGCCGAAAGAATCGGCTCCTTTGTGCCGCAAAAGCAGGAGACTGTATACGAAACCTATCAATATGACGGATTTTCGCTGCGTTACGATGCCAACGCGAACGGTCAATACGGTATCTGCACGGTGAGCTTCAAGTTTATCGCCGTTCCGAAAACGTGTACAATCACCTTGGATGTCAGAGATTCTTTGGGGAATACCGGTTCATTGTGGCTCGGTCAGGAGTCGGTAGCACTGCAAAACGGTACCTACCTCTTCGATTTCACTCTTTCCGAGGCAAACACGGGTTGCGTAATTTATCACACGGTTGTTCCGCTCGACAGTTACTACAATTTTGTCGGCTGGAGCTTTAACGGCAAAATATATACGGTTGAGGATACGCTTTCACTGATTGGACTGGACAATGTCACGCTTACCGCCGTCTATGAGAGAAAGCCCTTCGCGGTTACCTTCCAGGCTGACGGTGGGGTATTTGAAGGTAATCAGACCGTATACGCAAATGAAAATGAGCAAATCCAATTGCCGACACCGGTAAAGTCCCCCGACGCGCAATATACCTATCGGTTTATCGGTTGGAGTGACGGCAGCGGTCACAATTACACAGACAGTTATCCGGTGAGCGGCACCGTTTCACTGACTGCCGTGTACGAAAAAACGCTGAGAAGCTACTATATCACCTTCCATGCGGACGGCGGCAAATTTTCCGGAGAACAGGATTCCGTTTCTCTCCTTACCGATTACGGAACCGTTCCGGTGCCGGAAACGCCCGAAAAGCAGGATACGGCAACAGAAAGATACACCTTTGACGGTTGGACGCCGACAATTGTTGCGGTTACCGGCGCTGCCGAATACACAGCGAAATGGAAGACGACAAAGCTTTATACGCTGACCTTTGACGCAGGCGACGGTCAGTTTGACGCGCTCGGCACAGCCCAAAAGGAGTATGTGCTTACAGAGGGCACAGAGTTCAGTATCGCCACGGTTCCTGCCCCGTATTTCAACCATAACGGCGAGGTGCGCCGCTTTACCGGATGGTCTGTCACGGAGACCGTCATATCTGTAACCCAAAACGCGGAAATCACCGCCCTGTGGTCAGAACCCGTCAGCGCTATCGGAATACTGGTTTCTGACGGTACGCATACAGAGGATGTTGCCTCTTATCTCGCAGGTGCGCAAAATGTTTCGGGTTATTCGCTGGAATACAACGCAGGCGAAATCGGTGTTGAGCCGTTTTTCAAACTGATGATTACAGAGAACAACCTGACGCTTTCGGGGAACGGCGCGGTCGATTATACGGAAGTTTACAACGTCAGCACTACCTTAAATGACCTTACAATGACAAGCTCCGTTACGGTGTTTGGCAACTGTGAATTCACCATAGACGGAACCGTAACACTCAATTCGGCCAACGGGGCAACGGTTATGCTTGCACAAATCCCGGACTCGCCAGAGGGAACACCTAAGGGAAGTCTCGCCTTTGTCGGAGCGGATAAGGACGCGAGGCTGATTGTAAATTCGTCCGACCCTGCCGGAGCGGTTCGCTCCTTTGACGGAGACATTACCATCACCGGACTGACTGCGGATATTACCGCAAATGAGGTCATCGATTACCCGACTCCGATTGCGCTCGGTTCAAACGATGTGAGCTTTTATGTACGCATGAACGACAGCACCGTACGCATACACAAGGGTTATCTGTCGGGAATGGTTTCAATTGAAGACAGCCGTATTGAATTTGACAATAACGATTACACCGGAATATTCAGCCCGAACTTCAACTACGAAGAGAATCCTGTACAGCCGGATTCGATTATTTCGCTTGAAAATTCCGTGATTTTGTTCCACGGCAAGGCCTATATTGATTTAAGCTATTCACAGCCGCTCAGTAATCCCAATGTGTATTTCTGGTTCTTTAAAAAGGATGGTGAGGATCAGTACGGCGAACCGATTGTCGGTTGGTTTAATACAAAACAGGAGCTTGAAACCGCACTGAATACCTCCGAGGGCGCGTGGATGCTGCATATCGGAGAAGGCTCATCCATAGAAATATCCGAATGACGACAAAACAGTCGGACTTACATGTCGGTTTAATATGTAAAAGCCCGGATAGTCGGTGCCCATGATGTGTCCCCTGTCAAGTAGACAGACTGAAAACTCAAATATTCAGTTCGTGTTCATTCCGCCCTGCTACGCAGCAGGGCGGAATTTTTCACGACGCACAGGTGCGCAGTGTCCCACGCTCAACATGCTCTGCTGCATATGTATCGCTTCAAGTTTTGCATGGAACAGCTTACTTGTGTACTGAAATCTTTTATCGCCGCGAAACAATGGATGTACATCCGGCCGGACTTTACTGCGTCGTCAAACGTGTCAAACACAAGCTGATTGTTATTGCTTGAACCGCTCGGAAGAGCATCCGATGGAGTGGAGCTTGCGGGATATTTCTTTCTGTAATCTTGTCGTTAAGATTCCTCCGTATCATTATTTCCGGGCATAAAAATAGCGAATAAGTTTTTATGCTTATCCGCTGATTTAGGGAGATATTCGGTTGTTGTTGGTTCAAATACTGTCAGAGTAGAAAAAGCACCGTTTGGCTTACATAAAACACGGTTTTGAAAATCAGCCCGATATATGCGAAAAACCCCCGTCAAACGGGGATTTTCGTGAGGCATCTATATTGCAACCTCTTTCTGGTGCGGGCAACAGGGTTTGAACCTGCACACCTTGCGGCATAAGATCCTAAATCTTACGTGTCTGCCAATTCCACCATGCCCGCACGTAGCAGCCGCCGCGCTCAATTTTCAGATAACACTGAAACGGAGTGCAGCGGCATAAACGCTGAATCAATTAACAAACGGCATTTTCAATTATCCGAATTATTCCGCATCCTCTGAAGAGTTTTCCGCATTTCTCTTCTCATTAAGAGCTTTGAGTATGCGCTGATGCTCACCGTTGGAGAGGTTATATTTTCTCATCGGTATAACTGAAATAAACATTCCTATCGCGGGCGGAATCGAGCAAAGGAAGAACATCGCAAGCCTGTAGGCGTCAAATGCGGGGTCTGCCCTAAAGCTCGCGCCGGCATAGAGTGCATCATTGACCGCCTTAACCGCATCTCCGCTAAATCCGACCACCGAATACGCAACACCCGTTATTATTGAAGCTATACCGGAGGAAAGCTTTGTGACAAATGACTGACCGGAGAAGAATACGCCGTCCGGACGGTGAGCCGTATGATATTCCTCATAGTCAACCGTATCCGCGGTCATTACGGACTGGAGAACGGTTATCGAGCCCATTCCCGCACCGGCTGCACCGAACAGGATGAAGCACACTACAACCCAGAACGGCTCGGCAAGCTTTGAGGGCGCTATAAGATAACTCACAAAAATAAGCGCAAAGGGAATACCCGAAGCGAAGCTGAAGGTGTTATAAAGCTTTTTCTTTTCATACTTTTCGGCAAGCTTGGGAGTGAACGCCATTGCGATAAACTGACCGCCGAAAATTGCACCGCCGAGGATAATAAGATACATTGTATAATCTGTCCGACCGTTATCACCGTAATAATAAGCAACAAGACTCATTGCAACGGTCATAAGCAGCATTGTGGGACTGCGGAGAATTCCCGAAATGAGAAGACGGCGGAAAGGCTCGCACTTCCACATAATCCCGAAATTCTCTTTGATTGTAAGCTTTTTATCCTCATTTGAGGTTACGCGCTCTTTGGTGAAAATACCCACGAGCTGGAAAAGCCCGGAGCCTATAAGCGTAAGCACAACAGCAACGATTATAAAGCCGTATTGAAGACCCTTGGTGTTGTCGCCGTTAAGAACGCTTTCGGTTATTGCGTTACCTATTGCCTGTGAAACGGGAACAATGGTAAGCAGCACTATTCCGCCGCCGAGTCCGCCCGCAATACGCGCGAGTGCAAGGATGGCTGAACGGTCCTTTTCACTCTCGGTCATAAGTGAGGTTATACCCCAGAGAGGAATATCGCCTATTGTGTATGACATACCCCAAAGTGTGTAAGAAATTGCAGCCCATGCCACGATAAGCACATTGATTGAGGGCTTGTTTCCCGAGCTGTATATTCCGTTCACGAAGGTCAATATGGTGATAAGGCATATAAGCGACGGACACCACATAAGATAGGGTCTGCATTTGCCGTATTTGGTTTTGGTTCTGTCAACGATTGTACCCATCATGGGGTCATTGACGGCATCCCATACTCTTGCAACAGCAAAAAAGATGCTGTACGCCATGGCGGGAATAAAGATAACGCTCTGGAAATAGTACGCAAGACCTGTACCTATTATATTGTAGATCATGTTCTGACCGAGCATTCCCAACAAGTACATATTGCGTTCTTTTTTTGTGTAGGTTTTGTACATTTTCAGCCCCCCTGTTGTATTTATAAATACTATACGACTTTTCCGTCAAAAAGTCAAAAACTTTTATGATTTTTTCTGCCGAAAGTTATGATTCCGGTATAACAAAGTCCGAACACGGGCAAGGATGCGGTCATCACTGTTGTTACCGGTGACATTTCAGCCGAAAGAGCATACGCGTTTCCGGTAAAGTAATACAGAATGTAGCATATGCCCAGATAGCACGGCAGCGCCACACAGCAGAACGCCTGAATCGGAACCGCCGACGGAGTGTCGAGCCCGCGTTTGAAAAGGTTTCTGTAAAGCAACGCAAATATAATTGCGGCAGCCGCAACACCGGCAACAATATATGTAAGGGTTTCCGGCACAAGTCCATCCGGGTTCACCATAACCCCGTTTATCTCAAAATCCTCAAGCCTTACCGCAAGCGGAACCACCAACGCCGCGCCGTAAGCGAGAGAAAACAGCAGGAAATACACAATAAATTTCACACGGCGGTCAAAACCGGAAAGGCTGAATCCCGATGACTGATTCTGAGCAAAAAGCTGTGATTTAGGAATCTTTACAAGTATAAGCATTATCAAGCCGCCGGTAATAAAGCCGGTAAAATACTCCCACAAATTCCAATTGTAAACCTCAAGCCATTTCGGAACCTCAAACTGTGTGCCGCGGTATCCGCCGCCGCCGAAAAACATAATTAAATCCGCAACAGTTATGCCTGCGGCAAATGCCGAGCATATTCCGAACGAAAGCCTTGCCGCAATTTTATCCCTGTATTTGAAAATCAGGAACAAACATATTGCAAGCGCCGCAATCGCACACGCGATAATCTCAACGGAAGTGAAGTAATTCCTTCCTCCCGGTATTTTCTTTGCAAAAGAGGCATCATCAAAATGCTTTAGATACAGCAGCCACACGCTCATATTTTTATCAGCGCTCCCCTGCTCAAAAAGTTCCACCGCCTGAGGACATATCAGCTTTAAAATCGGATGTGCAAGCGTCGCTTTCATTACAATCTGAACGACATAGTACAATACAGTTACCAAAACAGTATCCTTTATTTTATACTCTTTATTGCTGAAAAACTGAGCCATCATGAACGCAAACAACGGCGCCCATCCGAAGCCGAGCAAAAGCATTATAACAACTCCGGAGGCTGGATTTATTTCAATATATCGCACTGCCTCCTCGCCCGGGAATTTCGCAGAGCTGTCAAGCAAGCCTGTTATCTGCGAATTAAGAGTACCCCAACCTCCGTTTGTTACGGCAAACAGCAGCACCGTGAACAGCATAAACTCATGATTTGCTTTTTTTCTAAAGCCCCAGAGCGCAAAAATATACAAACACATCGCGGCAGCAACAACCAGCATTCCCCAGAATCCGCCGTAGCCGTGGTCGCCTCTTATGCGCCACATCGAGCCCATAAGACACGCCCCGCCGATTACGGCAAGAAATTTTTTGAAGCCGGAGTCAAGCAGATATACGTCGGTTGTCAACGCGTTACTCATAAAAATCCCCTCTCTCAGCAGTAAAGCCTCCCGCTTCCGGGAGGCTCTTATTCCTTTTATTTGTCCATAATGCCGTTGCGAACAGCCCAGTCATGCCATACCCTTATAAACTCCGCCTTCTGCGGACTGAGAGTGCTGCCCGTACGGGTATAGGTGTTCATAGGCACGCCCTGAAGCGACACCATATATTTTGCGGTAGCTGTGAAGCCCTCGTCAACAGCGGAGCTGAGCAAACAGGTCTGTGCATGATATTCCTCCGCCGCTGCCAAATCCCCGGCTGTAAAGGAATCCCACATTCTGCGGAATATCTTTGCGCCGCAGGTTGTGGATGTAGCCATAACACCCTTGGCTCCCGCCTTCCAGGACTTAAAGAGATACGGAACGTTTGCCTGAATTATTGCACTGCCGCCGTCATTGTCGATTTTTTCCTGTATGCCCTCCATGGTGCACGTTGTGTCCTTTATGCCGTACACTCTGCCGGTTTTCACAAGCTCACCGTAGCACTTTCCGCTTATTCTCGGTGCGGGCTGCATACCGGGGAATTCATACATAATTATAGGAAGCGAGGTATGAGTGGCAAGCTCGGCAATGTATGTAACAAGTCTGTCCTCGTCGTTACCCATGCCTCTTGTTGTGAAGACAAGGCCGTCAACGCCGGTCTGCTCCATTTTTTTCACTTCATCAACCTGTGCAAACCATGAAGGCTCAAGGTTTCCGGTAACAAATACCTTCTTATCGCCCTTGTGCTTGACTGCGAGCTGTGCTATACGGATTCTTTCCTCAAGCTTGAGTGCCGTCATTTCTGAGCTGCCGCACACCGGAAAGATTCCGTGCGGATTCTGGTCATTAACCTGCCAGTCCGCGTAACGCTCAAACGCGTCATAATCGACTGAGAGATCCTCCTTGTAAGGCGTAAGCATAAGTGCATAAACGCCCTTGTAAAAGTCTTTTTCCACAGCCATTTTTCCGCACCTCTTATTTCACATTATTTTTAAGGATTTCAAGCTCCTCGGAAAGCTTAGCGGGAAGGTCTTTTCCGAACTGCGCATAAAACTCCTCAATACCTGATATTTCGTCCTTCCAGAGAGACTTATCAACAGAGAGTATGTCGCCGAGAGTGTCAACCGATACCTCATCCTCTATTCCCTCAAGGTTTATATCCTTTGCATAGGGAACATAGCCGATAGCGGTTTCCTGAGCGTCAACCTTGCCCTCGCAGCGGTCGATTATCCAATCAAGCACACGGAGGTTGTCACCGTAGCCGGGCCACTGGAAGTTGCCCTCATCATCCTTACGGAACCAGTTTACATTAAATATCTTGGGAGCCTTGTCTTCATCGAGCGAAGCGCCGATATCAAGCCAATGCTGCCAGTATGCACCCATATTATATCCGCAGAAGGGAAGCATCGCCATCGGGTCGCGGCGTACAACGCCTACTGCTCCGGTTGCGGCAGCCGTTGTTTCGGATGCCATAATCGAGCCTACAAATACACCGTGCGCCCAGTCTCTCGACTGATATACAAGAGGAGCGAGCTTTGCGCGTCTGCCGCCGAATACAAATGCCGAAATCGGAACGCCGTGCGGATTTTCAAATTCCGAGCTTATGCAGGGGCAATTTACTGCCGGTGCGGTAAATCTGCTGTTGGGATGCGCGCCCTTCTCCTCGCTTGTCTTGCCGTTCCAGGGTCTGCCCTTCCAATCCACCGCGTTTTCGGGCAGATTCTTATCAAGACCCTCCCACCATACGGTGTTATTGTCGAGGTTATGGACAAC
Organism: Clostridiales bacterium DTU089; assembly: GCA_001513045.1. Taxonomy (GTDB): domain Bacteria; phylum Bacillota; class Clostridia; order Oscillospirales; family Acutalibacteraceae; genus DTU089. The sequence continues at coordinate 131,504 of LFSB01000027.1, forward strand.
ATTGGTGAATATTGTGCCCTGCTTTGTTGAAGCAAGAGCGTTGGGGTTGGATTTTTCGTTGGTTCCGGGCGCAACACCGAAGAAGCCGTTTTCGGGGTTGATGGCATAAAGTCTGCCGTCCTCGCCCTTTCTTATCCATGATATATCGTCGCCTACGCACCATACCTTATAGCCCTTGCGGGAGTATGATTCGGGTGGAATGAGCATTGCAAGATTTGTCTTTCCGCATGCTGACGGGAACGCGGCACAGATATACTTTTTCTCGCCCTTGGGATTTTCAAGTCCGAGAATAAGCATATGCTCCGCCTGCCAGCCCTCTTTATAGCCCTGATATGATGCTATACGAAGTGCAAAGCATTTTTTACCGAGAAGAACGTTTCCGCCGTAGCCTGAGTTGACTGAAATTATCGTGTTGTCCTGCGGGAACTGGCAGATATAACGCTTTTCCTCATCAATAGCGCACTTGCAATGAAGACCGCGTACCCAGTCATTGCTGTCGCCGAGAGCGTCGAGAACGGCTTTTCCGGTTCTGGTCATTATCGACATATTCAGCACAACATAAATTGAGTCGGTAAGCTCAATGCCCGCCTTTGAAAAGCGTGAGCCGACAGGACCCATTGAATACGGGATAACATACATAGTTCTGCCCTTATAGCTGTCCGCAGCAATGTCATAGAGCATCTTGTATGCCTGTGAGGGCTCCATCCAGTTGTTTGTAACGCCTGCTTCCTCCTTGGTCGGGGTGCAGATAAAGGTACGATGCTCCACGCGCGCAACATCGTTTACAGCCGTGCGATGGAGATAGCAGTCGGGAAGCAGCTCCTCATTAAGCTTTTCAAGCTCCCCTGTTGAGCATGCTTCGGCTCTTAGTGCCTCAACCTGCTCCTTGGTTCCGTCAATCCAGACTATTTTGTCGGGCTTGACAAGAGAAATCTTATCATTTATCCAATCCAAAACGGTCTTGTTGGTTGTTAATTCTGACATAAAAACGCCTCCTAAAGAAAATTAGCCGCA
>LFSB01000019.1 GCA_001513045.1 Clostridiales bacterium DTU089
ACTAAAAATAATCCATCCGTTTTTTATTTATTTTAATTGTCTACTTGACAGGGGGCGGTTCAGAGCATCCGGGCGGCTGTTTTTATAGCTTTTCGCTGAAGTTGGAGGTACTCAGAACAAAGCAATAATCCGAACCCTTACCAACAGGTTCGGATTTATACTGCTTGCGTGAGCCGTTTGTACAGGAAAAAGAAAAGTTCGGATGCTCTGTATGAACATCCGAACTGGTGCGAGAGACGGGACTTGAACCCGTACGGGATTACCACACGCCCCTCAAACGTGCGCGTCTGCCGATTCCGCCACTCTCGCACGACGCTGATTATTATAGCAGAGGTTTTTCGGAGTGTCAATAGCTTTTTTAACTAAATAACCTAAAATTTTTAAAAAATCAGCGTGGGCATCGGGGCGTGTTGCCGAATAGAAAAATTGCCGTAAGGCTATGGAATTCGCCTTGCGGTTTGGACAAGACATTAAACCTGCGCCTAAGAACAAATTGATTAACGGCACCGATGCACCGTGCGTTCAGGCTCACTGTATATCCGGTATGTGCTTTTCATCGGGCAGTATCGGTTATACTCCGTCCGCCTTTAACGTCCCATCGGCATAGACCAATGCACCGTGTGTTCAGGCTTACTGTATATCAAACATGTGTTTTATCGGGCGGTATCGGTATATACTCCGCCCATCTTTCGCGTCTTATCGGCATGAACCGATGCACCGTGCGTTCAGGCTCACTGTATATCCGGTATGTGCTTTTCATCGGGCAGTATCGGTTATGCTCCGTCCGCCTTTAACGTCCCATCGGCATAGACCAATGCACCGGGCGTTCGGGCTCACTGTATATCCGGCATGTGCTTTTTATCGGGCAGTATCGGTTATACTCCGTCCGCCTTTAACGTCCCATCGGCATGAACCGATGCACCGTGCGTTCAAGCTTACTGTATATCCGGTATGTGCTTTTCATCGGGCAGTATCGGTATATACTCCGCCCATCTTTCGCGTCTTATCGGCATGGCAGGATGCTTTACATCATCGAAAATCAGAACCAGCGCCGGGCATATCCCGTTGTAATCCGCTTTATAAAACCAACCGCAAAGCCTGCCCTCGGCAATAAGGCGCTTTGCGGTTGCGTGATAATTAAAATACGTCGTTTTTTTCTCCGAGATTTTTTACAAGCGCCTGCATCTCCTGTGAGGAGCCTATGCTGTGCGCTTTATCGATTATCTGCTGCTGACGGGTCTTTGAAAGCGATGAAAAATATTCCATCGCATCGGTATTCTGCGCAAACGCCATGCCGAGTCCGAGAGGGATATCCGAGCCTGAGCCTTTGCTTTTTCCGCTCATGCAAGTCTCACATCCTTTTCATAGCTCTGCAGAATCTTTAACAGCTCCGCAGCATGAACCGCCTCAGCCTCGGCGTACTCGGAAAAGAGCGTTGAAAGCTTCTCATTGTCCTTTAGCTCGCCGGCATATGCCCTGAAGTCCCGAACAAGCTCCATGGAGCATTCCCATGCCCGCATTACTCTGTCGCGCGCGGCTATCCTTATTCCGTGCTTATCGTCCATACATAATCCTCCTTACGGATTTTATAAAAAGTATTGACAATTTTACGGAATTTATTCAAACACCAATCTTTTCGGAGGGCTGAATTATTTCTCCTTTTTCATAAATGCTCCGCAAAGAGTCATCAGCGCTGCGAAAATCACACCCGCCACAGGCCAGATAATCCAGCTGTTATTCCAGCTTTCCGTATAAAAGCTGTAACCGAGGTAAGCGGCAACAATAACAAGCCAATATACCGTACCTATAGCGCCCGTGCGCTTGCTCTTATGTTTGGCCTCGCGTGAATATTCGCCCTCCTCAAGCAGCTTTTGCATGCTTGCGTGATTTATACCCGATACAGTGAAGAGGAACGCTCCGATTCCCGCAAGTATTATTGTGATGCTAAGGGCAATCACAATGAAAAAGTCATTCTCTGTTATAAATGCGGACGTGATAAGGGGAATAGGGGACAGAATGCAAACACACGTGCCTATAATGCAATCGCGTGTATATGTTTCTTTATATCTTGCCATGCGCTCACGCACCATGCCGGATACGCCGTATTCGGTCTCTATTTCTTCCGTGTCGAGAAACTCAAAATGTCCTGTTTTTGCGCCGCAGGAGATAAATATTGCAACAGCTGCCGCAACAAGTATAAATAATACTATCAATCCTATTCCGCCGGCAAGATTCTCGGAAATGTTAAACTGCGGCTGCTCGGAAGCGGCTCCGAGCAACAGAAGGCATATCGGAGAAAGCACGCACATGAAGACTCCAAGGGCAATCGGTTTTGCTGTTTTGCTTTTTGCTGCGAGAAATTCGTTCGCTTCCTCCATTGTTATGCGGCGCACTCCCTGTCTGTCGGGTTCATGCGCGTCCGCAACATATTCTTCCTCGCCCAGCTCGTCCTTGAGCAGATAGTCTGTGCTCACGCCGAAGATACGTGCAAGCTGAAGCACCTTGTCAAGGTCGGGTACGGACTGCGCACCCTCCCATTTTGATACCGACTGACGGGATACATTCATTTTTTCCGCAAGCTCCTCCTGCGACCAAGCGTTTTTCTTTCTTAACTGAATAAGTTTGTCTGCAAATATCACAAAAATCACCTCGTATTTTTTTCGCAGCGGAAGGCATTTGCTCCGCTGTGTTTGTGTCTTGAGAATACCATTTTCCCCGGTTGCGCACCACCAAGCGGGCTTGAAAATTTGTCAACCGGCGGTTGCGAAAGGCTTTTTTTCGTGTTTTTACCGTTTTACACGCTTATTATACGCTGTTACGACTCACATGACAAGCCCGAATGCATATCTGATATTTTTTATTCATGCCATGTTTTGCTTGACTTTTTTTCATCTATGAATTACAATTTGCTTATAAAGTGCATATTGGGGGGATAGGCATGAAAATAGTCATAATCGGAGCGGGGCAGGGAGGTTTGCAAGCGGCGCGAACCTTTGCTTCCGGAGGTGCGGATATTTCGCTCTTTGAGAAGGAGTCCCGTGAAAATCTTTGTTATGACTGGGCGGACGATGCGGCAATGTCCGTGTTCAGTGATTTAAAGATTCCTCTGCCTGAGGGAAAGTACTGTCACGGAGAGTGTGCGGCGCTTGTCGCTCCGTTTTCTCACAAGCCCATGCAGGTTGAGGTTCCTGTTGAAGAACGCGACTGGAGCATAGAGCGGCGTGCACTCTCGCAGGTGCTCGTCGGACTTGCCGAGGACGCGGGGGCGAAGCTTAATTTTTCAACGCCGGTGGATTCGCTTCTGATTGAGAACTGCAAGGTGCGCGGAATTATTGTCGGAGGCGAAAAGATTTATGCGGACCTTGTGGTCGACAGCAGCGGCGTTCTTTCGCCCTTCCGCGAATTTCTGCCCAAGGATTATAAAATCCAGGCAATGCCGGCACCGGACGAGGTCTTTCACGTCTACCGTGCAATATTTGAACCCGCTCCCGGAGTTGAACCGCCCGTGGAATTCACAAAAAAGGTTTACCTGAAGCATCTGGGCGAGTCGGGAATATCCTGGTGCTTCCTTGAGCCGGACGGGAATGTAAACGTACTGATAGGCAGAACCGTAAGGCTCGAAAAAGGAACTCTTGACAACGCGCTTAATAAGCTGCGTGAAGAAAATCCGATTATCGGAACTAAAATCGTCAGGGGAGAGACAACAGCCACAATACCCATACGCTACACCCTGCCCCGCATGGTCGGAGAGGGCTACGCCGCTGTGGGCGACGCCGCATTTATGACGATACCCCTTATAGGCAGCGGAATTGCAAATTCGCTGCGCGCGGGAGACATGCTCGCAAGCATCGTTCTAAAGGAAAAATCCACGGGAATTACAACTCTCTGGAGATATCAGGCTGAGTACTACAAAAAAATCGCCGCAGGAAATGTATGCGTAGATATAATCAAGCGTATGCTGCTCGGCTCCGACCCGAATTTGCTAAGGCTTCTGTTCGACAACGGAGTAATCGACAAGGAGGATATGCAGAGTATATCCTCGGGCAAGGCTCTCACGATGACGCCGAAAAAGATTCTGATGAAAATCATAAAGGGCTGGAGATGCCTCGGTCTGCTTATAAAGCTGAAAAACGCTGTTGCAACGGGAGAAAAGGCAGAGGCGTTCGCAAGGATGATTCCCGAATATTATGATGAGACTGCAATTAACGCCTGGCAAAAGACGCTTGACGGCTTTTTCGGAAGATAACAACAAAACCCGCGCCCCTGAGGAGCTTATTCCTCAGGGGCGTTCTGTTTTGTATTGTAAAAGTTATGAAAGCCTGAGTCTGAACGTTTTAACCTCGTGCGGCTTTATTTCAAATGAGAAGGAGCTTTTACCGCATTCAAGCGGGCACTCGTCAACCTCCATGAGATTGCATTCGGTCACACTTGAAATGTCAAAGCCGAGCCTTACCTCCACCTTGCCCCGGCAGGTCTCCGATTCATAGAAGCGTATAATAAGTCCGTCCCTGTCCTCGGCGGGCTTAAACGCATCGAGTATTACGTTGTCCCGGTCGGTTGAAATAAAGGATTTTTCGTATCCGTCACCGTCTTGTGCTTTCATAAATCCGGCAACCGGCGGAACGTTAAGCACGAACGCGCGCTTAACCGTCTTTGCCGCTCTCCAGTCCCCGCGATGAGGATAGAGGCTGTACACGAAGGTATTCACTCCGTGGTCCGCGGTTTTGTCCGGACAGTTCGGCGCCCGCATGAGGGAGATGCGCATAAGGTTATCCTTTATGTCATAGCCGTATTTACAGTCGTTGAGTATGCTTACACCGTAGTCTCCCTCCGAAAGGTCCGCCCATTTGTGAGCGCACACCTCAAACTTCGCAAGGTCATATGATGTATTCCAGTGGGTGGGGCGCGTTATTGAGCCGTGAGCTATTTCATAGGAGGCAAACGTGCTTCTGACTGTCACCGGAAATGCCGCTTTGAGAAGCTTTTCGGTTTCATGCCAGTCAACACGCGTATCGAAATTAAGCGTGTCGCCGTCATAATCGAGTGAAATCGTCTGCTCTATGACCGACTTGTTGAAGGTGCGAACTATTCTTACCGCGCCCCTCACAGGACTCGACTCAACAACCTCAATGCTGTCCGCCTTTATTAAATCCCAGCGCTTCATCTGATAATCAAGCTCAAGATTCCATGCGCTCTCATGAACCGGCTTGTCGGCAAATATTGTCAGCAGATTTCCCTTGCCGGCAAGCACCTCCCGGTCTGCGCGCTTGTCATATACGCTTTCAAGCAGTCCGTTTTCATCAAAAAGCACCTTCAGTAAGGAGTTTTCAAGCCTTCCGGTATCGGCATAAACAACATCCTGTCTGACGGAAGCCGGCTTCACGCCGAAGGCTTTAAAGCCCACTGCGGGAAGCTCCTCGGCAATGAATGAAAGTATATTTTTACCCGAAGCCTTTTCAACAGTGCATTGAAGCACCTTTCCGGACGCGTCTGTAACCTCGGCGCAGTCAAAGGGTATTTCCGCACTCACACGGCAGGTCACGCTGAAATTCATCGGATTGAATACGGCGATGCCGTCGCCGTCAAGCCTCACGCCCGAAAAGATTTTACTCAGAGCCGTGCTTATTGCCTCGCCGCCCTCGGAATTCATTGTTGAATACTCATTACGCGTGTTTTCAAAGACCTCGTGTATAGAGGTTCCGGGAAGAATATCATGAAACTGGTTTACAAGCAACAGCTTCCATGCCTTATCAAGCTTTTCGTACGGGTACTGTGCGCCGTACAACAGCTCCGCGAGCAGGCTTGTAAGCTCCGCGTTTCTCATCAGATATTCGCCGCGGCGGTTGTTTTTCTTGACAAATGCCTGACTTGTAAAGGTTCCGCGATGGTTTTCGTAGTACATCTCGCCGTCCCATACGGGCAGCTGCTGCGTATGTGAGCCGAGAAGTTTGAAAAACTCATCGGTATGACCCTGCCTTGAAGCGGGAAGACCCGGTATCTCGCGGATGTATTTCCCGCGCTCTATCATGCCGTATGTGCAGCCTCCGCCGCCGTCACCGTAGCCGAACATGCCCAGCGCGGCAGGCACGGTCGCGTTCTGCTTGTTGCGCCCGAAGCATTCGCTGACATATCCGGGTGTATACTCCCCCTGATAATGCACCTTTTGCAGATATGCCACGATTTCATCCCCGCTGTGGGAGCGCCACCTGAACAGGGAAAGCGGAAATTCATTGGTATCGTTGTTGTTCAGCTTCGTGGTTATGAAATACTTCATTCCTGAGCGCTTTATTATCTGAGGCAGCGCCCATGTAAAGCCGAAGCAATCCGGCAGCCAATACGTATCGGAGCTGACGCCGAACTCGCGCATGAAAAAGCCTCTGCCGTAGAGCAGCTGGCGTATGAGCGATTCGCCGGAGGCTATGTTGGTATCCGCCTCAACCCATGCGTTGCCGACGATTTCCCACTGCCCGTTTTTTACATACTGCTTGACGCGCTCATATATTTCGGGATAAAAGCGCTTCATATAATCATATACTATTGCCTGACTCTGCGTAAACTTGAATTCTCCGTACTGCTCCATGAGAGCAAGGTTGTTTGCAAATGTACGCGCAGTCTTACGCACAAGCTCGCGGGTCGTCCACAGCCACGCAACATCGAGGTGACTGTGTCCCGCCATGATTACCTCCCCCTGCGGGGCGTTGGGTATTGCGGCGAGCTGTGCATGAAGATATTCGGCGGCTTGCGGCACACTGCGGAGAAAAGCCTCTCTGCCGAAATCGAAGTCAAGCATATGTATGGATTCGTCAAGGGCGTTATACACCTTTGTTCTGACAACCTTGTCGGGGATGTGCTCAAGTGCGTCAAACACCGAGGAAACGAAAAAGTAATAGCCCTCGGCTTCCCTGTCAACAGTAAAAAGAGAAGCCCCCGATAAGGTATAGGTTATGCTGCTTCCGCCGGCGAGCACGACATCACACAGAGCTCCGCAGCAGACAGTGCTTTCCGCTTCGATTTTATATGTTCTTCCGCCCTGAGCATGGGCGCTCAAAAGTATTTCATCACGATGCACCCAGCCGGAGTTTGCCGCAGAGCTTACCGCACCGGCTATTTGCCCGTCAAGACGCACAATTGCTTCTCCTCCGAAGTCGAGGTGAAGATATACCTTTTCTCCGTTCATGCTTTCCGGAACCGTGAACTCGGCGCAGAACCATACCGTATCGTCGTATCCAACGGTGTAACGATCCCCCGCCCTCATAACGCGGAAGCTGTCGTTGTTTACCGTGAACTCGTTCGGAGCGACATGCACTCCGGTATGCGTGTTCCACTCAGGTATACCGCAGCTTTCGCCCTGAATATATGAGGCTATGGTCTTGATGGTGTGTGCGAGAATCTTGGGATGCAGAGTGTTCATAATATCCTCCCCTTATTTGCCTATCCACATATCGGTAAAGCTGTGTCCGGATATATCCTCAAGCGTTTTTATTTCCTCTTCCGTAAGACTTGCCTTGCCTGTCTCCTTCTTTTCCGCTATCGCCCGTTTCATGAGCGCATGCTCCTCGCGCCCCATCCTGTAACGGTATATTACGGCAACCGCCATTGCAAAAAAGACTATGGGAACAACCGAATACGATATACGCAGACCCTTCAGCGCCACGCCGGTTTGCTCAGCAGCGGAAAGCTGGGTGTCAAAGCCGAATGCCGAGAGCAGAAGACCTACTCCGAGGGACGCAAAGCCGTTTACAAACTTCTTGACAAAGGTGGAGAAGGTTGAGATTGTGCCCTCGCGCCTCTCGCCCGTTATCATCTCGTCAACATCAGTGACATCCGGGAAAATATTGCTCTGGACGGATGCCATGCCTGCAAGACCCAGACCGTACAGGAAGTTAACTATAAACATGAAGAATTTCGGAGAGCCGGCATCTATAAACCATGTTAGCATGAGCGCCGCCGCCGCGACGGGAATAAAGACCTTTGCGGGCAGCTGCTTGCTCTTTTTTATGGAAAATATATACGCGGGGAAAAATCCCACCGCCTCGGCAATGCCGGACACGGTAGTTATCATATTGTAGCTGCCCTCCTGCCGCATTACATTTTCAAGAAAATAATACGAGGTTGTGGAAACGAAGCAGGAGGAAAGCATGGTGAAAAAGCCGAAGGCAAAATAGAGCCTGAATGCGCGGTTGCGGAAAATATTGCCGTAGCGTCCCGCAAATTCCCTTATGCTGAACGGCTCCCTCGGCTCTCCGAGCGAGCTTTTTTCTCTTGTGAATTTGTAAGTGAATATGAGCGGAAGACTTACCCACAGGCAGAGTATTGCACCCATCCAAGAAAATTTTGAGCGTGAGGCAGGCGAAAATTTCTCTGTTTCAAAGAATCCGAAAAATAAAGCGGAAATGATAAACGAGGAATAGCTTGCCACCGCGTCCATGATGGTCTTTACGGCGTTGTACTGGGTACGCAGAGAGTATTCCGGTGCTATTTCCGGCAGCATCGCAGTATGCGGAACAATCACAAAGGTATACACCGTCTTGAACAGCATGTAAACGAGGATATAATACACCATCGTCATTGTGGTGTTCCCCTTTGAGGATATGCCGAAGGAGTTCCACATCATGAAATATGATATCATTGCAGGAATTACGCCCCATATTATGTACGGCCTGTGTCTGCCGTTGCGGTGGCGCGTTCTGTCCGTTATAACGCCCATCACGGGGTCCGTAATTGCATCGCAGAGAGTTGCAAACAGCACAACCACGCTGTACTGCGCCGCCGAAAGACCCTCTACCTTTGTAAGGAAAGGCAGAAAGTAGCAGCCGATGATATAAAACGCGCCGCCGCTTAAAAATATGGCGGAGTTGTAGGATATCATCGGGAACAGCTTGGTTCCAGGCTCCACACCGATAACCTTTTTGATTTTGTCAACGAAAACCGTCTTCTTTTCGGACATACCCGTGTGCTCCGTTCCTTTTATTTTTTCAGGCAGTAGCCGCATATAAAACGGCATTTGTCAACGACCTCATCGGGCGTCTTGTACTCATAGGGGTAATCCTTGCTGTTGTATCTGTTGTAAACCCTTATTGCGTCACCGGTGTTTTCAACACATACCGTATGTATGCCCTTGAGCGGGTTTTTGGCGTTCCAGAAGGTCAGAAAGCCGTATCTTGCAACGGCAAGTCTTTCAAAGAAATCGTCACGCTTCATGAAGCGTTCAATGGGGATTCTGCGGGCATTGAAATATCGCGGCAGACGGAAGGTATCAGAGCCGAAAACACCGAACAGCACACCGCTTTTCGGATACATTTCAAGGCAGATGTCGGCAAGATTCTGCTTGCCGTAGCCCTCAAGAAGCATAAAATTGTAAATGGCTATCATTTCACAGCCGTTGTAGGACATCGGAAAAAGTCCGTACCGCATTTTGCTGACCTCTCCGCAACCCTGCCCGTTGATTATGCCGTCACCGGGGTTGATTTTTGAGTTTACCTCGTAGTTCTTTTTTTCAAGCATATATATTGCCTCCCTTATATAGGTTCTTTTTCTTTTCAACAGACAGCAGCGCAATACTCGCGAATATCAGCACCATGCCTGCAATTTTCGCAGCAGTAAAAGGCTCACAATAGGCTATCGCGCCCGCAACGGTTGCCGTAAGAGGTTCAACGGTCACGATTATTGACGCCTTGCCCGTTTCAATATTTGAAAGCCCCTTTGTATAAAACAGGAAGGGCAGCAGACAGCTTACTATGCCTATTCCCAAGGATGCCAGAGCACTTGAGGGAATCAGAACTGAGGGGAAGGCGGCTCCCTCAAGCAAAACGAGGGGAAGCGCTCCGAGGGCGGAAAAAATGAAGGTATAAAGTGACACGGTTACGGGAGAGTATCCGCGGTTGAGCGCACAGCGCCCGAATATACTGTAAAGCGCGTACGTTATCGCGGAGGCTATTCCGGAGAGTATTCCGGGCACACTTGCACAAACCGACGCACCGCCTGCGAGTCCGGTCACAAGCACACATCCGAGCACGGTAACCGGCAGGGCAACAAGCTTTTTTGCCGTAAGCTTTTCCTTAAAGAAAAGCGCCGACATAAGGGTGACGAATACAGGCGAGGTGTAAAGCAAAACAGCCGCAACCGAAAGCCCTGTGCTTTCAATAGCCCGGAAATAGAATATGTTCATCAGCAGCACGCTTACAAGACCGGTTCCCAGAAAGCACCAGAGGTCACGCAGCTTGATTTTAAACAGTTTTCTGTCCTTTGCAAAAGTATATACCGCAAGTCCCGCGGCCGCCGTTCCCATACGTATAAGCGTCACCTGCAGCCTCGTAAATCCGGCATCGAGCAGGATGTTCAGAAACAGCCCTATTACTCCCCAAAGCACTCCGGCAAGAATTATATATATGTATGCGCGCCTTTTGTTTTTCTGACTGTTTTCCACGCCGAGTCCTCCGATTTTTCACAATAGATGCTTCATGTGCTTTTGCTGATTTTATCCTTTTCAGATGCGCTTTTTCGCCTTATGACATTACACGGCGGAGCTTTCATTTTGGTTTGTACTTCCTATTTCAAGCAGATTGCCCTCCGGGTCGGCAACATAGAAATTCCGTATGCCGAAGGAAAATGTGGTAGGTGCTCCCGTCGGAAATTCCGCACCGAGACCTGCCAGCCTCTCATACTCCGCGTCCACATCGGCATAGCAGGGCAGCCACAAAGCGATTTCAAAGGTCTGGTTGATACCCTTAGGAGGCATATAGCCTTCGTTTATTGCTTTCACAAACTCTTTTCTGCTGTACATAAAAAACGACAGCTCGCCGCTTGCCGTCTCAAAATCAGCGAAATTTCCGCCATCCCACTGTGTATGAAAGCCAAGTGTATCCCTGTAAAACCTGACCATTGTATCCATGTCGCCCGCCAATATGCAGGCGCCTATCCTTGCTTTCTTCCCGTCCAAGGCAATCCCCCCGTATCATAAAAGCATATTCATCCGAAAATCGCGCTAATATGACATAAGTATAGCAAATACGGGGATTCAAGTCAATGAAATCAATTATTCATTGAGAAAAGTCTCGGAGGATGTGACGAAAAGATAAAAAGCGACAAAGCTCGTGTTGAACTTTGTCGCTTCACCCGGCTCATGCGTTAAAAATACGTTGCTGTATTTAAATAGAACGATATAGTTTTAAGCATCGGCCGTATAATGCTCATATCCGATTTCTTTTGCCGAGGTCCAACGATATATCATAAGCATATACGGAACTTCACCCAATTCATCGTCGCTTTTGAATTCAAAGATTTTGTCAAAATGAGAGCCGTCGGATACCAAATAAGAAAACTCCTGCGCTTCTGTGAACTTATAACCTGAAAACGGTATCCACACGGGCGCTTTTACTTCCTCTCCGGGCCAGCCGTTGCGAACAAGGAAATCGGAGAAGAACCACGGGACCTGATTTTCCTTGTATTTACTGTTTGTGTGTCCTTGCATCGGTCCGCCGAGGGCGTCATAATCAAGAGCTTTCCAATCCGTTTTATCAGGGTTATCTTTGTTGTAATAGCCTCCGGGATTTGACTGTGCCAGCTCTTGCATTTCTTTTTGAATTTCATCCCGGTTTTTATTCGGATAGCTATCTCCGATGTTATCATAGAGCATGGATTCATCAAACTCAATGTTTTCGGCATAGAACATCAAATCCCAGTCGGTGTCAATAACCATATTCTCTTCAATCGGGTCACCGAGCAGCGCTTCCTGAGCGGCTATCTGCTCCATGTATTTGTCGGTCAGGGCAATTATTTCATCCGCATTATCGCCCGGATTGTTTTCGGTGGCGTGATAATATTCAACCTGAATCATCAGCAGGGCGTCCTGATATTGCCTGAAGAAATCATATTGAGCTTTCACAACCGCATAATCTTCGTAGTCCAAAAAACGATTTTCATATACAATTTCGCGCCACAGCGTTATCAGCGGAGTTGTGCCGCCCATGCCGACAAGTGCATTGTGGATTACGTCTTCGTTGCCGAGAATCTGATTAACTATGAGAGCTTTGATTTCAGTTATTCTGTTTTCCCTCGCGCTCTCTGAGGGCGGCGACTGGATAAACCGATTTATCTTTGATTGCAAACTGCTGATGTTGGAGAGAAGCTGATTAAGGGCATCAATGCGCCCGTTGTATTCCGAAAATTTCTGCTGATGGATTATTTTCTTCAGCATAGCATTCAGCTGCTTTTTAATACCGCTCATTTGAGCGCTGAGAGCATCGAGCTTTGTATTCATTTCGGATATTTCCGATTGCATCTCATCAATACCCTGCTGAATTTTTTTCAACTCTTCCTCGGTACGGTTTTCGTCAAGGTCAAGCCCGACAAGCTCAAGGCCCCAGCCCATAGCTTCGCCGCCGAGGTAGCTCGCTGCGCCCTTGGCAAATTCCATAGCAAGCTCGGAGCCGATGCTTTGCATGGGCAGTTCATCGTGGAACGGATGCTCTTTTCCTGCTTCCATTTCAATTAAAAGTGCATCAATAAACGGGTTCACGCCGCCTTTTTCATTGGCTTCACTTATAAACTGACCGATATTGAAATTCCTGCTTGTAAGCTGTGCGCCGCTCGCAAGGCTTACGTAATCGGGAATATCCAGGAATTGCTTCACATCAGCCGAAGCCTCGTCGAAGCTTTTAGCGGTGTTTTTGTCAAGATAAGAGGCCACCAAGGTTGTTGCAAGATTGACATAAATCATATCTGTTTCGGCGTTGTAGTTGCGAACATCGGCAACAAGCTTTGCCGTGAAGCTGTCGCCGTATTGTGTTCCGCCTTCGGCAACAATTCTGAATTCAGCGGGCAAAGTTTTGTCTGCATACAAAAGGATAGCCCCTTTTTCATTGGTGGTAAGGCTTTGCTTATTAAAAAGCTGCTTGCCGCCCTCGTCATATACGCTGATGGTCGCGCCGGAAATCGGGTCGCCGGCGTAAACCCAGCCGCTAAGCACCTTTGTGCTGTCGCGTTGAGTGCACCCCGCCAGCATAAGGCAGGATATTATTATGGCAATTGACAGGATACCTGCAAGAACTCGCTTTGTCGGTTTTAGTTTCATAGCTTCTTTTCTCCTTCAAATAAATTTACAGATTATATGTAATGCAAACCGAAGCGGTATCACCTCCAGGGGCTGTTGCAAATTAAACCGAACCGTGTTATAATCAATTATATTAACGAGTGACCGTGTTCAATGAACCAAGTCATTGAACACGGTCATTATACCATGTTCTGAAATTAATCGCAAGAGGTGAAATGATTTTGAATAAAAAGTCTCTCACGAGCCGTCAGATTCAGGCGGCAGAAACAAAAGAAAGAATATACAAAAGCGCCGAATATTTATTTAAAAAGATGGAGTATGACGATGTGAGCATTGACGACATCGTTACCCATGCAAAGGTTTCAAAGGGAAGCTTTTATGTTTATTATAAATCAAAGGATGACCTGTTTATAAAGGTTTTAAGCGGCTCTATAAGCGGGGTTGACGCAGAGTATAAAAGCTTTTTTGAAACGCTTCCCGCCGAAATGCCCGTTGGTCAGGCGTTTTTAGAGGTTGTCGGCAAAATTGCCGATGTCTTGGCCGATTCACTCGGACATGATGTGATGAAAAAACTTTATAAGGCGTTTTTGACAGACGGTATCGAAACAGCCACTGTAACGGAATACAGCAGAGGCTTATACCTGCTGTTCAGCAGCATAATAAAGAAGGGCGTAGAGCGGCAGGAGTTCCGTTGCGAATGCTCCCCTGAAGAAACCGCACGCAGCTTCGTTGCGGCATACAGAGGAGTAACGCTCGAATGGTGTATACGCTTTCCGGATTATGATTTGAAGAAACAGGCGGTGCAGATGTTCAAAATAATGATTGAGGGAATAAAGACCGGAGCTTGAACTTGAGGCTCTCTGGTTGGTTCTGAGCAAGCGACAGCGAAGCGTACAGCGATGTCGCACGGATATTGCAATGTGAAACCTTCATCGGCGGGTTTTGCCTCAGGGCAAGAGTAATTACAGAGGCGTTCATGGGCAACGGCTGCTTTGACGAGATTTAATCGTCGGCAGCCGTTATTTGACATCCGGCGTTCGGCGGTATTGATTATCGCATTTCAATCGGGTATAATCGAGATGCAGTTTGAAAAGAAACGAAGTGAATCACATTATGAAGAACGCCGAAAATCAAATTGTCAACATTATAAATTTTATACGCGGGTGTGAGCCGCGGTGTGAGGTCGATTTGAAAAAGCCTGTGTTTGAGCAGCTCAAGCTTTTAAAAAAGCACGGCTTTCGCGGAACTTTCCTTATTCAATATGATGCGCTTGTCTCTGAGGATTTCGCCGATGTTCGTGAGGAGCTCAAAGCATCCGGTCACGAAATCGGAGTGTGGCTTGAAATTGTGAAGCCTCTTGCGGAAGAAGCGGCGCTTGAATGGCGCGGAAGATACCCGTGGGATTGGCACGCTGATGTCGGCTTTTCGGTGGGCTACACTCTCGAAGAACGCGGAAGGCTCATTGACACACTGTTTCATAAATTTAAAGAGGTTTTCGGCTATTATCCGCGTGTTATGGGCTCGTGGATTATTGACGCGCACACGCTCAAATACGCGAGCGACAAATACGGCCTTGATGCCACCTGCAACTGCAAGGACCAATGGGGAACGGACGGCTATACGCTGTGGGGCGCCTATTACAATCAGGCATATTATCCGAGTATCAACAATGTTTTTTGCCCGGCAGGCAGCAAGAAAACTCAGATTGATGTGCCGCTGTTTCGTATGCTCGGCTCCGACCCTGTTTATCAATATGACGCGGGGCTTGACCTCAACGACGGTGCTGCAGATATTCAGGGTGTTGTAACGCTTGAGCCTGTTTATTGCGGGAACGGCGGCGGCGGAAACCCGGAATGGGTTGATTGGTATCTCGCTGAAAACTTCAACGGAAAATGCCTTGCGTTTTCCTACACTCAGGCAGGGCAGGAAAATTCCTTCGGTTGGGACGCCATGCGCGACGGGCTCATATATCAATTTGAATGCTTTGAACAGCTCAAAAAGGATAAAAAAATAACCGTTGAAACACTCGGCGAGAGCGGCAGAAAATATAAAGCGAAATATCCGCTTACCGTTCCGACGGCGGTAACTGCCGAAAGCGACTGGCTGGAGAGCGGCAAAAAATCCGTCTGGTACAGCTGTAAAAATTACCGCATTAACATCTTCTGCGAAGATAACACATTTTTTATCCGCGACGCGCATGTGTTTGACGATGCCTACCGTGAAAGGTATTTTGATGAGATTTGCCGTGACCCTGTGCTTAAATTCGACAATCTGCCCTTGGTTGACGGCAATCGCTGGAGCGGCAACGGAGTGCGAGCGGGACTTTTCTTTTTGAAGGACGGAGAGACGCTTACATACACCGATATGCTTTACGAAGAGCCGGACCTCGGCACGGCAAAACTCACATTCTGCGGGACAGAATGCGGAGATGTTATTTTAATTCTCAGCGAGGACAGCGTAAGAATTACGGTGAGCCGCCCTGAAGGCTTTTCGCTTGATTTCCGGCACGGCAAAAACGCCCTTTTGCCCGAAGTCATCAGTGATAACAACAATTACTTCGTTTTCAGGCATAACGGGTATGAATACGGAATTGAACAGTTAGTCGAATGCAAAGAAAAAGTGCTGAATATCAGCTTTACACGGATATTCAGCCGTTGAAACGTTTCCGGTTATACGAAGTGAGAGATACGAACGGGACAGCTCCGGAAAACAGGCTGATTTCAAGCACACCGAATTTAACACCTGTATCGTTTTCTATTTCCTTCTGAAATGTGTCGGCAAATTCGGCAAAGCTCTCATTCGCCATCACATGCAGGATATTGATGTTCTTGTCCTCGATGCGCTCACCGTCCTGATTTAAGCAAAGACGCAGACCGCGCCCTACCTTCTGACGGCAGGTAAAGGTCGATTTCTGCTCAATAAGCGTACAAACCTGAAATACATTCGGATTGTTCCAGCCCTCTTTGAGTGCGGAATGGGAAAAGATAAAAAGCAACGGACAATCAAAGGACAACAACCATTCCTTGTCCTTCATAATTGTGTTGTATGTATCGTAGTCGTCCAGAGTATCGCCCTTGGTATTCTTGTAGTTCCCCTTTTTATCCTGTGAAAAATAGCCGTTGTGGATATTGCTTATATCTGACGGGAACCTGTCCCGAATCTCCGCGTATTTCGGCCTGGCAAGCAGCTCAGCATAGCATTCCTCGAACATCTGTGCATAGATACCCTTGCCGCCGTCCTCGGTGCGATACCGTCAACCACATTGATTTTGTTAAATTGTTCGTTCTGTTACCTCTACTTCAGTTATAATATTACGCAAACGAACACCGTCAATCAGATATTCTAAAACCTCATCTGCGCTCTTGCACAGTTTTTCAGTGTCCTGTCTGTACGCTTCAGAAATCCCAATCTCTCCTGATAAACGTTGCGTAATGCTGTAGCTTTTTTTATTCCAAGCAAATTCAATTTCACCACCACGTATTACACAATCTTTAAATTCACTGATTGTTTTGAAACGGTTTTCTTCAGGTGAGTTCGCCTGTACGATTGTATACATATGCTTCAACTCCTTATAGTTTTTAAATTCAGGAATATTCCCGTCAGGATAATTTATTGGTTCTCCCATATCCGGATACACAATAGGATTGTTCCATAATACTTTATGATCATGCGGATTTGTGTGACCCGTATGAGCTCTGTTGTGATCGGTCAGCAGAGCATTACCCACGCCGTATTCGTTTATCAGATTAAACTGATAACCCTCAAGCGAAAAGGTGCTTGAGGGTTTCTCCTGTCCGGCAAAGATATCGACAACGGCATTGACAGCGTCGGTCTGAAAGTCTTGGCTTTTGAATTTTGGCTTCATATATAATTCCGCCATTCGTTTTAATCAATTCTGTCTATGTACGAGTAAGCCATAAATAGAAACAAAAACAGTGCGATACTGTCAACCACATTATTTTTGTTAAATTGTTCGTTCTGTTACCTCTGCTTCAGTTATAATATCCCGTAAGCGAACACCGTCAATCAGATATTCCAGTACCTCGTCAGCTGTCTGATATTTGCACTCGGTCTCGCCCTTGTGTGCCTCGTATATTACTATTCCGTCCGGATCGTGAACAATGTTGTATATCTTATTATTCCAAACAAATTCAACCTCACCATGATATTTCATACAGCATTTAAAATCACTGATTGTTTTGAAACGGTTTTCCTCCGGCGAGTTTGCCTGTACTCTGGTATACATACTCTTTAACCCCTTATAGTTTTTAAATTCAGGAATATTCCCGTCAGGATAATTTATTGATTCTCCCATATCCGGATGCACAACAGGATTATTCCATAATACTTTATGATCATGCGGATTTGTGTGACCTGTATGAGCTCTGTGGTGATCTGTCAAATGTCGTTCCATTATTGCTCTGCCATCTATGCCGATTTTTGTTAAATATCTTTCGCCGTTTGGCTTAATATATTCTTTTATTTCTCCCGGCTTGCCTAAAAAGCGCTCATCTGCTGTTTTTTTCGGCTGCCACTTTCCTCCGTATGCGCTGCCCATACCTTTCCCGTCGCTGTATGGTGCAATCCATCCACTTTTAATTACAAGATTGCTGCCGGTTGGCAACGGCTGTTCTCCGCAAATGTATTTTGCAAACTTTGACGGAATATAGTCGTCATTCTGGTATTTCCACGATGACAGCTCGTAATCGACATACACAATGTTTCCTTCCATTTCGGGAAACGGATTGTTATAGCAAATAATCCGCTCAGGCTCAATTGCCTTGAGCATCTCATTGTACCCTTTAAGGAAAAAATCCTTCTGGTCGGCATGGTTGTTGTGTGCTGAAACCATATAGGTAGATACCGCAACGGTACTGCCTTTCGGGATACCCGAAAAACAATAATCAAAGGTATTCTCATCACCCCAGCTAACCGTCGGTATAACTCTGATACCCTTTGAAGCAAAATATGCCCCGCACCATCGGTTGCGAAAGGTATTGTATAACTGTATTGTGGGGTTCATTTCACGGTACATACTAAAATCCGGCGACAAAACCGCTTTATAACGCTTTAATTTTTCAATATCAGTGTCGGGATTCTTCCACACCTTCTCAAATTTGTAGTCGTACAAAAAGAAGTGCACCATACGGTCGAGATGATTTGTGTTTTCAAGACTTGTTCGGTCAAATCCCAACAAAAGCAAATTATTAAATTCTTCAGCCGTGAATGTCGCCTTGGGAATATCCGGAATTTTGAAGGGGTCTGCGCTTTTGCCGTCAAATTGATTGCGTAGCAGAAACGGACTTGTTCGGTAATTGTAGTTTTCTTCGGTCATTTTTATTTCTCCCATTATGATGATAAGGACAAAGTCCTCTCACTAATAGGGTAAAACAACAGCATTTGTTGCACAAAACGGGGCAACATAATTGCAGTGTTAACAGAAAATTTACACCTCACACTAATTTCAGTTCAATCCGTCTGTCGCGCAGGATATAATGAGCGTTGCTCATGGCGGTATCGTCTGCGAGAGCACTTTCGGCAAGGATTATTTTAGCAGGCGCATAATCTGCCATAGCTTCAATATTCTCAGTTGTGATATTTTCTGCAAGGCAAATCAGAAGCAGGCAATCCTCGCCTACTGAATAGGCTGTAACACCGTCAATATCAATCTTTTTAACCGTATATGTCAGCGGAACACCCCACTTGAGCATAATTTCACAGACTATATAGGTACGGTCGACTTTGACATTATGTATCATAGAATTCATACGGTCATACAGTGACAGCATATTTTCCTCAGCGACTGGAGTACCATCCCATGCGTGGAGGTTTGAAGAATCCAGTTTGAATACACGGAAGCCGTATACAATTTCCCTCCGAAGGAGGGGAATTTTTCGTTAGATTCATTAATAGGTTTATCAAGCTCGGAAGGCTTGATTTTCCACAGCTTGCCGAGCTTTAACGCAATTAAGCCTCTGTCCGATATATAATTCAGCACGGTATTTCTTGTTACTCCCGGATATCCGATTCTTCTTTGACGGATATAAAGTGCCCCGTAATATTATCTGAATTTTCAGCACATTGCATTTCGTTGTCGCTTGCAACAGCTATATTATATTTGTTATTATATAGCATATTTGGTTTTATTTCAACTTGTTTCAGCATATTTTGCACAAATATCAAATTTCACAAATTGGTGTCTATCAAATGTCTGCTATTGTTTTTCAGAGCTTTTTAGGCATTTAAAAACAAATTTTGAATATAAAAATCGCTCAAGCCCTTGATTCTAAAGACTTGAACGATGGTGCAAATGTTTATACAATAACCAAAAGAAAAGTCCGGATGCTCTGTATGAACATCCGGACTGGTGCGGATAACAGGAATTGAACCTGCATGAGGGAATCCTCACTAGAACCTGAATCTAGCGCGTCTGCCAGTTCCGCCATATCCGCATATAAATAATGCAGAATGCAAAGTGCATAATGCAGAATTATTTGTTTGAAGATTTACATATAGAAACGAGAAGTTTAATGATCTCGGTAATATCGGTTTCTAAGCTTAAAAACTGAAGTTCTGTTATATAGTCCGTTTTATAAAGAAGCTTTATCCAATAATAAGATTCATTTGCTTCTTTGAGCGCTATACTCATTTTTGATATAAAATCAGCTTTGCTTTGTCCACGCTGAGCTTCTGAAACATTTGCACCGATACTCGTGCCGGAACGAAGCAACTGCTTTGAAAGAACATACTCTTTCTTTTCGCTGTTCAGGTGTTTATACAAGTTAACGATTCTAACCGCAAAATCAAAGCTTTTATTTTCAATCTGATTTTCAGCCATACCGTTCCTCGTTTTGCATTTTGCATTAAGCACTATGCATTTGTATCCTCCGCAGAGGATACACTCCCTGAATCTAGCGCGTCTGCCAGTTCCGCCATATCCGCATATTTAGTGCGAGAAAAAGGATATCAAAAAAAGCGGGAAATGTCAAGAGCCGGAGGAAAAATCTTTTGAACACAGGTATAAAATCTTTTGATACGGAGAAAAAGATTTCGGACATCTTCTTAAATGCGGGGAAAAAGGTATTTTAGGCGATGGTGTTAGTGCTCGGTGCGCGCGCGAAGGAGAGAGAATTGCGGAATTTTTAAAAGGGAATCAGCTTACCGGCTTGGTATCCGTTTTGCGCCTGACCTTTTCCTTGGTTCCGTCCGGACGCAGAATCGATGAATTGTCGAGCGTATTGCGCAAAGAGCGTGTATATGATTCTATATATTCGGCGCGCAGGGCCTGTTGTTCAAGCTTCTCCTCGTCCGTAAGTCCGGATTCTCGGGACTTGCGGGCGAGAGCATTTATGCGGTCTATTTTTTTCTGTTCCATATTTATGACCATTCCTTTCCGCCAAGCCGCAAAGTTTGTGGCGGTATTCGGCAAACGAAGCCCTGCTTCGTTATGAAATGACGGTCGTTGACCGTCAAGTCACAAATTTGCCGTTTGAAAGATTTATCTTTCAAACCTTTGTCCTCTTGCAGGAAGCTCTCCTGTCAACCTGCTGCTTTTATTTCGTAAAATATTACATTGCTGGCGCCCAGTGTTTCGGAGATTTTCAGTTTCCCATCAACGACCTGTGCGCTTTCGGTTACGGGAATAAGGCGCGATGCCTCAATATATTTGCTGCGCAGAGTGCTGTAGTACAATTCCCGTGCCGCTGCGTCCGACAGGGTCGTGGTGTTGTCTATGCACGGGTCGTCGGGCGACCAGGAAAAGCAGTCGTCGCCGATGTCGTATTCTTTTCTGTCCTGCTGCCACTCATCAAAATAATTACATTCGTCGCTGACGAGACTTCTTTTGATTGAGACATTTTTTCCGTCAAGCTGCGGTATATTCAATGCGAAATTCAGCTCGACGCTTCCGTCATAATCTATATCATTTTTAAAATTGTAGGCCATAACGTGAAGCGTGGCTGTATGCTCATCCCACACCGAAACGCAACCGACCTCTACGTCCTTTCCGAGGCGATTCGGTGTAAGCGAGGTGTGCGCAACGGCTCCGTCGGAGAATTCGGACAAATTTTTTGCAACATGATAACTTACGGTCGGATAACCGTCTGTCAGCCCGTTTGAAAGATAGCCCCAGGATGAAAAATAATCAAGTCCGCTGTCAATTCCCTGCTTGTAGATTCGTGCGTCGTATGCCGCCTGCCATGTGAAGCCCACAGTGCGGTTGAAAAGCTGGCTGTCATTTGCTCCGGAGGTATTGCCGCACAGAAGTCTGCCTTCGTCAATACCGTATATCAGATTGTTCAAGCCGAAGCTCTCTGCTGTATTACGCAGATAAGCAATTGTTTCCGGAAGAGTTTTGCCGAGAGTGAATTGTCCCGGTTGGGAATCGTAAAATGATGCCGAGAGGAAACATACCCGGGTGCCGGTGCCTCCGTTGGCGTAGTTTGTGCCTCGGGCAATGTGCTCTATAAACAGCGCTTCGTCCCAAAGTCCTTCGGTTACGCTCATGCTGTGTGCGCCTACAAAAACGTTGTCTCCGAGCACGTCAACAAGTGCCTGTACGGTGTAGTCATACAGCTTGCAGAAGGCCTCCGCCGAATCCTCCGGATTTTTGCTTTTTGCCATAAACCAGTCGGAGTTTTCATATTCTGTCATGCACCCGAAGCGCCAGGTCAGAACCTCGTCCGCTCCGAATTCATCTGAAAGCGCCTGTGCGATTGCTTTTATATAATCATAGTATAAATTGTAGTCATCGGGGGGATACATATTCATTTCAAAGTTGCCGAGCTCGTAGCCTGAGGTGAATTTAAGCGGTACTCCTCCGAGCTTGAGGTGAGGCTTTGCACCGAGTGTCAGGATACCCCGGCAATTTTTTATAAGACGCGAAAAATCGTAATCCGTGTAAGTTGAGGTGTCATAGGGGTCAATAAACAAATCACGCTGAGCCGTTCCGCCGGTGCATTGCATAAGCTGAACATATTTGACAAACTCAAAAACATTGTTTTCCTGCTCCGGGTCAGGCTCAAAAAACGTTGTGCCCATGTCCCAGACATTGACATTGCTTGCCATATTTGAGAGCGTTTTGCCCGTTGCCGAAGCGTCAATGTTTATATCCACGGTGTTCCTCCTTTTCAGAAGCTCGGCGTTTGATGAAATCAAAACGCACAGCAATGCAATTAATGCAATCAAATCTTTAATAACTGTTGCCATCCCTCAGCCTCCTCAAAAAGATTTATGTGTTTATGATAACATAAGGTGTCTTCAAAAACAAGAGCCGCCGCAACATATATATTCAGAATACGGCGTCTTCAGATGCCGCGCCGATAAAAATCGGTTGTTTTTGTGGATTTTTTGTTCGACATGTGTTAAAATGTCTTCATATGTATAAGTGCGCGGGTGCGTACGCATTGGGAAGGGGAGTCTGAGCTTATGAAAAAAACTCCGGAGCAGAAACGTGAAAAAGAGATAGCGCGGCTTACCAGAGAGAAGAATAAACCGAAATTTCCCGGATACCTCATCTATTTTGTAATGATTATTACGGTAATCTACATAGCTGACGAGGTTGCCACGCAAATAGGCACGCAGATGCAGTCGGTCATTGCCTCGCAGATATTTGCACCGGTGGTCGGCAAGGATGTAGCTGTTGCGCGAATGAGCGCAATTTCAACGGTTTCCATGCTTTTTTCGGTTGTGGCCTTCATTTACAAGCCGCTTTCGGACCGCTACGGCAGACGCGTTTTCCTCGTTGTAAACACTCTGGGAATGGGTGTGGGACTCACCTTTATATCGCTTGCGACAAACATCCCCGTATATCTGCTCGGCGCTGCGTTCATAGCGTTTTTCATTCCTCATGACATGCAGGCGGTTTATATTCAGGAATGTGCGCCCGCCAAGCACAGGGGTAAGATGTATTTTATAATCAAATCCCTTTCCACTGTCGGCATGCTGCTTATACCTCTGCTTCGTAAGGCGTTTATTCCCTCAACCGACCTTTCCGGCTGGAGATTTGTTTATATAATCCCCGCGTGTGTAGCCTTTATCTCGGTGGTTATTGCGCTGTTCTGCATAAGGGAGTCCGATGTCTTTATTGACAACAGACTGAATTATCTGACCGGAGAACACACCGCCGATAAGAACAAGGATGCCCAGATACAGGGCAGCCTCTTGAACGGTATAAAATTTGTATTCAGACACAGGCAGCTGAGGGTATTGTATATCGCCGGCGGCTTTTTGATGTTCGGGATGCTTATAACCTCCTATTATGAGTCAATAATGACCTACGGCTTTGCACAGCAGTTTGTTGCTGCGGGACTTGACATTGAAAGCGCAAAGCTTGAGGCAAATGCCTATGTTACGCAGGCGCTGATGCTTTTCAGCATCGGAAGCGCCATCTTCCAAATGCTGCCGAGTTTAACAATCGACCGTCTCGGCAGAAAACCCACGGCTATTTTCACATGCTGCACGATGCTCGTTGCGTATCTTGCGTTTTATTTCGGCTCGGGCAACGGTATTGCTCCGAGTATAGTCGGCTTCTGCTGCGGAGCTGCAGTGGGCAGCTACTGGGCGAACGGCGATATAATAGGTCTTATGGCTGCGGAATCCGCGCCCACAAATCTCCGCGTTTCGGTAACAACCTCGTATTCGATAATCAGCGGTGTAATATATGCCGTGGCCATGCTTACGGTTATGATACTTGCCAACATACTCGGTGATGCAAAAATCGGTTTGGTATGTCTTGTAACAATAGTACCCGGAATGACGCTCGGACTCGTGCTGCTCTGCCTGAAGGTCAAGGAGACAAAGGGTATGGATTTAACCAATGTCGATACGCAGGCGCTTGACGCTCCTCAGGAGCAAACCGTTAATTCATAAGACGGGGGGAGCACAATGAAAAATCAGGTTCTGAATCCGTATTTGCCGAGCTATGAATATGTTCCGGACGGCGAGCCCCATGTTTTCGGCGACAGGCTGTATATTTTCGGCTCTCATGACCGCTACGGCGCCAAGGCCTTCTGCGAAAATGATTACGTTTGCTGGTCGGCTCCGCTCGATGATTTGTCGGACTGGCGTTATGACGGGATAATTTACCGCAAAAGGCAGGACCCGAAAAACAAAATTCTCAACTCAACGATGTATGCGCCGGATGTGTGCTCAGGGGCAGACGGAAGGTATTACTTATATTACGGGCTGAATTTTCTGCCGGTATTCGGCGTTGCGGTATGCGATACTCCCGCCGGAACCTATGAATTTCTCGGACATGTAAGACATCCGGACGGCAAGCTGTACGGCAGAGGAAAAAACGATGCGTTTCCGTTTGACCCCGGTGTGCTCAACGATGACGGCAGAATTTATCTTTGCTCCGGCTTCAGTCCCAAGGACGGCTTGATGAGAAGGGGAATTGATGCGCTGAGCCGTGTCAAGGGAGCCAACGGAAATCAGATTCTTGAGTTGTGCGGGGATATGCTTACCGTAAAAAGTGTCAAGCCGCTCATACCCGGAACGGATAACAGCAAAGGCACGGGCTTTGAGGGGCATGAGTTTTACGAAGCAAGCTCCCTGCGCAAATTCAACGGCAAATACTATTTTATATATTCAACGGTCGCCTCGCACGAGCTGGCATATGCCGTAAGCGAGCAGCCCGACAGGGGCTTTCGCTTCGGAGGAGTTCTTCACTCGAACTGCGACCTCGGCTTTAACGGCAACAGCCGTCCTCTTGCCTTCTGGGGCAACAATCACGGCTCAATCGAGTGCATCGGCGGAAAATATTATGTTTTCGGGCACAGACATACAAATTATCGTGAATGCAACCGTCAGGGCGTTGCCGAGGAGCTTACAGGTGACGGAAACGGCGGCTTTGCAATGGCGGAAATGACCTCCTGCGGGCTGAACGGCAAACCGCTTGGTACCGGAAAATACGAGGCGGGAATAGCCTGCAATCTTTTCGCGGCGTCCGGAGCCGAAAAAAGTGTATTTTTCCGCGACAAAGCCAAAACCTCACTGTACCCCTGCATAATGCAGAAGGGGCCCGACCGCGAAGGAGCGCCGTGCCAGTATATCCACAATATGCGCCGGGGCAGCGTTGCGGGATTTAAATATTTTGAATGTGATTGCACACAGATAACGGTTACCGCCCGCTCGGACGGCGGAACGCTTGAAATCCTTTTCTCTCCGGATGGGGAGCCTGTTGCAAAAATCCGGCTTGAAGACTCGCGGGATGAAGCGGAGTATACAACGCGCTTGAAAATTCCCGGCAAGCAGGCGCTTTATTTCAGATATGCAGGCGAAGGCTCAGCCGATATTATGAGCTTCCGGCTTGCTTGAAGAGGGTGACCCGATATGTATAAAAATTATATTTTCGATATGGGAGGAGTGCTTCTGAAATATGACACTGCTGCCATGTCGGCGGCTTTTGCCGAAAACGACGAGGATGCCGCGGTGCTTGAAAAAGCGCTCTTTGCCTCGAACGAATGGAGGCTTGCCGACCTCGGGGAGGTATCACAGGAGGAGCTGCTGCATTCGGCGCTCTCCCGTGTGCCGCAGCGGCTTTCTTCCGTCATGACCTCTCTTTTTGAGCATTGGCATGAGTATATGACACCGCTTGACGGAGCCGAGGAATGTCTGAAGACGTTGAAAGACGACGGAAAAAAGCTGTATCTGCTTTCAAATGCTTCAGAGAGATTTGAGAGTATACGTGCATTGAACAGCGGGATTTTTTCATGGTTTGACGGTATGGTGGTGTCTGCGTACGAGCATTCGGTGAAGCCGGACGAAAAAATATACAGGACACTGCTTGAAAGGTTTTCCCTCAAAGCGGGTGAATGTATCTTCTTTGATGATATGCCTAAAAACGTTGACGGAGCGAAAAAATGCTTGCTTGCGGCATCGGTTTTTGCCGGAGATTTCAAAAGCATACAGCAATTTTCTCGCAGAAACGCTTGACTTGAGGAAAAAATACTGATATACTTACATTCCGCCGTGAAATACACGGTGTTATATCCTTGCTCCGGACAAGATTCCGGGGCCAAAGACCAGAAGGAGGTGCAACGATATGTCAAACAAATACGAAGCCATGCTTGTTTTCTCCGTCGCAAACGGCGACGAGACCGCCGCGGAGCTTACCGCGAAGTTCAAGGCGATGGCGGAAACCAACGGTACTCTTGACAGCGTTGATGAATGGGGTAAGCGCAAGCTTGCGTATCCCATCAACGATGAGACCGACGGTTATTACGTGATTCTTGATTTCCAGAGCGAGCCTGAGTTCCCCGCGGAGCTTGACCGTGTTCTGAAAATTACGGACGGCGTTCTCCGTTCCATCATCATCAAGAAGTAAAGGAGAGGAAATTATGCTTAACTGTGCAGTAATCATGGGAAGGCTTGTCGCCAATCCCGAGCTTCGTACCACAGGTACGGGCATTTCCGTAACATCCTTTACAGTCGCGATTGACCGCAAATTTTCCAAGTCTCCTGAGGAGCGTCAGACCGATTTTATCGATGTCGTCGCGTGGAGACAGACCGCTGAGTTCGTCACAAAATATTTCCAGAAGGGCTCAATGATAGCCGTTCAGGGCTCAATCCAGACCCGTAATTATGAAGATAAAAACGGCAACAAGAGAAAGAGCGTGGAGATAATAGCCGACAACGTCAGCTTCTGCGGTTCAAAATCCGAAGGCGGCACCGTCGGCGCCGGTTCGTCCTATGATGCGGGCGCAACTGCTCCCGCAGCGTCCTATGCGACTGCTTCGGCAGGCGATTTCGACAACGTTCAGGATGACGACGAGCTTCCGTTCTAATTAAAATAGGAGGAAATTCTTATGGCATACGATAAGACCAATGACAGAGGCGACCATCGCAGAAACGGAAAAGGCAGAAAAAAAGTCTGCTCGTTCTGCGTCGAGAAGGTCGAGAGCATAGACTACAAGGATGCCGCAAAGCTTCGCCGCTTTACCTCGGACAGAGCAAAAATTCTGCCCCGCAGAGTGACCGGCACCTGCGCATACCATCAGAGAGAGCTCACGACCGCTATCAAGCGTGCCCGTCAGGTTGCTCTTCTGCCCTACACGGCAGACTGATTTGAGTTTAATTTTTTGAAAGGCTGCCGTGTCTTGCGGCGGCCTTTTGCTTTGGAGATGAATATTATGTTTTCACCGAAAACTCTCGATTTTCTTCTTGAAAACCGTATGCACGACAGCAAGGAGTGGTTTCTCGGAAACAAGCAGCAGTACAATGAATTTGTGCTTGAGCCGCTCGCGGAGCTTACGCGCTCGCTTTCTCCGTTTATGCTTTCGGTTGACCACAGAATCATTACCGACGCGAAAATCGGCAGGGTTATATCGCGCATATACCGCGATACAAGATTTTCAAAGGATAAGCGCATCTTCAGAGACAGCATGTGGCTGAGCTTTTCGAGAGATTCAAAAAGCTTTTCCTGCTGCCCCGAATTTTTCTTTGTGATTGCGCAGGATTGCTTTTTGTACGGCACGGGATATTACTGTGCAGCATCGCAGACTATGGAAAACATGCGCAGCATGGTGCTTTCGGGCGATAAGGCATATCTTGCCGCAAAAAAAGCCGTGGCATCACAAAATATCTTTACTATTGACGGCGAGATGTATAAGCGCAGCCGCTTTCCGGAGGCCTCACCTGAGGACAGACAGTGGCTTGACCGCAAAAACATATCGCTTATACGCCGCAGTACGGATTTCGATTTGCTGTTTTCGGACACACTTGCCGATACGCTCGTTTCGGATTTTTCAAAGCTTATTCCTGTATATAATTTTTTCACCGACATGACGCTTTCCCGCGGGGAGAACGCAAGATAAGTCTGTAATATCCAGTAGAGACGCAGACGGGGAGTTATTAACACTCCATTTACATTACCTGCATTGATTATTCATAAAATGTGTGGTAAAATAAATATAGTGAATGTACGCCGGAAGTTTCGCAATGGCAGAAATGCTGCCGTTACAGCAACAAATGCAGAAAGAGATTTTGTGTATGTATAACGACTATCCTCCGTACGGAGGCTATCAGAACAACGCTCCGCAGGGAGGCTATCCTTACGGCTTTGTGCCTGCGCCGGATGACGCGAGGCGGCGTCTTCGCACAGCGGAAAAGCGAAACATACGTCGGCTCGGCTGTGTTGCGGGCTGCTGTGTGCTGGGGTTTGTGGTAATCGGCTTTTTTATCGGAATGCTGCTTGACCGAGAAACCTATGAGCGCTATCTTTCCGACTTTTCATTTCAGTATGCCTTTGATGCGGTCTATTCGATTTTAGCTGTCGGCATACCGTTTTTCACCGCATGCCTTTTTCTCAGAAAAAAGACTCCCTCTGAGCTGCTGCCTCTCGGCGAACCGAGAAACAAGCTGTATTTTATACTTATAATTCCGGCGGCGTGGCTTATGTGCATCCTCGGCAGCTATGCCACAACCGCAATTTCGGTGTTTTTTGAGCAGGGGCTCGGTGTGGTTTTTGAGCTGCCCGGGAGTGACTTGTCACCCGAAACCGTACCGCAGGTGCTGCTGATGATATTCCGCATCTCGGTAATACCCGCGATTTTTGAAGAGGTGGCAATGCGCGGAGTTGTAATGCAGACTCTCAGACGCTACGGTGACTGGTTTGCCATTCTGATGTCCGCATCTGTTTTTGCGCTTATGCACGGAAACATGGTTCAGATTCCCTTTGCATTTATTGCCGGCATTGCAATCGGCTACGCAGTAATTACCACGGGTACGCTGTGGACGGGAATAATAATTCACTTTCTCAACAACTCGCTTTCGGTGGTGCAGACGGTTGCCTATAATGTTATGCCGGAAGAGACCTTCAATGTATTTTCGCGTGTGCTGATAATTTCAGTCGGAGTTCTCGGACTCATATGCGGAATTGTTCTCTATGAAAAGAAGATGTTTAAACGTCTGCACAGCGGCTCGCGCGCGCTGACAAACGCCGAAAAAACCGGAGCGTTTTTTCTCAACGTTCCGATGCTGCTTGCAATAGCCTACCTCGTTTTTACAACGATGGAGTATATCAGCTTTTGATGCTTATGAATGATGACGGATTTTTCATGCTGCAAGCAATAGAGCTTGCAAAAAAAGCCGCAGATGCCCATGAGGCTCCCGTCGGCGCGGTAATAACGAGAAACGGTGAAATTGTCGGAACGGGCTTCAATCGCCGGGAGAGCGGCAAAAACGCTCTTTATCATGCGGAAATCGAAGCCATAGATTCCGCCTGCCGCCGTCTCGGAGGCTGGAGACTGTGGGAGTGCGAGCTGTATGTTACGCTTGAGCCGTGCCCGATGTGTGCGGGTGCAATAATAAACTCAAGAATACGCCGTGTGGTATTCGGCGCGTATGACCCCAAGAACGGCTCGTGCGGCTCTGTTGTGAATCTTTTCTCGCTGCCCTACAACCACCGTCCGGAGTTGGTTTCCGGGTTTATGGCTGATGAATGCGCCGTGCTGCTCACCGATTTTTTCAGGCAGCTGAGGGAGAAAAAGAACGATACATAATAAACAATCAATAAAAACCGGGGCTGCGCACTAAAATGCGACAGCCCCGGCTTCTTTTGTTTATTTTGCGTCCGGCACGAAGAACAATCCGGCACTCTCATCCTCAAAGGTACACAGCGCAAGCTGTCCGGAGCCTTCGCCGAGATAGCAGCGGCTTAACATGCGTCCTCTGAGCTGCTCAAGCTCCTGCTTGTCGGTGACGGTAACTGCGTTGGCGAAGCCGGTGCCCGCGTTAGCGGAATTGGCTGAAAGAAGCAGCTCGCCGTACCTTGTCAGATTGCTTTCCGGGGAAACGTTCATTTCAGGCGTTTTCTTTGAAATAGCGTTCATCTGGAAAAAGGTCATATAGCTTTTTATCGGGCAGAGCTTTATTGAGGCTATTTCACTCTTTTGGGTCATGTAATCATATACGCCTATCTGCTTTAGATATTCTATTGTGCGCGTCATATAGGAGAATATTGCATACCGGTCTTGACCCAGGGATGAGCCGTAATATGATTTTCTGATAATCTCTACGGAAATACATCCGATTTGCGGTTCGTTCGGAGAGAGCATCTCCTCAAACGGTGCCGCAGCAATATCCTGAGCCATGTATTCCGCAATTTGCTCAAGCGTCTGCTCGTCAACTATGTCGCTGATATCGGTCAGTGTGGTACAGGTTCCGCCCCAAATTTCCACATTGCCCAGAATTATAGTCTCTTCGATGTGGTCTCTCATATATTCTTCGTATATGCTTGTGTTGAGAAGGCTCGTTATTCCGGATTTTTCATGAATTTCCTCATAACGGTCGAAAATTTTCGAGCCGCTCGGCTTAATGCGCGTTTTTTCCGCGATTGCCTCGCGTACCGACGGTGTATCGTTGAGCTTGAGCAGCGCAGCGACGGCTTCCTCATTCGCGTTGCGGAACCAGCGAACCTTTACTGTTCCGTTTTTGAGGACATATACAATCGGGATATCAAAAGAGGTTCCCTTAAATTCCTTGCTGTTTACGAGCACCTTGTGCGCGTCGGTAAGCTGTGAAATCTCCTCCTGTGAAAACAAGCAGAATACAGAGGGATTATTGTTCCACGCAAAAACACTTTCTTCGGTCACCTCGCCCTCAAACGCGGAGGTGTACATTGAGGGAGATAATGCCGGAGAATAGCTTGTATACGGTATTCTGACCATTGCACTCTCGACCTGCGAGGCCTCCGGAACATATTCGGAGTAGCTTTTCAGTCCGAATATGCACATAAGCGGCGCAACCGCCACAAGCACAAGCTGTACGGCAAACGGCAGAAGAGCTTTTTTTAAAGCCGCTTTATTTCTCAGGCACAGGGCTGTGCATATAATGCCGGTCACAGCCGAAACGATTATTATCATTGCGAAATTTGCCGTCACGGAGTCCCTGAAGAGTAAATTAAGCGCGAGCGCGGACGCAGACAGCATAACCGTGGTGCTCAGCAATATGTTTATAGGCTTTGAGGCGCCTACAGCTCCCGTGCGTTCGGCCTTTCTTGTGCGGAAAAGCTTGTAGGAAAAACCGATGAGCAAAGCGGAAACTCCGAGCCACGCAAGGGTGCGTATGTAAAGCTGCGGAGAAATTTCAAGCTGTGTTAACGAGAATCTGTTGGAGGTTTCTAATATTTTCGCACCCTTTTCGGTAATCATGTGCATACAGGTGCTGATAAGTGTGGAGTATAAGTCCGAGCCGGACGACCTGAAAAATGTAACGGGGGTTATTGCGTGCATCCATTCAAAGGCATCCCTCATAAAAATGCTGCCATCTATGACGGAGCCGAACGTGCTTATCCTTATTGCCGGATACCCGCGAAGGAAGGCGGCAAGTACATATTGTATAAATTGAACCGCCGCAACCGGAAAAACGAGGCCGACACCGCCACAGAGCAGTCCCTCGATGAGATTTCCCATAAGCATACAAGAAAGCATTCCGACGGAGAAGCCGACCGCCTCACAGGTGAACAACATCAGCAGAATCGCAAAATACGCTTCAAACGTCTGTGCGCTTGAGCCCAGGCGGACAACATTGACAATAAGCATCGCGCTCAGCGGAAGGAATACCGCGGCGAAAAGCAAGCCGAGCGACGAAAACGCTCTGTTTTTAAAAATCTGCGCACGTGAAAGTCCGAGGCTCATAATTACATTTGATTTCTTTTTGTTGACCAGAAACGCAAACGCAAGAAACGCCGTAAGTGCTCCGCACACAACCAGAGCCGGTAAAAGCGCAAAAAGCACCTCTGCCTGTGTTTCGTCACAGAACACAAAACGCAGAATTTCACCGACGCTGCCGATATCCTTGAAGCCGCCGGAGCTTACCGTTCCGGCGATTGAATTAATTGCGCTGAGCGGACTTACGAAGAACACAATTGTTGACATGATAAAAACAAGCAAGGGTATATCTCCGCATTGCTTCATGCTCTGGATAACATCATTAAAATTGTCGCTGAATCGTGATGTTTTCATTAGTGTGACCATCCCTTTCTGCCGAGCCGCAAATCCTATGGCAGCTTCGGCGCTAAACGCGATTTTATACGGAATTGCAGTTACGTGCCGCAAAACACAAGCCTATTCGCCTTTAATAGCCTTCATTGAGAAGGAAATTTTTCGTTTTGATATTATTTTAGAAGCCGCAACGGAGAGTATTGTTTCCGCGGCAAGGAGCACCGGAAAAAGCCAATACAGCTTCGTGAACACACAGGTATACAAAAAGCACTCGGCAAATAACAAAAAGAAAAGCACCGCGCAAACACGTTTTATTGCCTTGCCTGCGAGCATCGTGTCGGAAAGCTCCGCACGGCGTTTCGAAAACAGTCTTCGGGCAAAAAGCACCAGAAGTATTGAAACAACAAGCCATGCAACTGTTACATCCCATGCCTCTGATGAGAGAGAGTCACCGAGGGTTTTATCGGCATACTCGTTGTAATACGGCTGCGTAAGATACTTTTCAGTGTATGACACTGCCGCCGCGTCAAACGAACCGTTACGATTGTTAAACAGCATGGTTATCGGGTCAATAAAGTAGAGCTTTTCCCTTAGATTAACCTTGGGCAGCAACTTGGTATCGGCGGAAATATACTTTACCGTAAAGCCGTACATAAATTCCCCGACAAGCTCGGCAAAATATATCGCGCCTACCGGAAAAAGCACAGTCAGTCCGGATGCCGCAAACCACTCAAGCGGATTGCCCGAAAACGCAATTATCACGCTGCCCGCCGCAAAACCGACTACCTCAAGTGTAAAAAACGCAATTGTTAAAAATGCAAACGATTTAACCATATCCCCGCAGACGTCCAATTGGGATATGTTTATTGCAAACGCTGCCGTGAGCGGCACAAGGACTCCGAGCAGCAACAGCAAAAGCGAGGCGTACGTGCGGTTCGCAAACAGCCGGCTTCTATTCAGGCCTAAGCTGAACAGCACATTTGATGAATCAGACCTTGTGAAAAAGCCGAACGCGCACAGTGCGGTAAAAAGTCCGGCAAAAACGAGGAAGAATCCCCAAATCAGGCTGTTGCCAGAGTATGAAAAGTTGTAAAACAAAAACCTGTATATATCTCCGGGCTTGAAATAGCTTTTTGCCGTATCCACAACCAGTGTATTGAAAATTTTCACCGGAAAGCTGAAGGTCATTACGGCAAATACGGCAAGAGGTACAGGCAGAGTGTCGCGCAGCGCGCGGATAAAATCATAAGAGTTGTCACTCAGTTTTGAAAAAGCCCTCGACCTCACGGCTGCTCTCCTCCGTTTCGTTAAGGAATACCTCCTCGAGGCTGAGTTGTCTTGTGCTTACCGACGTGGGCGAAAGCGCGCGAAGCCTTTCTTCCTGAAGCGCAACGTCTCCCACAAGCAGCATGGATGCGCCCTTGCCGGATATTTTCAGCCTCTGATGGGCTATTCCGGCAAACATTTCCTCGTTTACGGCGTTTTCAAATATAGCGCTTACCATAAGTGTGTTTGCACTCACATCGCCTATATCGCAGCTCATGGCAACCCTTTTGCCGTTGAGCATGACTATGCGGTCACAAAGCTCGTTAAGCTCCGGCAGATTATGTGAGGAGATTATCAGCGAACAGCCCGTCTCGGACATATACTCAAGCAGCAACTTCTTTACAAGCTCTCGCTTCTGCGGGTCAAGGCCGTCGAAGGTTTCATCGAGCAGCATGTATTTCGGCATCGTTGAAAGCCCGAGAATAATCTCCGCCTGACGCTGCATTCCCTTTGAGAAGCTGCGCACACGCTTTGACGGGTCAAGACCGAACGCCTTGACAAGCTTGTCGAAATTTTCAAAGCTGAAGCTTTTGTAGTAGCCCGCATAGTATGATGCCATGCTTTTCAGCGAGGCGGAGAGCGGAAAGAACAAATCATCCGGCACATAGAACAGGCGCTTCCTCTCGCAGTTGTTGTCATAGACATCTTCGCCGGATATGAGAACCTTGCCGGCATCCGCCTTGTACACACCGGCGGCGGTTTTCAAGAGCGTGGTTTTTCCGGCTCCGTTGTAACCGATAAGTCCGGTTACGGATGCCTCCTCGACCTTAAAGGAAATGTCCTCCACAGCGGTGAAATCACCGTATTTTTTGGTTACATTCTTTACCTCAATCATTTAGTTTCTTCCTCCTCGTAAATATTATTTATAAGCTCGTATATTTTTTCTTTTGAAACGCCCTTTGCCTTAGCGGTTCTCGCCGCACCCTCGACCGCCGAAAGTGCTCCGGAAAGCATGCGCTCGTTGTTGAATGCGCCGGAATCGACATAAACTCCTTTTCCCGCCACAGAGTAGACCATGCCTTCGTTTTCAAGCTCATAGAATGCGCGTTTGACGGTGTTGAAATTGATTGAAAGCTCGCTTGCGAGGGCTCTTACAGAGGGCAGACGCTCATTGGGCGCGTATACCCCTTGTTGTATAAGAAAGATTATCTGCTCCTTTATCTGTTCATATATGGGAGCCTTTCCTTTTAGGTCAATGAAAATCATTTTACTACAACCTTTCGCCGCAACTGTGCTATCACAGTAATATTATCATTGTTATTTTGATTTGTCAACACGTTGCAAAAAATATTTTGAGGCCTCCTGTTTCACGCGAAGCGCTTGTCATTGGTTTTTTCGCGGCTATGTGTCAAAAACGCCCTGCAAACACTTGCATATTACAAGAGTTAAATGTATACTGAATAACCGAAAGAGGGTCTGTGTAATGGGTAAAATCAAACCGCTTTACGAAAACATGCAGGCGTGTTTTGTAATTACAAGCGACAATCACATTGACAGCAAGCATCCGTTCCCGAGAATTCCCATGAGCTTTCTGCGACGCTCCCTGAAGGATGCAGAAAATGCCGAAATACCCGTGGATGCGTATATTACCGTGGGGGATACCACCTCGAGAGGAAACGAAACGAACTGGGAAATGGCAAAAAAATGCTTTGCTGACTGTAAGCCCGCAAAGCAAATTATGCTGACCATAGGCAACCACGACACATGGAACGATGACGGCTACGAGGCGGCAATTGAGCAGTATCTGAAAAGTGCTTGTGAAATCAGCGGCAGAAAGCAGGATAAAACTTATTTCTCCGCTGTGATAAACGGCTGCAAGCTGATATTTTTAGGTACAACCTCGGACTCCGGGTGCGCCGCCGTTCTGGGCGGGGAGCAGCTTTCATGGCTGGGGCGGGAGCTTGAACATGCACCTGAGGGAAAGCCTGTTTTTGTGTTTTGCCATCAAAGCCTCAACGGCAGACACGGTCTGCCCCGCACATGGGATAAGCAGGAGAAGCCGGACAGGGCTCCGGATGAGGGCGGAATCGGCGACGAATCCGAACAGCTTGCTGACATTCTCAAGTCCCATAAAAATGTTTTTTATTTTTCCGGACACTCACATATGGGTCTGTGCGGAGAAAACATGAAAGAGAAGGAGGGCTACGCCTCATTTGAAAAAGAGGACGGTCTTGAGCTTATCAACCTTCCGAGCCTTGCCTGCGGGAACCATCACGGAGAAACCGATAAGATGGGAATCGGAGTTGTTGTTGAGGTGTATGCCGGGCGTGTGGTCATACGCCCTCGCTCATTCAGCCGCCGGCGCATGAATAAAAAGATTATTATTCGTGACCGCAAGCCTTATCTTGAGGTTAAGCTTATATAACGTGTCTTTGACTTTTCGCAATAATTTAAAGGTCTGTAATCTTATTCACGGATTACAGACCTTTTTAAATGAAAATATCTTTCAGCACTCGCAGATTCCGTAATAATCTGTCAGCTTGTCCGCAAGCTCGTCGGGGATTGGAAGAATGCCGCCGTGCCTTTTCCTGCGTGTTCCCATATCGTAGGCATCGTCGGGAAGCTGAGTGAAAACGCCGGAGGACAGGTCATCGGTTACAAACGGAACATATCCGCCCTTGACCCGGTATCTGTCGGCAATCAGGCACCATTTTTTTAATGACTTGAGATAATACACCTGCGGACCTTCAAGCCCCTCATAACCCGAAAGAAGCTCCGAATGAATTCCTTCATATTGTTCCGCACCGCGGGGGAGAAGCTCGCGGCATCGCTCAACGGTGATGGTTTTGTCCGTGTCATCCTTGGAAAAGCGGTAATAATATTTCCCGTCCCAAACGATATCCGTATCAATAATATCCGCATCGGACTCAATATATTTAAACGCAGGTGAAAAGCTGATGAAATCCCGAGTGAAGGCTCCGTAGATGCGTTGCTTCGCCGTCTGCTCTCCGGGCTGCTTTACACAGGATGCCCAAAACACAAACCATGCCTTTTCCCGCTCGCAATATATGGCCTCCGGAGCCCATACGCATCCGGCACCGGGAATGCCGACCTCGACGAGCCTTTCGTCGGACCAATGAAGCAAGTCGACGGACTCCCATATCAGAATCGAACGGCTGCCTTTTGAGGCTGCATTATCCCAGCCGCAGCCGTTTGCAGTGAGCAAATCGGTGACTATTATGAAATATTTTTTTTGCTCTCCGTCATACACGATAAAAGGGTCCCGAACTCCCTTGGTGCCGAGCCGCGAGCGAAGCACAGGCTCATCAGTGCCGAGATCTTTCCAGTGAAGGCCGTCCCTGCTGACGGAAAACCATATACTTTCTTTATCCTCATTGCCGTCCATGGTGAAATACACAAACAGATAAGACATGCTTATATTTGCTCCTTTTTTCAGCCGCGCGGGCGCAGAATATACATTCGTGACGGCTCGTTTTCACCGTCACAATGCACCGGACACAAAAATTCCCAGCCGTATCTCTCATAGAACGAGGTGTGACCGGTTACAAGGTAAAGCGTGTCGATTCCCAAGCTTTTCATATCCTCGCAAGCATAATTCAGCAATTCGCCCGCGATACCCTTACAACGGTACTCCTTTTCGACATATACGGCACAGACATTCGGAGTTAAATCCTTTCGCTCATGAAAGTCATTTTCTATGACACCCAGTCCTCCGGCAATTTCACAGTCAACAACAGCTGTATACCATTGCGGAACGGCGCTCTCTCCGTTAAGACATTCGCTGATGCTTTCACGGTATGCCTCAAGAGGTATATTCCACTTGGAATGAAACCATTCGGCGGCTTTGTCGGCAAGCTCTGCGTGTTCCCTGATTTTCAGAATCTCCACAGGCAATTTCTCCTTTGTGGGATAAATATATCTTATATATTTTATCACATCCGTATATCGCAGCGCAACAAATATTCTTGCAGATTGTTTCTGAAAAAACGTTTCACTTCTTTCGCAAGAGCAGCTTCGTTTGCGTCAAAAACGCTTGTATTCAGATATTGCAATACATTATAATTTGCAGTATAATAAATCAATAATTTTTCCTTTGCAATTAAACGAAAGGACGGATATACGTGAAAAAGAACAACGCGGTCGGCTTCCTTGACAAGGTTCAGGTAAACGGAGGAGTCATCAAAAACCGGGAATATCTTTCATATGCGCTCGGTGGCTTCGGCGAGAACCTGATATACTGGTATATCAGCGGATATCTGATGATTTTTTACACGGATGTTCTCCTTGTTCCGTCGGCGTCGGTCGGAGTGATGTTTTTAATTACGCGCCTTTTTGATGCTCTGAATGATTTCGGTATGGGCGCAATCGTTGACCGCACACGCACAAAGCGGGGAAAAATGCGCCCGTATTTGTTTATAGCTCCCGTGCCGCTTGCGCTGACAACAACCTTGCTGTTTACCGCCCCCGAGCTCTCGGTGACCGGCAGAGTCGTTTATATGTATGCTTCCTATATAATATGGAGTATTTTTTATACAATAAGCGATGTGCCGTATACGAGCCTGGTTTCCGTTCTCAGTTCAAGAATAGAGGAGCGCACTAAGCTCATTTCCTACTCGAAGCTGTTCGCATCATTCTGCGCCGCCTTGCCGCCGGTTCTGATTTCTTTGCTCGCGGCTTTGCAATCTCGCGGCATGGCAAGCCTTATCGCAAAGGATAACGCGAGAATATATTTTACTATCGGTGCGTTCTTTGCTTTGATTATGGCGTGCTGTATCTTCACCTGCTATAAAGGCACCACCGAAAGAATTCAGCAAAATGAGATTAAGCCCTCTTTTAAGGACTGTA
This sequence comes from Clostridiales bacterium DTU089, assembly GCA_001513045.1. Lineage (GTDB taxonomy): Bacteria > Bacillota > Clostridia > Oscillospirales > Acutalibacteraceae > DTU089. The sequence goes on from LFSB01000019.1 coordinate 38,128, forward strand.
TTACATATTTGTTTTCAAACAAGCCTCTGCTGCTTGTAATGCTTGCAAATCTTCTTATGTTTCCGCGTTCGATTCAGTCAACGGTTCAGGTATATGTTGCAACCTACATAATGGGCGGAGCCGAAAACGTATTCAGGCTCGGTATACCGATGGTAATTGCCACACTCACGACTATGCTGCTTACTCCTAAATTTGTCGAAAAATTCGGAGCGTGGAAAACCTATCTCTGGTCGATGGTGTTTTATATGATTCCCTTTACCGTTATGTATTTTATAGGCTTTAACAGCTATCCGCTGATTTTTATCTTTTCCTTCCTTTATGTTGTAACCACGGGGCCGCAGAACATCGTTCCGCCGCTGCTTATTGCGGACAGTGTGGACTATATGGAGCTGAAAACAGGGCAGCGTTCCGAGGACATGTCCTTTGCGGTGCAGACCTTTATGAACAAGGCCATTGCTGCGTTTCAGTCCCTCGCAACCGGACTTCTGCTCTCTCGCTTCGGCTATGTTGAGCCGCAAAATATCGGCGGAGTGCTTGTGGAGCAGGCACAAAGCGCCTCCACACAGCAGGGTATATGGGCGCTTTATACCATCATTCCGTCCCTCGGCTGTGCACTTTGTATCGTACCGCTCCTGTTTTACACTCTCAGAGGTAAAAAGCTTGACGATATGAGAGCCGAGCTTGATAAAAAAAGAAAATCAGCAGCGCAGAAGGTATAGGAAGTCGATATTGCGCAAATCAGAAAATATAAAAATTCATTTTGCGTTGAAATCACAAATTAAATGTGATATTATAACTATGAGAAGCGAAAAACACAATATGCTGCGGTTTCCTCGGAAAGCACTGAGCGTTTTTTCGTTGCGATGCTTGCGCCTTGTGTAATAAGTCGCGTCTGTAAAAAGAGAGGGTGATGTATAAAAAATTCGGTCGGTATTCTTGGGTTGATACCTCATATTAAAAATTTTTGAATAGGGGATTTTATGAGAAAGATTATCAGCGTTTGCATGGCAATGTTTATGATGTTGCTCGTTGCAATACCGGTATTAGCGGTAGACACAGATTATTCATGCAGCCCGAACTCAACCGGAATAACCATTGAAAAGTATTTGGGTTCAGAAGAAAATGTTGTAATTCCGGACACCATTTTCGGTAATACCGTTACCGAAATTAACAGCAGAGCGTTTTTTGAAAATACAACCATAAAAAGTGTGAAAATACCTGCGACGGTTACATTTATCGGAGAGCTTGTTTTCGCCGGCGACACATCGTTGACGTCAATTTCTGTAGACCCTTCAAATCCGAATTTCGCATCTGACGGGACTCTCTTATACAGAAAGGAAAATAAACGCGCAATAAGCTACGCATGCGGCAGCCCTGCCAAGTCATACACCGTGCCGTCTTCAATAAAAATTATTGCACCGAATTGCTTTTGGGGCAGTCAGAATCTTGTAACTGTTACAACCAATAAGGGACTTTCCGGAATAGGTTACTACAGCTTCGCGAAGTGCGACAATTTAAAATCACTTTATGTGTCTGACCCTTCAACATTTATAGATCCCGATTTGTTTTTTGAAATGAATCCCGCAACAACGATTTATTACGACGGAGAGATAGATTTAAGTTCATATCCGGCATATTCTTTGAAAATTTTGCCGTATCCCACAGAAACAACAGTTCCGCCAACGAAGCCGGTAGTTGCTCCTAAGGAAACGGATGCTTCTCAACCGAGCTCAACCGGCAAAGCCGACACTTCCACCTCTGCGGTTTCCGAAAATTCCGAAACCACTGTTGTGACTGATGAAAGCACAACCGTCGGAGAACCCTCAAGCGAAACGGTGACCGAAGCGCTCGCTACAGCACCGGTTGTTGAAAAAAACAACGCCACCTTAATAAAATGTCTTGTTGCGGCGGGCGTTTTACTTTTGGCTGCCGGAGTCTTTACATATTTTTATATGAAAAAGCGAAAGACTTCTCTGCCCGGCAGTGAGAAAAAGTAAGAAGATATAATGGGTGCTACACCCGAAATGACTCAAAAACAACACCAAGCACAGGGAAGGCAAACGGCCTTTCCTGTGCTTTTTTTGCCCTTTGTCCAATACACGTTATACTCCTGAATTATACCGGTTAAGGCATGTTTTAAAAGATGCGGCTGTTTTGCCCGTGTAGCTGATTACTCATATTTTCAGTTTTTTAGATTCCCGGTTGCGGGGTTGTCTATAACTCTGCCGTCCTGCGTGAACCTTGAACCGTGGCACGGACAATCCCAAGTGTGCTCAACGCAGTTCCATTTCAGAGCACATCCGAGATGCGGACAGCGCCTTGCGGTCGGAATCAGCAGATTGACAGCCGACTCAAACGCGTTTACGGCAAGCTGCGGTTTTAAAATACTCCGTGAGGGCGAGAACACCTCCGAATAGGCGGAAGAGCGTTCCTGTACCAGGTCACACAGTATCATTGCCGCAGCCATGGAGGAGCTCATTCCCCACTTGTTGAAGCCGGTTGCAACATAAAGTCCGTCGGTGTTAGCAGAGTATTGACCTATATACGGAACCTTATCCAAGGACATGCAATCCTGAGTTGCCCAATGGTATTTTTCTGTTGCTTCCGGATAGCAGCGTAAGGCAAAGTTTCTCAGCTCCTGCCAGCCGCCGCCGTTTTTGCCGGTTCGGTGGTCTCCTCCGCCTATCAGTAAAAGATTATTGTAATTGCGAAAGGACATGCCTTTTTCAGCTTCGTCCACAAGCATGCAGTTTACATTTGCCGCGTTTTCAAGCGCTATAACATAGGAGCGGTGCTGATACAATTTCAGAAAATAGCAGCCATGCTTGTTTAAGAACGGAAAATGTGTGGTTATAATGATTTTTTTGGCCGTAATTGTGCCTGTGTCGGTGATTGCCGTAAGTCCTTCAAGCTCTCGCACGTTTGTCTGTTCATATATATGCAGACCCGGAGTTATAGCAAAAACAAATTTCAAGGGATTAAATTGTGCCTGATTTTTAAATCTTACCGCACCCGCAACAGGAAACGGAAGCGGCAGGTTTTCTTTAAGCTCGGCGGAAAAGTTAAGCTTTTTCAGCGCAGCAACTTCTTTTTCAAGCTTTTTTCTGTCATGAATCGAATACACATACGCATCTTTTGTCTCAAAATCGCAGTCAATGCCTTGACAAAGCTCACGATATTTTTGCAGTGCCGTTTCGTTTGCGTTTAAATATTGACCGGCTTTCTCAAGTCCGAACCGTTGAATAAGCTTGTCATAGACAAGTCCGTGCTGGGAGGTAATTTTCGCTGTTGTATTTTTGGTGACGCCGTTACAAACTGTTTTCGCTTCTGCGAGCACATAGTCAACATCAGCCTGATGCAGCATATATGCACACAAAACGCCTGCCATTCCGCCGCCGATAATCAATACATCGGTTTTTATGTTTGAAGCAAGCTTAGGAAAATCTGTATGCTTTGCTGTTTGCTCCCATAATGAATTCATGTTATGACCATTCCTTTCGCAGAGGCCGCAAACCTTGTGACGGTTTTTCGCAAACGAAGCAAGGTTTTGATTTAAAATTTGTGCTGAGCTTCAGGCATGAAAGACATAAATTTACCGTTTGAAAGATGCATCTTTCAAACTTTCCTTCAAATCAACACTATGTGAATATTATCTCCGCACAGCTTGATACTATTCAGATAAAATTGCCGGGCAGAAGCGAAAACTTCTGCCCGGCGTGTGTTAAAAGCACATAATACGCTTATTTTTCAGCCGCTCCTTGTGTGAACGCGGCGTTCATATATCCGCTTTTGCTTTCAAGCTCGCGCTCCCAGAGCGCCTTCATCTGCGCATATACGCTCTCGGGTATGTCAAGCTCCCCCTGTGAGAACGGCGGAACGTACATTTCTCCACCCACTTTTTTATCGGTGCAGAAGGTGTCGTTCCTCCATTTGTTGCGCTCCTCGGGATTGCGCAGGTTCGGAATCGCCATTGTCATGCCGCCGTTCAATACGGAACGATATGCGAACATACCGGGCAGAAACATATCAAGTGCCTCGTAAACATCAATGGTATCCGCCCCGGCATTGCCCTTCAGTTTCTCTATAAAATTGTACATTGAGTAATAGTCCGAGCCGCCGTGCCCGAAGGGTACGGTTTTGTCAAGCTTTTCGGCGTTCATATCATAATCGCGGCGGTCATCGGGCCGGTACTGCCCCGAAAACTCGTCCGAGTGTGTGTACAGCATATGTATGCCTTCACCATCCTCGCGTCCGGTTTCCATGCGTCCCTTTGAGCCGTATACCGAATACCAGATGGAATTGTTGTAAAGACCGCCATGTATGCTCTTGATTATGCCGCCGTTTTCGAGCGTTATCATTTCTATGCCGAAGCTGCCACCCTTCTGACCGGTACGTAGTCCGCGCGCTATATTCGTCCCCTCAAGCCCGATGACCGAAACCGGACGCAGTCCGGTGATGTGGATGAGCGGACCTATCGAGTGGGTGCAGTAAAAGGTCGCATATTTATTGTTGCGCCAATGCTCGGATTCTCCGTAGGTAATGCTCGGCCAGATTGACTCGCAGTTGTGCACATACTCGCCCTCGCCGTACTCAAACTCTCCGATGAGCCCTTCACGATATAAGGTGCGCATCTTGTAGCAGGACGGGATATAGCAGTAGTTTTCACCGTAGGCGTAGACCTTTCCGGAGCGTTCGACTGCTTCAATCAATTCTACAGCTTCCTTCATGGTCTGAACCGGCAGCACCTCGCTGAAAACATGCATACCCGCATTAAGGCAACGGATGGCGAACGGAGCATGCTCGTTTGCATAGTTGGCGAGTACCACAGCGTCCATATCGTGCTTGATGAATTCATCGAATGTCAGATAAAAAGCCACGGATGGGTCATCGATATGCGTCTTCTGCTCCGCGAGAGTTGCTTCGCATTTGTCGCATATAGCTACGACCTGCGCATCTTCGGAGCTTTTACAGTAGTTAATCATGCTTGTTCCACGGTAAGCACCGAGGACGCCGATTCTGATTTTTTTCATAATATCCTCCCAACGACATATTTCATAAATCAGTCTATCACAAACAAAAGCATCGGACAATAACAGTTAAAAATAAATGTGAAAACAACCTGTAGGATTACAATAGATGTGTTACAAAAATTAAAAAAAGAGTAGCGAATAGGAAAAACCT
>LFSB01000051.1 GCA_001513045.1 Clostridiales bacterium DTU089
CCCCTTTCCGTAGCAGTGTTTTTTTATTTCCACTGTCTACTCTAAGGGGATCATATCAAAACTCCCGCACGGCGGCATCATATTTTTTATGACGGATAGGTCAGCTGATGAGTTGCGGCGTCAATCGCATCGACAGCTCCGTCACCGTTGAGGTCGGCTGCTGCCGCCTGTGCGGAGGATAATTCGATAATACCGACAGAGGCATTCATTATCATGAGGAAGTCTGCGTTGTCCGCGTCGCCGTCACCGTCTATATCTCCGGGTATCGACACGTAAACCGTCTTTACAACAGCGCCCTTATAGACAATGTTTATCGCGGTGCCGGTGCCGATTCCGTTCGCCGAGGGCGTGACGCTTACGTCTCCGAAGTTAGCCGTCAGACCGGTAAGCTCTGCGGCGTCGTCGGGAATATCGGTTATATATCCCGATTTTTCATTCAGCGTGTAGCTGCCGTCTTCGGGAAGTATAAGTCTGAAATTCTGAACGACAAGCGCATCCACCGCTGCGTTTATTTCCTGCGTCATTGCGTTCACCGAGTCCTGCTCGAAGATGCGCTTTGTACGGTCAACGGCGTTAACGGCATCCGTTACACGTTTTGCGGAGGCGGGGGAATAATCGCTCAAATCGGAGGGGACACGCTTGAGCGCGGCGTCAAGCGCTGTGTAATCGGCTGATTTATAGGTCAGGGAGGACACCGAGGCGTTCAGCTCGCTTATTGCGGCATCAAGCTGCACCTGAGAGACGACAGCCGTATCCTCAAGCAATGCTCTTGCCGAGGCGAGAGCCGCATTGTAGCGCGCAACAGATGCATCGGTGTAATACTCAAAGGAGGTTATTTTTTCCGCCTCGGTTATCGCCGGACGCAATCCTCGCTTGTCAACAACTGAAACCGTAATCGGCACACTTAAAAGATGCTCCTCGGCGTTTTCAAGATTCTTGCCGCTAACAAAGCGGATATCAAAAGAAAGGTTGTATATTTCCGCCTTGTCGGCAGTGAAGGTGTAGCTTGCATACCAGCTCCAGGTGCGCGCCACACCGTCCTCAACGGGAAGAACCGCGTTCTTGGGGCTGTAAGGAGTTGAAGCGATGCCGGACGGAGTCCAGGACAGATAGTCGTAATCAAGCCCGGAAAGGGTTGCCGTCAGGATTTTTCCGTAGAAGTCCGCCTCGGATTTCTGCGCGGAAAAGAGTATTTCAAAAGAGAACTGCTCCCGCTCCTCGGTGAGATAAAATGTGAAGTTCGTCGGAGATACACCCAGATTGACTCTGTGAATAAGGTTGTTGTTCCATTCTCCGTCGGGAGTGCCCATGACACCTCCGGCAAATGCAAACGTGACCGCTCCGAGGAGCAGTACGAAAGTCATAGCCAGTGCGCACACACGGCGCGGCAGCCTTCGGTTTTGAGCGGTAAATTTCATTTATATTTTCCTCCAATAAAGGCATTTCACAAAAGTGACGGAAAACCTGTTCAGAAATTCATTTTACAGTTACGGGAGACAAAAGTCAAGACATTGCCGGAATACAAATTACGGAAAAACGCAATTATACACATATAAAAGCCGAAATGCCGGAAAATATCTTTTCGCCTATGCCCTCGGCGTTGACAATTTCATGCACCGAAAGGTAAGGTCCGTTTTCCTCGCGGTATTTTATAATTGCCTCGGCGCGCACGGCGCCGATACCCTCAAGCGTGTCAAGCTGCTCGGCGCTTGCCGTGTTGAGATTGATTTTTCCGTCCGCGTCTTGTGAGACAGAGCAGGTGATTTCCTGCCTGAGCGATGAAGAAAAGCGCACGGTTTCCGGGATATTCATGAGCGCTCCGAGCAGAACAAGCACGGCGCAAAGCGCAATGCCTGCGGAGAGAACCGCGTTTTCATGCTTGGCTCCGGTGTTCATGCTTGCACCTCTTCCGTGTCATATTTTGTCGAAACAAAGTATATCACGGACACAGAGCTTTTTCAACAGATAAATAACCGTTGCAACACTCCTGCGGGGTAAAACACAGACGGCACGGATGCTTTCCGTGCCGCCTGCGCTATTTGAAAGGAAGGTAAAATCAGTTTTTCTTCTTTGATGCAAGACGCTGGAAGAGCTTGACAATCTCGACAATCGGGATTACCGAGAACGCCAGTCCCATTGCCACCGCGTATTCGTCCCAGCCGATGGGTGCGAAATCGAACGCATTCTGAAGGAAGGGGACTTCGATAACGGCTGTGGTGAGTATGAGCGAGGCGACCATTGCAAGATACAGGAAGGTGTTGTGGCTGCCCTTGAAGCCCATTGCGAAAACCGAGCCGCGCTGGGAGCGCATGTTGAACGAGTGGAAAATCTCGCACATTGACATCGTAAGGAACGCCATTGTCATGCCCTCTGCGCCGTTTTCAAGGCTGATGCCGGTGAACTGCCAATGACCTGTCTGCATGAATTCGCCGATGAAGTACGCTGCAAGGGTGAGGGCGGTTACGAGCACGCCCTGATAGAAAACGTCAAATCCGAGTCCGCCGGAGAATATGCCGTCCTTTGTGCTTCTGGGCTTTCTGTTCATGATGCCGTGCTCCGGCTTTTCCATGCCGAGAGCAAGCGCCGGGAAGCAGTCGGTTACAAGGTTGATAAACAGCAGGTGCGGCGGCTTGAGAATGGTAAAGCGAAGAAGTGTTGCAAAGAATATCGAAAGCACCTCGGAGAGGTTTGAGCCGAGCAGGAACTGTATGGCCTTGCGTATGTTGTCATAAATTCTTCTGCCCTCGGAAACCGCCGAGACGATGGTTGCGAAGTTATCGTCGGCAAGAACCATGTCGGCGACGTTCTTGGTAACGTCTGTGCCGGTGATGCCCATGCCCACGCCTATGTCTGCGCTCTTGATGGAGGGTGCGTCGTTGACGCCGTCACCGGTCATTGCGGTAACAAAGCCCTTGGCTCTCCAGGCGTTGACTATGCGCGTTTTATGCTCGGGCTGTACGCGTGCATATACGAAGATGCTTGTAACCTTTTCCGCAAACTCCTCGTCGCTCATTTCACTGAGCTGTGCGCCGGTGATTGCGTGGGAGGCGTCATCGATTATGCCCAGCTCCATCGCAATTGCAACGGCAGTATCTCTGTGGTCGCCGGTAATCATTATCGGGGTAATGCCGGCGCTGCGGCACTCCTCGATAGCCGCCTTGACCTCGGGACGCACGGGGTCAATCATGCCTGTGAGTCCGATAAAAATGAGGTTTTCTTCAAGGTCGGCAGGCTCAAATGACTCGGGAGTCGCATCATAAAGCCTGTACGCACAGGCGAGAACGCGAAGCGCCTTGTCCGCCATACGTTTGTTGTCAACAAGGATTTTTGCCTTTATTTCGTCGGTAAGCGCAACGATTTCGCCGTCGATTACCGCACTGACGCACTTTTTGAGTATTTCATCGGGCGCGCCCTTGGTGTACTGCACGAAGCCGTTTCCGTTGTCGTGAACGGTGGACATCATCTTGCGCATTGAATCAAACGGAGCCTCGCCGATTCTCGGGAACTGTGTCTTGAGGGCGTTTTTGTTCAGCGACAGGGAGTTGGCATAGTTTACAAGCGCCGCCTCTGTGGGCTCGCCTATTACCGCGCCGTTCTCATCGATTTCCGCATCGGTGCAAAGTGCCATTGCGGTTGCAAGAGCCTTTTCGTCGCTTCCGAAGTGGTCGACAACGGTCATCTTGTTCTGGGTAAGAGTTCCGGTTTTATCCGAGCAGATAATCTGTGCGCAGCCGAGGGTTTCAACAGCTGTCAGCTTGCGGATTATCGCATTTTTCTTTGACATGTTGGTGACGCCGATGGAAAGAACTATTGTTACAACCGCCGCAAGACCCTCGGGTATGGCGGCAACTGCAAGCGATACGGCAATCATGAATATGTTGAGGATGGATTCAAAGCCGATTTTCATACCGTTCATGTAGTCTGAAATAAGGCTGAAGCCGAAAATGAATACGCATATACCTATAACAAGATAGGTGAGGATTTTGCTCAGCTGGCTGAGCTTTATCTGAAGGGGAGTCTGTCCCTCCTCGGCGTTTGCAATGGCGTCCGCGATTTTGCCCATCTCGGTGTCCATGCCGGTTGCAACAACAACCGCCTTGCCTCTGCCGTAAACCACAATTGAGCCCATGTACAGCATGTTTTTGCGGTCGCCGAGGGGAACCTCGTTTTTCTCGTTGCCCATGAGAGTGTCGATGATTTTGCCTACGGGTACGGACTCTCCGGTGAGAGCCGCTTCCTCGATTTTCATGCTCGCGCACTCAAAAATACGGCAGTCCGCGGGCACTGCATCGCCCGCCTCAAGAAGCACAACGTCGCCCACGACAAGGTCCTCGCTCTTTACGCTGACGATTTTTCCGTCGCGCAGAGTTTTGGTGGTTGCCGCCGACATCTCCTGAAGCGCCTCAATGGCTGCCTCCGCCTTGCTCTCCTGATATACGCCGAGAACAGCGTTAATGATTACAACGGTGAGAATGATGATAACATCGGTGGGGAATTCCTTTTCGTATACCGCGAGCACTCCGGAGATTGCAGCCGCGACAAGGAGGATGATTATCATCGGGTCCATGAGCTGTGCGACAAAGCGCTTGAGCAGGGAATCCTTTTTTGCCTCAGCAAGCTTGTTTTTTCCGTTTTGCGCAAGCCGGCTTTCCGCCTCGGCGGTGGTAAGACCCTCTGCCGAGCTTTTTATTTCCGAAAACACGGCGGAGATTTCTTCGAGGTAAAACTTCATTTGCCAAATCACCTTTCTTTATTTAAATATGGTTTATTATTCATAAAAGACCTCCGGCAGAAAAACTGCCGAAGGTCTTGCTTCCCGTTTTGAGGGCCCGAACGCCAGCCGAAAAACGGCGGTTGTTGACGGACGGATTAAAGCTACTCCCCTTCTTGCGCTTTGCGCGAAGGCGTTTATGTTAGTACATGATAACAATTTCAGCGAAAAAAGTCAATGTTTTGTGTAAAAAATATGAGAAAAGCTGTTTTTTGTCTCCGGGCGGGTATTGGATAAAATTAAAATTTGACAACGCAACCTCAGAACACTATAATACAATATATATAACAGCACTTGAACGGAGAAGCAATATGACAAAAAAAGTTTTGTGTTTAATAATGGCAGCGCTGCTGCTTGCGGGTGTGTTTCCTGTCGCTTATGCGTTACCGGAAGGCACCGGAACGCTTGCATGCAACGGGGATATTTTTGCTCTTTTTGAAAATGTTACGCTTTCGTGGCAGCCGGCAGAGGGAGCGCTCAGCTATGATTTGCACCTGTTTGACGGCAAAATAATGGTCAGAATGCTTACGGGCGTTACGGATTTGTCTGCAACCTTCGATGACCTTCCCGCCGGAAACTACACCGCAGAGCTGTATCATAACACATCCGAGGGTACCGAGTCAGGCGGCAGTGCGAGCTTTTCCGTGGGTGACGTTGCCCCGTCCGGCGGCTGCAAGTCCCTTCAGATACGCGACGGAGATTTTATTATCAGAGCGGTTGACGGCTCTGTGCTCACTCAAGATGTTGACGGAGCACCGGTTCTTTCGGAGTATTCGCAGGGTGAAAGCCGTTCGCTGAGGCTCACCGGAAAGCGCAATTACCGTCATGAGATTTCGGGCTCGGACTTTAAACGCCTTACCGCCTCAGGTACTGATAACGGCGCAGGGTTTGTGTTTGAGGAAAACTCCGCGGAAAATCTCAACGAGTTTTTTATTATGCTCCAGCCGGACGGCACATTTATAATCGAGCTTGCAGAAAAACGGGGCTGCTGCCTTACCGTAAGCTCGGGTAAGCTTACACTTGAGCCGTTCAGCGGTTCGGCTTCGCAGAAGTTTACCTTCTGTGACGCGCAGGGTGCGGCGCAGGATGTCAGTTTGCGTGCTCCCGGAAGCATAGAGGTTTATTCTCTCCCCAAGAAGACGGAATATATTGCCGGTCAGGCGTTCATTCCGGACGGACTTTCAATCAATCTCATTTACAACACAGGCGTAAAGCAAAGAATAAAGTCCGGCTTTGATGCAACTGCCGACACCTCATCCGCCGGTAAAAAGTCGGCGACGGTGACGTATCTGGGGCTGAAAACCGAGTTTGAAATCAAGGTAATACCCGTCAGGGTTGAAAGCATAGAGATGAAAACCCTGCCGACAAAGCTTGTCTATAAGCAGGGCGAGGCGTTTGAGCCGCAGGGCACAAGCGTTACGGTAACATATAACAACGGCGAAAAAAGCGTACAGACGAGAGGTCTGGAGTTCTACGGATACTCAAAAACGCCCGGAGTAAAGACGATTACTGTTGTCTATGACGGCGCACAGACACAGTTCAAGGTTTCCGTTTCGGCAAGCGAGGTGGCGCGCCTTGTTGTGGTGCATGAGCCGCTCAAAAAGCTGTATTATGTGGGCGATGAGATTGATTTTACAGGACTGTCGATTGTTGCCGAGTATACCGACGGCAGCACCGAGAGAATTACAGACTACATTTCCGGCTTCTCCGCGCTTAACGAGCCCGGGAAAAAGATAGTAATGATATCCTTCGCAGGTCAGAGCACCAGCTTTGATATAGAGGTGCTTGAGCGCGAGGTAATCTCGATAAGGGTGGTCACTCTGCCGGACAGGCAGATATATCTTGAGGGTGATAGCTTTGACCCGTCGGGCATCAGCGTCGAGGCGACGTTTGCCGACGGCTCGGTGGCAGCGGTAAAGGGCTTCGAGCTTTACGGATATTCAAAATCCGTCACCGGCACACAGAAGATATATGTCGAATACAAGGACGCGAGCACGTCTTTCACCGTATATGTAAATCAGGCTCAGGCAACAAGAATATCGGTTACGGCAAAGCCCTCAAAAGCAGAATATTTCTGGGGCGAGGAGTTCGATTCAAAGGGAATGACGGTTCACGCGTGGTTTAACAACGGAACCGACAGAGACGTTACAGACTATGCCGTTCAGACGCTTGAGGACAGGGAAAACGAAAAGCTCGGAGTGGTTGTGACATATCAAGGACAGGTTGATTTCTTTGAATTGGGGCTTTTTGAGCCGCGCATAACACTCGAAAGCATTGAAATAACGAAGCTTCCGGATGTCACGGCGTATTTTGTCGGGGATTCGGTCAGCTTCGACGGACTTGAGGTTACTGCGTTTTATTCCGACGGAACCTCGGCGGTAATCGACAACTATGAAATAAGCGGCGGCAGCACCGCAAGCCACGGCAGCATAGCCGTTACGGTCACCTTTGAAGGTGTGCAACGGCAGTTCAACATAACCGTGGGTGTGCTCGGCGATTTGAACAACAACGGTATAGTCGAGGCGGCGGACGCGAGGCTTGCGCTGCGTATAGCAACGAAGCTTGAGTCGGCAACGCCTTATCAGCTGCTCGTGGGCGATGTTGACGGTATAAGCGGCATAAGCGCGGCGGACGCGAGAATGATACTGCGTGCAGCAACCAAGCTTGAAACTCTTTGATTCCGGAGGAAAGATATGGAAATAAAAAAAGTATGCCCTGAGGATTTTGAGCAGTTTTGCAACGTGTCGGCAATGGCGTTTATCTGGAAGGTTGACATGAGCAAGGAAAGCTTTCCCGAAAAAGAGAGTATTTACGGCGCCTTTGAGGGCGACACGCTTATGGCTCAGGTTGAGCTTTTCGGGCATGAGGCATTTTTTTGCAACAGGCTTTTGCCGGCGGTCGGAATAGGCGGAGTGGCGACAATGCCCGAATACAGGCGCAAGGGCGCAGTGCGCGGCCTTTTTGAGCATACAGAGGCTCTTGCCGAGGAAAACGGCTGGGTGCTCGGATTTTTATATCCTTTCTCCTTTAACTATTACAGGCAGTTCGGTTATGAGCTGGTTATGCGTACCCTTGAGCTCAGTGTAAAAACACAGTATCTGTCGGCGTTTGAAAGAAACAGCAATGCCGAAATATATACGGGGAAAAATCCGGATGAGCTGCATACTATTTATAATAGGATTGCCGCGAACACGAATCTGATGTTTTGCCGTACGGATGATACATATTTTATAAAAGAGCCGTACAAAACGGCGGAGTACACATATATATGGCGGTATAATGACGGCACGCCCGGAGCAATCGTGACCTATGCGCTCGACAGGGAGCAGCGTACGCTCAATGTAAAAGAAATATTTTTTACCGACAGGCAGGCGCTTGCCGGGGTTCTCGGTTTTCTGCGCTGCTATGACGCACAGGTTGATGAGTATCGTTTTTTGAAGCTGCAGCAGCATTCGCCGTTGCTCGATATGTTCGGAGAGCACAACAAGCTCGGAGTGAGCATGAAGCCGGGCGCGGCGGCGAGAATATATGACCTTGAGGCGCTTCTCAAGGCAAACGAATATCCGGATACACACGGTCATTTTACTCTGCTTTCGCGCGATACACTCGCACGAAACTCCGGTGCCTTTGAGGTTGAATACGAGCATAGCTGCGCTCAGGTGCGCAGAGTAAAAACAGACAAGTATGATATCGCGTTAACCGCTCCGGCGGCGGCAAGGCTGTTGCTTTCGGGTGAGGCGTTCAACGCCGGCACCGTCACATACCTTGACGGCGTTGAAACAAACGGCGAGGCGGCGGACTTTTTCCGGGCTTTTCCGCAAAGAAACACCTTTTTGTGTGACGGGTTTTAACAGCAAGGGCGGAATATAATCAAACGCAGGGCAAAAATTTAAAATTGATTTTTCGTGCGAAGCGGACTTCTATTTGGGGAAGGGGTTATCTATGAGTTCGGAAAACAGGAGCTATGTCACCACGCGGGAGTTTGTAATATACGGTATTGCAAACGGCGGACAATGCATGAGCTACAACACTCTTACCGGATACCTCACATATTTCTTCGTCAACGTTTTCAATGTTGACGCAAGGATTGTGTCCACCATGCTTTTCCTTGAGGGTATATGGGATACGGCAAACGACCCTCTCATGGGCATGATAGTGGACAAAACCCGAACCCGCTGGGGAAAGCTGCGTCCGTATCTTTTGGGTGTGCCAATACCTCTTGCTCTTGCCACCGCCCTGTTGTTTTCGGGTCCGCTCATAGTGGGCGACTATTCACCCGCGGATTACCGCAAGGTAATATATATGGTTATAACCTACTTTGTGTGGGAGTTTCTGTATACAATAGGCGATGTTCCGTTCTGGGGAATGTCTACGGCGATTTCCCCGAACCCCAATGACCGCACCAAGGCGATAACAAGCGCAAGATTTATTTCCTCAATAGTCGGAGGCATTCCCACGCTCTTTATCCCGATACTTCTCGACCTCGTCAGCGGCGGTCACATATCCGTCGGTCTGCGTGTTATTTTCTGCATATATTCAATAGCAACCAGCTCGCTCGGCATGGGGCTTTTCAGCATGTCGGGGCTTTTTGTAAAGGAGCGGGTCATACAGTCCGAGGAGCAGCCCGCGCTGCTTGAGAGCCTTAAATGCCTTGTCACAAACCGACCGCTGCGCATACTCATTCTGAAGGATGTGCTCAGCGCACTCGGCGGCATAGGCGGCGTTTTCTCAACCTACTATCTTGTGGACGTTCTGGGCTCGGCATCCGTTTCGCTGCTTACGGGCATACCCGGGACCATTGTCGGCTTTGCGGGATATATCTTTATTCCGATGCTTAAAAAGCTCATGAACAACAAGCAGATAATAATATGCGGTAAGCTTGTTCCGGCGCTGTCGGGCGTGATGAAGTTCCTGCTGTGTATCGGTTCGCGGAGATATACGAAAATCGGCTTTATGATACCGGTTATGATGCTTGACGGAGTTATAAACGGTATATTCAGCGCAGCCAACAGCGTCATACCGATGGAGATGATAGGCGAAACCGTTGACTACGCCGAATGGACAACCGACCAGCGCACCGAGGGCACCTCCTTTGCCTCTGCGACCTTTGTCGGAAAGTTTAACGGTTCAATGTCGAGGGCGTTGGGAACCTTCCTTATTCCTCTTGTGGGCTATCAGACATCCAACGACACCTCTTTTGTTGCGCAGACCGAGGCGACCAAGCGCAAAATCTTTGCAATGAACAGCATCGTTCCGGCTCTGCTGGGGACGATAGGCATCATACCGATGCTTTTCTATGACCTTGTGGGCGAAAAGCGCGAAAGAATGCTTCGCGAGCTTGACGAAAGACGCGCCGAAAAGGTGCGCGAGGCGACAGGAACAGTATAAAACATTTAAAACGGATATTTGCCGAGGTGCTGTATATGAAAATATCACTTAACGGAGAATGGAAATTCAGGCAGTCGGGCTGCGGGGAATGGAAACCCGCGGAGGTTCCCGGCTGCAATTTTTTGGATCTTATGAGGTGCGGCGACATTCCCGACCCGTTTGATTCGCTCAACGAGAGCAAGGTAAAATGGGTGGGTGAAACGGACTGGGAGTACGAAAGGGAGTTTTCTCTTTCGGCGGACGCGCTCGACTCGGACGAAATTACGCTCGAATGCAAAATGCTCGATACGGTCTGCGAGATATGTGTGAACGGTAAAATTGCGGGCAGGGGCGAAAACTGCCACAGGGAATACAGCTTTCCGGTCAAGGAGCTGCTTGCAGAGGGTCAAAACACCGTACGTGTGCTGTTCCGTTCTCCGGTAAAATATGTTGAGGAGATATATAAAAAGGAATCCGCTCCGATGAACTGCAACGGTCAGAACGGCATTGTGCACATCCGTAAGCCGCAGTATCATTTCGGGTGGGACTGGGGTCCCGTGCTGCCTCCGAGCGGAATATCCGGCGATATTTTTCTCCGGCTGCGCAAGGGCGCGTCGCTCGGCGCGCTCAGGGTGTCGCAGCTTCATTCGGACGGTGCCGTGAGAGTTGACGTCCTTGCGGATGTTGTCAGATACGGCGGCACAGCTGCCGAGTGCAGAATAACCCTTACGCATCCGGACGGAAAAACCGAAACCCGCACCGGAGAGCAGGTAAGCTTTAATATAGAAAATCCGGAGCTTTGGTGGACTCGTGAGCTGTCCGGAAAGGCACAGCAGCCGCTGTATACGGTCAGCGCGGAGCTGGTGTGCAACGGAGAGTGCACGGACTCGGCGGAGAAAAGGCTGGGCTTGCGCACGATTGAGCTCAACCGCGCAAGGGACAGGTACGGTTACAATTTTCAGCTTATTCTCAACGGCGTTCCGCTTTTCATAAAGGGCGCAAACTATATCCCGCCGGATTCATTTATGACGCGCTTCGACAGCTGCCGTCTGGACGCCCTGCTTGACGCGGCACAGTTTTCAAATATGAACATGCTGCGTATCTGGGGCGGGGGCTTCTATGCCGATGATGCGCTGTGTGACGCGTGTGACCGCCGAGGCATTCTTATATGGCAGGATTTTTGCTTTGCGTGTCAGGCATATCCGTTTTTCAAGGACAGCTTTCTTGAAAACGTAAAGGCGGAGATTGCCTGCAATGTCGGGCGCATGTCGCACCATGCCTGTCTTGCGCTGTGGTGCGGAAACAACGAGATTGAGGACATGCACATGGCTTGGGCGCACATGAAAAAATATCTCGAATGGACGCAGCGCTTTTTCTACACGATTCTTGAGCCGGAGCTGCGCAAATGCGACACTGCAACACCGTATATTCCCGGCTCTCCGTGCGGTGTGGATTACGGCGAGGGCATAAGCAGCGACAACGCCGGAGATACGCATTTGTGGGCGGTGTGGCACGGGCTGTGTCCGATGAATTATTACCGCAAGCGGCTTACGCGTTTTTGCAGTGAGTTCGGCTTTGAAAGTCTTCCGGATATAAAAACCATCCGCAGCTTTGCGAAGCCGGAGGAATATTCGCTGTCAGGCGAGGTGTTCACGGCGCATCAGAAATGCTCAAGCGGCAACGACAAAATGGTGTACTACATCTCCTCTCGCTTCGCTTTGCCGCGTCGGTTTGAGGATTATATCTATCTTTCCCAGGTTACGCAGCAGGAGTGCGTTGCGGATGCCACGGAGCACTGGCGGCGCAACAAGGGCAGGTGCAACGGCTCAATGTATTGGCAGTTTGATGACTGCTGGCCGGTTTGCTCGTGGTCAAGCTACGACTATTTCGGCAACTACAAGGCACTGCAATATACCGCAAGAAAGGTTAACGCGCCGCTGTCGGTTTCGATTGAGGACTCCGATAACTACATAAAAATATATGCGATAAACGATTTTAACCGGGATGTAAGCATTGTGGCAGAGTATGAAATCTTTGATTTTGAAAAGGGCGTGCTCAGGCGGGAGTCTGTTCCCGTACATCTTGCAGAGCTTGAAAATCGAGTGATTTTCAACCTCAACACCTCAAAAATAAAGGATGAATTTGACACAAAAAGAACCGGCATCAGGGCTGTGCTTTTTGAATCCGATGAGGTCTTGATGAGCAAAACGATGCTTTTTGACAGCGAAAAAAGGCTGAGTCTGCCCGGTGCGAAGCTGGCTCTTGATATGCGTCCGGATGCGGAGCGGCTGGTTATAGGGGTGCGCAGCGATGTGTTTGCAAGGCTGGTGAGGCTTGAAAGCTCGTTGACCTCAAAGCCGTTCAGCGACAACTATTTTGACCTTCTTCCGGGCGGGGAGCTTGTTGTTACCATGCCGTGGGACGAGCGGCTTTCGCACGAGGAGCAGATGAAAAGCATAAGCGTTATGAGCCTGTGTGATGTTGAACGCGCCGGTTCACCGCTTTCGGATTCGCTGAAGCGGCTCAGGGTTTACACCCCGTCCGGCATTGCGAACTGCATTTCCCACCGTAAAATTCCCAAGGACATTAAACTGTAAGGCGACAGGAGACGGTTATGTGACCGTCTCCTGCTTTTTATTCTCAAAACATTGTATTGCGTTGGCGTTTTGCACAAACTGTTGTTGCGGTTGTTGTGCAAAACGCTGAAATTTTAAAAAATCAAAAGTTTTTATGTAGTAAATGGCGTTTTTTGTCATACATATACAGGAAGCTGAGTTTAAATTTCCTTGACAAAACAATAAAAACATGATAATGTGGAAATTGGGAAAATACGGGAGGGCAATTTTTAATGAAAAAGACGTTAAAATGCGGCGTAAGACTAATGTCGGTATTTCTGGCGTTACTGTTTGTAATGCAATTGCTTCCGATGTCGGTGTTTGCCGAAAATGTAAGCGAGCAGCGCGCACTTTCGGCGGCAACGGCACCCGGGGTGCGGGAAGAAAGCAACATAGTCAGTGAAATTGTGTCAAAGCGCGACGCAAACACGAAGGTGTATTTGCGAAGTGACGGCAGCTATACCGCTGTTGTGTCGGCGGCTCCGCTGCACTATGAAAAGAACGGCGAGTGGGTTGAAATCGACAACACGCTTGAGGAGAAGACCGTTGACGGAAGCGCGGTGCTGAAAAACAAGAGCAACTCGTTTGAGGCTCAGCTGCCCTCGCAACTCACGGGGGATGACGCGGCGGTAAAGCTGCAAAGCGGGGCTTATTCAATAGCCTTTAAGCTTGTCGGCGAAGCTGCGTCTGCGTCAAAAAGCGCAGTGAATGCCGAGCTGAAATCAGCAGAAAAAGCCGGAGCTGCCGAAGAAAAAAGCTCAAAGGCGCACAAGGCGGCTAATTTTGACAAGCTCAGCGGCACGGCGGTGTATAAGGGCTTTGAAAAGGATACCGATGTTGAATACACTGTAACCTCGTCAGGTGTTAAGGAGAACATCATTCTCAACAAGAAGCCGGAGCGTGCGGTGGCATATACATATCTTATAGACGCGGCGGGGCTTTCCGCAAAGAAGAATGCCGACAACAGCATAGACTTTTCGGCAGCGGACGGGAAGGTTATCTTCGTTGTGCCTTCACCCGTCATGTTTGACTCGGACATGAGCATCTCCGGCGAGATAGGCGTAACGCTCAAGGAAAACGGCGCCGGCTCATATTCGGTTACCTATGCTCCGTCGGGCGAGTGGCTCGCCGATTCCTCGCGCAAGTACCCTGTAACCGTGGACCCCGCTGTGCAGCTGCAGGGTCAGAGCGCGGTTGAGGATACCGTGGTGTCTTCAGAAGAGCCTGACGCTCTTGGCGATTCTGATATATTTTTAATTGCAATGAATTCTGCGGACGGAATAGCGCACACACTGATTAAGCCACAGACAAATTTGAGTTCTTATCAAAACGCAAACATTTTAGGCGCAAGACTTAGTGTTTTCGGAGGGGTATTGTCAGAAACACCTACTACGGTGGAAGCATATAATATTCTTTCTTCGTGGTCGGCGAACACAGCGACGTATAATAATATGCCGTTAATAGGAACAAGTGTAGTTGACTACAAGAAAATAACATATACGGACGATGCGGAAGAACATATTTTTGATATTACCGGAGCAGTGTGCGAAACAGGCTCATTAAATAATTTTAAGGGAATTGCGTTGAAAGCAAGTACATCTCCGGTGGGAGACGGATGCATGTTTGTTTCCTCTGAATACGCAGCACAATACATCGGTAGTATGTGTCCGTATTTTGAAATTGATTATGTAGAAACCTGTGGATTGAACGAAACGGTATATGATTATCATACACAGTCGGTAGGAAGGGCGGGAACAGCATATTTAAATGATTATTCATTGTCGGCTTATATTTCAAGAGACGAACTCGGTCTTGACGGTAACAACATGCCGGTTCATATAAAGAGATATTATTGCAATACGCCTAATGGGGCTTTGGGCAATCAATTAAATCAAAACACACCTTATGGTCAAAATTGGAATATAAATTACGCACAACGAATAGAGTATTTGCAAAATGTTTCACAAGAGGGAAGGATTTTATACATCGGAGAAACAGGCGAAGCAATTTATTATAAGCCTACGGAGACGATTGATGAAGGCAGAACCCAGTGGGAAGAAGATACGTATGAGGGAATAGGAAATACCGGATCAAAGTTATGGATTCCAACCGCCAATATGAACAATATAAATGGAAGCAAGCAATCAATCGAAATAGTAAAAACTTCGGGAGAGAAGTATAAATTTAATTCTAACGGGATGCTTTCGGAAATAATATCGTCGAAGGATGATAACCAAAAAATACTCATAACCTATTGTTCAACAAATTCATACAGTATAGATAAAATTACCGATGGTGTAGGCAGAAAATATATTTTCACATACACAACGGCATCTTCGCAAACAGTGCTTTCGTCAATTCAAGCATTTGATGCATCAGGTGAGGCAATAAAAGTAAAAAATGACAACGGCACAAATGTTGATTACAAATATACGTATTTGTACGATGTAAGCGACGGAGTTAAATTTAGAGGCGCGACATATCCGGACGGGAAATCGGTTTATTACGATGATAGCGCGCAATCTATAACCACTGCTTTAAGTAACGGTAGTTCCGTAAGCAGTGCAAACATTATTTCCATTAGAGACATTGATGGCTACTGTATTCAATACAGCCGTACCGATTCAAATAGCGTAATTATATCGGAAATGATAAAGAGTGAAGGGCAGACAGATATTCAAGGCAATCATGTGTTAATAGAGATGCAAGGAAATTATCAAAGACGTTTTACCGATAAAAACGGCAGTGTTGTGATAAAACAATTTGATAAATTTGGCAGAACCGTCAACACAATGGATGACAACGGAGAATATATTTATTCTACATATACGACTGAAGTTGTTGAAGGGCAGCAAAACAACATTTTAAATGATGTTTCGGGGACACTTAGCTTGCCGGAAAATCTTATTGCGAACAACGGCTTTGAACTTGATGCTGTAGGTTGGAGTGCCGTCTCAGACGATGATAATTACACTGCGACAGTATGCATGGAAAATGTTTTTGAAGGAAATAAGGCGTATACGCTGAGCAGAACAAGCGCAGGTAATGTATATGTCACCCAGGAATATACCGGTTCAATTAAAGAAAATCAGCCGTATAGCTTTTCGGCAAGAGTGAAGATGTTGAGCGCGAACGGCAGCTGTTACTATAATATGACCGCAATAGTTTCCTACAGGGACGGCACAAGCGAAAGCTTTTCAACAAATGATTATTCGCATACAAACAACGGTTGGAAGAAAGTAGAAAACAGCTTTATTCCAACCAAAAGTGTATTGAAAGTTACAGTGAGCGTTGGAATTTCAAGCGGAACAGGAAGTATAAGTATTGATGATGTTCAGCTGATTTTGACAGATAATCTTGTCAAAAACGGTGATTTTAATGATTCAATCAGCAACTGGGATTGCGGTTTGAGCAATTTTTATATAACTACCTGTTCTGCGGGGACTCGTTCACGACTTCTTGATGCATCTGTTTTAAATGCAATAGGCGAGAAAAATGTAACAAGGTTCACTCAGGTTGTCCAAATTCCGGACGGTTCGGCAGGTGATAGTTACTCCCTAGGGGGCTGGACTTTTTCCGATAGCTCTTTGCCAACGACAGATAACATCAAGGAATATAAAATATTTGCTTCTGCATACATAACTGATGAGAACAGTGAAAATTATCATACCTATCAGACGCTGGGACAGATTGAATTTAACCCACATCTTGAACAGTGGCAATGCGCAAAGACGCACTTTACCGCAGAAGAAAAATATGATAGAATAATGATTGCAATTTCATATAATTATCAAATGGGGTCGGCAATGTTTGATGGCATAGAGCTTTGCCGTGTTGTCGTAGGCGACTCGGAGGAGTCGGGAACAGGTGTAGATACTATCGGACATTGCGGATGTTCATATTGTTCGGAAAATTGTCAATGTACACACACCTATGCCCCGGAAGGAACAGTATGCACATCGGAAAGTTGCCCGAATTGTGGAATGTGCACCTGTGAGGGATGCACGGAAGTTAATTGCTCGTGTCGCAATTGTTCCTCGGACGGAACCTGTATGTATGCGTCATGTCACAGAAACTACAACTATGAAGAAAACGCAGGGACAACAACGTTAAACGTAACAGACGGAACAAATTCGATGCAAATGACATCATCCGTTAATGGAAACTATATCGGCAGTCAGACCGATATTAACGGAAGAACCACTACTTATAGCTATAACCAATCAAACGGTATGCTAAACTCCGTAATCGATGGGGAGGGGAATATAGAAAGTTATACTTATAACGCCATGGGAGCAATTACCTCGGTTGACCGTGCGGTTTCGGCACTTACAAATAACGACCAGACAATGTTTGTCAACTATTCCTATACTAATGACCGTATTATCTCGGCAACCCATAACGGTTTTACCTACAACTTTGAATACGATATCTGGGGAAATCCGACGGCGACAAAGGTTGGTTCGCAGACACTTATAACTTGTTCCTACGGCACGGGCGCAAACCGTGACCGTCTCGGCAGTGTGACCTACGGCAACGGCGACACCGTAACCTACTCCTACGACGCGGACAACAACATCACCGGCATATCCTACGATAACGGCGCAAGCATCGCTTATCAGTATGAATATGAGAACGGAAATTTGCGAAAAATAATTGATAACCTTAATGGCCTTACTACCCATTGGACAAATACCATGTATGCGGTTGAAAGAACTGCAGATAATGCTGTGATTTACGGCAATATCGCAAATTCCTCGGGAATGTCCATGGAAACTTTTGGCGGCAAGGCGTACATAAATAATGCACCTGTTACATCATATAATCAAGTTACGGGTGAAACATCACAAACGCAAACCATAGAGTGCCTCTTGGGCACAGACATTGACCTTTCTTCAACAGCGGACTGGTTCGGCAGGGTAAAAAGCAGGCAATACGGAGCACTTTCAGAAAGCGGCGCAGGCTATGAGACGGATTTCATCTCAAGGCAGAGTTACACATATGCATCAAATAACGGCTTAACCACAGGGAATGTTTTTTCCTTCACGAATTCAATGCTGAAGAATACAATAATAACAGATGCATCACTGCTTGAAGACGCCGTCACCGAAGGGGAAGAACTTCTTGATTTGCAGGAACGCAGATACACCTATGACGGCAACGGCAAGCTCACCGGGGAGCAGTGGATAGAGAACGGGGAGTCTGTTACCGTCTATACATACACCTACGATGAAGCGGGACAGCTCGTCCGGACTGATGATGCGCTTTTCTCAACCTCTACGGTATATGTGTACGACAAGGGCGGGAATCTTGTTCAGAAAAAAATCCATGAATACAGCGCAAGCGCCCTCGGTGAGGTTATGGAAACAATAAATCTCACCTACGACAGCGCATGGAAGGATAAGCTTGTATCGTATGACGGAACAAGCATCACCTATGACAGCATAGGCAACCCACTGAATTATGCTGCTGTTCAAATGGGAGGCGACGGACTTTCCGGCAGCCTCACATGGAACGGTAGGCAACTGGAAACAGTAACGCAAAGTAGTAATTACTATGAGTACACCTACAACTCCGACGGTCTGAGAACAGGCAAGTATGAATATTCGGACAACACAAAAACAAATATGCGTCAGCGTACGGAATATATATGGAACGGCAGCAGATATGTTGGATATGTGATATATGATTCTGACGGTTCGCAGGACAGGCTGCTGAAGATACTCTATGATATGAGCGAAGAGCCGATAGGCTTCATATTAAGTGATGCTCAGCAAGAGCAGACCTATTTTTACGAAAAGAGCTTACATGGGGATGTTATTGGGATTTATGATTCTCAGGGCGAAAAATATCTGACCTACTATTATGATGAATGGGGCAATGCAACTGTTGAGGCGAGCGGAAATGACCTTAACCATGCGTTAATGGCAGTTATGCTCGCATTTATGAACCCCCTGACCTACCGCGGCTATCAATATGACATTGAGACGGGGCTTTACTACCTCCAAAGTCGCTACTACAATCCGACCTACGGAAGATTCATCAACGGCGACGATTCGGATATTCTGAAAGAGACTCTCGGTACCCTCCCCGGCGCAAATCTGTTCGCTTATTGCGCGAATGATCCGGTGAATTTTTTAGATAAAAGCGGTTTTTCTATATCTTTTTCAATGCTAATTCTAATAATAAGCATCATTGTTAGTATTATACAAATTGTGCTTTGGTCAAAAGCAATTTTTTCCGCCAAAAAAGATTATTATGACGAATACATAAAGGCTTTAACTGCACATACCAAAAACGTTATAGACTATGGCAGAGGAATTAATAATAATGTGTATTTGCTTCAGTTTCAATATTTAAAAGACGGAAGAACATATCAACAGGTTTGTATGGATGCATATAATAATTTGGTATTGTTTTCTTTTATATCAAGGTTCGATACGTGGGAATCGTTAAGTAATGATAACCGAGAGCTTCTGGTATATTCAATGTATGTGTGGGATAGCAGCACGGCAGAGGGTTTACATCTGTTTTATCGAAAGAAAATAACTTTATGGGGAATAATTACAAGTTGGTTTTCGTAATAGGAGGATATATGAAAAAGTTTTTAATTATAACGCTTGTTTTGGTATTGGCGGCAGGTTCGATTATTTTTGTTTTTACACAAAGGCCGTCCGAGAGCGACCTCGAGAGCTTGAATTATGTGTATGATTGCTGCGCAGCGTGTTGCTACGGCAGCTTTGAAGAGGTGTCAGATTACGCCGAGGAAGCCGCTCCGGTATTTGAGGCTGTTTTGCAAAACAATTTGTTTGAATATTGGGACAAAAGCAAGTTTTACAAGCTTGAAAAAACCTACGAAGAAGAAAGAGCTTTTGCGAATAGTGATGCAGATAAAACTCAAAGGCAGACGGTGTTTTTCACAGATGTGGTCGTGACATATTTTAAACTGCTGTTGTCATCCGGAGAGTACGAAAAATATCAACAGGCTTTTTTAGCATATTATCCGAAAATTTATCCGGAGCAAGCATATGCGCAAAGATTTATACATTGTTTAAGGGATTCCGGAGCGATGCCTGATGCCGCTTTTTATGAGATAGAAAAGGGCTTTGAGGCTTTGTGCGAATTGTGCCCGGAGACAGAGGATAAATTCATTTGTTTAATGTCGCTCGATGCAATGTACAGGCTGTTGCGAGAGGGGAGCGAGGTGCCCGACAGCATAACGCAACGGCGCAACGCAGCGATGAAGGGAGTAGAGAGAGGTTTTTCAGTATTTACATGGAACGGCTTCGACGTTAAGGCGGCGGGAGTCGAACACCACACGGTTTTGAACGGATAATTCTTGCCCCTGCTGCATTAAAAATCCTCGGAATGCGACAGCATTTGCTCGGCTTTTGCCTTGCAGGAACAACAATTCTCTCCTTTAAAACTGCGAAGCACCCAAAATACAGAGATTTTTGTGCAATCGGGTGTTTCTTTGGCGCAGGCATACTGTCGTATGGCAAGACAAAAAACGCACGAGTGTGCGGAAATATCTGTATTTTGGGCGTATGGTGTTCGACTCCCGTCGCCTTAACCATGCGTTAATGGCAGTTATGCTCGCATTTATGAACCCCCTGACCTACCGCGGCTATCAGTATGACATTGAGACGGGGCTTTACTACCTCCAAAGTCGCTACTACAATCCGACCTACGGAAGATTCATCAACGGCGACGATTCGGATATTCTGAAAGAGACTCTCGGTATCCTCCCCGGCGCAAATCTGTTCGCTTATTGCGCGAATGATCCAGTGAACGATGTTGATCAAACAGGAGAAATATCCGGAGCACTTATATCGTCGCTTTTGCTTCTTTCTCCTGAAATAATTGTGTTGCTTGCTTGTGGCCTTTACGTTATTGCTATTGCATTTATATATCTGATAGATTCAAACTTCAGAAATGCTTTTAACGAATGTGTGGTTTCTATATATGGGAATGCAAATAATTCTTTTGGTATATTGATAAGCATTGCTATCAGCTTATTTTCTTTAATAGAGGTAGGGACAAAATCATTAATAAACGACATAAGAAAGAGGGTGAAGAATAATAAAAAAGATCATAGTTATGAAAAACATCATATCGTGCCCAGAAAAATAACATTTGATAAAACATTTGATCCGGTTATAGTGAATTATTATTTAATCAATACCGGTATAGATATAGATGATCCTCTTAATACGATAATGTTGAAAGTTCGTTTCCATAGAGCACTTAATACGAACGTATATTATTCTTATGTTTATAGACTAACTCAAGCAGGCTATGGCGCAGGGAAAAGTTTTTTAGGCGAATACGGAGGACGAATAGGCGTTCAAATTACATTGATGTATATGCAAATCTTACTTGGTTTTTTAAACACTATATCGCCACAATGAAAAGGAGAAACGAAAATGTACAAGGGCAAGACTAAAGGAGAGTACTGTATCTGCTCGAAGGACGAACAAAACATACTTGTGCTTTCTGCCAAGAATAAGGTTTTTAAATATTCCCGTGATTTAGAGTGCGTTGAAACCTTCTTAACGTATGCCAACAAGTTCGGATATAGGCTTTCTGATGATGCTCAGCAGCTTTTGTTTCTTGATACCGGCAGAGTGTTTTTGCAGGAGATGCAAAGTCACGGAATAAACAGTTTTACGGTTGCCCAGGGGAATGATATGGTTTTTTGGGCGGAGTTCCTCGACAAGGATAAAATAATATACTTTAAGACAGAGGAAAAAGCAAAGATATTCAAAAATAATCTTTTTGTTCTTGATGCAAAAACGGGGAAGTCGGAGTTGTATAAGGCGTTGCCGGACGGGGTATTAAGAAGAGCGGGCAGCGTGGGAAATACTTTTATTTCATTTCTGCGTTGTCCTGTTTTGGACGGCAATCAGTATTACAGCAAATACGATAACGAGTATGTTTTGGTTATGGATTATTCATCACAGGAAAACAAGGAATTGATTATAAAGCCTCAAGATGAGAACTGTTATGCAATATGCGGAGCGGAAAATGGATACGCCTGCTCAAATGATGGGGAAAAGCTGTTTATAATTACCGGAGAACACAAATTCAGAAAGCGTCAGGGCTTATGTAAAACAGACATTAAGACCGGCGAGAATAAAAAAATATTACTCAGGAAGCAGCGAAACAGAGGCCGTTTGAATGAAATTCACTGGCTTAATTATAAGGGAATGTTTTGTGTAATTTACCCGGAGTTAAAAATTGTTGAACTGTTTTCGGAAAACATGGAAAAAGTAAATGAATTTCCGTTTAATACGTTTTTAAAAAAGCTTCCGGGGGATAACATCAGCTTTTACGATGAAAATAACGCATTGAACATCTGTAAGCGAAGTGAATTGCCGGAGAAATATGAAGAAATGTATACCGCTATGTACGAAAGCTATTGAAAAAATTTAATGAGGTGAACAAAATGGGGCTTTTCAATTTTATAAAAGAGACATCGAATATGATTAAATCCGTCAAAGGGAAAGAGGTTATGCAGGATAAGGCTTTATCCATGACAAGCGAGGAGCTTCTTGAGCTTTCTCATGAGGATTTGAGCTTTGCCTTGCTTTCCCGTTGCGAACAAGACTCCGAGACTTCAGATACGCAAAGTGTGCTAAAAGCTATTGGCGGAGTCAAACGTACATATTACACCATTTATCTGTTTGATATGGAAATACAAAACGGCGGACTGTGTCAATTCTTTTCAAATTCAACCTATGCTCTCGCTCCGTATGTGAGCGAGGAGCTAAAAAAGCTTGGCGCCGTTGAGCTTGCCGAACTGTATGACGGATTTTGCACTCGCAACAACATCAATCCTGATGATTTGTCGTCCTTTTATTCGGACAGTAAAGACGGATATCTTGCCCAAACCGAACGTTATCCGTTTGATGAGTTTGATAACGCGTATAATTCTACAGGCGATGGCGAGCTTTCGGATTTGCTTTTTGACTATGCCGTACAACACATTGACGAGTTTTAAGGTGGGCAACGACGAAGAGGCAAGCGCGCCCCGTCAGCGTGTGGTTCATTATCGACCCCACAAGCATCACCTATGACGGCAATACCTTTTACTGGAACGGTCGAGAATTGCGCTCGATTTCCAAAAACAGTGCTCGCACGGAGTATATATAACTCGGAATGTTTGCGTGCAGGTAAGAAAATATATTTTGCAACAAATGTTCTTGCAGCCAGCTGTGCGTCTGGAAAGACAATGTTTTACAGGCTATGTCTGGTACAATGGCAGTGGTGCGGTAAATTATTATGTAAAGATTATTCGCAATTCAAGCGGAGAAGCGGTAGGCTATATAGCCGAAAATGCAGCGGGAGAAAGCGAAACCTATATTTATGAGAAATCGGTTCTCGGCGATATAATCGCTGTATGGTCATCGGACGGAACCGAAGTGCTTACCTACGCATATGATGCGTGGGGAAACACAACCTCTGCGGCAGCCGGAACAGGCACAACTGCGGAGGCGGCTGCTCAAAAAGCACTTGAGCTGAATCCCTTTACATACAGAGGCTATCAGTATGATGTCGAATCCGGCTTGTATTACCTCCAATCCCGCTACTACAACCCCGTGTACGGCAGGTTCTTGAATGCGGATGAAATAAAAAACATCAATGTTTTTGCAAGCAAACTTGCCGGAGTATTGAAAAACAATTTGTTTGCATATTGTGTAAACAATCCTCTTGCCTATACAGATGCTACCGGAGAAAAACCAAAAGGTAAAAACTCTCTGGAGCGGGCAATATCCGGTGTTTTCCTACTGCTGATGATTTCAAACAGCGATGAGTGCTTTGAAATAGGCTTCGATGATAAACAATCCCAAAAAGGCAGAATAGCAATACATATAAGCAAGCAGATGGATTATAACGGCAACAAACTAACGTTCTCCGACATGCTGTATGAGTTTTATTCATTTATTGAAGAAGATGTGTTTGATATTATGGCACGGTACGCAACGGCAAAGTTTTATGAATATTTTCCGGATGAGTTTTACAAAATAATGAAATCGCAAACGGGAAAACGAGAATTTCTGTTTTCTGATGAATGTGTATCCGAAGAAATAAAACATCATTGCTTGGGCTATTGGTGGTCTGTGGGAAAAATTCCTTTGCCGAAAACCTCTTACCGGCTGTTGATAGGCGTTTTCGGTAGAAAAAGCGAGATGAAAAAACACTGCGAAACGATAGACATCGCTGAAAAGGATGCCATAAAAATAAAAGACAGAACCGCCTTCGGGTATTTTTCGGGAATAAGGGACTGTTATAAATGTACCAACGCTGACCCGTATTGGCAGGGAGGACGAATAAGAACATACCAAAACGTCAGAAACACATGGAAAAATAATAAAATTGAGGTATGAAACACGAAGAATTTAATTATTCTGATTTTGACTGATTTTTAAGGAGGAAGCGGATTTGAGTAGAAAAAAGAAAGTGTTTCGGAGCCTTTTGCTTGTTTTGCTTTTAGCCTTCGGCATCTGGAGAGCACCGAAATGGTTTAAAATGAAAGCGGTTTATATATCCGAATATACTAGCAAAGGCGAAGTGCTTGTGCTTTCATACAACAATTCAATTTATATAGATGTTGATGATTTGCGTGAAGAATATATAGAAAAGGGCATATTTGTTGGCTCGGGAAGCTCCCGTTGCTTTCCGTATATTCTGGCAGACAGCGATAAATCAGAAAAAATATGCGTCTATAGTGAGTACAACAAACTTCTCAATTGGCTTTTATGGTGCGAGTACGCTGACGCGAACGACGAATATATATATGTTGACAACTTGTTTATTTATGTAAAAAAGGGTTTTGTTTTTCCGGATTACCGCAAGGATAAGATTAGCTCGATTGCCTTAATTTCTATAGGAGACGAAATCGGGCAGGAAAGTGAGATAACAATAACGGATGAAGAAAAAATAAAGACCTTTCTGAAAAACGCGGTAAGCGGCACCGATTTTACGGAATTCATGTCACATGAGGAGGGCTATGACAAAAGTAAATTTTATCGTATATATATAAATTATGAAAACTTTCTTATAAATGAAGAAATAGGAGATTTATCCAAAGAAAACACAATTTTCGAAGGTGTAGGACATTTTCAGGCGAAGACAGAAGAAAACCCGGACGAAACCACCGCAGAAGACGAAAACACAGCAGAAAACACAGCAGAAAACACAGAACAAAACACCGCTGCCGCTTCGTGAGATGATGAAATTGTGAAAATATTTCACAAAATAAAATTAAGGAGGAAGCGGATTTGAGTAGAAAAAAGAAAGTGTTTCTGGGCCTTTTGCTTGTTTTGCT
>LFSB01000040.1 GCA_001513045.1 Clostridiales bacterium DTU089
TATAACACGGGCGCAGTGAGCGGCAGCGACAGTGTCGGTGGTGTCATCGGAAGCAACAACGGAACTGTCACAAACTGCTACTACCTTGATACCTCCTGCACAGGCGGAAACAGTGTCGGCACACCGAAAACCTCCTCGGAGTTCTCCTCCGGCGAGGTTGCGTGGCTATTAAACGGCGGAGAAAGTCAGGTCAACCCGCTCGTGTGGTACCAGACCTGCGGCACGGGTTTCCCGGCATTTTCGGGCGAAACGGTCTACCGCAATGAAAGCAGAACCTGCGGCGGTTTATCAAAAGAACCTCCTGTATATTTTTTCTCAAACAGCTTCGCGCAAACATACGACGAGCATAACTACGAAAACGGCATCTGCAAGGATTGCGGCGGCTATCAGCCCGCGACAGAGACACGAGAGTATGATATAAACGGCGACGGCGAAAAGGACGGTTTTGACCGGGCTTACGATATCGCCAACGCCGGAAACCTCTACTGGTTCGCGGCGATGAATAACAACAATAGCGAAACCTACTACGCCGTGCTGACCGCGGATATTGTCCTCAACCCCGGTATGTTCAACGCAAGCGGCGTTTATACCCCCGCAAAGGGCGAGACGGTACGCACATGGACACCGATAGGAACTGAGGCACACAGTTTCACAGGCATCTTCGACGGTAACGGTCATACCGTAAGCGGCATATACATAAACGGCGAGTCAGCCCAAATCGGTATGTTCGGCGTAAACTCCGGCACAATCAAAAATCTCGGCGTTATAAACGGCTATATTTCCGGCGTTGGCAGAATCGGCGGCATATGCGGATATAATTTAGATGGCTCGATAATCAACTGCGAAAACGCCGTTACTGTTAAAGGTACATATGAGGCAATAGGCGGCGTGTGCGGCAGAAACGAAAGAACGGTAACAAACTGCTATAACACAGGCTCGGTCAGCGGTATGACCAGTGTCGGCGGCGTGTGCGGACAAAACAGCGACACAGTAACAAACTGCTATAACACGGGCGCAGTGAGCGGCAGCGACAGTGTCGGTGGTGTCATCGGAAGCAACAACGGAACTGTCACAAACTGCTACTACCTTGATACCTCCTGCACAGGCGGAAACAGTGTCGGCACACCGAAAACCTCCTCGGAGTTCTCCTCCGGCGCGGTCGCGTATCGTCTCAACTGTGACGATAACGGATATCCGCTCACCACGCCCGTCTGGTATCAGACGCTCACCGGCGGCGATAAAGACACATATCCTACCCTCGACAGCACGCACGGCACGGTTTACAGTGTCACAAAATTTGACAGTGACGGCTTTATCGGCTCCGGCTACTCCAATACAAACACCTCGGTTTCCGGAAACTATCAGCCTGCCGTGCAGATAGACGGCTCGAATTATACAACTTACGGCTTCACGGCGGATAACTGGTCTGCGTATAACGGCTATTACGCGATAACCAACACCGGAAACCTCTATTGGTTCGCCGAGCAGGTCAACACGGGCAACACAGGCTATAACGCCGTGCTGACAAAGAATATCGCGCTCAACAACGAAACCTTTACCTTTGACCCCGACACAGGGCTTGTGCGTGTCGCCGACACCGAAAATCATACGGCTTACCTCGGCACGGGTATAAACTCAACGACCGCCGGTGCGTGGGATACCGATTACTCCGGTGCGCTTCGGGAATGGACGCCGATAGGCACAGCTACCTATCAGTATGTCGGTGTATTCGACGGCAACAACAAAACCGTAGGCGGTATCTATATCAATTCAACCGCGTCAAGCGACGTAGGTCTGTTTGGATATGTATCCGGTACGGTAAGAAAGCTGGGAGTATCCGGCGGCTTTGTCTGCGGGAATAGCTATGTCGGCGGTATATGCGCAGTAATTGATCGAACAGGAATCATTGAAAGCTGTTACAATACCGCCACAGTCATCGGCAGTCTAAATGTCGGCGGTGTGTGCGGTTTGAAAGAAAGTGTTAGTAATGTCCAAATGACTGTACTTGACAGCTGCTACAATACCGGCACGGTCAGCGGCGGTAGTTATGTCGGCGGCGTGTGCGGTTTGCTCAGAGAAAAAAGGATCACAAGCTGTTATAACACGGGCGTGGTCAGCGGTGAAACAAAAATCGGCGGCGTGTGCGGTTCGGTTATTGGAGATATAACAGAAGGTATAGTAGAGAAATGCGGTAATACCGCTGAAGTTCGCGGCGAAGAACAAGTCGGCGGTATTTGCGGTGGCATCGTCATTAATCATGATGGAGAGCCCTCTGTGATTACCGGCTGCTGTAACAGCGGCGCGGTGGTCGGCGTCAGCCTGAGCAAAGCATCAACGAAGGTGGGCGGTGTTTGCGGAGAAAATTCCAATAGCATAATTGAAAACAGCTGCAATACAGGCGCTGTCAGCGGCGACTCAAGCGTCGGCGGCGTGTGCGGTAATAACGCCGAAGGCACAATCACAAACTGCTACTACCTCGGCACGGCGGAGACAGACGAATTGACAGGCACGACCTTCAAAACCGACTTGCAGTTCTCCTCCGGCGAGGTCGCGTATCTTCTCAATCGGGACTCTGACGGCAATCAGCTCACCCCGTCCGTCTGGTATCAGACGCTTTCGGGCGATAATAAGGACGCTTACCCGACTCTCGACAGCACACACGGCACGGTTTACGAAGGCTATATGTATGACGCAAACGGTTTCGGCACGGAAGGCTATACCAACATGCAGGGCGCGACCGAAGAGTATCAGCCCGCTGTGCAGATAAACAGCGAAAACTATTCAGATTACGGCTTCACGGCGGATAACTGGTCTGCATATGAGAATTACTACGCGATAACCAACGCCGGAAACCTCTACTGGTTCGCGGCACAGGTCAACGCGGGCAACGTAAGCTATAACGCCGTGCTGACGGCGAATATCACGCTCAACGACGAAACCTTTACCCTCGACCCCGACACAGGGCTTGTGCGTGTCGCCGATACCGAAGGTCATACCGCCTACCTCGGCACGGGGATTGTGGGCGACACAAGCGGTACAAACGATAAATTCGACACAACCGCAAGCACCGCCGGAGCGTGGTATGACGCAAGCGGTAATCCTCTTACGCCCTCCTACGGCGGCACACTGCGGGAGTGGACACGGATAGGGAATGATAACAATGAATTCAATGGTTTCTTCGACGGTCGGGGACACACGGTCAGCGGACTTTACATAAATAATGACTTTATGTATGATACAGGCTTGTTCGGTGCTGTTGCCGGCGAAGGCGAGATTGTCAAAAACCTCGGTGTCACAGGCGGCTATGTCCGCGGAACTAAAAATACCGGCGGCGTTGTCGGACGTTTATTAAACGGCACAGTGACAAACTGTTATAACACATGTATCGTCATCGGTACAAGGAATTACATAGGCGGTGTTGTCGGGTATAACGCAGGCGGCGCAAAGGTACAGTATTGTTATAACACGGGCACAATTTTAGGCACAGGCGGTTACAGCGGCGGTATTGTCGGGTATAACAACAGCGGTGCCAATGTAAACAACTGTTATAACACAGGCATTGTAGTCGGTGACGGCGGTATTGTCGGGTATAACAATTACGGTGCCACTGTAAGCTACTGTTTTAACACCGGCAGCGTAAACGGTAGTAACACCGGCTTTATAGCAGGTACTAACGCAGTTGACGGAGGAACAGGTCTGACAGGTACAATTAATAACTGTTATTATCTTTCCGGCAGCGCCCGAAAAGCTGTCGGAAGAAACGAAGGTAACGCACAATTTACCAATGTAGCGAATAAGACCGCTTTGCAGTTCTCCTCCGGCGAGGTGACGTATCTTCTCACCCGGGACAATTACGGCGGTCTGCTCCCAAAGACCGTCTGGTATCAGAATCTTTCGGGCGACGATAAGGACGCTTACCCGACCCTCAATAGCACGCACGGCACGGTTTACAGAGGCTATACATACGACGCAAACGGCTTCGGTACGGAGGGCTACTCCAACACGCAGGGAACGACCGAACCATATCAACCCGCAACTCTGATAACAAACGATAACTACGCATCGTTCAGCCTGACAAGCGATTATGTCGGCTATTACGCCATCACCAACGCCGGAAACCTCTATTGGTTCGCACAGTACAGAAAAAACACTCATGATGCCGTTCTGACTGCCGACATCACGCTTAACCCCGGTTCTTTTGCTTCTGACGGCACGTACACCCCCGCAAACGGCGAGACGGTACGCATGTGGACGCCGATAGGAACAGCTTCTGGTAATTATGTCGGAATATTCGACGGTAACGGTCATACCGTAAGCGGAATATACATCAATACCGTTGGCACCGAACAAGGACTTTTCGGCGTTACCGACACAAACGGAAAAATCAAAAACCTCGGCGTCACGAGCGGCTATATCCGCGGTTCGGGCTTCATCGGCGGCATTGTCGGCGTAAACCGCGGCACGGTTGAGCGGTGCTATAACACGTGCATCGTCACGGGCAGAGAATATGTCGGCGGCATTGCCGGAGAAAATCTGGGCGATATAACGAATTGCTACAACGCGGGCACGGTCACGGGCGATATGATTGTCGGCGGTATTGCCGGATCTATTAGTAACGGAAGAATCACAAGCTGCTATAATGTCGGCGGAGTGATAATGAGCGGTAATAATAACACTTTCGGCGGCATTATCGGAGGCGGTTCAGGAACGCTTGAAAACTGCTACTACCTCGATACCTCTGTTCCGGGAATCTATCAGAACTTCGGCGAAATATCAAAAACCGCCTTGCAGTTCTCCTCCGGCGAGGTGACGTGGCTGCTCAACGGCAGTACAAGCGAGGGAACGCTCGTGTGGTATCAGACGCTCACCGGCAACGATAAAGACGCTTACCCGACTCTCGACAGCACCCACGGCACGGTTTACGAATGCTATACATACGACGCAAACGGCTTCGGCACAGAGGGCTATACCAACATGCAGGGCGCGATCGAAGAGTATCAGCCCGCGACGAGGATAACAAGCGAAAACTATTCAGATTACGGCTTCACGGCGGATAACTGGTCTGCGTATGAGAATTACTACGCGATAACCAACGCCGGACAGCTCTACTGGTTCGCCACGCAGGTAAACGACGGTAACACAGGTTTTAACGCCGTTCTGACTGCCGATATCACGCTCAACCCCGGAATCACGTTCTCTGCCATCTATAATGGAAATCCGCTTTTCAACGGCGAAAGCATCACGCCCCAAAATCTCAGAATATGGACGCCGATAGGAACGAATAACAGAGAATACATCGGCACGTTCGACGGCGACGGTCACACCGTAAGCGGAATATACATAAACATTTCCACGGAATATCAAGGGCTTTTCGGCGTTATCGGCACAAACGGAAAAATCAAAAACCTCGGTGTCATAGGCGGCTATATCCGCGGAGGGAGCAACATCGGCGGCATTGTCGGCAAAAAATACGGCACGGTAGAGCGGTGCTATAACACGTGTATTGTCACGGGTAGCGACGCGGTCGGCGGTATCGCTGGAAATAATTTAGAAGGCTCAATAATAATAAACTGCTATAACACGTGCATCGTTACGGGCAACGAAGCAGTCGGCGGCATTGCCGGAATTAATGTTTCCGGCGCAATAACAAACTGCTACAACGCCGGCACGGTCACTGGCGGAGGTAATGCCGGCGGTATTGCCGGAGCTAATAGTAGTGGAAGTATCACAAGCTGCTATAATGTCGGTGGAGTAAGCAGCAGCGGTGGCGCGCCCGGCGGCATTGCCGGAAGCAGCGGAGCAGTGACAAACTGCTACTACCTTGACTCCTCCTGTACAAATAGTAACAGTTTCGGCGACCCCAAAGAGCTCGCCGCCTTTACCTCCGGCGAGGTCGCGTATCTTCTCAATCGGGACTCTGACGGCAATCAGCTCACTCAGCCCGTGTGGTATCAGACGCTTTCGGGCGACGATGTTGACACTTATCCTACCCTCGACAGCACGCACGGCACGGTTTACGAAGGCTATGTATACGACGCAAACGGCTTCGCCTCCTCTACGGCGGACTATACAAACACGCAGGACGCGATCGGGCAGTATCAGCCCGCAGTGCAGATAAGCAGCGAAAATTATGCCAACTTCGGCTTTACCTCGTCAAACTGGTCTGTGTATAATTACTACTACGCCATCACCAACGCCGGAAACCTCTACTGGTTCGCCGCGCAGGTCAACGGTGGGGACAATTTTATCAGAGCCGTCCTGACCGCCGATATCGCGCTCAACGACGAAACCTTTACCTTCGACCCCGATACGGGACTTGTACGTGTCGTCGATACCGAAGGTCATACCGCCTACCTCGGCACGGGTATTGCAGGTGACGCAAGCGGCACAAACGAAGCGTTAGACACAACCGCAAGCACCGCCGGAGCATGGTATGACGCGGACGGTAATCCTCTTACGCCCTCCTACGGCGGCACACTGCGGGAGTGGACACCGATAGGCACATCTACCTATCAGTATGCCGGTGTATTCGACGGCAACGGCAAAACCGTCAGCGGTATATATATAAACAGCTCGTCCGACTACGTCGGTCTGTTCGGAGAATTCTCCGGCACAATAACAAATCTCGATGTTACAAACGGCTTTATCTGCGGCAGGTGGTGCATCGGCGGAATTTGCGGAGAAAACACAAATGGCGTGATAGAAAACTGCCTTAATTCAGCTATAGTCACAGGCGCCAACAATATCGGCGGCGTATGCGGAGAGCTCTGTTCGGGTACAATTAGAGATTGCAGCAACACCGGCGTGATAAGCGGCGAGTATTTTATCGGCGGATTGTGCGGTTATGCCAATATCGATTATGAGGGGGAGCGACCGCTTATTATCGACTGTTGCAATTCGGGTACAGTCATCGCAAGGGTAAACGGCGCGGGCGGCGTATGCGGCTATAATTCAATCGGCAAAATAATGTATTGTTATAACACGGGCAATATAAGCGGAGCGGTTAACGCCGGCGGCGTGTGCGGAATTAACAGCGAAACCATAATGAATTGTTATAACACGGGTAGTATAAGCGGAACGGATAACGTCGGCGGCGTGTGCGGAGAAAGTGAATTTGCTACGGTAAGTACATGCTATAGCACCGGCAGTATAAACGGCGGCAGTGTGAGCAACGCATTTGGGTCCAGCAATAGAAGCACCTTTACCGACTGCTACTACCTCGGCACATCGGACGACGGAATCGACGGCACAACGGCGATGACCGCCGACAAGTTCAATTCCGGCGAGGTCGCGTGTCTGCTTCAAGATGCGCAGACGGACAAAACCGTTCTTGTGTGGGGTCAAACGAATTTGAGGTCTGAAGGCTCCTCGCCCATGCTTACAAGCGCTGAGCTGTACCGGGTTCTGACCTTCGGGGCTTCCGGAACGGAAAAATTCCTTCTCGAAACAGATTTGTTTGAGCTTGACACAATCATGAAAACCGGCGTAGGCTTTTCTCCGCAGGAGGGCGGAATTGACACGGAGGACACCGATGCTATGTACAGAGCAGACCTCAACTCCGACGGAGCAATAGACGCGATTGATGCGGCTATACTTGAGCTGTTTCTCAACGGGCACGCTTAAAAAACGCGGGTATGATACAAATAATCCCCATAGAGCAAAAATGCACTATGGGGATTTCTTTATGCCGATTAACGGCTACGCTCTGCCTATACCAAAGGAGTGAAGCGCGGAAAATACCGCGGACACAAGCTCGAAAAACATCAAAAGCGAGTTGACGAACGTGTTCTTCTGCGACTGCCTGTAATCAAGAGTATCCTGCAAAGCAAGCCCGTCGCCCGTATCGACTATCTCGTAAAATGCCGGCTTTTCATAATCGGTATCCGACCTGCCGTTGGGCGAATGAATTGACATATACCGCTTGCCGTCAAGAGCCGTAAATATCATAGGATGTCCGCCGTCAAGCTCAAACGGCTTTTCATTTGTGTAAATACGCTTCTGTTGCGTCCATTCACCGCCGACCGTGCCGTCCGACGACTGCGCAACAGCCACACAATAGCCGGATTTATCATAACCCGACCACAGCATCAACAGCTTGCCGCCGGAGCTCTTATATAAAAAGCATCCGTCTGTTACGCCGTTTGTTGTCCATGCCGGCGCATCCGCCTTGAAAAGCGATATCGGCTCGCTTATAAAATGTGACAAATCCCCGCTGAGCTTGGCTGCGCTGAAATCGCCTATACCGCCCGGCATACTCGTCCACTCGTGCACAAACACCATCCACGGCTGCCCCGCCTCGTCAACATACAGTGTGCCGTCAATAGCGTCCCATTCGCTGCTTGTAGCATGGCCGTCGGATATCTGCACAAACGGACCGAGAGGGGTGTCGGCTTTGAATATCGCCACTCCCCTGTGCTTCGTTGTCTCGGAATAATAGGTTGCAAACAAATAAAATGAGCCGTTATAGTAATGACATTCCGGCGCCCAGAAGCAATCCGTACCCTCAAAGCCCTCCGGAGCCGTAAAGACATTTACGGGACCAGCCCAGTTTTCAAGGTCGCGGCTCACATAGCAGCCGTAGCCGCGTCCCCGAGCAGCCCCTGTGCCGTACATAAAATAGGTTTTGCCGTAAACCACCACAAAGGGGTCCCTGAGGTTGATTTCTTCGGTTTTTTTCGTAACCGACATATCAATGCCGTAATCCTCAACCGGGAAAATGAAATTGTTCATATCCGTTCCTCCCGCTGCGGCATTTGCCGGGAGCGCAGTCAGAAGTATAACCGCGCACAGCAATACGCCGAAAATTTTCATTGTTCTGCTCATTATAAAACCTCCTCAAGTTAATAATTTACAGAGATGTACAAAATTGCAAATTAAACATCTACTCCGTAAGCTTTAAAGCTGTACATGCTTTTATTTTATGTCCTTCTTGATATATCGCAAATATGAAAGTGCTATGCCAACTGCCATGTATACCATTCCGAGAAGTATCAGCAACGCATCCAGCTTACCTTCCGATACTATGTCGGCTCCCTCTGTGTACCCGAACGGCGTGATATATTTGAGAAATTTTGCACTGTCCGTTATGTTGCCGATGATGTTAAGGAAATACATCATCGTTGCAAGACCCAGACCGATTCCGAGGCTTCCGCGCGTAAGAAATGCCGAAGCACCGAAGCAGATACCGGCAAGCTCAATCTGCATTAAAAGGTAGGATAAGTGAAGAAGCCCCATCTCTTTCCAAGGAATTTCTTCACCGATGGCGGCAACCGAAGCAATTGTCAAAAGATACACAATAACATTCATCAAAACAATTTCAATCATGACTGCGGCAAGCTTTTCGCTGATAACCCGCACACGGCTTACGGGATGCGAGAGAAGGAATTCTGCGGTATGGTCTTTTTCCTCCTTGGCAAGTGCGCCGATTGCGATAAGAGCGGCAAAGAATGCTCCGCCGAGACCGAGAATATTGCCGCATTCAATGGCATAAAAGCCAATAAATGTACCGAAGTTCAGCCTATCCATTCCGAATGCCGCTGTAAATGAACCCATGGAGGAGAACATATCACTGACAGCATCCATTTCGCCCTTCATTTCGGGAAACATAAAAACGCAAATCACAATAAAAAATGCAATTGATGCAGTCCATATCAGAAAGGATTTTTTTCCCTGCCTGAGCTCGTGTTTGATAATTGTCATTTTGTTTCACCTCCGTCGGTATAATAATGCATAAAGATTTCTTCAAGGTCCGGCTCTGCAATTGAAAGGTCATTGATGTGTGAGGCGGTAAGGCGCGTAAGCAGCTCATTTATATCTCCGCTGTACAGAAAGCTGATGTTTCCGTCCGACATTTGCATGTCGCGAACGCCCGAAAGACCGTTCGCCTTAAAATCCCCGTGAACAGTAACACGCTTCGCATTGGTTTTTGAAAGATTTTCCACACGGTCACAGGTAACCAGTTTGCCCTCGCGGATAATTGCGGCACGTGTACAGTTGTGTTGAATTTCAGATAAAATATGTGATGAAAGAAACACTGTTGTACCCTCTGCGCTTCGCTCACGCAAAACCGAGAAAAACTCCCGTTGCATAAGCGGGTCAAGTCCGCTTGTCGGCTCATCGAGAATCAATAGCTTCGGCCGGTGCTCAAGCGCACAGATGATACCGACCTTTTTTCTGTTCCCGAACGAAAGCTCCTCTATACGGCGAGAGGTGTCGAGCTGAAAGCGCTCGCACAGCCGTGCGGATTCAGCCGAACAATCTTTTTTATACAGGTCTGCGGACAGCTTCAGAATGTCACTTACGCGCATACCCGTGTAGAAAACGGCCTCTGACGGAAGATAGCCGACTTCTGATAGGATAGCCTTGTGCTCTTTAATTATATCCTTTCCGAGAACAGAAGCTCTGCCGGAGGTTGGTTGAATCAGCCCGAGCAGTGTTCGTATCGTGGTGCTTTTTCCGGCACCGTTAGGCCCGATGAATCCAAAAAACTCGCCCTCCTGTACGGACAGATTAATCTCAGTAATTCCTCGTGCCTTACCGTAGCTTTTTGTAAGATTAACCGTTTCAATTACGTTCATGTCATACCTCTTTTCTTAAATATATCTTTTTCCAAAAGTTTATGAGTGCGGTAAAATCACGTTCCATGCTGTCTGCATCAGTGTTGCCGCTCTGTGTTTTTTCCCAAAGATAACCCTCCGATGTCCAGTACATCTCCCGATACATCATACGAATGTCAAGCCCGGAAACAAATTGTGACGGTTCAATTTTTGCCAGTGCCAATTTAAGGCTCTGGTTGCTGACGCTTTCGGCAAGCTCACGAATT
This sequence comes from Clostridiales bacterium DTU089, assembly GCA_001513045.1. Lineage (GTDB taxonomy): Bacteria > Bacillota > Clostridia > Oscillospirales > Acutalibacteraceae > DTU089. Next base: position 10,823 of record LFSB01000040.1, read on the forward strand.
TCCGTACGCACTTCTTCGTCCTTTTCGTAAAAGCATTTCATCACGAAAGCACTGAGGTCCGGGTACTCCTTCATTATAGCCACCTTTGCCTTCAGTCCGCGAAGCATAATTTCAAACAAATCGCTCTCGTCATGACAACCGTACTTTTCAAGATACTCTTCTGTAACCTCGGCGCTTTTCTTCCAAAGATAAAGATAAAGCTCCTTCTTGTTCTTAAAATAATGGAAAAGCAACGCTTTACTTATTCCTGCGGCGCTTGCAATCTCACTTACAGGACTTTTCTTATAGGAATTCTGCGAAAAAACCTGATATCCGGCATTTACTATAGCCTGCTGTTTTTCCTGTGAAAGCAAAAAGAACCTCTCGTTCATTGAACCACCTCACTTGTTAACCGTATCGGTCAATAACAGTATAAATCCGTTGACCGATTTTGTGAAGACCCTAAAAAAATTTTTATACTTTGTCATCAATCCTGCACATTTTACAAGCGGAAGGGCAAGTGTTTCGACTTGCCCTTCCTTCACAATTAACACATACGCCGAAAATAATGTTATATAACCGTATTATTTTACATCCGGTTTGTTCTAATCTCATTACTGTGTAACGAAGCTTGTGCCGTGTTTTGATACCTTATGTATAAACTCGGCTATGTCCCTCGGCTCCTCTGTCATTCCGCCGCGCACCCAGCACTCGAGCACGGCGGCGCTGCCGCGGATTGTGTAGCTTGAGAGCATCTGCCTGTAATTCTCAGTCAGATTGTTGGTTTCTTTTTGCATCTTTGTCATATTGAATTTGTCGGCGATTGCAAAAACTCTCTGCGTTATTCTTCCGTTCATGTTCTTTGAAAACAAAACCGTACAAAGCCTTTTGTTGCTCCGCATCATTTCGCAAAGTGAGGTTATAGCCTCAACAGGCGTTTGGCTCTCGTTAATTGACTCATCAACACTCGCCAGCAAATCATTTTCTATCTCCTCAAGAACCTCGTTGGTGTTTTTGTAATGAGAGTAAAATGTATTGCGGTTAATAGTCGCCTTTCTGCAAAGCTCCGTAGGAGTTATTTTTTCAATCGGCATTTTTGCAAGCAGCTCCAACAGTGCTTCGCTAATCATTTTTTGTGTTCGTACAACTCTGATATCCATTTTTTTGCCCTTTCCCGACAGTTTTATTCGGATTTGTTCGATAACAATCGGTTCGTTATCGAACAGACTGTTGCTTTTCTTTCTTTGCTTCAGTATAATTGAAACATATCAACAAGTCAACAGGGAGAATAATTATGAGTGCTAATTCGATGCTGAAAAAGCCGGTATTCAACTCAAGAATCGAGAGTCAGAACATCACCGGAAGGGAAAAATGGCTCGGCTATCTTGCGGGTCCTGCGGGAGCTTTGCTTGTCAATGCCCTGCTTGCACAGGGCTTTCTGAATGTGTTTTACACCGATGAGCTTGGCATGAGCGGAGTATGGGGCGGACTGTTTCTTGTAGTTTTTCCCATCCTCTCGAAAATTCTCGATGCTGTAACCAATCTTATTATGGGAGCAATTATCGACAGAACCCGCACGGCACAGGGCAAGGCGCGCCCGTGGCTGCTGCTTTCGGTACCGCTGGTTGTAATTTGCGGAATCCTGCTGTATTTTGTGCCCTATCACTCAAGCACAACAGTCAAGGTGATATGGATTATTGCCTCGTATAATCTCTATTACTGCTTCGCCTTCACGATGTATAACATCACTCACATGATGATGGTTCCGCTCTCAACGCGCAACGATATGCAGAGAAGCCAGCTTGCGGTTTTTAACAACGTCGCAAACATTGCCATCACCGGAATTCTTGTCGCACTGCTGTTTCCGGCGCTTGTGCTGCCGAAAATCAAAGGAAATATCGACGCATGGGTCAGCTTTATGACCGTCGCGGCAATTGTGATGCTGCCCGTAATGCTGCTTGAATATTACTTCACCAAGGAGCGTGTAACCTTTGACGGAACGCAAATTCAGGAAAAGGATGAGCATACGTTCAGAGAAAAAATCAAGGTGTGTATTTCAACAAAAAACTGGTGGATTCTGGTTGCCTTCTGGCTTTTTTACTGGGTGGGGCAGCTCACTCGCTCAAACGCAATAACCTACTACGCCAACTGGGTGCTCGGCCGCACCTATGCCGACGGAACAACGCAGATGCTGCTCAACGTTATCGGCGGTCTGCCTATGGGCATCGGGATTTGGNNAACGGGATTTTTCTTGTCTGGCCGCTTTCAAAGCGCTTCGGCAAAACCGCCGTCACGGCAACCGGCTTTATCCTTTGCACAATAGGCGACATTATATGCTTCCTCAACCCGTCTAACCTGGCAATTGTTTTAATCGGGCAGTTTATTATGAACATGGGAATAGTTCCGGCAGCATATGTCTTTCCGGCGCTCATGGCAGGTGTGTTTGATGAGATTGAATACAAATGCGGTTACCGGTGCGACGGCGTGGCAACAAGCGTTATAAACTCAATGAACACCATTGCGGTCGGCTTGAGCATAGGCATTTTCAACCTGCTTATCCGCGGATACATTCAACCCTCGTTTGACGCGCTCGGCGCCTGCGTAACCGTACAGCCGCAGTCGGTGCTCCGGGCAATCGTATGGGCGTTTGTGGGCATAAATGTGTTTATCCATTTAGGTCTTGCTGTGCTTCTGCGCTTCCTCGATGTTGAAATCAAGCTGCCGATGATGCAGAAGGTCATCCGCCAAAGACAGATTGATTCCTGCAAGGCGCGCGGTGAGGAATGGATTGAGCCTGAGGAAAGGGCGCGTCTTGTTCAGCAGGAGCTTGATGCCAAGGCGTTGGAGGACTTCACGCAGGAGCTTAAAAAGAAGTGCGGAAGAAATCCGGATTTGGATTTTGACAAGCTGCTCGGAGACTATATTGAAAAAGCCGAAAAACAAAGGGAAAAGGCGGCAGTAAAAGAGGAAAAACGGCTCAAGGACGAAGCGGAGCTGCTTCGGCGGATGGAAGAAAAGGCAAAAAGAAAGGGCGTGAAAATATGACTGACAAACCGAATATTCTCATTTTCAACCCCGACCAGATGCGTACCGACAGCCTGGGCTGCTTCGGTAACGCCGCCGCGCACACACCCAATTTTGATGCGCTCGCGGCAGAGGGCGCTGCATTTGAAAACGCATTTTGCCAGAATCCCGTGTGTGTTCCGTCGCGCTGCTCATTTATGACCGGACTTTATCCTCACACCAACGGTCACAGAACGATGGCGCATCTGCTGCGGCGTGGTGAGCCTAACCTTTTTCTCGACATGAAGGCAGCCGGCTATCATACCGTAAGCTCCACCCGCGGAGATTTGCTTGCGGGGCAGGATTCCGGACTGAACCGCAGCTGCGTGGACGAGTTCATTGTCAGCCGGCGCTACCGCGGACAAAGGGCTTATCTTCCCAAGGCGGACCGCGGCGATGAAAGCGGTGACCAATATTATTCCTTCATGAACGGCATTCTCCCCTCAAAGCGAGAGGACGGCAAGGTTTTTAACTTTGACGATTTTACGGTCAACGGCGCAATACACTCCATAAAGCACCGAAAGAAGGATAAGCCGTTTTTCATGTTCGTGGCAATCAATCTGCCGCATCCGGAATATCAGATTGAAAAGGAATTCTACGACCTGATTGATAAAACCAAGCTTCAGCAGCGCATACCGAATATTAAGGAAACCGACGGCAAACCGAAAATGGAAGCAGGTCTGCTTGAAGGTCTGCGGGTTTCCGGCTGGAGCGAGGAAAGACTCCGGGAAATCCGCGCGGTTTACCTCGCGATGTGCGCAAAGGCAGACTCACAGCTGGGCAGACTTGTTCAGTCGCTCAAGGACGAGGGCATATATGACAACACAATTGTTATCGTTCTTTCCGACCACGGCGACTATACAACCGATTACGGCCTTGTCGAGAAAAGCCAGAACTGCTTTCCCGACTGCCTGACAAATGTACCGCTTATCATCAAGCCGCAGGGCTCTGTTGAAATTGACAAGGGCGTTCACACTCAGCTTGCCGAGCTTACGGACCTCGGCGCCACCTGCCTTGAGCTTGCCGGAATAAAAAATGAGCGTGTGCAGTTCGGCAAAAGTCTTGTGTCCGCGATGAAGGACAAGGCGTTGCCGCACCGCGAATATGTTTTTTGCGAGGGCGGCAGACTTATCGGCGAAAAGCACTGCATGGAGTACGATGAAAAACGATTTTCGCCGAAGGGTCTGTATTCGCCGCGGATGCTTTTGCAGAGCAGAGAGGACGGCACCCACACAAAGGCGGTAATGATAAGAAACGAAAAATACAAATATGTAAAGCGCCTTTACGAGACGGATGAATTCTATGACCTTTCAAAGGGCGAAAGCGTAAATCTTTTCGGAAACGGCGAATACTCCGGGCAAATCGAAAAGATGGAAAAAGCGATGCTTGAGTGGTTTCTTGAAACCTCGGACAGCGTCCCGACGAATCTCGATGAAAGATTTACCCCGGAATTCGTTGCAAACGCCGCCGTTTCCGCCGGTGTGCCGAAATTCATGCGTCACGCGGTATCCGGTGCAATGCGCCTGTTCGGAATAAAGCTCTCAAAAATAGCAAGGTGGTAACAACCGGCTTTTCCGCGCGCCTTTTAAAGGTGTAATTCGCCTGGGTTTTCCCATCCGGAGGGTGAAAAGAAAGGCATTGACATTGTTCCGAAAACTTGGTAAACTAAATACATTATTTGCGAAAGCGAGGTGGACGAAATGACAAGAAATATGAACGCTTCAAAATCATGTGCCGTTTTGTCCGCTGTGTAATACTTTTTTCGGATAAAATGTCGCCTCTGATTTTGCGGTCAGAGGCGATTCTTTATTCTGAAAGAGGTATTTTATGAAAAACATCGAATTTACTGCTTTGACCGAAAACAACGCAAATGATTTCAACGGTCTGTTTTCCTCATATGCAAAATTCTACGTAGCTTCGCTCAGGCATGAGGGGGAATCTCCGTACGGCAGACGCTTTTTTAAAAAGAAGCTTTCTGAAAAGCTTGAGCAATCTGAGCAACGCCCCGAGTCGGAGAGGCATATTGTTATGCACTCGGGCAAAAAGCTAATCGGTTATGCGTCCTATGTGCTATCCGAAACCGACCGTTTTCCCTATAGGTACAGCGCAGTTTGCGACTTCTATATTGTGCAGTCACTTCGGAGAAAAGGCTACGGCAGGCTGCTGTATAACTATGTGGAAAAGGTGTTAATTGACTGCGGGGAGCCGCTTGTGCTGCTCAAGGCCGACCCTGTTACCGGGTATGCCTTTTGGCAAAGGATGGGCTTTGCTGACACTCAGCTCAACAAGGCAAGAGGGCTGCCGCTTCTTTATTACAAATTCATCAGTAAGTGCTCGAACGAAAAAGACATTCTGCTTGCCTTTGAAGCGCTGAAAGCAGATACGGAAATGTTTTCCGTCAATCCGTATAACAAAAGGCTCATTAAGACACTTGAGCCGCTTTGGATTGCTTATTGGAAAAGTGCGCTTGAAAACACCGGGAAGCCCGCGGAGAAAAAAAGAAAAATCAAAAAACGTCTGAAAAACCGCTTGAATTTTGCACGGAAAACTCCCAAATACCGTTTTGATGTTCTCTATCATAACGGAGTCGTAAAGGGCTTTGCTCAATACGGAGTCGGAAACAACTATGCGAAGCTCGGCATTCCGGGCGATTTCGGTTACATATATGAATTCGGTATTGCCGAGGAGTATCGGCGAAACGGCTTGGGAACGGCTATGAATAAACACATCGAGGAGTTTTTTCAAAAGCACGGCGCAACCGTATTCGTTCTCACTCCCGACCCGGTAACGGGAACCCGGTTCTGGAGCGCCTTGGGCTATGAGAACACAGGAGTAAAAAATGAAAGCTGTATGGAGCTGTACATAAAAGGAGAAAACACATGAAACTGCTTTTTTTATTCGGCAACGCCGCTGTCGGTAAGATGACTGTGGGACAGGAACTGATGAAAATAACTGATTTGCGGTTGTTTCACAATCATATGACGATTGAACCCGTGATTGAAATCTTCGGCGATTACAATACGGCGGCAATCAACCGCTTACGGCAGGTAATTTTTGAGGAGTTTGCAAAAACCGATAAATACGGAATGATTTTCACGTTTATGTGGGCGTTTGACTGCAAAGAAGATTGGGAACAGCTTGAGAAGGTTAAAAAGATATTTGAGCCTTTTAACACACAATTTTACTATGCAGAGCTTGTCGCTCCGCAGAATGTACGCTTAGAAAGAAATGCAAGCGAAAACCGTCTTAAAAACAAAGCGTCGAAGCGTGATATTGACTTTTCAAACAAGCTGCTGATTAACGATGATAAAAGATTCCGCTGCGAAAGCCTTGACGGAGAGATACCGTTTGAAAACTACATCAAAATCGACAACACAAGCCTTGCGCCGGATGTTGTTGCAATGCAGATAAAAGAACGGTTTAAGCTTTGAATTCAGTTGAAAATGAGGGATTATAACATGAGCAAATCACAGAATATTTACGACAACCAAGCCTTTTTTGACGGTTACAAAAGGCTGCGCGAAAACCCGGACAGTGCAAACAATCTTGAAGAAAAGCCGGCACTTTTTTCGCTCGCTCCCGATTTAAGAGACAACGCCGTTCTTGACCTCGGCTGCGGCTACGGTGAAAACTGTGCGGAATTTCTTAAAATGGGAGCATCAAGGGTAACAGGCATTGACATTTCGGAAAAGATGCTGAGTGTCGCCGTGAGCGAACACCCCGACATTGAATTTATCCGCGGTGATATGAGCGATTTATCGTTTATCAAGGGCAAATATGATGTTGTTTTCAGTTCGCTTGCCCTGCATTATATTGAGGATTTCGGCAAATTCGCAAAGGAAGTACATGATTTGCTGAATCATGACGGCTACTTCGTTTTTTCACAGGAGCATCCACTCACTACAGCTCCTGTCTCCGGCGTAAACTGGTCAAAAGACGAGAACGGAAATGTGCTGCACTACAATTTAACCGATATACAAGAAGCGGAAAGCGTTCCACAACATGGTTTGTTGACGGTGTCGAAAAATATCACCGCACCTTTTCGGAGATTGTGAACGCGCTTGTTTCTTCCGGATTCGTCATCACAAAAATGCTTGAACCGACTCCGTCCGAAGAAATAATCAAGCGTGACCCTCGTTGGGAAAAGAATTTGCATAAGCCTAACTTTTTGCTTGTTAAGGCGTGGAGACCGTAACATGACTGATTTCATCTCAAAGGAACCAATCACCAAAGGCTGGTCGGACGACAAGAAATACTGCGTTACAACCGCCGACGGCACAAAATATCTGCTACGTATTTCGCCGCCGGAACAGTATGACAAAAAGAAATCGACACAATGCTGAATCAGGCAAATGAAGTGCTGTCATGGTACGATAATATGAAAAATCCCGTGCCGACATGGTATTTTAAAGGCTGCTAACCGCAATACATTGACGACATTCCTTATAAACTAAAAGCATCGTCCGGCTTGAAAACAAGACCGGACGGTGCTTTGTAATAATTTTTATTGGATTTGCGGGCTCGGTTCCGTCTGCGCAAGACAGTCGCGGTACATTGCGTCGATATCCGTCGGTATGGCAACCGAGGTCTTCTTGGGCTTTACAAAATCGAGTGAGCCATCATATTCATCGGGGAATATGCCCTCCTCGGCAAGCGCGGCACGCTGCTTGAGCACGTCAATAACATACTCATGCTGTTTTTTGTTATAGTCCCAAAAGATATACGGTATGATTATGAGAATGTGCCCTACCAGGTCGAATATAATCGGAATTGCCAGAATATTGAAGCGCATCGAGTCGAGGTAAAACACCTCCCAGTTTGAGTTGAAGCCGTTTTTGAGCATAATAAGCGGAATGATAAGCCCCACAACCGTTCCGAGCGGTGCCGTTATCCAACCGAATATTCCGGAGAAGCTCTGCAGCCTTTCTCCCGAAAGATACATCTGGTAATCCTCAAGGCGTATGTTCATATCACTGCTGGCAACATTGACCGGCCAACCTATAAAATCCTTTATCCACGAAACAGCAAAGAGCAGTATTCCCGCAATATAAATGCGGTCGCCCGTAACCGTCAGCAGTGCAATTGTTATCGCTTCGGCGATTATGTGTAAAAACTGCCTGTAAATTCGCAGTGTTCTGTAAGAGAACCTCTTTACAAAATACGGCGCGAGGAATGTCGGAATCGTACTTCTGAACGCCCAAAGCGTCATCAAAAGGCTGTATTGCCAGCCGCTCAGGCGCATTGTGTACAGAACAATAATCGCGGTCATATCAATCATGCCGTTGCCGAGCGTATCAAGCGCGTTTGCAAGGCAGTTGAGCCACTGGAATTTATTGCGCATGACCTCAAGCGCACCGTACCAGAACGGAATATTCTGCTTTTTTTCAATCGGCGGTTGAGGGATACGCTCCTTAACACCCCGGATGGAGACCATTGTGATTATCGCACACGGGATGAATACACCGGGGATTACAAAGCGGTAAAAGTTGATGTCATCGAACTTGCCGAGCATCGGGATAACAGCGGCAAGCACGGAGTTGAGCAGATGGCTGAGCTTTACGGGATATACACGAATCGTAATTCTCTCCTGCGAGTTGGGACTGATTCTGTCGGAGCACCACTCCGCTTTGTTTGAGAAGTCGTACATGCTGAAGATTGAAAACAGAAGATATGCAACCCACACGCGCTTTTCGACCTCGGCTATGTTGTAAACGGGAAGCCAGCCGATAAGCACTACCATAATGCTTTTTTGAACTATGTCGCTGTAAAGCGAATATTTGTATCTGCCGTATTTCGGCACAAGCTTCTTGCGCCAGAAAATGCCTCTTGCGCTCGAAAACGCATTGACAAAAAGCTGAATACCGATAATTTTGAAAAATGAGGTTGCGTTTATACCTGTCATGCTGTTGAGCGAGGTGACAAGCCATCCGTTTTGATTGAAGAGCTTGGAAACATCCGCGAGAATCAATCCAAGACCGAGCGCAATCGCAAAGCCATAGAAGATATAAAACTTCTTTTCGGTTTTTTTCGGCAAAAAGCCGAGGTTATCCGTTATCATCCACGAAAGCGTCGACCACAGATAGGAAAGCGGTAAGCCGATAAGACCGATAATCGAAAACACCAGATACGGCAGGTTGTAGTGGTACATTATCAGGTAGCAGCCGGCTCCGAAGCCGATAAATCCGAGCGGACTTTGAGCCGCATAGTTCATGCCGGTTGCAAATGCAACGCTCAAATATTCTTTATAAGGCACGAATTTTCCGTTTTGAGTGTCGGGCGTTTTCCAATGGGTCTTGATTTCCTTTGCAAAAGCAGAAATTTTACTCATTTCGCCGCCTCCTCACGCGTTTGTCCGTAAAGCACGGCAACATTTTTTTGATGCCAGCTTGTTCCGAACTTTATGTCGGACTTTGCACTTTCCTCGGAAAGCTCAAAGCTTATTGTCGGCTGTTGCTCATCGGGGACATCACCGTTTTTGATTATCCAAAATGCGTTGTGGTCGATTTCCTTGACGCTTTTCGGAATATAGACCTTTCCGAGCCTGACGCATTTTGTGAAGGCATCGGAGCCTATACGCTCAAGTCCGTCGGGTAAATTCGGCTCATTGAGGTTTGAACAGCCGAGGAACGCCAGTGTTCCGATTTCCTTGACTCCGTCGGGAATTGTAACCTTTTCTATGTCGGAGCAGCCGCTGAATGAGAGCCCTCCGATTACGGTAACCGTAGGCTCAATAACATAGCTTTTGCCGACTGCGTCAAACGCCTTTTCAAGCCTATCCTTGTTTTTTTCCAGTGTGTCGCGGTACTCGTAGATATCATCCGGATTCTCCGGCATAGACAACCCGAGCGACTGAGCCGTTCTGTAGCTTCCGTTTTTCACGGGATAGAGTACAAGCTCGGTGAGTGTGCCGTTTTCTTTCTTGTACAGCACGCCGTCGCGTGAGGCATAGTGCTCGTTCTCGGGCGAAACGTACACAGCCCTGAGAGCGGTACAGGTATAAAATGAGGTAAAATCAATCGCGGTTATGTCCTTGCCGATATAGATGTATTCCAGATACTCATTACAGCAAACCGCAAATGTTCTGACCGCCGTAACCGGGGTGTTGCCCTGCACAACGCCGTCCTTGTCCGTAACATATTCGATGTTAAGGCAAACATCGGTCTTGCCGCCGTTAAACTCACTGAAAATATACCCCGCATCTGTATTCTCGAACTGATACTTATCCTTCGTCAGTGAGTTAAAGCTCAAAAACAGCGAAACTCCGATGCATACAGCCAGAACCACAACAAAAATCAGCTTTCTGGCAAACGAGTTGTTTTTTACGCCCTGCGGGTTGTTCAGAGCCTGTTCAGCAGCGTCAAACAAAGGGTCATAGAGTAACCGACCTTCCGAAATCTTCTTGTCTTGAGCCATAGCGTCTCCTCCTAAAAAATAAATTCATTTATACAGGATTCATCTATTTCCATGTGCGAGCTTCTGTTAATAAGGCTTTCATTGATGTTTTTAAGCGTCAGGCGATTTATTTTGATATCTCCCGTAAGCTTTACCGTCGGCGCCGGACTTTCCTCACCCTGAGTACGGAAAACATTCCGCACTGTGACGCAGCCTGCGCGTATTCCGCTCTCGAACCAGATAATCGGATTCGCTCTTTCAAATTCGTCCTCAAGGGGCTCGGGCTTAGACACAAAAATGCCGTCAAGCAGAATGTTGTCGAACCACACCGGCTCGCCGGGGTGAATGTTGTGATGCGTAAACGAAACCCCGTAATATCGGTAGCTTCCGAACACGTTGCGGATGCTGATGTTTTTCATCTGACTGCCGCTTGAAAGCAGACGGACACCCGTGTAGCCGTTTTCGGAATACAGCCCGTCTACCAGCACGTTTTCTATGTTGCCGCGTGTAATTTCACAGGCGTAGGTGTCATCGCAATTGAGCGCCACAAGGTCATCGTTGGTGGTGCCTCTGATGTTCCTGACGGAGCCGTTCTTTGACGGGCCCTGAATGTGGATGCCGTCCATATTGATGCGCAGAAGATTATAATCGAGATTGATGTTTTCTATTGTAAAGCCGTCCGTTGCACACAGGAGCATTGCATAGCTGTCCGGGTCCTTGACGGTTATATCGCAGATTCTGAAATTGTCCACACCTACGAAGCGCATGAGAATGCCGTAATAAAAATCATCCTCATAATGTGTAAGCCTGAACCTGTCCTCGCGGCTGCGGCGCTGCTGATTGACGTTGTTGCCGTCCCATATACCGCCGCGGACAGTGATGTTTTTGTCGCGTTTTTCGCCCTTGAAGCTCAATGAGGCATTCTCGAGGATTGCACAGTTTGCTTTGTCGGCCAGCCTGAAAACAGCGTCGGGTGCAAGCACAAGCTCGGTGTTGCTGCCGATAATCAACGGCTTTGTGATAATATATGTACCGCCCTCTACGAATACATGGCCGCCCTTGTCAAGCAGACCCTGTATATATTCTTCCGAACGTTCCTTCATGTTGATTTCTCCTCCGGTTGTATAAAACCATAATAGTTTATTTTTATTTCATTGTCTATTGCTTTATGTGGCGAAAATTTGTTATAATGTGAAGCAGATGCTGTGAGGGGGATGGTAAAAACGGAGCGTGAAAAAGTGTTTCTGATGCCGTTTTGCAATTTTAACGACATAAATCCCGTTGATGCGGGGTGGCAGGATTGCCCCGCCGGCTATAAATTCGGTCCGCATGCAAGAAGCTATCATATTTTGCATTATGTGGTTTCCGGAAAGGGCGTGCTGTATAAAAACAACACCGGCAGAACCGTTGCCGGCGGACAATGCTTTATAATAAGAAGCGGAGAAGACGCGGCATATATTTCCGACAGCAAGGACCCGTGGTCATATATTTGGCTCGGCTTTAACACCTCGCTGCCGCTGCCCGAGCCTCTCGATAAAAGCGATGTGTTTGAAGCGGATATTTGCAGGGATGTATTTTTATCAATCAAGGCGCTTTCGCCGACCGACGGCAATCTTGACTATATGCTGTGCCGGAAATGCTGGGAGCTTTTCTCCCTGCTCGGCGCAAACGCAGAGCGTTCAGCCGCCGAGGATGCCGCAGACAGAGCAAAAACATACATTGACAACGCTTTCAGAAACAGCATCTCCGTTGCCGACATTGCCGACAAGCTTTTTATTGAGCGAACCACCTTCAGTAAAATATTCAAAAGGCGCTTCGGCGTTTCGCCTCAGGAATACCTTTGCTCCTGCCGCCTTGAGGAGGCGTACAGGCTAATCAAGCTCACGCCCATGCAGCTTTCGGATATTGCAGCCTCGTGCGGCTATAACGACTATGTGAATTTTTCAAAAATGTTCACCAAGAAATACGGCATAAGCCCGAAAAAGCTCCGGCTCTCAACTATAGGATACAAAAGAGAAAAAGCTGATTGACAAAAGCCAATCAGCTCATTTTTTAATACCTTTCGGGTCCCTGCAGATTTGCCTTGAGCCTTTTCTTCTTTTTGATTGTCATTACCGGCAACGCGAGAACCGCCGCAACCGGAGAGAGCGCCGCGAGAGGAACTGCGAGAACGCAAAGCAGCGCCATAATAATATCTCCACCGTGACTTTTGAATACGGGCGTTTCAAAGTGCGGCTCCGGCGGCTGTGTAAAATCAAACTCCGCGTTATTATCCGGTACGTAGTTGTTAAACAGCATCGGCTCGATAATCTGTGATATTGAATAGCCCTTGAGCTTCTTCTTGATATCGGAAAACGGCTGCGTATCAATCACACTGTCGAGAAAGGCCGAGAAGCCCATCATAAACTTATACGTCGGCGTATCCGGAGTATAGCTGCCGTCACCGCAAAGCATATTCATGACAAGCGTGATTATTATGTCAAAAAGCTTCTTGTCTTTTATTGACCTGTATTCCTGCCTGCTCATACGGCATGCCCGTCTGCAAAGCGGATACAGATTTTTTACTCTTGCGCCGGATATTATTTTATTCAGCGGAGGGCTCATTGAGGCAATCTGCCTGCGGTATTTTTCAACGAACTCATCCTCAAAGTGCTCCATGAGTGTTTTGCCGCCGAGGTCGAAGCCCTCCGCGGAAGCCACCTGAACCGTTTCGAGCTTTATTTTTCCGTTGGCTCCGTCAAGCTCCGCTACTCTGAACTGCGGCGGAAGGAAACAAACGGACGCGGTTGTGATATCGCACAGCAGCGCCCCTTTATCCGAGGAGCAGAAGCCGACATCCGAAAAATGCGTGTGACCGCTGAACACAAGCGGAATGCCTATATCGGCAAGCGTGTGGCAGACGCATGCGCTGCGCATATCCTTTGCCGATGCGCCGATTTTATACGCGGGCATGGGCGGGACAAGCGGCTGATGTGTGCAGGCGAAGATAAAGGCCCCGTTCTTCCGCGCCTCCTTCACCGTTTTCGCTATCCATTGATAACATTCCGGAGAAAACGCGGGGCTGTCATCGCCCGTGGCTTCAACATCCCGGAAATTGCTGTTGAGCATTAAGCACCATGTTTTTTCATCAAGCTTCACGCAATACGAATATGCGGATTCGCAGACAGAAATCGCCTGAGCTCTGCCGAATTCTCTGTAAAGCTCCCACAGGTCGGCGGGGGTGCAGACCCTTTCAAGCGGAGGAACGCATTCCTGCTCCGACAAATTGCCGGACTCGTCTTTTATCAGGCTGCGATAATCACAGCTGTCGACATCGAACCACGTGGCGTTCCAGGGCTCCGCTTTATACTCCGTTTTACAGCCGCGCTTTTTTATATAGGCGCGGTGAAAGTGAAAATCATGCGTAGCGGTAAGCACATACACCTGTTTTCCGTTTGCCTTCAATTGTCTCAGCAGCTCCGCAAAATCCCTGTGACTCGTTTCGTCGCCGTCATTCGTAAGGTCGCCGGTTATGAACACCGTATCAACATCGTCCAGCTCCGACACCTGCCTGAGCGCCGTCCTGCAGGCGGCATTCATCAGGCGGATATTGTCACCCGCCCCCTCAAGCATCACCTTTTCGGATATGTAATGTGTATCCGATAAAACTGCGAATTTCACTGCCTTCACTCCCTGCATTGCATTTTCGGCTTTTGCGCAACCTTCTATTGCCTGTCATTATATAAAAAGCGTTTTAAAAAGTCAAATTTGTATTTTCTTCATCCGGCAACTTCTGTGCATTTTCTCTTGATAAAGCTTCTCCGGTGTGATATTCTGTCGTTAAAGACCTGCGCACCTGTATTTTCCGGCGCAGGGTAAGACTGACCGCCAATCTTATGAAAACGGAGGAGCACGCATGGATATTAAAACCTTTTTGAAAAACGCGGCACATGTCAAGCCGTCTGCGAATCAGCTTCGGTTTTTGCAGGAGACTCCCTTTTACGCCTTTGTGCACTTCAGCCCCAACACCTATACAAATCTCGAATGGGGGCTGGGAAATGAAGACCCTGCGATTTTCAACCCGACCGAGCTTGACTGCGACAGCTGGTGCGAGGCATTTCTGAGCGCAGGCATGACCGGGGTCGTGCTCACCGCGAAGCACCACGACGGCTTCTGCCTGTGGCAAAGCGAATACACCGAGCACTGCATGAAAAACAGCCCGTACAAAAACGGCAAGGGTGACATCGTACGCGAGCTCTCCGACGCATGCCGCCGCCACGGGCTTAAATTCGGATTTTACCTCTCGCCGTGGGACAGAAACTCAAAATATTACGGAACCGATGAATACAACACCTATTATAAAAATCAGCTTACCGAGCTGCTGACAAACTACGGCGAGATTTTCTATGTCTGGTTTGACGGAGCGTGCGGAGAAACTCCTGACGGCAAAAAACAGGTCTATGATTTTGAGGGATATTTTGAGCTTATCCGCCGTCTGCAGCCCGGAACTGTATTTTTTAACGATGCCGGCGAAATACGCTGGTGCGGCAACGAGGGCGGCAACTCGCGCTTTGCGGAGTGGTCGGTTGTGCCCAAGGAGCTTTGCTTTTACAATAAAAATGTTCAAACCGAAGGCTCCGCTCTTGAGGGCAACCTGTCCGGTATGTACAACTGTGATACCGATATCGGCTCTCTTTCCAACATTTTGTTTTCAAAAGGACTCGTCTTCTCACCCTCTGAAATCGACATGTCCATAAGACCAGGCTGGTTCTATCACGAAAATGAGGAGCCGCACTCCCTTGAACGGCTTTTCGACACCTATCTGCGCTCGGTGGGCGGAAACACAACCTTCAACCTGAACGTGCCGCCCATGCCGAACGGAAGGCTTGACGAAAGGGATGTCGAACGGCTCAAGCAGCTGGGCGACAAAATTCGCGGCAGCTTCGAGCACGAGCTTTCGGCGGACGCCGTAAGAAGCGAAAGGCTGTATGACAATCAGGCGGAATACATTATAAAGCTGCCCGAAAAAAAGCAAATAAATTATATAGTTCTCAGAGAGAACATCGCCAAGGGACAGCGTATAGAAAGCTTTAAGGTATACAGAAAAAACGAGCACGGCCTACAGGAGTTTTCAACCATGGGTACCACCGTCGGCAACCGCCGAATTCTGAAGGTGCATTTCACCACGGATGAAGTGAGAATTTTCGTAACCGCCTCGCGCGATACCGCAGATATGGATTACATCCGTCTGTATTGATTTTGTGCATTTTGTCCCGGTTTTTCATTTAATTTCCGCGCATATTTTTACAAAAAAAGCGCGGAAAAGCATTGACAAATCCGCCTCCCGGTGAGATAATACCGTCAATGAGCAAAGGCGTTCATTCGGAGAAGGGAACCTCCCTCCGAACGAGCGCCTCTTTTTTTATTTCTTGTGAAAGGAGCGATACGCCGCAGTTTTTGACAGGCTCTGTCCCGACTGTGACGCACGGTAATTGTTATGACAAAGTATATTTTTGTTACGGGAGGAGTCGTTTCCGGCCTCGGCAAGGGCATCACGGCAGCTTCTCTGGGGCGTTTGCTGAAAACCAGAGGGCTGAAGGTTGCCTCTCAAAAGCTTGACCCTTATATAAACGTGGACCCCGGAACCATGAGCCCCTATCAGCACGGAGAGGTTTACGTAACGCAGGACGGCGCGGAAACGGATCTTGACCTCGGTCACTATGAGCGCTTTACCGATGAGGACCTCAACAGGTATTCAAACCTCACCACCGGAAAGGTGTATTGGAACGTGCTCAACAAGGAGCGCCGCGGAGAATATCTCGGCTCGACTGTGCAGGTTATTCCTCATATAACAAATGAAATAAAGGCGTTTGTATACAGCATAGCAGAACAGACCGACGCCGATGTGGTTATCACGGAAATCGGCGGCACCATAGGCGATATCGAATCACAGCCGTTTCTTGAGGCTGTCAGACAGATTTCCCTTGAGGTCGGGCGCGAAAACAGCCTGTTTATTCATGTCACACTTGTCCCCTTCCTGCACGGCTCGGATGAACACAAGTCCAAGCCGACACAGCACTCGGTAAAAGAGCTTCAGGGTATGGGCATAAATCCCGGCATAATCGTACTGCGTTGCGACGAACCGCTTGAGGAATCGATTTTTCAGAAAATCTCCTTGTTTTGCAACGTCAAGCCGGACTGTGTGATTGAAAACATCACCCTGCCGTGCCTGTATGAGGCACCGCTCATGCTCGAAAAATCAAACTTTTCATCTGTCGTATGCCGCGAGCTGGGAATTGATGCGCCGCCCGCACAGCTCGGAGCATGGGAGGACATGGTAAAGCGGATTAAAAGCCGTGAAAAAGAGGTGCATATAGGTCTTGTCGGTAAATATGTCCGCCTTCACGACGCTTATCTGTCCGTAGCGGAGGCAATGCGTCACGCGGGCTATGAGCTGAACACCCATGTCCGGATACACTGGCTCGATTCGGAAAGCATCGATGAAGGAAACTGCAAATCATATTTTGAAGGACTTGACGGAATTATCGTGCCCGGCGGCTTCGGCTCGCGCGGCATTGACGGCATGATAACAGCGGCAAAATACGCAAGAGAAAACAACATACCGTATTTCGGCATATGCCTCGGAATGCAGATTGCGGTAATAGAATTTGCGCGCTCCATTGCAGGCATATCCGATGCAAATTCGGGTGAATTTGACGAGCACTGCGCGCACAAGGTAATTGATTTTATGCCGGGACAAAGCGACGAGGTCGACAAGGGCGGCACCCTTCGCCTCGGTGCATATCCCTGCGTTATATCGCCCGGTACCGAAATGGAAAAATGCTACCGTCGAAAGGAAATCTCCGAGCGCCACCGTCACCGTTACGAATTCAACAACGATTATCGTGACACGCTTACCGGAAGCGGTCTGGTTATTTCGGGACTTTCTCCGGACGGCAGACTTGTGGAAACGGTTGAACTGAGCTCCCGGCCGTTTTTCGTGGGCGTTCAGTACCATCCTGAATTCAAATCCCGCCCCGATAAGCCCCACCCGCTGTTCCTCGGCTTCATATCCGCCGCGCTGAAAAAGAGAGAGGGATAAAAGCATACCGCCGTCCGTAAGGGCGGCGGTTGATTCAATGCGTTGTTTGTCAGTCTATAATAACGGAAATTTCATGATAAAGGAATTTGAAGATATTCACAATATATCTTACTATCATTCCGAATCCGCTCTCCGGTTGATATTCTTCCGCTTCGGCGCCTGTTCCCGAATAGCAGCCGATGTTGCAGCTGTCAAGCTCGTTGCCGAAGAAGTCCTCGGTAAGGCCGTCGTTTATTTTGATTCCGGCTCCGATAAGCGGAGAATCCGCAGAGAGTATAAAGGAGTTTTTGTCGCCGGTGTTTTCGGATACAAAGCCCGGCAGACAGTTCACGGAATTCAGGTCAAATGCCGGATTCAGATAATTATAGTAGCAGTTGTTTGTAAAGGTAACATTCTTAAAGGGTGCGTCAACATCGTAGGCTATCGTTGCACCTTCGGCAAGAACAAAAATATTGTTTGCAATGAGCGCATCGTGAACATTGTTCATCTGCAGCTCTCCGCAGTTTACCAGAGTGTTATTGTAAAAGCGGAAGCCGTGCTCTCCGGCGCTTCCCGCCATGCTGGAGCGCCCTCTGTTGTCGTTTACGGAGAGGCAGTAGCGAACCGTGTTGTTATGATGTCCGCTGTAATTCGGGCAGTTACACATAAAGCGCGTGTTGTCATGCGAATAGATGTACTGATATGTGCAGTTGTGGGTGTAGGAGTCGAAATCCACCGCCATGCCGTCGCCCACGTTTTTCTGTCCGGCTATTTCGCAGTACTCAATTGTACTGTTTACACTGCCCCAGAACCACATCGCCGCGGTGTAATACAGCACCTTGCCGTTTTCATCCGTGCCCTCGCCCTGACAGCAGTTTATCGAGCGGCAATGTGTAACAAGCGCACCGTTGCACATACCGACAATTATCGCCTCTGCGTCCATATCGTGGAAATCGCAGTATTCAACAAGCACACCCTCATTGAAAACAGGGTCGATATCCGATTCGTTCTCGCACCACGGAGTCTGCTCATCGTTCCAGGAGCCCCATATGCTTATACCGTTGCCGCAGTCGTACATCTCGCAATTGCTGATTGTAAGGTCATTAACCGCATATCTCGAGTGGGACGGAAGGCCCTTAACCATCACACATGCCCTTGCCGCCGCCGCGCCCGCACCGAGGTTGTCTCTGCTGTTGACCTTGTAATTCTGAATATCGTGCATCGCAACATTGCAGATGCTTATTCCGTATGATGTCTTTTCAAGAGTATCAATCCATATTCCGCCGCCGTTGTGAGCGGTAAGCTCGATGTCCTCAACGGTTATATAGCTGCAATCGAACAACCGGAGAACCTCTGTCTTGGAATCGGTTGTGAGGACGGGCTTGTTTCCCTCGCCGTACGCCGAAATAATTATCGGATTTTCCTTTGTGCCAGAGCAGGTAAGCGTAAGCTCGCAGTTATAGGTGCCGCCGCGCTTGAACAGCACTTTGTCACCCGCGCCGAGCGAGAGGCCTTTGAGGTTTTCAATGCTTTTCCATGCGCTTTTCGGGGAGGTTCCGCTGTTGAGGTCGTTACCGAGAGCAGAATCAATATAGTATGACCTGCCCTGTGCCGCTCCGGCAAGCACACTCAGTAATGCAAGGCTGCCGAACACAACGGCAATTGAGAGTATTACGGATATTGATTTTTTCATGCTTGAGCACCTCCGCTGCTTTTTTTCTGATTATACATCGAAAAAGCAAAAATGACAATAGTCGTTTTTCGGACCCTGAAAAGATAAATTTTGCAAAACTTGTATAAATATGTTGACTTCCTGTGCAATATGCATTAGAATGTGTCCGTAAAAATAAATATTTATTATTGATAGAGGCGCAGCGCCTATGAGTACCGTTCCGGTTTACAGGTAATTGCCGGACGCGAAAGGATGCGTTGCCGAAGCGGCGTACCGATGCCTGATCGGTATGGCGTTGGGCCGTCGGGAAACACCTGCCGGACTGTCACTGTTTTGTGGAGCGCTATCTTTTAACAAGGCATTATTTATGTCGTATTTTAAAAGACCGCTTTTGAGCGGTCTTTTTTAATAAAAGAAACATTCAGGAGGAGAACAAAAATGAAGAAAATTATTGCACTTTTACTTGTCGCCGCCACACTGTTTGCGCTTTGCGCCTGCGGCAACAAAACCGAGGGAACTACAACCACAACGGGTACCGCTGCCGAAACCAACGCATCCGGCATTAAGACAGGCGTTGAAGACGGCGTACTTACAGTTGCAATGGAATGCGCATACGCACCCTACAACTGGTCACAGGCAGACAATTCAAACGGCGCAGTCCCGATAAAGGACTCCAACGAATATGCCAACGGCTATGACGTCATGATGGCAAAGAAAATCTGCGAAGCAAACGGCTGGTCGCTTGAAATCGTGCGTCTTGACTGGGATTCACTTGTTCCCGCTGTTCAGACAAGACAGGTTGACGCTGTTATCGCCGGTCAGTCCATGACCCCCGACCGCATGGAGCAGGTTGACTTTGCAGGTCCGTATCTCTATGCCACCATCGTGTGCCTCACCAAAGCCAACAGCAAATTTGCCGCAGCCGCATCTCTTAAAGACCTTGCGGGTGCCACCTGCACCTCACAGATAGGCACAATCTGGTATGACACCTGCCTTCCTCAGGCCAAGGCACTCGGCGCGGTTGTACAGGAAGCAAAGGCCAGCGCACCTGATATGCTTGCCGCACTTGAAACCGGAGCAGTCGATTTCGTTTGCACCGACAGACCCACGGCACAGGGCGCTCTTATAGCGTATCCCGACATGGTTATGCTTGAATTTACCGGCGAAAACGGCTTCAAGGTTGACCAGAGCGACATAAACATCGGTATCTCCGTAGCCAAGGGCAACACCGTGCTTAAAAACAAGATTGATTCCGCTATTTCCGGAATGGACGAGGCGGCCTTCAATACTGTTATGAACGACGCTATCAAAATTCAGCCCATCTCCAACGACTGATAAGCGTACGCTCGGCTCGAAAACATTATGAAAGGTAAAGATACCGGCACAAAGGCTCCTATTCCCGTAGAACCTTGTGAAAAAACCGTATCGCAGCAAATTTATGAATACTTTTAATGCGCTTTTCGGAGATGTTTCGAAGCTGTGGGAAAAATACGCTTCGCAATATCTCACTGGTGCGCTCAACACAATCGAGCTTGCGGTTGTCGCCACAATTATCGGCTGCATTATCGGACTTGCCTGCGGTATTTTGCAGACAATTCCCTGCTCAAAAACCGACAACATAATCAAACGCGTACTGCTCACGGCGGTGCGTGCGATAATCCGCATATACGTTGAGGTCTTCCGCGGGACTCCGATGATTCTTCAGGCGGTGTTCGTGTATTTCGCCATACCCTATCTCTCAAACAACACTGTCAGACTTGACATGATTCCCGCAGCATACCTCGTGGTATCAATAAACACCGGTGCCTACATGGCGGAAACCGTGCGCGGAGGTATACTCTCAATCGACATCGGTCAGACAGAAGGTGCGAAGGCTATCGGCATGAATCATTTTCAGACTATGCTTCATGTTGTGCTGCCGCAGACAATGCGAAACATCCTTCCGCAGATTGCCAACAACCTCATAATCAACATCAAGGACACGTCCGTAATGTTCATTATCGGCTACAGCGAGCTGTTTGCGGTTCACAAGGGTATAACCGGAGCAACCTATCTGTACTTCCCGTCCGCCGCAATCTCGATGATTATTTACCTTATCATGACCGTTATATGCTCTGTGATACTCCGCTTCTGGGAGAGTAGGCTTGACGGTCCGGCAAACTTCGACATCACAACCACGGACACGCTCGCCCACACGAGCGGAATGTATTCGTATGTCGGCAAAAAAGACCAGTCAGAGGCTGAGAACGGAGGCGCAAGATGACAGACAACGATATTTTACAAATCAAGCACCTCTCCAAGAATTTCGGCACCAACAAGGTGCTGCGGGATATTGACTTCTCGGTCAAAACCGGAGATGTCACAAGCGTAATCGGTGCTTCCGGTTCGGGAAAATCCACGCTTCTGCGTTGCATAAACCTGCTTGAAACCCCCACCTCCGGTGATATTCTCTATCACGGCGAAAACATCATGAAGCTCAAGGGCGGCGCTCCTAAATACCGCTCTCACGTCGGAATGGTGTTTCAGTCCTTCAATCTGTTCAACAACATGTCGGTGCTGAAAAACTGCATGATAGGGCAGATTAAGGTGCTCGGCATATCAAAGCAGGAGGCTCAGCAGACCGCCATGCACTACCTCGAAAAGGTGGGTATGGCACAGTACATCAAGGCAAAGCCCAGACAGCTTTCGGGTGGCCAGAAGCAGCGCGTGGCAATAGCGCGCGCGCTGTCAATGAAGCCTGAGGTGCTGCTGTTCGATGAGCCGACCTCTGCGCTCGACCCCGAAATGGTCGGTGAGGTGCTTGAGGTCATGCGCGCCCTCGCAACAGACGGAATGACGATGATTGTTGTAACTCATGAGATGAATTTTGCCAAGGATATCAGCAATAAAGTTGTTTTCATGAGTGACGGTGTCATCTGTGAGGAGGGCTCTCCGGAGCAGATATTCGTCAATCCCGCAAAGCAGGAAACTGCCGATTTCCTTGCGCGTTTCCGCTCCTCGTAAGCTTAAAACCATAAAAACAGCCCGCAATCCGAAAAGAGATTGCGGGCTGTATCTTTATAAATAAAGGACGACGCAAAAATAGCCACCCTATTGGGTGACTACTTTAACGAGTGTCGGCATCGTCCTATTTTTCCGGGCAGCTTCCCGCCAAGTATCTTCGGCGTAAGTGAGCTTAACTACCGTGTTCGGGATGGGAACGGGTGGACCCTCACTGCCATCAACACCGACTGTTATGAAAGGCTCTGTACCTCTCAAGCAAAAGAATTATAACACATCTTTTTCAAAATGCAAGCGTTTTTTCAAATTTTTTTCAATTTTTTTGAAAAAGTTTTTTAAAGCTGTCGGATTGTATGTTTTTCAGGCAGTTCCGCCCTGCTTAGGCTCAGTCCTCGTCGATTGATATAAGCTCATAATTCCGGGTGCCCATACCGATTTCATCCGCATGCTCAAGGATGTGTACGGCATGGCGCGACTCCATACGCTCAATCAGCGGCTTGTTGTCGCCCTTTTCGCATGAGTACACAAGGTCAACACACGCCTGGTCGAGCGCAACCGGGTCAAGCGAGGCGAGTATTCCGATATCCGGGATTTCGGGCGCGTGAGGGTTCGAGTCACAGTCGCAGTCCACGGAAAGATTGTTCATTATATTGATGTGTATGACCCTGTCTCCGAAAAAATCAATTACGGTTCCGGTCGCCTCCGCCATGCACTCAAGGAACGGATCCTGTGCGGCATCCATGTCTATGGGCTTGCCCTCAACGCCGCCGTTATGGATTTTCAGCTTGCCCGCGGAGGACGCGACACCTATCGACAGATTTTTTATCGCACCGCCGAAGCCACCCATCATGTGACCCTTAAAGTGAACAAGGTCAACAAGAAAATCATAATTCGAGAGATGAGTTCCGACAATGTTTTCTCCGAGCACGGTTCCGTTTTTGACGGGCAGACGCATTTCACCGTCAGCGTCCATAATATCGACCTCGGCAATTGAGGTGAAGCCGTGATTCTCCGCAACCATACGGTGGGAGTGCGTGTCGTCGCGCTTTCCGCCGTATGCGGTGTTGCATTCAACGATTGTGCCCTTGACCTCTTTTACAAGCGGCGCAATGAGAGTTGCCGAAAGAAAATGATGTCCGCCCGGCTCGCCGGTGGAAAGCTTGACGGCAACCCTGCCCTCCGCCTTCTTGCCGAGAGACTCATAGATTCTCATCAGCGCGTCCGGGGTAATCTGAGATGTAAAATACACCTTTGATGATGTGCTTTTGTCTGTTGTGCGTTTGTTGAGTATGGTTTTCATATTGCAAAACTCCTTTTATACGTTCTGTATGGCGGTTATTACGTAGCTTGAGCCACTCTTTCTTATGGTTATTTTCATATATTTGTCCGGTTCGGCGGGCACCGGCACGCCGTTTTCGACCCTTCCGTATTCCTCTGTTGCCATATAAGCAACCGTGAGAATGGCGGCATCTCCCTTTTTCTGCGTATTTGTAACCGATGCATAGTACAGCGGCGTAACGCCTGTTACGGGAACCGAATAGGTATGTGCGTCCGCGTTATAAATGAACTCATAGCCGTAGCCCGTTACGTTCGCGTGCGCCGGAATCACGGCGGTTCCGAAATATTTTATAAAATATGCCTCCACATCCGCCTGCGGAATTACCAGACTGCCGTCCGTATACGGATATTTGTCGGGCGCAAGCCCGTCACCGAGCAACGCGCGCACGGAGATATCCAACAGCTGATTCATATTTGCCTTGCTTATGTCGTCGAAGGTGTCCGGGTCGTTTTCCACAACGGGCGCAAGAAAGGTGTTGTATATTTTTATTTGCTCATCGTTCCTGATAACTGATTTCACATACCCCACCGCATCCGAGGCAAGGCTCCATGCGCCTACACATGCAAGCGCAATGATGAAAAGTCCGAACAAAAAGCCCTTGCGTCTGCGCCTTTTACGGTTTTGGCGCTGCTTGCGAGGCGCCGCCGGCTCCGTATGAGCATCAACATCCTTTGTCTCCGGTGCCTCGGATTCCGCCTGTGCGTCAACAGGTGCTTGCTCAACGGCATCCTGCTTAGGAGGCTGATTTTTCAGCCCGGACTCCGGTTGAAGCTTGCTCTCGCCCGCGGTGTTCTCTGTAAGCGGTTTTTCCGTCTTAGGCTTTGTTTCCATCTTGGGCTTCGTTTCCGCCTTGGGCTTAGCAGGTGAGCGCTTGCGCACAGCCGGCTTGTCTGCCGCCGTCTTAGGCGTCTTCCTTTCGCCGCTGTCCGAAAAAAGCTCCAGCGCAGCAAGCAATTCCTCCTCCGAAAGCGTGTTGGCACCGTCTTGCGCCGGCACTTCCTGCCTCTTATCCTCGTTTTCCATTATATCACCTACTTAAAATACATATAAAGCTGGCATTTTATCATACCGTTATAAAGCTTGCGACGCTTGTCCGCTTTTCTGCCGAAGGCGGCTTCAAAGCCCTCGTCCGGACTTATGATATTATAGCTCCAGCCATGCGCGGGCTTGAATATTTTTCCCATCTGCGTATAAAGCGCTGCGGCCGCCGAGGTGTCAAGCAGGCGCTCTCCGTACGGGGGATTGCATATCACTGTTCCCTTTTCGCTCCTGGGCGCAAAGTCCTTGATATCGCGCCTTTCAAAGCTGATGCAATCCGCCACGCCCGCTCTTTTTGCATTTTCCCTTGCAATCTCAAGCGCCTGTGCGTCAATGTCCGAGCCGTAAGCCACAAAGTCGCTGTCGGTTATTATCTGCGCCCTTGCGCGCTCGCGCTCAAGCGTCCATACCTCTCGCGGAATAAATGAAAATCTTTCCGCAGAGAAGTTGCGCTCAAGCCCGGGAGCCATATTTTTCACCATCATTGCACCCTCAATAAGGTTTGTGCCTGAGCCGCACATCGGGTCATACAGAGTATGATACGGGCGAAGCCGCACCGCCGAGCAGATTGCGGCGGAAAGCGTCTCCTTTATCGGTGCGCCCATCGCCTGAAGGCGGTAGCCCCGCTTGTGAAGCCCCGCTCCCGAGGTATCAATAAGCAGTGACACCTCATCCTTCATGATGGAAAACTGTATCTGATATACAGGTCCCGTCTCCTCAAACCACGGTATTTTATATTTCAGCTTGAGCCTTTCAACGACTGCTTTTTTGATTATCGCCTGGCAGTCGCTCACGCTGAAAAGTGCCGAGTTGAGCGAATATCCCTTTACGGGAAAAGCATCCGTCTTACCTATGAAATCCTCCCACGGCAACGCCTTTGTTCCTTCAAAAAGCTCGGTAAAGGTCTTTGCCGTAAAGCTTCCCACCAGAAGCTGTATGCGCTCGGAAAACCGCGAGCATATATTTACTCTCGCAAGGATATGCTCATCGCCCGAAAAAAGGACTCTGCCGTTTTCCGCTCTTACGTCCGAGGCATCAAGGGAACGCAGCTCATCGGCTATTATTCCCTCCACGCCCAACAGACACGGAATTACAAAATTAAAGTTCATCATTTTCTCCTTGTTTATTTATATCAAACCAAAAGCTTACGCCGCCCTCGACATTTTCACAGCCGCAGGCACATCCGTGCATCTCGGAAATGGCCTTTACTATTGACAGCCCCAACCCGAAACGCCCCTCCGAACGCGAATGGGAGCGGTCGGCGCGGTAGAAGCTTATCCATATACGCTCCATATCCTCCTGTGCGATATGCTCTCCGGTATTGAAGACGCTCAGGGTGTATTTTTCGCCCGAATCGCGCACGGATATGCGTATGAGCTTTTCGCCCGAGGCGTGAGACACTGCATTTGAAACATAGTTGTTGACTATCATTATAATTTTGTCAACATCGCCCTCACCGACAAAGCTGTCGGGTATTTCGCATTCGGCTTTAATGCCCTTCTCGGCAAAAATTGCCGCCGCACCGGAAAGATATTTCTCCACCGCCTCCGCGATGTTGAAGCTGCTCTTTTTAAGCGTATATGCGCCGGACTCATACATGGATATTTCAAGCAGCTGCATAACGAGGTTGTTCATCCTCGCCGCCTCATCTGTTATTATGTCGCAATATTCCGCAGCCTGAGTATTTTCCGGGTCACTCATGAGCTTTACACCCTCTGCATAGCCCTGAATTATGGCTATCGGGGTTTTCAGTTCATGCGAAACCGCGGCAATAAACTCCTTGCGTATGCGGTCAAGCTCGCGCTCGCGCTCGATGTCCTCAAGCAGCTTCTCGTTTTTTTCGTTCAAGTCCCTGAGCGTACGGTCAAGCGAATCGGACAGCTCGTTTATGCCCTCGGCAAGCGAGCCTATCTCATCGCGGCTTGATATACTGCACTTCTGCGAAAAATCCATCGCCGCCATCTTTTGAGTCACACGGTTCATGTCGATGAGCGGAGCGGTAAAGCGTCTGGAATATATGGATACGAAAATGAATGCCGCAAGAAGACCGAACAGTGAAAGTGCTGCGGTAAAGCCGACCGATATGTTTGCACTCTCCTCTATAACGTTCTTCTGCGCGTATATCTCAATGTGGTTTCCCGACTTGAGCACCCTTCCGTAAACAATATACTGCACGGTGGTCTGCCCGCGCTGCTGAAGAACATTGAAATAGCTCCCGTCCGGATTTTCCTCACTGCTTATTACCTCAACCTTGCTCTGGGCGGAAACGAATTCAGCGTCAGAGCAATATAACAGCTCGCCGTCCGGATTGTAGACTCTTATATCAACGTTTTTACTGCGTTCGGGTTCATAAAACAGACTGCGGTAGGATTCCGCCGTGACGGTATCCGCCGAGGCTGCTATATCCCCGAGCACATTGTGCTGGTTCCAGATATATATTTTTTCAAGATATCTGGAGTTGAGAAACGTAAGCGCCCCGAAGCAAAGCGCAAAAATCAGCATAACCTCAAGCAGCAGCTTTACGCGTATGCCGACGGTTGAACGCCTCTCTCCGCGCGGCTTTTTCGACATCAGCGGCTCACCTCGATTTTATAGCCTATTCCGTATATTGTCTTTATGTGAAGATTGCCCCATTCTCCGAGCTTTGTGCGCAGCCTCGCAACATGTGAGTCCACGGTGCGGATGTCACCGAGAAAATCCACTCCCCATATTTCATCAAGCAGCTGTTCACGGGAATAGACTCTGCCGATGTTCGACATCAGCTTTATGAGGATGTTGTATTCCTTGAGTGTAAGCTCCATCTGCACACCGTCAAGATAAACCTCGTGCGCATCGGTTTTTATAACAAGCCCGTCGCCGGTAACGCGTGATTTTTCCTCCGGCGCGCTTTTTCTGCGAATGAGCGCTTCTATACGCTTTACAAGCACAGACGGACTGAAGGGCTTGGTCACATAGTCATCCGCGCCCGCCTCAAAGCCCGTAAGCTCGTCAAACTCCTGGCTCCTCGCCGTAAGCATGATTATGGGAACATCTGAGCTTTTGCGAATTTCACGGCAAACCTCCCAGCCGTCAAGCTTGGGCATCATTATGTCAAGAATAATCAGGTCAATGTCGGGATTGCGGCGAAACAGCTCAAGCGCCTGCTCGCCGTCAAGAGCCTCAAGCGCGGTGTGACCGCTTTTTGAAAGAAAGTCAGAAACAAGTCTGCGTATAAGATTTTCATCGTCGGCTATAAGTATCTTTGACATTCCGGCGCTCTCCCTTCGTTTCGGGGTAATATTATAATATAATACCTCTTTTATCATTTTACATTTATCCGGCGCGACTGTCAACACTTACGGGATTTACTTTTTCTTCGATTTATGGTAAAATTTTAACAATATCTATTCTTCGGAGGGGAAGCGTGTGCTTTTTTACGGTATTTTTTTTGCGGCGGCAATTGTTGAAATTGTGTTTGTACCCTGGTTTATCAAGGTCATGTGGCCTGCAAGGTCACGAAAATCTCTGATTCTGAAAATGATATGTGCAACGGCCTTCGTTGTTATGGGAGTGGCGGCAGTTCTCATATCCGGCGACTGGTCGCGCTTTGCCGTGCTCATGCTCTGCGGACTCGTCATGTCGTGGTTCGGGGACTACTTTCTGCACGCCAAAAACTGTGTCGCATTTTTTGCCGCAGGACTTTTATGCTTTATGGGCGGACATATATTCTACATCTGCGCATACTCGTCCGCTATCCGAAAGCTGTTTCCCGGCAGCGCGTTTTTCGACAAGTATGAGCTTGTAGCAATAGCGGTGATTTTTTCAATCGGAGTGGCATACGCGATAATTAAAAAAATGACCTTCGGCGGCGTACTCTGGGCTGCAGTCGGCGTTTATGCGATAGTGCTTACGACAATGCTTGTTAAAGCGTGGACGTTTGCGCTCCGCTATTTCTCCGCGTCCCTCGAAAATGCTCCGGCGGTGCTCGTGATGCTTTGTCTCGGCTCCCTTTTGTTTTTCATGTCCGACTGCACGCTGGCAATAATCCTCTTCGGCGGCAAACGCGGACACTATCCCATAAAGATATTTAACCTTGTAACCTATTTCCTCGGTCAGATGTTTTTGGCGGCATCAATGATATTTGTGGCGGCTTGACAAAAAGCTCCGGCAAAATTTATAAAGGCGGGATATATATGAAAATGAAGGAAAAAATGCACACCGGCGAGCTGTATTTGCCCGGAGATGATGAAATCATGCTTGAGCAGGAGAAATGTCTCGAAAGGCTTTACGATTTTAACGCAACACGTCCCGGCGAGGCTGAAAAGCGGCAAGTCATGCTGCATGAAATGTTTGCCGAAATAGGTGAGAACTGCTATATTGAGCCGCCGCTGCACTCCAACTGGGGCGGAAAACATATCCACTTCGGCAAGAACGTCTATGCAAATTTCAACCTCACCGTTGTTGACGATACACATGTATATGTCGGGGATTTCACAATGCTCGGCCCGAACGTTATCATTGCAACCGCAGGCCATCCGATTTTGCCTGAGCTTAGGGAAAAAATATACCAGTACAACATGCCGGTTCACATCGGAAGAAACTGCTGGATAGGCGCCGGAGCCATAATCCTGCCCGGAGTTACGGTGGGTGACAACACGGTCATCGGCGCGGGCAGCGTGGTGACGCGGGATGTCCCGGCAAATGTCGTTGCCGCCGGAAATCCCTGCCGAGTCTTGAGGGAAATCGGAGAGCGTGACCGCGAGTACTATTTCAAGGACAGAAAAATCGATTATACCATAGGATAATCCGAACTTAAATCAGCAAAAAAAGTCGGGAAAATCCGCTCGCGTCCGTGTAAAATATGCTGTGAAAGGATGACTTGGGCATGGAAGAACATATTGAAGCCGTTCAGCGTATGCAGGACTATATTGCGGAGCATCTCGACGAGGAAATAACCCCCGCCGCGCTTTCGAGGGTGTCATTGTTCTCACCCTGGCACTCCTACAGGCTTTTCAAGCTCTTTACGGGCTTAACTCCGTCCGACTACATCAGGCGTATGCGGCTGTCGGAAAGTGCGATACGGCTGAAAAACGACGACTGCCGCGTTATAGATGCGGCTTACGAGCTCGGCTTCGGAAGTGTTGACGGCTATCAGCGCGCATTCCGCCGGGAGTTCGGCTGTAATCCCGGAGAATATGCCCGGCAGCCCGTTCCCATCAATCTTTTCATTCCGTACGGTGTAAAATTCAAAGAGCTGAGAAAGGAAGAAATTGACATGGAAAATCTGCAAAGCATATTTATTCAGGCGGTTCATAAGCCGGCGCGAAAGGTTATAATACGGCGCGGTATAAGCGCTGAGGACTATTTTCCTTATTGCGAGGAGGTCGGCTGCGACGTGTGGGGATTGCTGACAAGCATGGACTCGCTTTGCGGTGAGCCGGTATGCATGTGGCTGCCCGAAAAATACAAAAAGCCCGGAACCTCGACCTACGTTCAGGGCGTAGAGGTTGACGAAAACTATTCGGGAGAAATACCGGACGGCTTTGACATAATAAGTCTGCCGGAGGTTGAATATCTCATGTTTCAGGGCGAGCCGTTCCGCGAGGAGGATTACTGCGAAGCCATACAGGCAGTGCAGCACGCAATCGAAAGATACGAGCCCGGAGTGACAGGCCTTATGTGGGATAAGGAAAACCCGCGCATACAGCTTGAGCCGAGGGGCGAACGCGGATACATTGAGCTGCTCGCCGTAAAGAAAAAATGAACATAATTAAAGCCGGTGTGCACAACACCGGCTTTAATAAATACAGACTCAAAAGAGCGGCAGCAGCTACCGCTCTTTGTTTCTTATGTGCTATTGCACAAGCACCGGCTCAACCGGCGCCTGTCCGGCACCAAGCGCTTCACGCCGTTGCCTTAGCTGACGTTCAATGTCATTGCGGTACTCATCGCTGTCCTTTATAAATGCGATTATTATCATGTAAAACACAGCGCCGATAATAGGTCCGAGAACAAACATCGGCCATTGCCATTTCAGGAAGGTGGCATTCTGCGCAATTCCGGCGGCCTTGTCAACGCTGTTGTATTTAAGCAGCTTGAGGATATACCCCTCAATCAGCGAGGTTGCTCCGCTTTGCATTTTTGTGGTAAAATTCTGCATTGCAAAGCACACGCCCTCGGAGCGGACACCTGTTTTCAGCTCAACCTCATCCACCGAGTCGCTTGTGAGCGAGCGGTAAGCGGTATCCATAAGACTGCCGGGGATATTTATCAATCCGAAAAGCACAATCATTGCAACAAAACGGGCAGGAGAATCATAGCCCACAAAATAGACTATCGTTCTGATTCCTATAAGCATGATTTGCGACAACAGCAGAAGCTTTTTCATGCCGCCGATTTTTTTGACAATCTTCGTAGTGAAGAACACGGCAAAAGCTCCGGGAACGCCGCTGAGAAAACCGAAAAGGAATTCCGCCTGCTGACCGTTCATGAAGGATACACAGTTCTCAAAGAAGTACGCGTTCTGTACTTTCGGACATACCGACTGCATGAATCGCGCCAGGGACAAGAGCAACAGCGTGGGGTTGTGACGGAGAATCGCAAGCGATTTAAAAACGCTGTCCTCCGGATCTCCGCCCTGTACGATTTCGGGCATTTTTGTTGCAGTAAGGGAGAGAAGCTCACCGCCGAGTCCGAAAACCAAGCCGAAAAGCAAAAACACCGATGTGTCTGCCATACCTATGCCCTTGGGGTCTGTGAGTATGGAACGCACCATCTGAAAGGTTCCCGCGATAGCCCCGCCGGCACCGGCACCGATTGATGCCCACTGTGCAATTCGTGTCCGTTCGTCGGAACGCGGGCTTGAGAGTGCAACCATGCCCCACAGTCCCACGTCCTGAAATGAATAAAACAGATCCCACACAAAATAAAGCACGAGAATATATACAATTTTCCCGTTCTCATCAAGCGGAACATTCATAAACATAAGCGCCGTAAATGCTCCGATGAGAGGCGGAAGATATGAAATATACGGCTTGAGCTTGCGATAGGGCTTGCTGGGTATGCGGTCAACAACTGCACCGATTAGCGGGTCATTCACAGCGTCCTAGGCGTAGCTGAGAGAGAAAATGGTGCCGACCTTCATCTCATCCATGTGAAAAAGGTTAACGCAAAAATACCTCAGCCAGGTAGCAACATACCAGTAGGACATATTCTGTCCGGTAATTCCCACCGAGTAGCTGAGAATCTGACGGTTCGAGGCGCCACCCTCGACCTTTGGCTTTTTGTCAAACAAAAAGAACAAAAAATCCCCCCCTTTATTTCGCAAATCAAGTATATATTATTATCCCGAAAAACGCAACAGAAAAAATCCTTGTCATTTGCCGGATAAAATGATAATCTGTATATGCAACATTGCAGGGGAGGTTTTTTCATGACGGATGAAGCTCCGAGAACATACAAAAGCTGGCTTAAGGGCGAGGTAAAAAGCATACAGCGCGAATACACGCAGCCTGTGCCGCTTCTTGCCGATGACGGAACGTTACTTGCTGCCGGCTGGGCGAGACACATGCTTTTTGATTATGAAAGCAAAAACGTCAGACCTCACAGTCGTTTTAAGGAATGGGAATTCTATCAGGTATCAAACGGAAGATTTACCGTACAGGTAAATCTTGCGAAAATAGCTGTCGGAGGCTTCGTTTCCGCAGTGCTTATCGACCTTAAAAATCCCAATACAAAAAACACTCCGGGCGCAGGTGTCATAGTTAACTCCACAGCATTTTTCATCGGCAGCAAGAAATATGTTATGCCGGTCAAGGGTGACGTACCCAACAACATAAAATACAGCGTAAACGGCATAGGCAAGGCCGATTTTGAATTTGATACGCAAAAAAACAGACGAACCCTGTATTTCAAGTCCGAAGCCAAGGGCAAGCCTGTTGAGTGCAGCTTTGAAATGGATATACCCGATGAGCTGGAAAACATAACAACCGTATTGCCGTTTGAGGGCAAAAAGTCAAGCTTTTTCATGACCATGAAGCAAAATTGTATGCCGTGCTCAGGCAGCCTCCGGTGGGGCGAGGAGGTTTATTCGTTTTCAAAGAATGACAGCTTCTGTTGCCTTGACTGGGGAAGGGTCAACGCTCCGCACCGCCTTGTGTGGTACTGGGGTAACGGTTCAACAAGGCTTACCGACTCTGAGGGCAGGCAGCATATCTTCGGTTTTGAAATAACATGGGGCATCGGTGATGAAAGCTTTGCAACCGAAACCTGTCTTTTCCTTGACGGTAAGGTTCACAAGCTCGGCGCGGTTGATGTTGAGGTGTTCCCCAAGCCCGATAAATATATGCAGCCGTGGCATTTTCTTTCCGAGGACGGAAGATTCAATATGACGATGTCCCCGTTTTATGACCAGCACAGCGATATGAACGCGCTTGTTCTGCGTATGCATTGCCATCAGCTTCACGGACTGTGGAACGGCACGGTTGTGCTTGATGACGGAGCAACGCTTGAAATCAAGGACATGTACGCTTTTTGCGAATATGTTGAAAACCGGTGGTAAGAATTAAAAATACAGAACCGTCCGAAGTCACTTAAACAGTGCGCTTCGGGCGGCTCATTGTTTTTCGGCAAATATGTCCGCTTGTGGTGTTGTCTTCCACGGTTTGTGAAATATTTTCACAATTTTCTTGTGTTTATATTGCTGCGCCCCGGAGGGGGCGGAAGCGGTGTACCAAGCCGATGGCACCCTCTCCGGAGCGGTTGCAACCTTGCGCGTGTGATTTTTTGCTGTAGGATTTATGCAGCGGTGTTTTCGGTGTTTTGTTCTCCGGCGTTTTCCGCTGTGGTTTCGGTGTTTTGTTC